>JBAXGW010000006.1:0-96607 GCA_037139195.1 Bacteroidota bacterium
AAAGAGTTAAAAGAATTTCTTTTGTTTCGTAATTAATTGAAAACGATTTTGCATCGATGTTTTCCTTTTTTAATTCTGTGATTAATAATGTCAGATTCATAAATTTTACTTTTTTTGATTTATACTTTATTTTCTACAAAGGTTAATGACAAATGATTTTTATAAAAAAAAACAGCGTGGTTAAATTGCCACACTGTAACTGAGGTCCGACCAAGAACCATACAAACAAGTATAAACAACAACCACGCTTTCGCATGGCGTTCTTACTACTTCTGTTTGTATTGAATATTTGGTCGATTTCAGTTACAGAATTTAGCTAAACGCTATATTTTATATATTGATATTTAATTCATTACCATAATTTTTATAAATTAGTTTGACTTTTAAAATTCATTTCACTGTAAAATTACTAAATATAACAAACTAAACAAATTAATTTTTTAATTAAAGTAGTGTTTTTTGAAACTCTTTACCCCATTTAGCAATGGTTTTAGTTACCCAGTTGCATAAGCCATAGTTGAAGGCAAAATGTGCCAAAGTATCCAAATGGCATTGGTTAATTTCATTATTTTCATCTTGTTTGGCTTGTTTCAGAATTTCCAAAAACAGTTGTTTAATTATGGGTTTGTATCGGGTGTTGGTTTCTTGTTTTATGGTGGTTTTGGGTTTCTTTATGGTCAATTTTCCGAAGGATTCCCAATTAATAAGGTGCTCACGGTGTTTGTGGTTGGCTATTTCTACAAATTCCAATATATCATTGGCATTGGTTTTAAATATGGATGCTAAAAATATGGGTATTTCCAACTCCTCAAAAATTGCGGTAAAATGTTGTAACAACTTTCTGCTCAAGCGGATTTCTACACGGTCTATTGTATCATTCTTTCTGATGGTTAATCCGTTCCGTTTCCAGTAGTCGCCAATGTAGTGTTTCTGCACATCAATAATCTGTTGTTGCTTCGGATAAATGGATATTGTTTTGTCTGATTTACTCGCACCCAACACAAAACTGGTATGTGCTTTGGTGTTTTCATCATAGATGCCATTTACTCGAATGGAACGTTTTCTTCGGTATTCCTTTGATTGGGATAGGACGTTGTGTCGCTTGATAATATTGTAGCCATCTATTGCAATATCAATTCTGTAATATGAATGAAATGTAATGTTTAACGATTGTTGGATATTGTATAACATCGAGGATAAGCCTGTTTGATACAATATATGATTGTCAATTCTTACTTGTATAGTATCGGCATTTGCAAACCTATACTTTCCATTGCTACGATAAAACAAATACCCTACTTTTTGTTTACCTATTATTATATGGTAACACAAGTCAAACGATGGGTGTTTGTTTTCATAACTCCGATTCAATTGGAAATGCTGATTTATCTGGTAATGGTCGTTTATAGTTCCATCAGATAAATCTTCTTCTATTGGTGTGATTTTACCAATAAAATACATTTCCAACCAATCTAAGTTTATTAAAGCCTTGCTGATGCTCATATTTTTACTTGCCAACCCTTGTTATACTTAGGGGTTGTTATGCAGCTTTGGTTTTGTTTTCCAATGAGTCGTTGATGGATTTTATAGAATAATACCAGCGTCCTTTAATCTTATTCCTTTTGATAATACTATTTACCACCATTCCATCAAGTGTATTTTGAGAACAGTCTAATAATTCTTTGGCTTCCTTCGATTTTACCCAATTTTTATCATTGTACGATTTTTTGGTTGGATTTAATAGTTCGGTCATTTTTTCAAATACTTCTTGTTTGAAGTTTTCTAAATCTTTTTTTGTGATTAATTCATTTAAGTTCATACTTTTTTAAGTTTATAAAATGTTATTCGGGTTTTTTATGACCCTACATTTTAAAATATAAACACAGAACCTAAAAAACTCAATAGTAAAATGAAAATATTTTTAAAATATTTTCTATTTCCGCTCTGCTGCTGACTTTCGTGCTGCAATTTTATTTTCAAGTATATCAAAATCACTAATAATTCTTTCATTTACCAATTTGGCATAAATATCCATCGTGCCATAGGATTTAACCCCCAATGCTTTTTTCACCGTTTCGATAGGTACTTGGTTCGATAGTAGAATTGTAGTTGCAAATGTATGTCTGCCAAGGTGAAACGTAAGATTCTTCTTTATACCACATAGCTTGGCAACATCTTTCAACTCTACATTTGCTTTGGTATAGCATGATGTTGGCAATATTTTATCGTGTGCATTGCACGCTGGGTCATGTTTGTATTTGTTTATTATTTCAGTAGCTTTTGGTAACAATGGGATTACAGCCTGTTCACCTGTTTTCTGGCGGTTGATAATAATTATTTTCTTTTCATGTTCGATGGTAATATGGTTTTCGTTGAAATTGGTTAGGTCCACAAATGCCATACCTGTATTTATGGCAAATAGGAATAGGTCTCGTGTTCGTTGTAAATTTTCATCATCAATTACCGTTTCTTCAATCTTCTTAATTTCTTCGTTTGACAGGTAGGTTCTTTGAGGGTTCTTGTAGGTGCATTTGAATTTACGGAATGGATTGTTTACTGTCCATTCCATATCAATTGCCATATTGATTACTTTTTTCAGATTTTTTAGATACCGCCATGCTGTGTTTCCACATAATTTATCTTGGCATATCATATAATCGTTGAATTTATCTATGAACAAATAACTTGTGTCATCAAGTAAAACATCATTTTTTCTGTATTCATACTTCAAATATGCTTTTAGCTTTTGTTCCATTTCCGTATATCCAGCACAGGTGCCTTTCTTTAATTTGTCGTGCATCTTGCTATTGTGATAAGTTACGGCTTCAAGCAATGTATGTTTCTTGTATGATTCGCCTGTATAAACGTTTTTGATGGCTTCTGCCGTTATTTCTTTACGGTCTAATGCCAAAGTGTTTGCCGCTTCATTCACTTTGTTCTCGCATGTTGATAGCGTTGTGGATAGTGTTCTTGCTTCAACTTTATTTCCTTTGGGTCGGTTGGCTTTGCTATCCCAATTTATTGGGTGTATCTTTTCGCCAACTGAAATTTCGGCACGGATGCCATCTACCGTAATTCTTAAATAAATAGGTGCTTCACCTGTTTTCTTGTCTGCTTTACTCTTTTTCAAGTAAAATAAAATCTTGTGTTTGTTCATAATAAAACCTTTTTTAATAATTTTAAACAACCACTGAAGAATTGTAAATGATAAAAGGAATTATTTTTGAAAATAATTTTTACCCGATATTATCGGCACACTTTTTTTATATGGTAAAAAAGCGAGGTACCCGAATTGGTCACCAAAATTCTGAGCTTTTTTGATTATTTTTGCATATCAGCAAAAACAAAAAATCCGCCTACATGCGAGATATAAGCGGATTTGATTGTTTTTGAGCATTTGGGAAATAGTCCCTATAGGAATTAATCCTAGTGCTGTTGCTGGTGGAAATCAAACAATCTGTTCAAATGGAACAGCCATTGTTTCTGGTGCATCTGCTACTAACGGAATAATTGCTTGGACTGAAAATGGTGCAGGCTCTATAACTTCAGGAGCTAATACATTAACGCCAACATATACTGCAGCTGCTGGTGATGCAGGAAACACTGTTACGCTTACTATGACTGTTACTGGGGCGGCACCTTGTGCAACTCAAGTTACTGCCACGTATACAGTTTATGTAACTGCTTTGCCTACTGCAACAGCTGGAGGAAATCAAACAATATGCTCTAATGGAGCTGCTACCGTTTCTGGTGCTACTTCTGCTAATGGGACAATTGCTTGGACTGAAAATGGTGCAGGTTCAATTACTTCAGGTTCTAATACTTTAACGCCAACTTATACAGCTGCTGCTGGCGATGCTGGGACTACGGTTACTCTTACCATGACTGTTACAGGTTGTTCTAGTAATGCTGTTGCTACTTACTCTGTATATGTTCCTGCTCTTCCTACTGCCAATGCTGGTGGAACTCAAACAATCTGTTCAAATGGAACTGCTACAGTAAGTGGTGCTACGTCTTCAAATGGAACAATTTTATGGACTGAAAATGGCGCAGGAACAATAACAGCTGGCGCAAATACTTTAACGCCAACATATACTGCAGCTATTGGTGATGCTAGAAACACAGTTACTCTTACTATGACAGTTACGGCAAATACCCCTTGCACATCAGAAGCTACTGCAACATACTCAGTTGTTGTTGATGGATTGCCTACTGCCACTGCTGGTGGTTTATCTAATATTTGTAATCCAAATGGTGGAACTGCAACTGTTTCTGGTGCAACATCTTCTAATGGATCTATTGCTTGGACTGAAAATGGTGCTGGGTCAATTTCTTCAGGAGCGAATACATTAACGCCAACTTATACTGCTGATGCTGCTGATGCTGGTAACACAGTTACATTGACAATGACTGTAACAAGCAATAATAGTTGTGGTAATACTGCTACATCTTCTGCTACTTACGATATTACAGTAGCTATGCCTTTAGTTGCGACTGCAGGTGGAAATCAAACTATTTGTTCTAGCGAAACTGCTACTGTAACTGGCGCAACTGCCACTGGTGGAACAATAGCATGGACAGAAAATGGTGCTGGGTCAATTACTTCTGGTGCAAATTCTTTAACTCCAACATACACTGCAGCTGCTGGTGATGCTGGAAATACTGTTACACTGACTATGACTGTTACCGGTTGCTCAAACTCTACGACTGCAACTTATTCTGTTTTTGTTAATACTTCTCCAACAGCAAATGTAAGTGGCAATCAAACTATTTGTTCAAATGAAACTGCAACTGTAAGCGGAGCTACATCATCAAATGGAACTATTTTATGGACAGAAAATGGTGCTGGCTCTATTACTTCAGGATCTAACACATTAACGCCAACATATACTGCAGCTGCTGGTGATGCAGGAAACACTGTAATATTAACCATGACAGTATCTAATGGTTCATGCACTCCTGCTACAGCTACTTATTCAATCTTTGTTCCTGCTACTCCCACTGCTAATGCAAATGGTAGTCAAACTATTTGTACTAATGGTGATGCAACTGTTAGTGGTGCCTCATCATCAAATGGTACAATATCATGGACAGAAAATGGTGCTGGTACAATTACTTCTGGAGCTAATACATTAACGCCAACATATACTGCAGCTGCTGGTGATGCGGGTAATACTGTAACATTAACAATGACTGTTTCAAATGGAACTTGTATTCCTGCTGTTGCTACATATTCAATTATTGTTCCAGCTTTACCTACTGCAAATGCCGGTGGAAGTATAACAATAAACTCAACTGGAACTGCAACTGTAAGCGGTGCTTCGTCATCAAATGGAACTATTTTATGGACAGAAAATGGTGCAGGAACTATTACTTCTGGTGAAACTACTTTAACTCCTACTTACACTGCAGCTGCTGGTGATGCTGGAAACACCGTTACATTAACAATGACTGTTACAGGTGTAGCTCCTTGTACTACACAAGTTACAGCTACATATACCATTAATGTTTCAAGTACAGTTTCTATTGATGCTTTTTCTGCTACAAATTTATCTGTATATCCAAATCCAGCTAATAGCGTATTAAATATTGCAAATATGGCTGTTAATTCTAATGTAACAATGATGAATTCTTTAGGACAATTAGTTTATAGTGCCGTTGCTTCTGACAACTTATCTATAAATACACAAAACTTAACAGATGGTGTTTATTTTGTAAGAGTAAATAATCAAGTTGTTAAAGTTATTATTTCGAAATAGTTTTAGTTTGTTGTATGAATTAATACATTAAATTTATTTTTTAATTTGCAAAAGGAGAGCTTCGGCTCTCCTTTTTCGTTTCATTATTTTTTTGTAAACCAAAATAGGTTCTTTTTGGGTTCTTAATGCGTATATACACTAATTTAAATGAGTAATATGTCTTAAAATTAGTTTGACGATAACACCTATTGATATATATACATATACGATGAACATCAAGAAATTAGAGATTAAATAATTTTCAGAAAACAGTTTTAATAAAAATATTACAGAAACTTGCCCCAAATTTCAATCCGTTAACCCCAAAAAAGTCAATTTGCCACATTAAATAGCTGTATATCACTTATTGACAATTTTGCAATTTTATTATAATTAATTTTATACATCAGAAGTTTAATGAAAAATAATTAGGTATTTGATTGCTTTATTATAAAATATTTCGTAACTTAAAGTGTTTTAATTTAATAAACACAAAAAGTAATATTAATTAAATAAAATTGAGACAAATGAAATTTAATAATCTGAAATTTTATGGTGTTTATTTTAGAATAAATTTTAAATTTTTTATTCTTCCTTTAGTTTTTTTCTTTGTTGCTTCATTTTCATTTGGAGCGAATTATTATATATCAGCTGCTGGAAATAATGCTAGTAACGGAACAGATATTAGCACGCCAAAACTCACTTTAGCAAATATTTTTTCAACATATAATTTAGGAGCTGGCGATACTATTAAAGTTGCAGCAGGAACCTACACAGAAACAGGAACTACTGTTGGTAGTGATGATGAAGGTTTTGTTATTCAAGGTGCAGCTTTATCTGCTGGAGTCCCAACCTCAATTTTTGATGCTGCAAGTACTGCTCGTTGGTTATTGTTAAACAATACCAATAATGATAATATTACAATTAATAATTTAACAATAAAAGATCATATTACAACTGGATCAGCAGACCCTGACGGTGGTGGAGGAGTGAAAATTATTGCTGGTTGTACTGGTTTTTCAGTTAACAACTGTGTTTTTGATAATTGTGATACAAAAACTTCAGTAAATCACAGAGGTGGTGCAATATATTCTGTTGAAGGAATCACAGTAACCTATTGTACTTTTAAAAACTGCAATGCTGATCGTTATGGAGGTGCTATTTCTATTGAGTTAGCTCCATCAGCAAATTCTTCAATAACACATAGTAAATTTTATTCTAATGTCACTACTTCTGGTAATTATGGCACCGCTTTGTTTTTTGGTGTTGGATCTACTTCAGTTTTAAATCTTGAAAATTGTTTGTTTTATAAAAATGGCGTTTCTCTTGGCGAATCTGTTATATGTTGTATGAATTCAACTGGCACTCTTAATTTGATGAACTGTACTGTAACTGCAAATGGTAATGCTAGTTATGGAACAGGAGGTATTCTAACTTTATCTTCGGCAAAGATAAATATAACTAATTCTATTATTTATGCCAACCTAGGAACTACGTATAATGATGTATATAATAATTCTGGCACCATTACTATGAAAAATTGTTGTTATGGAAGTTCAGCTGAAATTAATACAATTACTACCAATACTTCGCCATTGGTTGCTAACCCACTTTTTACTAGTTCTGCTTCAGACGATTATACTTTACAAGGAACATCGCCATGTATTGATTTTGGAACAACAGTTGGAGCCCCAACAGATGATATTAGACATTATTCGCGTGTTAGTAACCCAGATGCTGGCGCTTATGAAAGCAATGGTGTGATGTTGCCAATTGAATTGTTGTCTTTTAATGCTGATTGCGATAATGGCAAAACAATTATTAAATGGTCTACTTTATCTGAAACTAATAATGCTTTTTTTACGCTTGAAAAAAGCTATGATTTAGAAAACTGGAATTTTGTTGCTATTTTAGACGGAGCAGGAAATAGTAATTCAATATTAAATTATAGCATTATTGATGATGCAAATTATTTAACTGCATATTATAGATTAAAGCAAACTGATTTTGATGGGAGATATGAGTATTTTAAAATTCTTCCTTCTAATTGTGGTAATTCTGATGAAGATGTTTTTAACGTTTTCCCAAATCCTTCTGATAACAATTTTAATATTGAAATTTCTTCCGAAGAAAATGAAAGCTTAACTGTAGAGATTTATAACTCAATTGGTCAAAAGCTTTTTGAATCGAAATATAAAACGGTTGATGGAATTAACACAATACAGCTTTCAGATTTAAAACTATCAAAAAACACATATTTACTTAGAGTTATATCAAGCAAATCGAAAATTTTCAATAAAAAAATTGTAATAAATTAAAAATTAGTTATTTTTACAAATTAGTTATTTTTACAAATTAATTAATTTGTAGTATTAAATTAAGTTTTCGTTCGTTAAAAATACGTAAATTTTAGGTTGATATTAAATCATTAATTTTTTATCTTTGTAAATTAAGTGAAATTTTGCCCTTTTTCATTAGTCATAATAAATTGATTTATGATTTTTTTTATGAAAAATAAATTACTACATATTATTATTTTACTTTTTTTTATTTTGCTATCAGAGGTTTCTATAGCAACCGACTACTATATATCTACAACTGGTCTGACAGGTAATACAGGTTTAACAGCAGGTTCGCCTAAAGGAACTTTTGCTCAAGTTTTTACTGCGTTTAATTTAGGTTCTGGCGACATTATTCATGTTGCAGCTGGAACATATACAGAAAAAGGGATTACAGTTGGTTCAGATGATGAGGGTTTTTCTATTGTTGGTGCAGGTATAGCAACAACAATTTTTAGCAGCGATCAAACTGATAGATGGATGTTGTTTAACAATACCAATAATGATAATATTACAATTCAAGATTTAACTGTTAAAGATTATAAAGCTGCTTCGGGCGGAGGTATATATTTAATTTCAGGCTGTAATAATATAAGTTTTACAAATATTAAATTCAACAATTGTGATGCAAACGTAAATTCTTATGACTATGGAGGAGCAGTATATTTTGCTGGTAATACTGCTACAATAACAAATTGCACCTTTACAGGTTGCGATGCTGCCTCAATGGGAGGAGGTATTGCTGCAAATGGTTCTGCTTCTAACTTGACCATAGATAAATGTGTTTTTTATAGTAATACTGCTATATATGGTTCTGGAATTGAAATTTTAGCAGCTTCTTGTACTTTAAACTTGAAAAATTCGTTGTTTTATAAAAATACTGTAACCAATATTGGAACCGTTGATATTGAGGCTCTAGCAACTGTTTCTATTTATAATTGTACAATAACAGGCAATGTTTCTAGCGGAGGTTCAGCTGCAGGATTTGCTGCTTGGTCTAGTGGAACTTATAATATTGATAATACTATTTCTTACAATAACACAAGCAAGGATTTTTATGAAAATAGTACAACCATAAACTTAATAAATTGCTCATACGGAAGTGCCAGTACAATTACAGTTACAGGGTCAAAAACTTCTTGTGTTACAGGGGATCCTTCTTTTACTAATAGCTCTGCGGATGATTACACTATTAGTGCTTGTTCAAATTGTAAAGGAGCTGGTACTGCTGCTGGTGCTCCTGCAACCGACTTAGCTGGAACGGCTCGTCCTAATCCTCCAAGTATCGGATGTTATGAGGCCTCAAATACTTCAACTTCATACGTATGGAATGGAGGAACATCAGGTGCATGGACAACTTCCAGCAATTGGACTCCTAATGGAGTTCCTGGCTCAAGTTGTTTAGATCAAGTAACATTTAATACTGGTCAGACTATTACAGTAACAGCTGTCCCAACGTCAACTGTCGCCTCTTTAACAGTAAATACTAATACAAATGTTATGCTTAGAAATACTGTTAGTAGTACTACTCTTTCTGTTGGAGATGGTTCTGGAGCTGATTTGTCTGTTACAAGCGGTTCAACTCTTATATTAGATTATAATACATCTAATTCTGCCAGCATGACATTAGTTTCTGGATCAACTGGTTCTATTGCTGGAACCTTAGCAGTAAATGGAACGGGGACAAACACTGGTGCAACTTATACCTCAACTGGAACTACAACTATTTCAGGAACCTACAATCATGCTAGAGATGGTGGAACAATTCCAACCGCCACATGGAGTAGTGGTGCAACTTGTGATATACAAGGAATGACAAATAATGCTCCTTCTGATTTAACTCAAACATTTCATCATTTAAAATTCAGTACATCTACATTGGCAACTAAAGTACCACTAGGTGCAATTACAACCAATGGCGATTTAACAATTTCTTTGACTTTTTCTGGCTCCAACAATCTTTGTATCACTAATTCTGCAAGTGCTTACACATGGAATATTGGTGGTAATTTAAATTATACTTCATCTGCAGGAACTTTTAATTTTGCTTGTGCATCTGTTTCTGGAACAGGTTCTCCAAATAATACAGTGAATGTTACTGGTAATTTTGCAATGACAGGTGGTGCTTCTTTAGACTTTATAAATACAGGTGGCACAGAAACAGGTACAACTCAAACATTAAATGTAGGAGGGAATTTTACTCATTCCGCTGGTACAATAACTACATCTAAAGTTCAAACATGTGTTATTAATTTTAATGGAACAAGTACCCAGATTATTGAGTCAACAGGACAAACTAATGCAATTACATTTAAAACAACACAAACTGGGGCAAGTGCAAAAGTATTGGTAAACGACGCAAAAACCTTTACATTAGGTTCTTCAAGTACATTTACTGTTCAGAACAATGCAAGTAATAATACAGAATTAGAAATTGGAACGGGAACTACTGGTATTTTTAATAATACAAATGCTACTGCTGGATCTTTAACTGTTAATGCAAGTGCGTTAGTAAAAGTATTTGCTGGAGCTCAGCTTAAAACCTATTCAACTATTACTAATAATGGCTCATTTACTATTGATGGTACTTATGAACACTTAGTAAATGGAGGTACTATTCCAACAGCAACTTGGGCTGCTTCCTCTACTTGCTTAATAACAGGTGTTGCAGGGTCTAATGCTGTTTCTGGAATAGGCGGGCAAACATTTGGAAATTTCACATGGAATTGGACCTCATTAACATCTACTGCGAATGTATCTTTAGCAGTAACAGGAAATGTTGTTGTTCAAGGAAATCTAACATGGACGGGTCATGCATCTGGCTATTATGTGGCATTTTGGGGAGCTGGAAATCATACATTAGATATTTATGGCGACTTAATTGTTAACAGTGCAAACTCAAATTTAAGATTTCAAAATTCTGCGGGTGCAGGTGGCGAAACAAATATTATCAATTTAAAAGGAAATTTTAATCATTCTGCTGGAATTATTAATTATGTAAACTCAAGTTCATTTTTAGCCTTTAATTTTAATGGAACATCTCAACAAACTTTCACCTCTACTGGAACTCTAACAAATACACACACCAACTGGACTGTTAATAGTGGCGCAACACTTCTTTTAGCTAGCGATTTACCTGTTGCTGCAAGTAGAACAGCAACTATAACAGGAACCTTGATTTGTGGTACTGGGGCAGCGCAGAAAAATGTTACTGGTGGTGGTTCTTTTGTTTTAAGTAATGCAAGCACAGCAACACTGAAAATCACAAATTCAACAGATGGAATAACATCAGCTGTTGGAACTGCTACTGGTAACATTAGAACAACAACAGCTCGAACATTTAATACAGGGGCAAATTACTATTACATGGGAAATGCCGCTCAAATTTCTGGAACAGGTTTGCCTGCAACAGTTAATAATTTAACTATTGATAATACCTCTGGAGTTACACTCACATCTGCGGTAACTGTTGCAGGGATCTTAGCCTTAACAAATGGAATTTTAACTAGCGGAACAACTCCTTTAGTTTATGTGTCAAACACCTCAACAAGCGCCATTACAGGTGCTTCTTCTTCAAACTATGTTGATGGTCCTTTGAAGTGGCTAATGTCCAATACTTTTGGAGATACTTATATTTTCCCAATTGGAAAAGGTGGAAGTTATTATCCGTTCACAATTTCTAGTCATACTAGCACTTCACAAGCTCCTACAGTTGAAGTGTTCAATTCTGGGTCAGGTGGTTCTGGTATGTTGCTTAGTTCAACTGAATATTGGAAAGTAATATATTCTGCAGGTGCTATGTCTGCTGGAATTGTGAAACTAGAACGCCCAACTGCAATTACAGGTTATTCTGTTGTTGGTAGGTGTGCAACTGGTGCAACAGGATCTTACTCTACTTTAGGTGGTTCAATAAGTGGAAATTCTATAACATCTACTTCTTCTGTTGGAACTGTTACTGGAAATACAGAATATTATGCTATGGCTGCGCCTTGTCCTAGTTATAGTGGAACAATTACAGTTGGTCCAACTGGAACGTTTACTGATTTAACTCAAGCTATAATAAATTTAACAAATTGTGGTTATACAGGAAATATTGTTCTTGAACTTCAGTCGAACTATTCATGTGCTTCAGAAACATTTCCAATTACATTTGCTTCCACTATAGGTTCAAGTGCGGCTAAAACTATAACGGTTAGACCTGCTACTGGTGCAAATGGACTTTCAATTACTTCATCAAACACAACAGGAACTTTATTGTTTAATGGTGCCGATTATATTTATTTTGATGGAAGTCCGGGTGCTTTAAGAACTATGTCGAATGCTAATAATTTAAGTATAATTAATACATACAACACTAGTTCTGCTGCTTATGCAGTAAAATATGTTGGTGATGCAACTTATAACAAATTAGAATATTGTAATGTTAGAAGTAATGCTTCTACAGCTACTAGCGGAACAATATGGTTTAGTACTGGATCTTCAACCGGAAATGAATTTAATGAGGTTAATTACTGTGAAATATATAAAGAAACAGCAACTCCAACTAATGCTATTTATGCACTAGGAGATGCTACTGTTAATAATAATATTACAATTGATCATAATTATATTTACGACTTTTTTAGTGCTAGTTTTGCTTCAAATGGCATGTTGTTAAGTGACTACAACACTGATTGGAGCATTACAAATAATAAATTTTATCAAACAGCAACAAGAACCCAAACTTCTTCAGTTCAACATAGTGCTGTTTTTATTACTTATACACTAAGTGCAGGAAGTTCGTTTTTAGTTAATGGAAATACAATTGGCTACAGCGCTTCCAATTCTACAGGAACATATACTTTTGTTGGAAACAGCTCTGCTGGCTCTCGTTTTATCCCAATTTATTTAAAAGTTGGCACAACTGCTTCTACTGTGAAATCTAATACAATTACTAATATAACAATAAGTGTAGCAACTAATAGTGTAAATCAGGCTTTGCCTGGAACTTTTGCTGGAATTGCTGTTTTGGCGGGAGCTGTTAACATTGGCGCAACTGGCGAACCTAATACAATTGGCTCAACTTCTGGTACAGGAGCTATAACTTATTATTCTGGAACTTCAGGAAATTATTGGTATGGTATTTATTCTAACTCTACTTCAACTGTTGATATTAGTTATAATAATATTGGAGGAATAGCCACTCATGCTTCAACTGGCGCTACTATAAATTATTTGTTTTATGGCATTTACACTCATTCTACAAATTCTGGGGCAACAACAATTTCATACAATAATATAGGAAGCTCTACTCAGTCAAATTCAATATCAATTGGTGTTAATGGAACTACTACTTCTGGTGTTTGTAGTTTGTACGGAATTTACAATAGATCAACTGGAACCGCTACAATTACATATAATGCTATTGAAAATTTAACAGTTTATGGAACAGGGGCTTCGAAAATATATGGAATTTCAAACGAAGCCAGTGCTGCTACTTCTAGTATAAGCAATAATACACTTTCAACTTTTGCAACTCAATCAACTGGTACGTCTGTATCTGCTACAATAACCGCTATCTTAAATATAGCAGCTGCTACAATAGGCATTTCTAATAACTCAATCACTTCAATGACATTGCATAATGGTTATTTCACAGGGATAATTGATAATGCAGCTGCATCTGGAACTCATACCATTTCATCGAATACTATAGGATCTGCCTCTGCTGATAATATTAGTATTTCTACAGCAGCTGCTGGAACTCATTATGGTATTTATATTCAAAGTACTGGAACCTATTCAATCACAAATAATACAATACAAAATATTACATCATCAGGAAATCCTGGTGCTGCACTCAGTATGTATGGAATAAATTGTCTTAGTACAGGTGCATATACAGTTACAAGTAATACAATTAAAAATATAAAAATCACAAGCACTGCTGATTGGAGCAATATAGTGTGCGGAATTTATTTTGCATACAGTGGTGGTTATGCTAATTCTAGTACTACTTGTAATAAAAACAGAATTGTAAATTTGGTTAATGCTGCTACGAGAGGGTCTAACTTTCCAAGTATTTATGGCATTTCTTATAATGGATATGGATCAGGAACGCATCCATTAACAAATAATTTTGTGCTTATTGATAATGAAAGCAATACAAATTCAGTAACTATTGTTGGTATTAATCCAGGCGTTCATGGTACAGGTCCCACAGTTTACATGTACTATAATACGGTTGTTATTGGTGGAAGTGATGTTGGAGCTGGAAACACTGCAATTTGGGCTTATTGTACTGATGTATCTGGTACTTATGCTGCTTTGTATGTGAAAAATAATATTTTCAAAAATACCAGAACTTCAACAAATAATTCAGCAAGAACAACAATTGTAAAATACAATTCTACTTCAAATTATTATAATTCACCTTCTTATGCTGCTCCATTTGTTTCTAATTATGGTTGGGCTACAAATGCTTCCTATTATACAACTACAAATGGAGGAACAAATACAACAGCAAATGCATGGCGTGGACTATCAATTTGTTCAGGAGAAACTAATAATGATAACTCTTCTACAATAACAATTAATACTGATGCATCCTTAAGCACTGCTGATTTAGTAACGGTATATACTGCTGCTGATGTTCATACAGTTGTAACTGATGATATTAATGGAACTATTGCTTTAAGAAATACAACCCCATATACAAATACGCATAGAGGATGTTACGAAGGTCCAATTCAATATTATTGGGTTGGTGGCTCTGGAAATTGGAGTAATTATACTACGCACTGGTCTAATTCATCTGGAGGTGCTCCAAATGCAAGCACTGTTCCAACCTCGGCAGACGATGTTCATTTTGATGCAAGTTCAGGAGGCGGCACTGCTACTATTGATGCTACTGCATATTGTAATAATTTTATTGGCACGGGATACGCAGGCATTCTTGCAATAGGAGCTAATACAATAAACGTAAGTGGATATGCAACAATGCCTCATACATGTACAATTTCTACTGGAATTTTAAATGTTGATGGAAACTTTGATGCTACTGGTGGAACAATCACTGCTAGTGGCGCAGCTGCTATAAACCTTGCAGGTTCAACTATTACTAGCCTTGGCACATTCAACTATTCTACAAGCACAGTAACATTAGATGGTTCTGCTCAATCATTTCCAGCTTCTACTGTTTATAATTTAACTAGTGCAGGTTCTGGAACAAAAACATTGGCAGGGGCTGTTAATGTAAGAAATATACTTAATTTTTCAGCGGATACTAAAATTGCAACAGGAGCAAATACTTTAACAATTGGAGTTTCGGGCAGTGCTAATGGAAGTATAACTGGACAAAGTTCTGTGCGCTATATTATAGCTTATGACAACGCAGGAACAATAGGTAGTTTAAAAAGATATATTACCTCAAATTCAACATATATATATCCAATTGGCGACGCAACACATTATACTCCTTTAACGTTTAAGTTAAATAGCAATGCAGGTTTGTCAAGTGCCGATTTAACCGTTTACACTAAGGCAGAGAAAGTAACTGGGCTTAATGGTTCTATTACAAATTATATAGATAGATTCTGGCGTTATACGCAAACTGGAATGACTACCCCTAATTACGATTTGACATTGATTTATGATGCTTCTGATATTCATGCCGGAACTGATGCAAGCAAATTGCTTCCAATAAAGAGAAGTGGCAGCACATGGTACGTGCCAACTTCCTCTACTTTATTAACTGGTGTTACAGTTGAAGGAACTTCTACTGGAACCGATTTTACTACAAATACTTTAAAATGGAACGGACTTTCTACTTTTAGCGATGCTGGTGGGGCAGGCGACCAAAGTGCATCGTTACCTGTAAGTTTGTTATCATTTAATGCAGAATGTAATGAATATACTGCTGAGTTAGAATGGAAAACAGCATCAGAGTTGAATAATAATTTCTTTTCAGTTGAGCGAAGTTATGATATGCAACAATGGGTTACTATTGGAAATGTAAACTCAAAAGGTAACTCAAATTCAATTCAATCATATCAGCTTTCTGATAATACGGTTGATTTTAATTATCAAACAATTTTTTATCGTTTATCTCAAACAGATTTTGATGGTCAATTTGAAGTTTTCAATCCAATAGCTTTAAGTTGTAAAGACAAAGAATTATTTGAAATAATATCAGTGGATAAAGATGGCTCTAGTTTATCTATAATATATAATGGAGTGATTGATGAAAGTATTAGTATAATGCTTTATACAGTTGCAGGTCAACAGATTTTTAATAAAAATATTATATCCAAAAAAGGAACAAATAAATATTATATCAGAGATATTGATTTTAAACCTGGTGTATATATGTTGATGTTAGAAACCTCCGACAAAGTATTGTCCAAGAAGCTTCTTATAAAAGAGTAAAATCTTATAGTCGAAATATGCTAATGCAGTATTTGCTTAGTGTTTTATCTTAATTTATCTCCTAATCTTGTTTCTTTATTTTAGTCCTTTTGATTCAAATTAAAAATATTTTTGATGTATTGTGATTTCATAGAAATAAATTATGAATTTGAATTATTTTAACTTATATTAAGTAAATTATACGATAAAATGCGTTAGATAATATATTATCTTTGTATTATGGTATAATAGTTTTTCAGCACACCACATTTTTTGATTAAATATACCTGTTTCATTTTTTTTGAGATTTTTTTTATGAAAAAACATATACTATATTCTATATTGTTGATAGTATTGCTATTATTTTATTCTAAAATTAATGCAGCTAACTATTATATTACCACTACTGGTAGTGATGCCGCAACTGGTTTAGTTGGCTTTCCTAAAGCTACACTTGCTTCTGTTTTTTCTACCTATAATTTGGCAGCTGGCGATATTATTAATATTGCTGCAGGTACTTATACCGAAAAAGATATTACCATTGGAACTGACGACGAAGGTTTTACTATTTTAGGTGCTGGTATCGGAAGCACTATTTTTGATAGCGACCAAACAGGACGTTGGCTTATTTTTAATAATGCAAATAACGACAATATTACAGTTCAGGGAATTACAGTTAAAGATTATAAAAGTTCTGGAGCTGGCGGAGGGGCTGTTTATATGCTAAGTGGCACTAATGGAAATGCTTTTACAAGTATTAGATTTGAAAACTGTGATACACCTGCTGGTTATGATGGTGGGGCTGTTTATTTAGATGGTAATACCATTGCATTTACTGGATGCACATTTACAGGTTGTGATGCCCCAAATAGTGGAGTTTCTGGTGGTTATGGTGGCGCAATATACATGAGTAACACTGCTGCTGTTACTATTACTATATCTAAATGTATATTTAGTAGTAATTCATCGAGATATGGTTCTGCAATTGGAGCATATACTGGTTCTATGGTGCTTACTATGACAATAACGAATTCTTTGTTTTATAAAAACAATTCCACTTCTAATGGAACAATATATGTTGAAAGTCCTCGTTGGTCTGCAGTTGATATTATTAATACAACAATAGCTTACAATACTTCTACTGGAAATGCTGGATATATTTCGTATGCAACATATGCTCAAGCGATGAGCACTTTGACAAACGTACTGGGCTATCAAAATACCGGTTATGATTATTATAACATGGGAATTGAGCCAACAATTCCATTAAATAATTGTTATTATGAAACTGTATCGTCTTTTTTTACATCCACTAGTTGTGTTGTCGGCGGCACTCCTTCTTTTACAGATAATTCAACGGATAATTATACTTTACTCACAGGTTCATCATGTAAAAATACGGGAACAGCATCTGGAGCTCCTTCCGATGATCTTTTAAGTGCAACTCGCGATGCAACTCCAGATATTGGATGTTATGAATATATTCCAACTACATATTACTCAAAAAATGGAGTTGCTCCAAATTTAATAACTAGTTGGAATTCCAACAGAGATGGAACTTCTGGAAGTGCACCTACCAATTTTACAACTGGAGAAATATTTGTTGTTCAGGGTACTGCTTCTGGTTATGGTGGCGCACATACTATGACAACCAGTGCCACTTGGACAGTTTCTGGGACAGGTTCTAAGGTTGTAATTGAAGGAGGTGGTACTTTACAAGCAGATCACCTAATTACATTAGCTGCTGCTACTACTTTTCAAATGGATGCATCAGCAACATATATTCATAATCATACTACTGCTGCTGCTCCAACTTTTGCAGGAACAGAATCTTTCAATTCTGCTGCAGTAATCGAGGTGAAAAATTGCCAAACTACTGCTGGTGAAGTGTTAACATGGAGTGCTGCTTGTACTGGAGGATTCCCTAGTATCAACTGGAACATTACTGCTGGAAACAACACCGCTTACTTATGGTCAGCTACAAGTACCAGCACTATTACAATTAATGGATATTTAACTATTACAAAAACTGGAACAAGCGGATCTGTTGCATTGGCTTCTAATAAGGATCTTCAGGTGTTGAATGTATCTGGTAATTTTTCTGTTTTAGCTGGCACATTTTATTTGCAATCAACAGCCACTTCAGTAACTGGAACAATGTCTGTAACAGGGAATATTTCAGTTTCATCAGGAGCCACTTTTGATATATCTCCTGCTGGTACGGGCACAATGAACTTAAATGTTGGAGGAAATTTTACGGCTGCTGCAAGTTCATTTAAAAGTACTTCTATTGCTGCTACTTTAGTATTTAATAAATCTGGAACTCAAACTTGGAGCGCTCCTGATAATTATAATATTGCAACTGCCACGATAAATTCAGGTTCTACAGTTCAATTACTTTCGGATTTCAGACTAAGTAAAACTGGGGCTGATTTTGTTGTTAGCAATGGCGCTACTTTAGTTTTTGGAACAGGAAGTATAGATCAAACAAATAGTTTTAGAGTTAAAGTTAATCCAGGAGGAGCTGGAACTGAAACCTTTACTGTAGCTGCTGGTGGCACACTTAAAATTACTAGCCCTGACGGTATTGTTGAGTCGCAAACAACTGGAAATGTTTTATCTGGAAGTGGATCTGCATCTTATTATTCATGGAATCAAGGTGCTTACTATCATTATATTGGAGATGCCGCACAAACTACTGGAACTGCTTTGCCTACAACATTAACTGCTACTGGAGGGTTAGTTATTAATAATACTCAAGCAATAAATTCTACTAATACAGGAGTAACACTATCGCAAGCAACTACAGTTTCAACTGGAACTGTTATATTAACCGCAGGAATTCTAACTACAGGCTCAACTCCATTGCTAACTATTACAAATACATCAACGAGTGCAATTTCTAACGGTTCTGCATCTGCTTATGTTAATGGCCCTATAAAATGGACAATGGCTTCAGCTGCTGGAGGCACTGGAGGCACATATATTTTTCCAACGGGTAAAGGAGGGAACTATTACCCATTAACAATTGCTGCAACTACCAATACATCTCAAGCACCTACTGTTGAAGCATTTTCTTCTGATTGCTATGGAACACCTCCATCAACTCATCATTTAAGTATGACAGAGTATTGGAAAGTTATATATTCTGCAGGCGCTATGACTGCTGGAACAGTTAAAATTCAAAGACCATCTGCATTAGGTGGTTTAAATGAAGTTTTAACATGTGCTACATCTAATGGATCATATGCCACATTAAACGGCTCTACTTCTGGCACTTCAATAACTAGTACAACAGTTGGAACAGTTACTGGTCTAACTAAATATTACGTTATGGGCTCTACTTCTTGCCCAAGCTACAGTGGAACTATTACAGTTGGTCCAACTGGAACTTTTCCTGATTTAACTCAGGCTATTATTAATTTAACAAGTTGTGGATATACAGGAAATATAATTCTTTCGCTTCAATCTAATTATACATCTGCAAGCGAAACTTTTCCAATAACTTTTGGTAGTGGATTGGGATCAGGAGCGGCAAAAACTATTACTGTTCAGCCAGGAGCGGCTCAAGCAACAAGTATAAGTGGCAGCAATTCTGGAGGTTCAATTATTGTTATTGATAATGCCAATTATATAACCATAGAAGGTAGGCAGCTAAGTGGTGATGGTGTTACAAGTTATTTAACAGTTTCTAATACTGCAGCAGCCGCAGCTTCAAATAGAGCTATATTAATTCAAAATAATGCATCAAATAATACTATTAAATATTCAACAGTTAAGGCAGATAATAGTTCTACAACTGCTCCTACTGCAGGTGTTTTATTTATGGGAGTTGGTGCTTCGGGTAATAATACCATATCAATCAATAATTGCACATTAACATACGCTACTGCTTCAACAGCTTGTTTAATAGTTAGTAATAATACAACAGGAACTAATACTTCTTGTACAATTTCAACCAATACGATTAAAGATTTTACAAATTATGGTATTTGGGGAAATACAGGAGTTAGTGCTTTTACAATTTCCACAAATCAAATATATCAATCAGCTGCTGCATATTCTACAAGTACTGTTGGTACTTATCTTGTTTATTTGAATTCAGGTACAAGTCATGATATTAATGGTAACTATTTAGGAGGTGCTGGTTCTAATTGCAGTTCTGCTGATTATTTTACTGTAAATGCAAACGGAAATATTTATGGGGTTTATTTTGGCTCAATTACGGGTGCTGGAACTAATTATATCAGAAATAACACTATTAAATATTTAAAGTCGGCTTCAACCTCAGCAGCATGTGCAGCCGCTGGTATTTATGTCAACAACCCTACTTCAGCAACTTTATACATTACAAAAAACACGATAGCATATATTAATACCAGTTCTTCTAGTACTTCAAGTGTTCATTATTCGGTTGGTATTGTTAGTGTTGGAACATGTTCTTCTTTGTCACTATACGTTAACAAGAATACCGTTAGAGATATTGAAAATGGAATGGGGGGGTCGAGTTCTGCATATTTGTATGGAATTGACTTTGGAACTGCAACTTCTACTACTGTGTCTTATTTTTATAACAATTATATTAACTTAGATTACGGGGCTAATAGTTGTAGATTATATGGTATTAAAGCCAGTGCTGCATCATCAGTTTTTAATAACACCATTTATGTTAGGTCTACAGGGGCAAGTAATTATGATAACTATTGCCTTCAAATAGGAGGTACAGTTAATAATACCATTAAAAACAATATTTTCATTAATCCATCATCTACAGCTGGAACTACAACATTTGCTGCTACTATATATGTAAATGGTACAGGAGGAACACTAACTTCTACCAATAATTATTTCCAATATACTGGAACTAGTTCAACATGTGTTAATAAAAATGGAACAGCTAAAGATTATGCAACATGGGATTCAGAAACAGAGGCTAATGGTCAGAATAATACAGATGTAACGCTTAATTCTATTGGAAAATCTAGTCCTGTTTCAGGTCGAACTCAAAATTTAGGTGCCGATTTAAGAGCTGCTACTCCTGCTGTATCAGAGGATATAATTGATTTTTCAAGAAGTGATGCAACACCTTCTATAGGTTGTTATGAACACAATTGTACTACATCTTATTCAGATGCAATTAATGGAGGTCCTTATTATATTGGTACTACTGGTACATGGACATCATTAACTGCTGCTCTTTTCGATTTAAAACTTTGTATGACTGGTGCAACAACACTGGAGCTTCAATCTTCATATACAGATGCTAGTGAAACATTTCCCATTGATTTTAGTAATTTGCCAACAGATGCTGTGATTACCTTAACAATAAGACCTAAATCAGATGCTACAGGTTTGGTGATTTCTGAAACTAATGCAACTGCAATTATTGATTATAATAATGTTGACTATGTTACAATTGATGGTCGTCCTGGTGGAGCTGGCATTACCTCTCAATTAACAATTGAAAACTCAAATACAGGCGCTCCTGTTGTAAGATTTATAAATGATGCAACAAATAATAAATTAAAATATTGCACTGTTAGTGGAAGTTATTCAACAGGCTCTACAATTTTATTTTCTACTACAACTCAAACATCTGGAAATGATGCAAATACAATCAGCAATAATACTATTCAAAAGTATTCGGGTCAAAATCATAAATATGCAATTTATTCTGCAGGAACTGCCGCTAAAACAAACGATGGCAATATTATAACTGATAATAAAATAGTTGATTTTAAAACTAGTGGAGTAGCAGTTTCAAGTGAATCAGACGCTTGGACTATTTCTGGAAACAGCTTTTATCAAACGGGAAGTCAAACTCCTAGTGAAGATTTCTATGTTATTAATATTAATGCTGGAAGTGGATATTCTGTAACAAATAATTTTATTGGCGGTCAAGCTATAACTTGTGGAGGTAGTGCTATGACAATTGCTACTTCTGTATATGAGTTCTATGGTATTACTTTTGGAGCTAGCTGTTCGGGCGGTAGCACAAATGTTGTTAGTGCTAATACTATTTCTAATATTGCCTTTACAACAACTACTACAGCTGCTACTTCTTTTATAGCTTTAAATTTAAACGGCTCAAGTAATTTCACTGTTGGTTCTAACAGCAATGCTAATATTATTGGAGCAAACTCAGGAACAGGAAGTATTTCTATAACAGACAATGGCTCAGGTGCTAATGGAATGTATATGATATATATGAATTCTAGTGGTTCAAACAATATTAGTTATAATACTATTGGGTCAATATCCCTAGCCGGGTCTAATATTGCAAGCTTAGCTTGTTTAGTATTAATAAACGCAGGAACGAATACTATAACATACAATAATATTGGCAATTCTACAACAGACAATATTACTTTGTTAGATGATAATCGATTAACAGGGATTTATGTTTTAGATTGTGCATCAGCAACTCAAACAATCACTAATAATACTATTCAGGGGCTTACCCAAACAGCAGGTGCTGGAACTGATAAAGAACTTGTAGGTATTGAATATAATGACTATAACACTGATTTTAATATTAACAATAATACAATTACAAACTTTAATTCAACTTCAACTGATGTGTATGGCACTCAAGGCATTGTAGTTTCTACTAGCACATCCCCAACTACTGCAACTGTTAATTCTAATGTTATATCAAATTTAAATAACACATCTTCTGCTGGTATTCCACATGTAGAAGGAATTAAGATAGGTGCTGTTGGTGTTACAGTTAGCAAAAATAAAATTTCAGGGTTAACAAGCACAAGGCTAACATGTTATTTAATAGGTATTGAAGCTTCACATGTAGTTGGAACAGCTTCTAATTATATAAATAACTATATTGCTATAAGTAATGGAGCAAATACTTGTGATGTATATATATATGGAATAAAATTTAGTGGTGGAGATTTTAAAGCGTATTATAATACTATCAACATTTCTGGCACAGAAACAGGAGGTATTTATAGCGAAGCTGCTCTAATTTATTCTTCTGCAGGAGGCTCAGTTGATGCAAGAAATAATATTTTTCTAAATACTCGTTCAGGTGGAACAGGTTCTCATTTTGCTGTTGAGGTGCCAAGTCTCTCTGGTGGAGCTGCAATTACAGCTGATTATAATTTTATTTCAGCAACTACAGTTGCTCAAACTGGAAAATGGGGTGCGACAGTTAAAACCTATGCTGAAACTAATACACTTTTGAGCGCAACACATACAACTACAGGATCAATTACCGTTAATTCTGATGCTTCTTTAAGTAGTACTGATTTATCTACTGTTGGAACTGGCGCAAATTTAAGTGCTATTTCAGGTTGTACTGATGATATTAATGGAACAGTTGGTAATCGTTCTGTTGCTAATGGTGGTGTAGGTGTTAAAGGCTGTTACGAATCTGCTCAAACTTTTATTTGGGATGGTAGTTCAAGTAGCGATTGGAAAACGGCTGCAAACTGGACGTCTAATTCTGTTCCTACTAGTTCCAATGGTGCTATAATACCCACAAGTGCTAGTTATACAAATGCCCCAATTATTGATGAAGCAGATGCTGTTTGTGCTAATCTAGAGTTACAAGGTACTGCTATTCTTACAATGCAATCGGGCAAATTAACGGTAAGTGGAACTCTTATTATTGCTAGTACTAGCGAACTGCAATTTGATGGTGGTGAATTAGAGGGTTCTGGAAAATTTGATTGGGATGGTCTTGTAGATTTAAATTCAGGAACATTAGATATAAATGCTGAAATAGAACTTTCTGCTACTATGACTGAAGAAGTTTCAGGCGGTACTATTGAATGTGCTGGAGAATGGGATGGGGCAAGCGATGATGGTGGCTTTACACCTTCTGGCGGAACTATTACTATGGATGGTGCTGCATCTTCAAATATAGGCTTGCATTCGAGTGCAAATTTTTATAATTTAACTATCGATCGCTCAGGGCAAACACTTACTCAAACTACAGGACTCAATGTTCTAGGTAACCTAACTATTACAAATGGAACATTAGATGCTTCAGCTTCAAACTATGGTTTAAACGTTGCAGGTAATTGGTCGAATGCAGGAACATATACATCTCAAAGCGGCACAGTTACTTTTAATGGAGCAGTCGCACAAACTGTTACTACTGGTGGCTCGGGTGTAGGAAAACGTTTTTACAATCTTACAATTAATAATTCCTATGGCACTCCTGATAACACAAATGATGTAGATGCAGATGCTATTTATGTTAGTAATACGCTGACTGTTACTGATGGTCAATTTCAACCTGCAACAGCATCCTATTTTAAAGATATTACTATTGATGCCGCAGGTATTTTAAAGCCAGACGCAAGTGCTACGATGTACGTTTCAGGTAACTGGACGAACTCAGCTGGTGGAACTTTTACTGCAAATTCTGGAACTGTTGAGTTTAATGGCACATCAACTATAATAACTGGTGGAAGTGGTACTTCCGAACTTTTTTATAATTTTATTTTAAATGGTACTAGTGCTACCTTATCTACAAATGCATTGAATGTTAATTATGATTTAACTTTAACTGCTGGTGAATTTAATAGTGCCAATAGAACTGTTTATGTAGGTCATAATTGGGTTAATAATGCAACTTATACATCAGGCACAAGCACAGTGCAGTTCTTTAGAAGTTTGAATAGTGTTGTAAGTGGAAGTAGTACAACCAGCTTTTATGAATTGCAAGTTGATAAAGGTTCCGATTTAACCTATTCTGTGGATATTAGTGTTCCATGTAATATCACTTATAATGCAGTGTATACCAATGGGAAAATTGTTTATAATAACGCTTCAATTTCGGTTATTGACAAAATTAATCCTACATCTGATGTTGCTGCAACAGCAGGATTCCATCTTATAAATGGAGTATACGATGCCAGACATGCTACTTGGCTTTTTAATAACGAAGGTTATGTTCGGATTTCGGGTGGTACTGCCTATTTCGCAACATCGGCTGATAAAGGGTTTAAAAATGATGTTGCAACGTCAGTTTATATACAAGATGGCGGAACGGTATATATAGCAGGGAAATTTGATGGAATTGCTGGAAGTGCAACTATGTCAGCGGGAACAATGGTTGTTAATCAATCAGGAGTTAACGAAGCTAGTTATGGAACTTTCGATGCAAGTACTAATTTAAATCTTAATATTTCAGGTGGAACAATAATATTAGAATCGCCAAATGCTAACGCTGGTGGTTACGATATTAATATTGTTGCTGGTGGCACAAAAACTATTACTGGCGGAACCTTCCAAATCGGAAATGCCTCCACTGGTTCTAGTAAAACATTTAAAATCAACAGCGATATTTCTTTGTATAATTTAACCGTTAATTCAACAAATACACCTGCTACACAGTTGTCAAAGAATCTATCATTAGGAAATAATTTAACTAATGCAGGAGCGGTTACGGTTTCAACTTATACGCTAAATGTTGCAAATAATTATTCTGGAGCAGGAACGCTTACTGTCTCAACTGGAATTATAAATGTAGATGGCGGATTTGATGCTACTGGAGGAGCTATTACTGCTACTGATGCAGCTGCAATCAACTTAGCAGGAACAACTATTACAAGTTTGGGTACTTATGCATATTCAACTAGTACAGTAACTTTGGATGGTGCCAGTCAGTCATTTCCAGCTGCAACAGTATATAATTTAACCAGTTCAGGTTCAGGAACTAAAACACTTGGTGGAGCTGTTAATGTTAGAAATACACTTAATTTTGCTGCAGATAGTAAAGTTGCAACTGGTGCAAACACTTTAACTATTGGTGTTTCGGGTAGCTCAAATGGCAGTATCACTGGACAGAGTTCAGCTCGATACATTATAGCCTATGATAATTCGGGTACTATTGGTTATTTGAAAAGGTTTGTTACATCTAATTCTACTTATTTATATCCTATTGGAGATGCTTCACACTATACTCCACTTACTTTTACTCTTAACAGTAGTGCTGGTTTATCTAGTGCAGATTTAACTGTATACACTAAAGCAGAGAAAGTTACAGGAATGAATGTATCAATTACAAATTATATTGATAGGTTTTGGCGCTATACTCAATCAGGTATGACAACCCCAAACTATGATTTAACATTAGTTTATGATGATGCCGATATTCATTCTGGAACTACTGAGACAACTTTGCTCCCTATAAAAAAGAGCGGAAGTGTATGGTATGTTCCAACTTCTTCTACACTTTTAACTGGAGTTACTAAAGAGGGAAATACCACAGGCACGGATTATAATACAAATACCTTAAAATGGAATGGACTTTCAACTTTCAGCGATGCTGGTGGTGCAGGCGATCAAAGTGTTATATTGCCTATTACACTATTGTCTTTTAATGCTAATTGCAATGAATACACTGCTGAATTAGATTGGAAAACGGCATCTGAAACGAACAATAATTTTTTCACAGTTGAACGTAGTTACGATATGCAGTTATGGGATATAGTTGGTACGGTTAATTCTCAAGGAAATTCAAGCACTGTTCAATCGTATCAACTTTCGGATAATACAGTAGATTTTAATAATCCTACCATATTTTATCGTTTAAAACAAACTGATTTCGATGGACAGTTTGAATTTTTCAATCCAATAGCTTTAAATTGCAATGATAAAGAATCATTTGAAATAATCTCAGTTGAAAAAGAGGGCTCAAATATTACAATTAACTACAAAGGAATTATTGATGAAAGTATCAGTATAATGCTTTACACTGTTGCAGGTCAGAAAATATTTGATAAAAATATTATCTCGAAAAAAGGCACAAATAAATATTATATAAGAGATATTGATTTAAAACCTGGCGTTTACATGTTGATGTTGGAAACTACAGATAAGGTTTTATCAAAAAAGATTGTCTTAAAATAATAATTAAACTAATTTTTGATGCTTTTTTATTGGCACTCAAAACCAAATTGATGTAGAATGTATTTTTTGTTGATATTAGATATAAAGACATTTAAAATATCTTTATATTTAGACTAATATATTTTAATCAATAAATTAATGCACGAGCAACATCACAGAAGCTTAATAAAGGGAGCTACATGGCGTATTATAGGCACGCTTGATACAATATTCCTTTCTTGGTTGTTTACTGGAGAAATTGGTACAGCTCTTAAAATTGGCGGAATTGAAGTTTTTACAAAGATCATTTTATTCTATATTCATGAGCGGGTTTGGTTAAGGACAAATTTTGGTCGCGAAAAAATTGTATTAGCAAATAAACATATTGTTAAAAAAGACAAACACCATAGAAGTCTTATCAAAGGGGTAAGTTGGCGAATATTTGGTACTTTAGACACAATAACTATTGCATTTTTTGTTACAGGAAATTTCACAAAAGCTTTTAGTATAGGATTTACTGAGGTGTTTACCAAAGTATTTCTTTATTATCTTCATGAAAGAATTTGGCAAAGGCTTAAAATAGGGACTAAAGCTGATATTAAACAAGCGAAAGTTTTTACTTTGAAATATTCACAGAAAAAACGATGGATTATTTTTCAGCGAGATGCAAAATCTAGAATGCGGCTCAAAAGATCATAAAAAAAGAGCGAAATTTCAATTTCGCTCTTTTAAAATATAATTTAAAAATGTTAAACCAACTTTTTAATCTCAATCAATGCTTGGTCATAATTAGCATGATTAGTAACTTCGTTTACATATTCAACATAAGTAACATTGTCATTTTTATCAATAACTACTACGCCTCTTGATAATAATCTTAATTCTTCAATTAAAAAACCATATTTAATGCCGAATTCAGTAGCAATATGGTCAGATACAGTTACAACTTTATCTATTCCGTGAGCTCCACAAAAGCGACCAAGTGCAAATGGCAAGTCACATGAAATTGTTAAAATAGCTACATTTTCTAATTCTGCTGCTTCTTTATTAAACCAACGTGTTTGTGCTTCGCAAATGCCAGTGTCTACAGATGGTACTACTGATATTACTTTTATTTTTCCTGCAAAATCTGATAATTTAACAGGTTGAAGTTGATTGTTTAATGCTGTAAAATCTTGTGCTTTACTGCCAACTTTTGTTAATGTTCCTACTAATGTTAAAGGATTTCCTGCAAATGTTATTACTCTTGAATGTTTTTCCATAAAAAAATATGTTTTAAAGTTTTACTGATACAATTTACAAATAAATTTTAAGTCTTCATAATTTTTTTATGCTAAATATTGATAACTTGTACTAAATTTATAGTTTATTATAAATAAAATATTTAATATGAAATTCAGAGGTTTAGCTTCGTTTGTTGATTTTTTGGAAAATAAAAATGAGTTGAAAAGGATTAAATTATATGTAAATCCTGATTTAGAGATTACAGAAATTTATGAGAGAATAATTAAAAATGAAGGTCCTGCGCTGCTTTTTGATAATAACGGAACAAAATTTCCTCTTTTAATAAATATGTTTGGTTCAAATAAACGAATCTGCTATGCTTTAAATGTTTCTGATTTGGATGATATTGGAAATAAAATTGAAAATATATTTAAAGAATTTGTGTCTCCCAAGGAAACTTTATTTGACAAATTAAAAATGCTTCCTAAGTTAGCTCAGGTATCATCATTTATGCCAAGTAAAATCAAAGGAAAGGGAGAATGCCACGATAATATAATAATGAATCCCAGCTTAGATATTTTGCCAGTTCTTAAATGTTGGCCTTTTGATGGAGGGAAATTTATTACTTTACCACTTGTTCATACAATTGACCCTGAAACGAATAATCAAAATGTAGGTATGTATCGCATGCAAATTATTGATGATAAAACCACAGGGATGCATTGGCACATTCATAAAACTGGAGCAAAGCATTTTGATATATATAAAAAGTTAGGTATTAAAATGCCTGTAAGTGTTGTTTTAGGGGGCGACCCTGTTTATACTTATTCAGCTACTGCACCATTGCCAGATAATGTTGATGAGTATATTTTAGCTGGATTTTTAAGAGAAAAAAGTGTTGAATTGGTTAAATGCATCACTAACGATTTAATGGTTCCAGCCGATTCAGATTTTGTAATTGAGGGCTATGTCGACCCATCTGAAGAATTGTTTTTCGAAGGTCCTTTTGGAGATCATACTGGATATTATTCATTACCCGATTTTTACCCTAAATTTCATGTTACATGTATAACTCACAAAAACAATGCGGTGTTCCCAGCTACAATTGTTGGGGTGCCTCCTCAGGAAGATGCCTATCTGGGATTAGCAACCGAACGGTTATTTATTAAACCTATTCAGCTTTCTATGCTTCCCGAGTTGCTTGATATGTATTTGCCTAATGAGGGTGGTTTTCATAATATTGCAGTTGTTAAAATTAATAAAATGTATCCTGGTCATGCACAAAAAATAATGAATTCATTGTGGGGTGCAGGTCAAATGATGTTTAATAAAATAATGATTATTGTTGATGAAGATTTTGATATTAAAAACCCAGAATTGTTGATGAAAGTAATTGTAAACAATGTCAATATAGAATCAGATATTCTTATAAACAAAGGTCCGAGTGATGTTTTAGACCATGCATCGTATCAATTTGCCTATGGGGGTAAGATTGGAATTGATGCAACCAAAAAGTTTTCTACCCGATTAGTTGATGATAATGAAATTTCAATATCTAATATAACTTATGGTCTGATAATTGATGAGCGTTACCTAAAATATGGGGTATTAATTGTTATTTCAGAATCTAATTCAAGTATCGAAATTAAAGATCTTAAAAAACGTCTTGAAAATTCAGATTTATCAAATATCAATTCAGTTTTATTAGTTAACTCAGACATGCTTTTAGGGAATGATAATTTATTTATATGGCGTTTATCAAATAATTTTGATCCTGCAATTGATGTTCAAATTGTCGTATCAACAAACAATGAAAAAATTCTATTGATAAATGCTTGTGCTAAGAATATTGACAATAATTTCAGAAGAGATTGGCCAAATATTGTAGTATCAAATGCAGAAACAATAAATAGAATTGATAAAATTTGGTCTGATTTGAAGATAGGCGATTTTATTGAATCTCCTTCATTGCAATTTGTTGAAAAATCAAATATTGATTCAGCATTTCAAAACATTTTTAATCATGAGTAATATTTTTTTGATAGCTGCAATTTTAATAGCTTCATTTTTCTTTATTTCTGTTTTATTATTTAGCTCATGGTGGCAAATTTATACCAAAGCAAACAAAAAAGGGTGGGCTATATTATTACCTATTTATAATGTTCTAATAATGTGTTCAATTGCTAAAAAGCCTTGGTGGTGGATTTTTCTCTTGATGATTCCAGGTGTAAACATAGTTTTATATATTATTATTTTGTATAATATTTCTAAAAATTTTTCTAAAAACCACTTTTTTACAGCAGGAATGGTGCTTTTGCCTTTTGTTTTTATTCCTATTTTAGCTTTTGGAAATGCTATATATATCGATAATGCTATTGTTTAGTAAAAATTTTAAACGCTTGTACTTGAAGTAAATAATACAAACTTAATACAACATATTATGAATAAATATTTTTTTATTTTATCAATAATTTTAAGCTTTGCTTTTTCAAAAAACACTTTAGCCCAGAAAGTATTTATTACTGATGCTGACTATAAAGCAGATGTTAAAGTTTATGTGGTTGATGCCGACTACAAAGCAGATTTGCTTGTTTATAAAGTGGACGCTGATTACAAAGCAACTGATAACAAGGGTTTATGGTTCTTTGTTGATGCCGATTATAAGGCGAAAAAGAAAGTTTATTTTGTAGATGCCGATTATAAAGCAGATTTGAAAATATTTTTTGTTGAAAGTGATTATAAAGCCAAATGGAATAAACAAGAAAAAATGCACTTACTGTTTTAATTAATAATAAATAATGCAGAAAATCAGTTTGTTGCGATTTATTTTAAAATTTTCTTTTTTTTCATGTACCTAAATGATAATTTTGACGTTATTATCTGTAACGTTTTAGTTTGTAGTAATTTTTTGATATATGAAAAAAACATTTTTAGTTGTTGCCATTTTGATTTTAGGATTTTCATCAATATATGCTAGTCCTATTAATATTAAAGGTGTTGTAAAAGATTCAACAAGTAAAGAATTCCTTCCTTACTGCGAAGTTTTATTAAAAAATCAAAAAGATTCTTTAATTACTGGTTGTATAACTAATGAAAAAGGCGAATTCTCTCTGAATACGTCGGTTAAAGACTCTATTTATATTCAAACTCGTTTGTTTGGATACTCCTCGAAAAAAATTAATATATCAATTATTGATACTACCGTAATTTATACGATAGCAGATATATTAATGAATACTGTTTCTAAAGAATTAGAAGGTATAGAAATATCGGCACTTCGTCCGTTTGTAGAAAAGAAATTCGACAGAGATGTTTTCAATATGAGCGAAGGTGCAGTTGCATCTGCTAGAAATATTTTTGATTTGCTTAAAAAAATTCCTGGAATTGTAGTAGATGAAGAAAATAGCATAGTTAAATTCAAAGGAAATACCGCCACCGTTCGCATAAACAATACACCGGCCGAGAGGATGTATCCAAAGTTAGAAATGATTCCAATAGCTGATGTTGATAAGATTGAAGTAATTGATCCAACAATGCGAGGGAAGGGAAATGGCTCAGCTGGAGCTATCGTAAATATTAAAATGAAAAAAGTAGTTTTAGAAGGTTTAAGCGGATCTTTTGGTAGTAATATTACAGTTGGTGATTCTGCTTTAATTCAAAATGGGCATGTTTATTCAAATGTCAATTATAAAGTTAAGAAATTTCTCATTTATAATAATCTTGGAACATGGGGAAACAACTGGGTCTCAAATTCAAAATCTTGGGGCACGCGAAGCGATGAAAATGGAAGTTTTATTGATTCTTCAACATCAAAATTTAATGGCAAATGGGCAGGTTTATGGGAATATGCAGGAATGCAATACACAATTAATGAAAAATCAAAAATAGACTTTCAAATTGGGACAAATACAAATTATATAAATAAAAACAGCTCATTTAGTTCTTCTAACATAATAAATGCGAATACTAACACAATTGTTGATAGCTATACTGATAATAGCAATACCGAGGGAACTAAAGGAAACAAAAGCTTGAGTTTAGGCTTAACCTATACGGCAGAAATTGATACGCTGGGGAAAGAATTAACAATAGATTTTTGGGGGAGTACTTATAATAGTAGTTCTCTCAGTAAAAGTGCAATAGATTATTTGTATTCACCAGATATCATTGAATCTCAAAATAGAAAATATGCTTCAGACTATATGTGGTTTAGCGTTTTTTATAATAATCCAATATCAGATAAAACACAATGGAATATTGAGTATTCATGCAATAATTCATTCGATAATAGTTCCTCTAATTTTATTAGAAATGATATTTACGAATATGGGTTTTTCAAAAATAACAAAACAAAAGATTATGAGAACTCCTTGTCAGCACATTTTGGTACAACACTAAAAAAAATAAAAATTGACGCAGGTGTGTCATTGCAAAATAAAATATCTAAAGGCGACAGAACTATTTATTATTCAAGCATATCTGATACTTTAGTATCCACTAATAAAATGTTTAATAAATTATTGCCAGTTGCCACTATCAAATATAATATAAGTGATAAAAAAGAATTAAAATTATCGTATGATTGTAATTCACAAATGCCTTATAGCGTTGATATGTTTGAAACATTTCTTGATTCTTCAAACCAAAGAAACTGGTCAACTGGAAACCCTGATTTAAAACCTGCTTTAAATCAGTCCGTCTATTTTGGATACACATTTACAGATGAAAAGTGGAATACATCGCTTCAGGCATTTGTAAAATCAACAAATAATAATTATACTAACGTAGATATTCCAATAGATTCAGTAACTACATTAAGTAAACCGATGAATTTAGAGAAAAATCAGTCGCTTGGATTGTTCTATTCTTTCTATAAAACATTTGGCAAGGCATTTACTTTTAGTTTTAATACCAATTGGTTCTATAGCAAAGTTGATATTACTAAAGTTAAGCCATATTTAATTGCAAGTGGTGTTCCTGCTGAAAATTTAATTAGAAATAGCTGGAATTGCGATTTGTCTAGTGATATTGAGTATCGTAAAGGAAAAAACTTTGCATCGGCAAATATATATTATAACAGCAAACAAATTTCGACCATGGGATATGAAATGCCGAAGTTTAATATGGATTTATCATACAGTAGAACCTTTTTTAAAAATAATTTGCGTTTATCACTGAGTTTTAATAATCTATTGTATGGATTGTACAAAGAAGGTTCTGTAAATAATGTGATGGGAAGAGATATGCACTCCGAATCATTCAATAACCGAAATAGACGCTCTGTAGGATTTTCTATACGATATAATTTCCGCGATGGCGACAGAAATACTTCGTCTAAAGGAAAAGGAGGGAAGTAAGTTTTTCAGGAGGAAAGGTGTTTATTTATAAAACTTCAATGTGTTTTTAAGTTCTTCTTTTATTTCCAATATAAGTGCTGTGGGTTCTACTACTTGCATACTAGTTCCATAACTAAGTAATTCTTTTATAAAATCAAAAGTGATACAAATTTTTAATTTTATTCTGAGTTCTTTTTCATTGTCAATTAGTATTTCCTGACTTTCATGTAGTGGCATTGTCTTTATATATTTTCCTTGGTATGGCTGAAATGAAAGAACTATATCCAGTGGTTTTTCATCATTTGGACTTATAATTCCAAAGCAGTTTTTAAAATGATTTTCTACGCTAAAGCCTTCAGGATAAATAAAATGTTCACGAGTTGCGTGGAATTCGCTGAATCTTCGGTCTAATGCAAATGTTTTTATTGCATTGTCTTTTGTGTCTTGTACCACAACATACCAGCGATTTCTAAATTCTTTTAGTGCAAGTGGATTTGCCTTGCGCTGTTCGGGTTTGCTGCCCCAAAATTTGTGATAAACAAAATCGATTTGAAAATTATTTTGAATAGCATGGATTATTCCATTTAAATTGTTGGTTGCTTGCGGACTGCGTTTTTCGAAATGCAAATATTTTGAAATTCCATCGGTGATATTTAGCGCATTAAAAATTTCAAATGATTCTAACATTCTGCTTTTCACTTCATCGTGTAATTCTTCAACAATTTTGTACACTTGCTGTGATGAATCATAATCGATAACTATATGATAATGTGTTGCAATTTCTAGCTTGTCGCGCTGAAATGTTCGCAACGAAATACGCAAATTTCTTTCTTGCAATTCTGATTCACGATCAAGGAAATCGCATATTTCTCCAAAAGTTGATGGTTTTCGTCTTAATTTATTGATAATTAAGTTTTGACGGATGTTTGATTCTAGCTTTGACATAATTATTTGTATTTGCTAAAGCAAAGATAGATATTATTAACGCCAATATATGACGTTGATAAAATGTTTTATTCAAATATTTATTTTTCAAAATATATCGTATATTTGGGATAATTATTAATGTAAAGTTTTAATGTCAAAACCTATGATAACCAAGGAGATAATTAAAAGCTTGTTGCTAAAGGAATTTCCTAAATTGGAAGCTGATTTTAAAGTTAAAAGAATCGGGTTATTTGGTTCGTATTCAACAAATCAGGCTAATGAAGAAAGTGACATTGATTTGATAATTGAATTTAACGAACCAATAGGACTTAAATTCATTAACCTTTGTGATTATTTAGAGCAATTATTCGATAAAAAAGTAGATGTATTAACTCCAGAGGGTTTAAAAAGTATTCGAGTTAAGTCGGTGATTGATAATATTATAAATACAGTTGAGTATGTTGAAGCAGCGTGATGATATAAGGATACTCGATATTGAAGAATGTATACGAAGAATTGAATTATTTGTTCTTGACCTGGATTATGATAACTTTATGTATGACATTAAAACCCAAGATGCTGTTGTTCGGAATTTAGAAATTATAGGCGAGGCTGTAAAAAGTTTAACACCCGAATTTACTGAAAAACATAAACACATTTCTTGGTCAGAAATTGGAAGACTAAGAGATAAATTAATTCATCATTATTCGGGTATAAACTATGATATCGTTTGGGCTATAATTCAAAAAGACATACCCCAATTAAAGAGTGATATTTCTTTGATTTGATGTTTAAATTATTTCTGTTTTTCTAAATGCATCAAATAAAGTTTAGCACATGCCATTGCATCGCTTAAAGCATCGTGATGATTTAATTGAATTTTATGTTTTCGGCATAATGTTGCCAAATCCGCTCCAAATATTTTATAAGTACAAGCTTGCACATATTCAGGATGTTCCAATCTGTAAAAATCTATAGTTTGCTTCAAGCAATTAAAATCAAAAGCTCCATTGTGTGCAACAACTGTTCTGCCTTGAATTAAGTGTTTTATTTCTTCCCAAACCTTTGGAAATGTAGGCGAATTATATGTATGGCTTGAATCAATACCATGAATTTCGGTATTTTTATAAAAGTAGAAATTATTGGGTGGACAAACTAATTTGTTTACTGTTTCAACTATAACGCCATTTTCTACTCGTACAATACCAACCTGACAAATACTCCAACGTTTGCCTTGTACCGTTTCAAAATCTAGTGCTGTGAATGTGTTCATGGGTAAAGTTTAGTTCTGTAAAAGTAAAGAATTTATGATTTAAACTCCACTATTCTTTGAAAATCAATTTTAAAATCCCACCAAATTTCATCTATGTCAATAATCTGTTGCCATGTTAAATCGGTGTGTTCGCATAAACAATGCATAGTGTAAGTCATTTTAATGTATTTTAACTCAGGATGATTATGCAATAAATTCCAATCATCATAAGGAATGTCGGTCTTATCATCAAAATATTCTTCCACACCCAGCATTTCAAAAGAACAAATAGAATCGCCTTCTTCAACGTTCGTGTCTATGCTTGAAAAACACGAAATAATTACTTCGTACATCAAATCATCATGACTATCAATAAAATCTTTATTTCGTTCTTTAAATGCTTCCCAAAAGCTTACTATTTCGGCATCTTTTTCAATAAATAGTTTGCTTATTTTCTCAATTTTAGCAACAGCTTCAGGCGTAAATACAAACGATTTATCGGTTTTATATTTAGCAATTCTCTTATCAAAATATTTTTGTTGTCTTTCATTCATAATATGAAATTTGAATAGGCAGAAATTGAATCTCTGCCTATGTTAATTTAAAGTGCTGGTGAATGTTTTCCTTTTCCTGCTCCATCTGGGTGACGAGGACAAGAGCCTGCTGTAAGTAAACTTATAGATGTAGATTGTTGCCCACAATATTTACAGCTGTATTTGTCTTTTTCGCTTCCTTCGTAAAGTTTGTGTTTACCTTTACCAGCGCCATTTGGATGACGAGGACAACTGCCAGCAGTTAGCAATGAAACACTTGATGATTTTTGTCCGCAATACTCACAATAATAATTTGCCATAATTTGAATTGTTTTTTAATGATAAATAATTTTAACAATGCAAATCTATGAACCTGATACGCCAAAGAATGACGTTTGAATTTTAATTTCTACTTTTAATAAAAGATTTTAATAATCCTTTGATATTTTCTGCCCCAATTGGATTTGCCGAATGAACTGCAAATTCAGGTAGTACTTTATTATTATCCAAGCAATATTCTACTAGCCATTTAGCACAATCATACCCTGTTTTTTCTGATGTGCAATCTGTTGAATCGTAATCTCCCAAATCGTGGTCGAAGGAAATTAAATCTGGCAAGCCATTTTGAGTAATCCAAATTGTGAAATCATTGTATGAACGGACTATATGCCAGTGTTCTTGATAATTTACAATGCTTATTTTAAGCAAACAACTACAAGTGTGGTTAAATACATCAATTGGATTGCGAATATCATCAAGGAATAGTCGATTCATAATGTTTAGTTAAGTAATATTTCAGAAATTCTCCTGTTTTCACGTTCATTAATAAAATGATATGCAAATCTAAAAACTTCAGTATAGCAATTATACGCATTTATTTTGGGAATAATCACATCTTCAAAACCTTCTTCATTTCGTAAAAGTCCAACAGGATTATTTAAAGCATTAATTTGGAATTCATTAAGTGTTAAATCTAATTTATCGCTTTCGCTACTTAATAGATTAACTCCAAACTTTTTTATGGATTGAAACAAGGTTTTGCGTTCATCTGTATTTGGTTTTAGCATAAGATTATCAATGCATTTTTTATAGGAAACCTGTTCATTTTCCATTTTATTAATAAATTCAAGTTGTTTGAAAATAGTTTCTTCAACTAAATCCATTCTTTCAGTTAATAATCTGGAATTTAATTCAATTGTATTATTGAAATGTTTTGTTATAATCTTGAAATCATTGTTGCCAACGCCAGCCATCAATCCATTTGAACAAACTTGTCGGAATAATCCAATATTCATTAATAAGGGCGAAGCTCCATTTGAACTACTAGATAGAACTAGCATTTTTTGATAAACAGAATTGTTAATTTCGAATTTGTCGGCAAAAAGCTTTAATTCTTGAACTCCACTCTGAATGCGAAGACTGAAATCAATTGGATTGATATGATTTTCCACTTTTGGTAATATTTCTCTAACAATATTACCAAAGTCGAAAACGCCATATTTGTGAGAACATCTGGCTTGTGAAATTAATTCATCAGCATAAAAAGTATTTACTTTTCCGTCCCTTTTAAAAATTTCAAGCGGTTTTACTAATGTGTCAATTTCTGTTTGATTATAATTTTCTTTTTGTAAACAAATTCCAATATGTTTCCTTTTAGTTTTCATAGTTTTATGTTTTATATCTTTCTACAAAGGAAATGGAGAGGATAGTCAAAATATGTCGTTTGAAAAAAAAATCCGATTGAGGTGAATCAATCGCTTTTTATAAGTTTCACTATTTGTATAAAATAAATAGATTTTGGCATCTATTTCATTCCAATAAAACATTTTCCTATCTCTTTAAACAATTGTTTTAATTCATTTGCAAAAATAAATTTAACATTTTCGTCATGTTCAAGAAGTCTAATATTGTCATCTTTTTTCGCTTTTGTAATTATAACTATTTTTTCTATTAGCCTAAGATTTTCGCTTTCCCAATAGTTATCGGCTTTGTTTATTTGAGTAATTACTTCTTGATTTACAAAACCTTCATAGTCTTTAACTTGAATGGCTATAGCATAGCTATAATTACTCAATATACTAGGTAGTTTAATCAAAATATCTGTTCCATGATTTTTTTCCTCTTTTCCACCAACTCTTTCAATTTGATAAAAGGGGAACATTTGTTTTAGTCCATAAACAAGAGCAAACTCCCATTCTTCTCGAGTAAACTGTTCCGTTAATTTATTGTAGAGTTTATTTGCAAATTCTGCTTCATCAAAAACCTCATTAAATACGGTTCCAATAGAACTTTCTAACCTGCTGTTATAATCTTGTCTTTTTGACAGTTCTGATACTTGAGATTTAAGTATTTTTTCTACATCATCTGCATAATGGTTTATATTCCAAAATCTAGAAGGGTTTTTCAGTGTGGAACGCAAGTTTCCGGTGACATTTTCATTATTACGCGTAAACTTTTTCAAGTATTTAGCTGGGAAAATATGCCCATAATCACCCAGTGAAGGCTCAATTTCAAAAAGATAGCCTTTGTTCCAATCATCAGTTGCTTCAACCATTGCAACTTCTCCCCAACTCGGAAGCTGTGGAATTAATAAAATATCACCTTTTTTAACTTTGTTGAACATCGGTCTATTTCGCCCAGCTCCTTCATCTAGCTTAAAATCTCTTAAATCTTGAGCTTTATCCCAACCCCAACCTTGTCTTAACCGACCTTCAATTAATTCTGTAGTAAAAAAATTAATTTGACTTGTATCAACTCTAAAACACCAATAATTTTTCATGTTTTAATTTATTTTTTTATTTGAATTTAAAATAGAATACTCCATGTTAAAAATAATCAACCGAAAGAATTAGACCAGGTTTTCTACTAGTATTTACTTTAAACATGGTTATTCCAAGCTTGACTTTATTATCCTTTAATGTTGATGAAATTACTACTCTGAAAAGCCCCAAACGTATCGTAGTAATATATAAATAATGCTATTGATTGTCTTTATAATTCATTATTTTTAGAATATAGAATTTTTATTTCTTCTAAATTTAGAGCTTTTACATTAAAATGAGGATTTGAACATTTGGAACTCAACTCCCATTTCTTGTTTTCTGAAAAATTAAACCACCAATTAAGTATTTTTAAATCTTCTTTACTGAATAAGTTTAATTCAAATAAGGTTTTAATATCATCAAATGTATAATTATAATGATGTACTCCCTTTAAATTTTCATAGAATATTTTTTCATGGGTTCTCCATGGTAACAACTTCCACCAATTCAAGTAAATTTCATATTCGGCAAGTAAAATAATATTATTAAGAAATTGATCAAAAATAAACTCTCGGTAGACTAAACTAATAATATTTTCAGGAACTGGTTCGTTGTTTTTTAATAAATAAGGGCTGTAATTTCCTGTTAAATTTCGTCTTTCAGTCTTAGTTAAAAGCTCCCACCATATAATGGGCTCATATAACTTATCATTAATATCTAAAATCGGCAAATTATAATAGAAAAACTTTATTTCATCAAAACTAATATTTCTATAATTACCCCAAGCTGTATATGTTTCATCTTCAGGACGTGTAAGGAACAATTTCTCGCCACTATATAATTCCACATCCCGACCACCCGAAATTATAAAATATATCGTATAGTAGTCTGAAGACTTATTAGTTATTTTTGCATTTAATCTCATACATTAATTTTTTTCAAATATACTCAATTATTTCTAATTCAATCTTTTCCATTCTACATGATACAATAAGTTCAAACCTATATCATCAAAGCTCTTTTTGCAAATTCTTCAATTAACTTGAATCTGGAAATAAATTCATTTGCTAATTTGTTATGAATAATTTTCACAAACACATTATTGTCCCATGTTTTAGGAAGAAAGTCATACCAGTGAACTGGATAATAAGGGGTTGACTTAAAATTATTGCTGCCAAATTCAATTCTGGCAAACTCGATTAATTTAGCTCGGACATCATCTGATTGCATTGTTAAATCTAACCATCTAATTCCATTGCAAATATCATTTAGGTTGTTTGATTGTGGTGCGTAGGAAAAACATAAATTATTTTCTTTTAAAAAGTGTGAAGTCAAAGTCAAATTAGAATGAGCTGTAAAATTTAAACTATCATCAATTAAATCAATACTTTGATTAGATGCTTGAATTTGCAATTGGTTTTTGAAATTACTAATTAATAGCAATTTAGCAGCGTAGATATTATTTGAAATCAATTCTGCTGATTTGAAATTTATTTCGCTATTCACAATGTTTTCTGCAATTTCATTTTTTAATTCTTCACTCATGGTTTGTCCTGTTAAATATTTAATCAAGTTTATATATTGTGTTATTGACTCCCTCAAAATTGGGTGCATTGCGGCTTCTTTCCTGCAAAGTTCTAGCCATTCTATAATATCTGTTTTATATGAAATGCATTTTAATAATTCATCTGGAATACTTTGGTCTTTTGTAGCTTTAGTATAGTCATTTGCTTCGTTTCCATATAAAGTCAGATACAAAATAGGTGCATTTTGGTCGAAATTATGATAACGAATCAATTGATTCTCTTGGTCGCCAGCATAAATTTTATTTTCAATAATAATATGCTTCCCATTTTTGTCTTTTAGTAATATATCAATTCTTCCGCCTTCATCTTCGGTTTTATAAGCGATGTGATGCTCTACCTTTATATTAGCATTTTCGGCAATAAAATCAGTGATTTTAAGATGGTTGATAAAGATTTTTAGAAATTCATCTTTCTGTCCGTGGCTTCCTTGTGGATTTAATAATTCTGCAAGGAAAGCGGAATGTGTTCTTACTTCATCAGAAGTCAATTTAAGAATTTTGAAAATATTAAAGTTTTCTCCTGATAATTCCGCAACTTTCTCATATTGCTTTCGAATAGCCGAAACTTGATTTAAGAGGTTGGTTATATTGTTTATTTCCATGATTTTTATTTCAAATATATACAAAATTTAGCTCAACTATATTATTTTTTAATTTTTATCAAATCAGCATATAAATTTTCAAATTCATATTCTTCTGAAAGTTTGTATTTGTAATAAATTTCTTTTATTTTTTCAGAGCTTAATTGAAATTCCTTTTGTTTAATGAGTATCTCTATATTTATCATTGTTTTCTCTAATATTTTACTGAATATTTCTTCTTTGTAATACAATGATAATATTAATTGTTTCCATGCTACGTCTTTGTAATATTTGAAAATATTTGTAGCAACAACTGATTTTTTGTGGCATATTATTTCTTTTGCAAATGCTGCAAATTCAGCAAAGTTGCTGTAAAACATTAAAATCCATAATGCTTTATCATTGGATGCGTTTAATTTTTCATTTATTGAATCAATTGTTCCACTTATATTGAAAAACAGTACGCAAAATTGATTGAACAAATTTGTGCTTGATATATGTTCTTCAATATACGTTAAATCGATATCTACCTGAAGTATTGATCTTTGAAGTTTTGTTAGTTCTTCAAGGAATTGGATGCTTAAATTACTCCTTAAGTGAAATTCTAATAAGAGGAAAGATTTTATTTCGGCAAAATGGTCTGTCATATTTATCAAGTTTTAGCAAAATAAATAAGTGCCAAAGCCAAAATATGACGTTAGTAAAATTTATTCTGCAAACTAAAAAAAATCAGTACAAAATTACCAATCCACTAATTTAAAAGGTTTGCAAACCTCATAAACTTCTTCAAAAATTTTTTCACTTACTTTCTTCGATAAACTAACTTCTTTGGCTACTGCAAAAATATCTTTTAAAGTGGGATTTCCTTGTCCCAAAATGGTTGATGAATGATTTGCATAAAAACCTTCACTCGGAACTAAGTCATAAGCAGGTGACAATTTCCAAGAATTTTCTTTTAATATAAACGAAAAATTCTTTGCGTGGTCGTCTTTATTTCCCATCAACACATTAAATATCATCTGCCTATACAATTTTTCAACTTCTTTTATATCTCTTGTTAATCCTAAAGTTGCTTTCAACATTTCAGAATAATCTAACGAAGGAAAACGATGGCTGGCATATAAAAGTCCACTCATAGAATGCGTATGAATTCTCTTCGAACCATTTCTATCAAAACGCTTAACACCAAAATATTTTCCTTCAAACAAACGTGTTTCTGGCATTTCAATGCCACACTTTTTGGCAATTTGTGAATATTCATATTCAATATTTCCTATATCAGCAGGGTCTTGAGACGATGCAAACTTAATTATCCAAGGATTCCCATCTATTTCAATCATTACTTTTGGTCTGGCGCCGCCCGAAGAGCCATTTTTATTGAGTAATAATTCTAAAGAGCCCGAATAGTCATCGTTTAAAATTAGTTTAACCTCCTTAGCTAGAAAATTTACATCAGTAATATCTGTAAAACTTGTTAATTTATTAATTGGCTTATACCACAATACTCCCATGCCATTATCGCCAACAATACTAAGTCTATCTAATAATGTCAATGATGAAGGATTGAATTTTTGGCTCATTAAAAATCGGTCTAATAAAAGATTTCCCCAGCCATCGGGCAAACTGTCATTAAAAACACCAAACATGCCATCGAAAGGATCTCTTTTTGCAACAAAAGTTCCTGCTTTTAAAGGCAAATGAAAAGGTGATAATGAAATGCCTTTTGCAAGATAATCAGCATTATATTCGAATAAACAGAGATTGTTGGAGCCTAGCGCCAAGCGTCCAACCTTTTGTTCGTCCCAATAAACTTCAACTAAATCAGTGTGTTTAATCATTTTTCCGACCTCGCTTTCTTATTTTTTTACTCTTTAGAACCTTATCTATGCTTGAATTTATATTGTTTTGAAAAAGCAATTTGAATTCTTCAACTGCATTTAAAACGATAGCTAGCATAAGCAAATGTTTTAACGATATTTCTGCTTTGTCTTCAAAACGTTTTAAAGTTCCTAAGCTAACACCTGATTTTGAGGCTAAATCCTCACGGGTAAAATTAAGAAACAAACGCTTTTGTTTAAGATTTGCAGCAATTTTTCGCATTAAATCTAGTGGATTAAAATCGTCTAATTCAAAATTATTATTGGCTAATATATTATCCATTGTATGTAAATATTAGTTTAAAGGTTAATATAATAACCATTATAAAACAAATATACGAAAATATTTTGAGAAATATCAACTTCAAATAATTTTGACAGTGATTTTACTGTTAAAAATATTTGACAATAAATTTACTGTCAATTAACTTATTTAATAATCAACTTCAAATTTTCCCTAAAAATCATTAAATTTGCATCTTATTCATTGCAAATGGAATTTGTTTATCCTTGGTTTCTTTCTGGTTTAGCTGCTGTCAGCATCCCTATTATTATACATCTCTTCAATCTCAGAAGGTATAAGGTGGTGTATTTTTCTGATATTCGGTTTTTAAAGCAGGTAAATCTCGAAAGTAAAGCAAAATCGAAAATTAAACATTTACTTATCCTTATTTCACGTATACTTGCAATTGTATGCTTAGTGCTTGCTTTTGCTCAGCCCTACATTCCAAAATCGGGTTCTAGTAAAGTATTGGGGCAGAAGGCTGCTAGCATTTATATTGATAATACAAGCAGTATGAATCTATTGTCTCAACAAGGCACATTGCTCGATGAGGCTAAAATTAAATCAGCTCAAATTATTAAATCATATAATAATTCGGATGTTTTTCAAATTACAACAAACGATTTTGAGCCTCAGCATAACTTTTTTGTCAACAAAGATCAATTTGTCGAACTAACAAATAAAATAGATTTTAGTCCTGTTTATCGTAATCTTTCTGATATTGTTGCACGTCAAAAAGATGCACTTTTAAATACAGAGGCTAAAAATAAATCAATATTTATAATCAGCGATTTTCAAAAAAATAGTAGCGATTTAACAAAATTTAAAAATGATTCAAATTTAAATGTGTATCTAATTCCAGTAAAATCAGCTCAAGTAAATAATATCTATATTGATTCTTGCTGGATGCAATCGCCTGTTCATCAAATTAATAAAAAAGAAAAAGTTTTTGCTCGCATTAAAAACAGTTCTGCTAATCAAATTGAAAATATTCCGATAAAACTTTTTATAAACGGCAAACAGAAAACACTTACAAGCATTACGCTTCCATCCAGTGGTACTGCTATTGCCGAACTTTCTTTTTTGTCGGATAATCCTGGAATTAATCAGTGTTATATTGAGTTAACCGACTATCCAATTGTTTCAGATGATAAATTTTATTTCACATTTATGGTGAAAGAAAAAATAAATATTTTATCAATTAGCGAAAGCGCCGACAATTCTGCTTTTTTTAAATTATTTGGAAACGATTCTGCTTTTGTGTTTACCGAATCTACATCAAAACAAATTGATTATAATAAATTCAATGTTAATGATTTAATAATTTTAAATCAATTAAATGAGCTAACTTCTGGTTTAATTCAAGAACTCGACCGTTTTTCTAAAAATGGTGGTGCTATTGCTTTTATTCCATCTGAAAAAGGAAATATCGAAAGTTATAATAATTTTTTAGGCGGCATAAAAAGTAAAACATTTAAACAAGCTGACACGGCAAAAACGAATGTGGCATTATTAAATTTGTATCATCCAATTTTTAAATCAATATTTTCAAGCATTCCCGAAAATATGGATTTGCCAAGTGTTTCTATGCATTATGTACTTGATAAATCGAAATTAAGCGATGAAGATGTATTAATAAACTTAAAAAATGGTGACCCATTATTGGTTTCAAAAATAAGAGAAAAAAGTAAATATTATATTTTTACTTGTCCACTTGAACAGGAATCTACCAATTTTAGTCGTCATCCATTATTTGTACCTTTGTTTTGGGAGATTGCAATATCAAGTATTCCAACCAATAATTTGTTTTATACAATTGGTAATAACGATAAAGTTGAATTAAGCAATATTCAAATTAAAAATGATCAGGTATTATCGGTTCAAAAGGAAAACTATTCTTTTATACCAGAGCAATCAAACAATGAAAGTACTTACGATATTAAAATAAACGACCAAATAAAAGAACCAGGGTTTTATTCAATTTCTCAAGAAAATAAAGCCATAGCTGTTTTAGCATATAATTTAAATAGAAAAGAATCAGATTTAAGTTATTTTTCCAACGAAGAAATTGAAAAAATAATTGACAAAAACCAATTAAACAACTTCAAATTAATAAATGCAAAAGACAAAAACTTGAGTCAATATATTTCCGACTTGAATGTTGGTAAAAGATTTTGGAAAATTTTCGTGCTTCTTGCTTTGTTGTTTCTTACAATTGAAGTACTTTTACTAAAGTATTTAAAATAAAATTATTATTACTAGATTTTTGATGGAAAATCAAGAAAATATACCAGAAGAATTAGCATCTGAAAATATTGAACAAAGCGGCGAAGAAAACAAAGGGACAATAGCCTATATTGGCGGAATGTACCAAGATTGGTTTTTGGATTATGCCTCTTATGTTATTCTTGAAAGAGCTGTTCCGTATGCAGAAGATGGTTTAAAGCCAGTTCAGCGTCGCTTGCTTCATGCAATGTACGAAATGGATGATGGTAGATATAATAAAGTTGCAAATATCATTGGTACCACTATGAAATATCATCCACATGGTGATGCTTCTATTGGTGATGCTTTAGTTCAAATGGGTCAAAAAGACCTTTTGATTGATATGCAAGGAAACTGGGGAAATATTTTCACTGGCGATAGTGCTGCAGCTCCTCGTTATATCGAAGCTCGTTTATCAAAATTTGCGTTGGATGTTGCTTTTAATCCAAAAACTACACCTTGGAAGCAATCGTATGATGGAAGAAATAGAGAACCAATAACGCTGCCAATGAAATTTCCACTTCTTTTAGCACAGGGAGTTGAAGGAATTGCTGTTGGTTTAGCTTCTAAAATATTGCCACATAACTTTAATGAACTGATTGATGCTTCTATAGAAATATTGAAAGGTGGAAATTGCAATATAATGCCCGATTTTCCAACCGGAGGATTAGCTGATTTTTCAAGATACAATGGAGGTTTACGAGGTGGAAAAGTTCGTATTAGAGCTAAAATAAATCAAGTTGACAAGAAAACGCTTTCTATAACTGAAATACCCTTTGGAACAACAACAACATCGCTCATAGAATCTATTGTTGCTGCAAACGATAAAGGGAAAATTAAAATCAAGAAAATTGAGGACAATACGGCTGAAAAAGTTGAAATCCTAATTTACCTGCATAATGATATTTCTGCCGATATTACTATTGATGCATTGTATGCGTTTACTAACTGCGAAATGTCAATATCTCCAAATAGCTGTATTATTCAAAATGATACACCTCGCTTTGCCGATGTAAACGACATTTTGAAAGATAATACTAAGCAAACATTAGAATTGTTAAGAACAGAGCTTCAGATACAAAAGGCAGAACTCACTGAATCGTTAAATTTTGCTTCGCTTGAAAAAATATTCATCAATCACGAAATGTATATCGACTTCAAGCTGTATTCTAACAAAGAAACACTTTACGAATATTTGTATAAACAGTTTGAGCCTTTTAAAGCAGAGCTATTTAGAGAAATTACTGATCAAGATTTGCATAAATTAACGCAAATTCCTATGATTCGTATTACTCGCTTCGATTCTACCAAAGCTGATGAAGCAATAGCCAGACTGCAGGATGCAATTGCTGAAGTACAAAATCATTTAGATAATATTGTTGATTTTGCTATCAACTTCTTCAAACAAATAAAGAAAAAATACGGCAAAGGTAAAGAACGCAAAACTGAAATTCGTCAGTTTGATACCATTCAAGCAACAGAGGTTGCAGTAAATAATGCGAAATTATATTTTAATCGCGAAGAAGGTTTTGCCGGAACATCAATGAATAAGTTCGAATATATCTGCGATTGTTCTGATATTGATGATATTATTATTTTCAGAGAAGATGGAACTTTTTTTGTTACTAAGGTAAGCGACAAGTTTTATACTGGAAACAACGTTATTCATATTGCTGTGTTTAAAAAGAACGACGAACGCACTGTTTATAATATGATTTATCGTGATGGAATGACTGGTCCAATAATGGTTAAGCGTTTTTCAGTAACAGGTATTACTCGCGACAAAGAATATGATTTAACTAAAGGCGAAAAAAATTCAAAAACATTATATTTTACTGCTAATCCCAATGGCGAAGCTGAAATTATTAAGATATTTTTGAAACCACGTCCGAAACTTAAAAAGACAATTTTTGATTTCGATTTTTCCGAAATAGCAATAAAAGGTCGTTCGGCTCAAGGTAATATTTTAAGCCGATTCTCAATACATAAAATTGTATTAAAAGAAGAAGGCGTTTCTACTTTAGGTGCTAGATATATTTGGTTTGATGAAACTACAAAACGACTAAATACCGAGCAATATGGTAAATATTTAGGTGAGTTTGAAGCAAACGATAAAATTTTAGGCGTTTATAAATCGGGTGTTTATAAGATTTATCCGCACGATTTATCTTGCCATTTTGATGATGATTTATTACTTATAGAAAAATTTAATCCAAAGAAAACGTTTACAGCAATTTATATCGATGGTGATTTGAAAATTCATTATATCAAACGTTTTGAGTTTGAAACTACCGATAAAAAAACATGCTTTATTAGTGAATCAAATGGTTCTGAGTTGGTTGAAATTTGTGGCGACAAATATCCTCGTCTTGAAATTTCTTTCAAAAAAGATAAAGAAAAAGCTCCAGATAACGAAATTATTGAAGTAGCTGAATTTATTGGTGCTAAAAGTGTGAAAGCAAAAGGGAAGCGCCTTACTAACGGCAAACCAAATAAAATTGTATTTATTGAGCCTATTATTGTTGAAGAAGAAATTGTTGAGGTGAAAAATATTGAGGATGAAGAACCTAAAGATTCCGGCGATGATGCAGATATTCAACAAATTGCATTAGAATTTTAAAAAAAAATAACGATTCAAAGAATTTAAAGATGAACAAAAAGCGTATTATTGATGTTACAGATGACGTAAAATGGATTGGTATTTACGATCCAGATATTGTTACATTTGATATAGTAATGGAAACAAAATTCGGCACAACCTATAATTCATATTTTATTAATGCCGAGAAAAAAGCAATTATTGAAACAGCAAAAGAAAAGTATAAAGTTGATTATCTTGAAAAAGTTACTGCTGTTTGCAATCCCGAAGAAATTGAATATATAATTCTCGACCATACCGAACCCGATCACTCTGGCTCATTAAAACATTTGTTGAAAATTGCACCTCAGGCTACTGTTGTTGGAAGCGGGAATGCAATACGTTATTTAAATGATATAATGGGTGTTGAATTTAAGCATTTGGCTGTTAAGGATGGTGAAACCTTAAGTTTAGGAAATAAAACTTTAAAATTTATTAGCGCACCAAATTTGCATTGGCCCGATACTATGTATACATATCTTGTAGAAGACAAGTTGTTGTTTACTTGCGATTCATTTGGTGCTCATTATTGTCATGAAGAACTGTTTGACGATAAAGTAGGCAATTTTGATGAAGCTTTTAAGTATTATTTTGATGTAATTTTAGGTCCTTTCAGCAAATTTATGATTAAAGCAGTTGAAAAAGTTCGTGCTTTAGATATAAATATGATTTGTACGGGTCATGGTCCAATATTGCGTTCTAACTGGAAAAAATATGTTGATATTTCAGACGAATATGCTCATCAAAACTTAAAGCTTTCAACTCCGTTAAAAAACAGAATATTAATTGTTTATGTTTCTGCTTATGGTTATACTGGGGCTTTGGCCGAATTTATTGCTGATGGAATAAGAGCCGTAAACCAAAATATAGTTGTTGATATTATTGATATTGAAAAAGCAGACCCCGCAGTTATTTCTCAAAAAATTTGTGAAGCAGGTGCTATTATCGTAGGTTCGCCCACAATTAATCAGAATATTTTACCACAGATATTTCAGTTTTTCTCTATGATAAATCCTATTAGAGACCGTGGTAAGATGGCAGCATCTTTTGGTTCGTATGGTTGGAGTGGCGAAGGAGTGAAGATTATAGACGCAAATCTTAAAGCATTAAAGCTTACAGTAGATGTTGATGGACTTGCCGTTAAATTCAATCCACACGATAATTCCATTGGTCAATTTAAAGAATTTGGAAAAGTTTTTGCCGAAAAATATTTGGAATGTCAGGGTATTGAACTGGCTTCTCGTTAGTTAGCGGTAAATGATGAGATTAGAGAATAAATATTACATTGCTACGAACTTAAACACTTTAACTTTTTAATATGGCCGAAATAGGAAAATACAATAAACTTAAAGTGCTTCGTATTGTTGACCACGGTGCATATTTAAATGGAGAAGAGCTTGGAGATATATTAATCCCAAAAAGATATATTTCTGCTAATTTGCAAGTGGACAATGAAATTGATGTTTTTATTTATCTTGATTCAGAAGATAGATTGATAGCTACAACCGAAACTCCATTGGCTATTATAGGCGACTTTGCCTTGTTGAAAGTGGTTTCGGTGAATAGCGTGGGTGCTTTTGTTGATTGGGGCTTAATGAAGGATTTATTGGTTCCATTTCGTGAACAAAAACAAACCATGGAAGAAGGAAAATATTATTTTGTATATATTTATCTAGATGATGAAAGTAAACGAATAGTTGCATCGGCTAAGTTAGATAAGTTTCTTGATAATTTACCTCCTGAATATGAAGAAGGTGCTGAGGTTGATGCATTAATATGTAACCAAACTGATTTAGGATATAATGCAATAATAAATAACTTACATTGGGGAATGCTTTATAAAAATGAAGTGTTTCAGGATTTAAGACGAGGCGAGCATATAAAAGCATATATAAAAAAAGTAAGAGAAGACGAAAAAATAGATTTGAGTTTTTATAAAATTGGCTACGAGAAAGTAGATGAAATTTCGCAGGCAATACTCGATAAGCTAAATCAAAAGAAAGGGTTTATTCCAGTATCTGATAAAAGTCCATCGGAGATAATATCGAAAATATTTGGTATTAGCAAGAAAACCTATAAAAAAGCCGTTGGTTCGTTATATAAACAAAAACTAATTTCTATTGATGAAGATGGAATAAGGTTATTGTAAAGAATTCTCTTAATAATTTAATGATTCTTTTTTCTTTGGTATTTTCAATATTCCCCAAGTAATTAATACCGAAGCTAAAATAATAGCAATAGTCCAAATCAGCCACTGTATTGCATTTTGTGAAAGGAAAAGTATGGTGGCCAAATTGCCTATGATAATCCATTGTACAATATAAATAATTGTTACATTTTCCCCAATCCATTGAATGCCTTTTATTGTTTTAAAATATCTTATAATGATATAATTCAGATAGTATATATATATAGCAGCGAAAAGTAGTTCCCAAACAAAAAATAATATTCCATGATGATAATAACCGCCTTTACCATATAAATTATGAGCAATAGAAGAGGCGTAAGGCATAGTAATTATTAGCCCAATTATAATTGGAATGGAAAATAAAAAAAACGTTTTCGAATAAATTTCTTTTGGCAAATTGTTTTTTTCAATTAAAAGTCGGAAACAGTAACCGAGTAATATATATGAAAACCAAGGCAGAATTGGGAAATACGACCATTCGTAAGTTCCGCCAATTATTGCAAAAAGGTAAGCGGAAGATTCGTTAATAGGAGCAAAGCTTGAAATAATAGGTTCAATGATAACCAAAATGATAGCCAAAGTAAAATATAAAAGTACCTTTGATTTAAATGCCTTTTGTAATAACCCGAAAATAAACAAACTCAAACCTGCCAGCTGTAATATGTCAATGCCAAAAATATAAAACAAATGATTAATATCTATAAGATGATTATACGAGCTTGCAAATAAATTTAAGGATCTGATGATGTTTAGTCCAATGCCTATTCCAAAAAGAGAAGTTCCTCTTTTAATAAAATACCAATAATTATGTTTTGGTGAAACCATAAAATATCCCATTACTCCCATAAATATTGGAGCGCACAACGGACCTCCAATAAATAGGGATAATTGCCCTATCCAACTGTTGTACAATTCAGCAGTTGCAAATTGCTCCATAATATGAACTTGAATCATAAAGACGACAGCAAGCCCTTTCAAAATATCAGCGGTGGGGTTTCTCATTTTTTTGAAAGTATACTAATTATTCAGTAAAAGTATTTTATGTTTTTAAATAATCAATTATAAAATATTATTAAACTTGTATAATATTTTCTGATTTTAATGTGATTTATTTTTGAAAATAAAAATCGTTTTGCCAATAAAAGCTTGTTAATTGAAGTTAATATTTGTTAAAATGTCTTTCGTATATTAAAGATTGTTTTTTGTTATTTTTACATTTACCTTTATAATTAATAAAATCAGAAAAAACTAAACTGCCTAAATTATGAAAAAAATTACATTTTTATTTTCTGCTTTACTTTTTGGAGGAGGAGTTTTTGCACAAGATGTGTTAGAATCTTCAGGTATTCCTATTGAAGGTAAAACAGAAGTGCTTACAGCAACAAGGTTTAAAATCACCACCCCAGTTGCAATTGTTGTTGACGAAAACAGCAAAGAAATCAAAAAAGAATCAAAAGATAGAGAAAAAAGAGTACCTCAAAAATTTGTTTTTTCAAGTGAAGATGGTATTCAATATGGAGAAGATCCTGCTGTTCGCCAAACTACAATGGGAACAAGACAAGCAGCCGCAACAATAACCAATTGGGCTGGTTTGCCAGGTAATTCCGATCCTTTGGATCCTACAGGTGCACCAGGATTAACAAAATACGTACAGGCAGTTAATGCAACGCCATTTAGAGTTTATGATAAAGCCACAGGAACAGCTTCTTTCTCTGGAAATGTTGGTACTATTACAGGTTCTGCTGCAGATGGCGATCCAATTGTTCTATACGATAAATATGCTGATAGATGGTTCATTGCCCAATTAGGTGGCAATAATGATATAGCAATTGCGGTTTCAAAAACAAATGATCCAGCTGGTCAATATTATTCATGGCAATTTACTGCATCTACTTTTCCTGATTATATTAAATTTTCAATTTGGGAAAATGGATATTATATGACTTCAAATGGAACAGCTTTTATTTATTGTTTTGAAAGAGATGCTATGCTAGCTGGAAATTCTGCTGCAAGAGCAATAGTTAAAACATTTACGGAGCCAACAGGTGCTGGTGCTGGATTTTGGTTGCCATTACCTGCTGATGCAGATGGTGTATTGCCTCCTTCTGGTTCAAGATGTCCAATGTTTGGATATACTGACAATGGTTGGGGTGGATCAAATGTTGATGCGGTTAAAGTATGGTCGATGGGTGTAACTTGGGGAACAACTCCAGCTGCAACTATAACATTAGATGCGACATTGCCTACAGCTGCATTTGATGCATCGTACAATAGTCAGTGGAATGACATTACTCAACCGGGTTCTCAGAAACTTGATGGTCTTGGTGGTGTGTGTATGTATCGTTCTCAATGGAGAAAATGGACTACTTATAATTCTGTAGTTCTTAATTGGGCTGTTAAAATCAGTTCTACTCAGCGCAGTATTAGATGGTGCGAATTGCGTCAAAATCAATCTACTGGTGTTTGGTCATTGTATCAAGAAGGAACTTATGCTCCTGATGCAACAAATCGTTGGTGTGGCAGTATTGCAATGGATGATAATGGAAGTATAGCTTTGTGTTATGCAAAAGCATCAAGCACTCTTTCTGCGTCGTTAGCTTACACAGGAAGAATTGCTTCTGATCCTTTGGGAACTATGTCTTTAACAGAAACCGTAGTTACAACTGGTAGTGGCTCAATAACATCTAGTAATCGCTTTGGTGATTATTCGCATACTGCTATTGACCCAGTTGATCAGCTTACTTTTTGGCATACTGGGATGTATGCAACTAACAATACTAGCGGAACGCGTATTTATTCGTTTAAAATTCCTGCACCATCTGTTGGAATTGAAAAGGCAGAAAATCAACCGGATTTAAAAGCTTATCAATCAGAAAATGTGATAAACGTAAAAGCAAAAAATCTTCCATATAACGAAGAATATGTAGTAGATTTATTTGATATTAACGGAAAGCAAATAAGTGGGAAAAAAATGAATGCCGCCTTAAATTCTATCGATACAACTATTGATGTAACAGGCTTATCAAAAGGAACTTATCTTGTTAGAATTGGTAATGTTAAATTTCAAAGAGTTGTAAAAGTTATTGTTAATTAAATAATAAACGTAATAATACTAAAGAGCAGTTCATTATTTCTTAATTTTGAACTGTTTTTTTTTTTTATTTAAAATTCAAACTAATTATGAAAAATATTTTTCTTTTATTTATTCTTATTTTTTCGTTAAATATTTCATGCAAAACAAAGAAAGAGGCAGAAGTACCTCCTGTTGAGAATAACCAAGCTATTGGAAAAACAGTTGGGACTGTTTCTCATCAATACCGTAAATCAGGATGCGAAACAGTTATAGTTGTTACGCTATCAAAGGACGAATCTCCTTTAATTTTAATTCCAATTACAAAGTTGCAAGAGAGTCTTGATGTAGATGGTTTATTAATATCATTTGATTATACAAAATCAAAAGTAAAGCAACCTGCTGGTTGTGCAACTGGTATTCCTGTAGTCATTACAAATGCCGCTAAGAAGAAATAATATTACTTGGCAGATTAGTAGGGTTTTACGATTGTTTAAGTAGTTAATATTTTGAATGTTAAATATTTTCACTATTTTTGCCTCCTATTTTTCAGAAAATCAGATGAAAATAAAATTTATTCAGAATAAAATAGCAAGAAGAATTTTCTTTGCTTTATTGATTATTTATGCTGTTACAGGCTTTGTTCTTACAAGTGCATATATTGCGTTAAAGTTGAAAATAACTAACGATGTAGGCACAGTTGATCAAAATAGCAGGTATTTTCAAAATCTTGATGCAGAGCATAAAGCAGAAAATGATAGTATTAATTTTACGTTAAACAATCAAGCGTTTATTCAATACAAATTAAAAATTTTGGAAGAATATTTCCCCAAAAATGCAGCAGTAATATCTAATGTATTAAAAACAACAGGCGACTTTAATTGTGCTGAAAAAATGTTTGATGCCGTAGTATTGCATTTGAAGGACAACCAAGAGTTTATGAATAAAATTTTGGAGTCAGAAAAACTATTTCAACCTAGAACATTGAAAACACAAACAGATACAAGCTTATTTGTTTGGATGAATTTAGAGGATTGGAAAACGCTGAAGTCTGCAATAGTAAAGGACAAAAGATTAATTGACAGTGCAGCATTATTAGCTGGTGTTGAGCCACGTTTAATTGTATCTGTATTGGTTGGCGAACAAATAAGGTTGTTTAATTCTAAAAGAGAAACTTATAAAAAAGTACTTGCACCATTAACAATTCTTTCAGTAGAGTCTATTTATTCGTTGGGTGTTACTGGGATAAAAGAATTTACGGCTATAAATGTTGAAAAGGGCATAAAGGACAGCGCTTCTGTTTATTATCTTGGAAAACAATATGAAAATTTATTAGATTTTAAAACAGAAGACTCTGCAACAGAAAGAATTAGTAGGTTGGTAGATTACCGAAATCATTATTATTCTTATATTTATGCAGCTATTATAATAAAACAAGTAAATACGCAATGGCAAAAAGCGGGCTTTGATATATCAGAACGTCCTGAAATTTTAGCAACTTTATTTAATGTTGGATTTGAACAATCTAAACCCAAAGCAGACCCATTAGTTGGGGGTTCGCATATAAAAGTTGGAGAACAAGATTATACATTTGGTTCTTTGGCGTATGATTTTTATTATTCAGGAGAATTGTATAATGATTTTCCTTATAAAAAGGAAAAATGGAGAAATTAAAAAAACTTTTTATTATATTATTACTTTCGCTGCTAAGCAATTCTTTTTTACTTGCCCAGAAAAATGTTGTGGCTATTGATACAATTGACTTAAATACGAACAAAGTAATATTATATTCCGATAATACTTGGTCGTATTTAATGAGTTCAGACAATTCCCTTACACGACAAGATTCATTAAATTTTATAAATTCAAATTGGGAAATGGTTCAAATCTTTGCATACCTTAATGAACGAGGGAAAGATGGGACTTATGAGTTTGACAAATCTTCAATGTCTAAAGAACTTCTCACTGTGCCTATTCACGGAACAATTTACGGTGGATTTCATAAAGGACATGATGGAGTTGATATTGCATTAAACAAAGGGGATAAAATATATGCAGCCATGGACGGAAAAGTTCGATATGCGCAGTTCCAACCTCATGGATATGGAAATTTAATTATTATTAGGCATTATAATGGCTTGGAAACTTGGTATAGCCATTTAGAAAAAATTCATGTTAAACCCAATCAATTTGTTAAATCAGGTGATGTAATTGGAACAGGAGGCAGAACTGGTAGAGCAAGTGCAAATCATTTGCATTTTGAGACCAGATACCATGATAAACCAATGAATCCTGAAATGTTTTTTGATTTTAATAAATCAAATTTAGTATCTAATGAAAGAATTAAATCTTTGCCTGATACCTTAAGTAAATCAATTGCAAAAAATATTGAAGCTAAAAAAGAGGTAGCTTCGAAAAAAGAATCTCAAAAAAAGACAAATACTAAGAAAAAAACTCACACTATAAAATCGGGAGACACCCTTTCGAAATTGGCCAGGGATTATCATACTTCAGTTGATGATATATGCAAAGCTAATAAAATTAGTAAAGATGGTGTTCTGAGTTTAGGACAAAAGGTTGTTATCCCAACGAAATAAGAAAGTAAGTGTATTTCGTATTATTCAAACAAATCTTGTCTACTATCAACTAAATTGATTTTGCTTTATTGAAAAATTCAGTATTTTTGTGCTGAAATAAAGATTTTATGAGAATAAGCAGAATTAAAGCAAAAACAAATTCAGAATCTAGCTCGTTTGTCGACTTGTCATTGCTCGACAATTTGATTATTAAATATAAAAACGCGAAAGGCAATATGATTCCATTGCTCCAAGGTGCTCAGAATATTTATGGCTATTTGCCAAAAGAAGTTTTTGTGAAAATTTCTGATGAAACTGGTTTGAAACTAAGCGATATGTACGGAGTTGCAAGTTTTTATGCCCAATTTCGATTAAAACCAGTTGGAAAAAATGTTATAAAAGTTTGTCACGGAACGGCCTGTCATGTCCAAAATGCCACAGCAATAACAACTGCACTTATAGAAGAATTAGGTGTTAATGATGGTGAAACAACTGAGGATGGGATGTTCACTCTAGAATCTGTAGCTTGTTTGGGTTGTTGTTCGTTAGCTCCAGTAATGATGATTTGTGAGGAAACGTACGGCAAACTAGACGCAAAGTCAACAAAAGAAGTAATTAAAGGGTTAAGGGAGACTAGTAACAGGTAACTGGTAACAGGTGCATGGTGCAGGAGATATATTATAGTTGCGTAGCCTTCTGTATTCTTGATTCTGTCTTCTGCATTCTTTAAAAAAAACTCTTCCAAATTTTCGAAAAAACAATATCAATATGAATAATATCCAAGTAATCGTAGGGATGGGCAGTTGTGGACTTGCAGCTGGTGCATACAAGGTTTACGACAAATTAAAAGAAATTGAAAAAACATCAAATACTAAATTTGACTTAAAGAAAACAAGTTGCATTGGTATGTGCTTTCGTGAGCCTTTGGTTGAGGTAGTTGATAAAAATGGTTCGGTGATTTATGGAGATGTTTCTGAAAAAAACATAACTGAAATATTTGAAAGTCATGTTTTAAAAGGAATTCCAGTCGAACAATTTGCAGTAAAAACTGATTTGTTTGACACAAAAGATAAAAACTTTTTCGAAGGTCAGGTGAAGATTGCGCTTCGTAATTGTGGGTATATCGACCCTGAATCAATTGAAGAATATGAAACTCGTGGCGGATATGAAGCAATTAAAAAGCTGATTTCTGAAAAAGCCCAGTCAATGGATATTATACAATCTATTATAGATTCAGGACTTCGCGGTCGAGGTGGCGGTGGATTTTCAACTGGCATGAAATGGAAGTTTGCATTTAATAATAAATCAGATGAAAAATATCTAATATGCAATGCTGACGAGGGTGATCCTGGGGCATTTATGGACAGGTCGATTCTTGAAGGCGACCCACATGCTGTTCTTGAAGGAATGATAATAGCTGCAAAAGCTATAGAAGCTACAGATGGTTGGATTTATTGTCGTGCCGAATATCCACTTGCTATAAAACGTTTAAATATTGCAATTGAACAAGCTCGCACTAAAGGATATTTAGGGAAAAATATCTTAGGCGTTGATGGATTTAATTTTGATATTCATATTAAAGAAGGAGCAGGAGCATTTGTTTGTGGAGAAGAAACTGCATTAATTGCTTCAATAGAAGGACAAAGAGGAATGCCTCGTCGTCGTCCGCCATTTCCGGCAGAAAAAGGATTATGGCAAAAACCTACCAATATCAATAATGTTGAGACTTTCTCTAATATTCCTTGGATAATTTCTAATGGTGCGAAAGCATATGCACAATATGGAACTGAAAAAAGCAAGGGAACTAAGGTTTTTGCTTTAACAGGAAAGATAAAAAATGGCGGTTTGGTTGAGGTTCCAATGGGAGTTTCAATTAGAAAAATCGTTTTTGAAATGGGCGGCGGAATTTTAAAAGATAAAAAATTCAAAGCCGTCCAAATGGGCGGTCCTTCAGGAGGCTGTATTCCTGAACATTTGGCTGATACTATTGTTGATTATGATTCAGTAAATGCTACCGGAGCAATCATGGGCTCTGGCGGTATGGTTGTTATGGACGAAACTACCTGTATGGTGGATATGGCTCGTTTCTTTTTAGATTTTACTAAGAAAGAATCGTGTGGCAAATGTACTTTCTGTAGAATTGGCACTCAAAGAATGTTGGAAATCCTAGAACGAATAACAAAAGGCGAAGGAAAAGAGGGAGACATAGAAATGCTTGAAGAACTTTCTTATCAGATTAAAGATGCTTCACTTTGTGGATTAGGTCAAACTGCTCCAAATCCTGTTCTTACCACTTTGAAATATTTCAGAGAAGAATACGAAGCTCATATTAAAGAAAAAAGATGTCCTGCTAAGAGTTGTAAGGCATTGATTACATATTCGATTCTTGAAGACAAATGTACAGGCTGTACAGCTTGTAAAAAAGTTTGCGGTGTTTCCGCTATTTCTGGCGAACGCAAAGAAATTCATCGAATAGACCAAGATTTGTGTGTGAAATGTGGAGCTTGTCTGGAAAAATGTAAATTCGGAGCGATTAGTTTGGAATAAAGAAGCAAGAATCAAGTAGTAAGAATCAAGAATTCTGAAGTCAGAAGACTGAATTTATGTGAGTTTTTTAATGCAATGTTGTTTTATGATTAAATGGAAAGTTGCTTTTTTTGTAGTTATTTTTATCTGGCTTATAACTATTATGTTATTTGGCTTTATTTATTTTAAACAAGAAATTATTATATGTTTCTCTAAAGCAGAAGTTGAATCATTTGAACAGGATCTGGGAAATGTTTCAATTATTTTTAATAGAAATCTTAAAACAAAAAAACAAATTGAGGATAAATTGTCTAAAAATGAGTTTTCACCTTTTCTTGAGAAGAAAGTTGATACATTAATTATGAATAAAACAAAATTAGTTTTTGAAAATGATACATTAGTAGAAATAATTAAAAAGTATTAATGAAATACAATTATAGTAGAATATAGCTTACAATTTCAAATAAATGTTATTTAGTTCAATTATATTTTTGTTTTCTTTTTTGCCAATTACGTTGTTGGGGTATTATCTCATTAATCCTCAATATCGTAACTATTGGCTTTTATTGACTAGTTTATTTTTCTTTGCTTGGGGAGGAGTTAGTTTTACAATTATTCTGATTGTTTCAATTGTACTTAATTTTCTTTTTGGTCTACTAATTCAAAAGAATTTAGAAAATAAATCTGCATTTGTTTGGTTGTTTATTGGTGTTTCTATTAACATTGCTTTGCTTGGTGTTTTTAAATATACCAATTTTATTGTTGCTAATCTGAATAATCTTTTTGGAGTAATTAATATTAAACAATTACCTGCAACTCATATTATTCTACCTGTTGGTATTTCATTCTATACTTTTCATTCTTTGTCGTATTTGGTTGATATTTATCGTAGAAAGGTAACTGCACAAAAGAATATATTTGATTTGTCACTTTATATTAGCATGTTTTCGCAACTAATTGCAGGTCCTATTATTAGATATAGCGATGTTTGGACTCAATTGCGAAATAGAACTCATACACTTAGTAAATTTTCCTCAGGGGTAGAACGATTTTTAATTGGTTTAGGAAAGAAAGTTTTGTTGGCAAATGTTTTTGCTAAAGTAGCAGATGATATTTTTGCAGTAAACGCAATTGATTTAAATGCTCCAACTGCTTGGCTCGGAATCGTTTGTTATTCTTTACAAATTTATTGCGATTTTGCTGGTTATTCAGATATGGCAATTGGTTTAGGTAGAATGTTTGGTTTCGAGTTTTTAGAGAATTTTAATTATCCATATATTGCTAAATCTGTTAAAGAATTTTGGCGAAGATGGCATATTTCATTGTCGTCTTTTTTTCGTGATTATGTATATATTCCGCTAGGTGGAAATAGAGTTAAAATTGGCAGAACCTATTTAAATTTGTTGCTTGTTTTTCTGCTGACTGGCTTCTGGCATGGAGCAAGCTGGAGTTTTGTAGTTTGGGGATTATTTCATGGCTTTTTTATGGTAATTGAAAAACTTGGTTTTGATAAAGTATTAGATAGAACATGGAAACCTATTTCTAATCTTTATACAATTCTTGTGGTTATGTTTGCTTGGGTCTTGTTCAGAGCAGATACTTTAACTTATGCCGTTCATTTCTGGAAAGCAATGTTTAACTTTTCTCAAAATACAAATCAAATTGCATTGTTTTATAGTTTTATGAATAAGGAATTTTATTATGCTTTAGTGGTTGTAATTCTTGGGTCATTTGGGTTTTATAGAATTGTTGGTGAAAAAGTTAATCTAATTTTAAGTAATACCAAGTTTGTGTTTTTTAATCATGTATATCATTTTATATCATTGTCATTTTATTTATTTATAATGATATTTAGCACAACATATTTAATTGCAGGTACTTATAACCCTTTTATTTATTATAGATTTTAATTTATTATGCATTTGAATTATAGAAATATATTAATAACTGTAGTTTTTTTGCTTTTTATTTCTTTTCCTTTTGTTAATGGTAGGATTAATATAGTTAAGGATATTAAAAGCTCAGAGAACAGAGGTATGAAAAAAGAACCATTGTTTGATACTACGAATATTAATGTATATCCATTGGCTTATGAGGAATTCTATAATGATAATTTCCCTTTAAGAAGTAGATATATAAAGTTGTTTAATTCTTTTAACTTAAACATCTTAGATAAATCTCCAGTGCCAGATCAAGTAATAATTGGAAAAGAGGGATGGTTATATTTTGCAAATGAGGAATTAGATATTTATAAAGGGAAAAATAGATTTTCAGAAAAAGAGCTAGAGGAGTTTAGATTGGAATTAGACTATAGAACAAACTATTTAGAGAAACTAGGAATCAAATATTATTTTATGGTTGCTCCCTCTAAATCTACGATATATCCTGAATACATGCCAGTTAGTGTTGTTCAGGAAAACAAAGAGTCATGGGGAGAACAACTTATTAATTATTTGAACAAGAAGTCGGTTGTGAAAACAATAAATGTCTACACTACACTAAGAGCTAACTCTAAAAAGGAGAATTTGTATTATAAAATTGATAATCATTGGAATATGCTTGGTGGGTTTTATGGTGCTAATGAAATTATTAGGGTGATGAAAAAAGATTTTCCTCAGCTTAGTACGCATAAACTTTCGGAATATTCAATAAAAAAAGAACAAATTAAAGAAGGAAATCTATCAAAAATGTTTTCTGGATCTGGTAATTTCAGAGATGTACGTTGTTTTTTTACTCCTAAAAAAGGAAGAAAAGCGGTAGAAGTTGCAAAAAAATATCCTGTAATAAAGAATTTTTCAATGATTAATGATTACGAAAAAACCATGGAAATTAAAGATTCGCATAAACCTAAAATATTAATTATTACCGATTCATTTGGTGCACATGCTTACGAATTTCTTTCAGAGGAATTTAGCCGTAGTGTAAAAATTTTTGATGCATGGAATTATATGTTGAATGAGGACATTGTGCTTAAAGAAAAGCCCGATATTGTATTACTAATTTCATTTGAACCTAGATTGAGATATTTGCTTAAAAATCAATCTCGTTTAAAAAATATAGAAAAGAAATAAATATTACTGAAATATATAAAAAATCATAAAATGGCAGAATTAAACATTACCCTAAACGGAAATGCGGTTAAAGGATTCAACGGTGAAACTATTTTAGAATTAGCAAGGAGAAATGGAATCAAAATTCCTACGCTTTGTAATGATGGTAGATTAGAGCCTTTTTCTTCTTGTTTTGTTTGTGTAGTTGAGATTGCTGGAATGAGAGGCTTGCAACCTTCTTGTTCTACAAAGATTACCGAAGGAATGGTAATAAAAACTGATAGTGAGAAAGTATATAAGTCAAGAAAAACTGCTTTAGAGCTTCTATTGAGTAATCATTATGCCGATTGTATTGGTCCTTGCAAACAAACTTGTCCTGCTGGTGTAGATGTTCAAGGATATATTTCAATGATTGAAAAAGGGATGTACAGCGAAGCCATAGAAATAATTAAAGAAACTAATCCTCTTCCAGCTATTTGCGGTAGAGTTTGCGTTCGCCCATGTGAAGTGGCTTGTAGAAGAAACTTAATGGATGAAGGTGCACCTGTTGGCGTTGACTATTTAAAGCGTTTTGTTGCCGATTATGATTTAAATTCAGCTAATAAATATATTCCCAAAGTAAAACCATCAACAAATAAAAAAGTCGCTGTAATTGGAGCAGGACCTGGTGGTTTGGCTTCAGCATTTTTCTTGCAAAAAGAAGGTCATCAAGTAGATATTTTTGAAGCTAGCCCTCACGGTGGTGGAATGTTGCGTTATGGAATTCCTGAATATAGATTGCCAAATAATATTTTAGATGCTGAAATTGATAATATCAAAGAGATTGGTGTTAATGTGTTTTACAACAAAAAACTTGGTGAAAGTATTAAATATATTGAGATTAAGAAAAAATATGATGCAACAATTCTAGCTATTGGCTCACAAGCTGGTACAAGTGTTGGTTGTGAAGGCGATGACGCCAGGAATGTATTGTCAGGAATTGATTTCTTGCGCACCATGGAGATGACTGGAAAGCGCTACGATTTCAAAGGTAAGAAAGTAGCTATAATTGGTGGTGGAAACACTGCTATGGATTGCTGTCGTTCGGCATTGCGATGTGGCGCAGAGAAAGTATATATTATATATCGTCGTACGGAAAAGGAAATGCCCGCTAACCCGATTGAAATTCACGAATCAAAATTGGAAGGTGTTGAATATCTATTTTTAACAGCTCCTTCAAAAATAAATAAAGATGCTCATGGGATTTTAAAATCCATGACTTGCATTAAAATGACACTTGGCGAACCAGATGCTTCAGGCAGAAGAAGACCAGTTGCAGAAGTGGGTTCTGATTTTGATGTGGAATTAGATTATGTAATAGCTGCAATTGGTCAAAAAACTGTGTTTGATTTTGCAGAAGATATAAATTCTGTTGAAAAAGAAGGAGAATTAAAAGCTAATAAATGGGGCGATTTGGATGTAATCCATGAAACATTGCAGACGGGGGTGAAATCTATTTTTGCTGCTGGCGATGGCGTTACTGGCCCAGCTACTTTGATTGAAGCAGTCGCGCAAGGCAGATTGGCGGCTCATAGTTGTAATCAATATTTGAGTGGAATGCCGATTATTCCGCCTCAAAAAGAGTTTTTAAGTAAAAAGGATAATTTTAAAAAACAAATTGCAAGCGATTATATCAATAAATTTGAAATACAAGCTCGAATTGAAATGCCCACTTTGTCTAAAGAACAACGAATGAACTTTAATGAAGTTGAGCTAGGTTATGTAAATGAAGAAGTTGCGCGCGAAGAAACGTGCAGATGCCTTGAATGTGGTTGCGTTGAATATCATACTTGCGATTTGAAGCGAATTGCAACTGAATATGGAGCTGAACAAAAAACGTTTTCTGGCGAATTTAAACAAGCTGAAGTTGATTTTAGTCATCCTTTTATCGAAATAGACAATAATAAATGTGTGTTGTGTTCTCGTTGTATCCGCATTTGTAGCGATGTGGTTGGGGCAAATGCTTTAGGATTGGTTGATAGAGGTTTTAATACATACGTTGCACCAAGTATGGGAGATTCATTGAATGATACCGATTGTGAATCTTGTGGGTTATGTATTTCGGCTTGTCCAACGGCTGCAATAAATGAGAACTTCAAATTCAAACCGGGTCCTGTAAAAACTGCGGAAATTAGTACTATTTGTAATTTCTGCTCAATAGGTTGCGAAATAACTTTAAATCATAAGAATGGTTTTGTGATGAAAGTTACGGGCAAAGAAGGAATGGTTAATATTGATGGTAACTTATGTAAGTATCCGAAGTTTGGATATAATTATATCAATAGTTCTAGTCGTATAACGAAGCCACTTTATAAGATAAATGGGAAGTTTGAAGAAATAAGTTTTGAGAAAGCTTATGAAATAATTGGCACGAAAGTTAAAGCTTCAAAAGCTGATGAAAATGCATTCTTTGCTGGAGCAAGATTAACAAATGAAGAAATTTATTTGATTAAGAAGTTTGCAAAAGAAGCTGTTAATACAGATAATATTAGTTCATTCCATTATATTGGTAGGGGAGATTATTCCAAAAACTCATTTAAAAATGCTGAATTTTCTGAACTTTATGCAGCATCTAAGGTTTATTTGTTAGGTTCAGAAATTAATAAGGATAATGCAGTTTTAGGTTTCGAAATAAATAATGCTCGAGTTACTAATGGCGTTCAAGTTGAGTTAATTACAAACAAAGCTGATAGCGCTATGAAGAAAAAAGTAGATGCTATTACTAAAGTAGATTCTTACTATTATTTTGTTAAAGCTGTTAACCATTTTTTGTTGAGTAAAGGCTTGCAAAATAGTTTATTTATTGGAAAAACTAAGAAGTTTGAAGAATATAAGGCTACTTTATTAAAAGAAAACTTTGCTGATTTGTGCAAAAAATCTGGTGTTTCTGCATGCATTATTGAAAAATTTGCTGAAAATTATTATAATTTTATGAATGCGATTATCGTGTTTTCTGAAAAAGAATTATCGGCAAATACTTGCGCTGAATTACATAATTTGGCAATGATAACAGGAAAGCTTGGAAAAATAGCTAATGGCTTGATTTCATTGAAGGAAAAGAACAATTCGCAAGGTTTGATTGATTTAGGAATTACTGATAATCATAAAGTATTTGATTTGTTGAAAGGAAATAAATTCAAGAATATATTTATATTTGATGAAGACCCAATTGGAACTTCTACAGAGAATAATAGGAGTGAAGTTATTGCTTGGTTTAAAGATTCATTTGTTGTAGTTCAGGATTATTTCAAAACTGAAACTGCCGAAGTTGCCGATTTGATTTTGCCAGCATCAATGCCATTTGAAATTGGGGGAACATTCACCAATACACAGAAAATGATTCAATCTTTTGAAAATTCATCCAGTAAATTAAAACAAACTTCATTGCTTCAGCTCTCAAACATTATAAGTTTAATAGGCGTGAAAGTGAAAAATTCGATTGAAGTAGCTGATTTGCTTAAAGATGCAATTAAGGACGAAAATTTCGAATTTATTCCCACTTCAAAAGATAAATCAAATCGTTTGTTTAATCATGGTTGTGATGTGGTTGTGAAAATGGCGGATAAAGGTTTCCTTTTTTAAATGGATGAAAATGAGATTAAATATTTATTGGTAATTTTAAAAACTAGTATTAATTCCAAAATGAATTTTTGCGTTTTTAAATTCTATTGGATTGCTAAATTGTTTGCCTAAGGCATAAGTAAGAATAAAATTCCCTGCTTTGGTTTCGAACGATATACCTGCACCAAATCCATAAGGGGTATCGCTAATAGTTGTATTGTTCATCATTCTTTTTTGATACCATGCAAGGTCGGTAAATACAAATAAATAAGAGCGCTCTTCTAATAAAAAACGCAATTCATTAGTTAATATTGAATAATCTGAAGCATAAATAGAAACTTCGTCAAATCCTCTAAGTGTTTTTAAGCCCCCAATGCGAAAAAATTCATTTGTTAAAAGTTGGTCATCTGTAATAGTTTGACCTTGAACTAGAAGTTTGTAAACAAATCTTTTATTTAAAGAGAAGTATGACCCTAATTTAGCTCCTATTATAATTTGCATCGACTTCCTATTTATTATCGAATCGGAAATATTTGTATAAGTACTTGTGCTTTTGTTTCCAATCATTGTTTCTATATCAAGATATTTGCCTTTTCTAGGATTGAAAATATTATCGGTTTTATTAATCAACAGATTTGCTCCAAACAAAGTGGCCTTATAATCGCCAAAACCTGAAGTGCTAGCGTATAGTGAGCTGCTTGATAAAACCGATGATGTTCTATTATTCACAAAAAGCTTTAAAAAATTATTTGAATTAAAACTATAAAAAACACCCAGTTTTTGTTCTACTGATAGGAAGCTTGTGTCTTGCTTCAACATGTATAATACGCCATCAACCCCAAAAACTGTATTAAACAAGTAGGGGTATTGAATATTTGTTTTAAGCTCTTGTCCATTCTCATTAAGTTTTTTCCAATTGAAATCTAATATTTCTGCATGATTAAATGAATTTGCCAAGTGTAATTGAACATCTCCAGAAAGTTGAATTTTATTGGTCTTTGGGTTTGGTAAGAAGCCAATCATCCCATCAAATTTATTGCTTTTTACTTTTTCTAAATCTAAAATTAATTTGCAAGTATTTTCAGTGAAAATAATTTTAACTGGGGTTTTTGAATGAACAAATAAATTGTTTTTCAATTTGTTGTCAATTTCTTGTATTAGAGATTCATTATAGGTGTCGCCTTCAGATATTTCAATTAAATTTGATAAATATTTTTTGTTAATTTTCGAATTGCCTTTAATAACAATACTATCGATTTTATACAAATAATTTTTTTCAATTTTTAAAATAGCATTTATCTTTTTGTCAATTATAGTTAATGAATCAAAATATAAAGAAACAAATGGATAACCATTATTTTCATAAGAAGAAAGAATTGCCATCAATTGTCTTTCTGTCCCTTTTAAGCTAAATGGGGTATTATTTAAAAAATATTTATCTTGTTTTGTGCCTGTATTTTCTTTAATTTTTAATTCGCCCCAAATATATTTTTGTCCTTTGTTATATGTAATATTTAGGGTGTCGCTTTTTGCAAATAAAGAGTCAAATGAAAAAGCAATATAACCTTTTTCCCATTGTTTAACTTGATATTGGGCAATTATACGATCTGTTTTTTCGTTCGATTTTAATACATAATTGAAGGGTTTTTCAGTTTTTGTTGTTGAAGAAAAGTGCAAAATACGAACTGAATCCTGAGCATAAATAGATGCGCAAGACAAAAAAAATAAGAAGCTATAGATAACTATTTTGTAATATCCCATTCAATTGGTTCTTTGCCTTGTTTTATCAATAATTCATTAGCTTTCGAAAAATGTTTACAACCAAGAAAGCCATTATATGCCGAAAAAGGGGATGGGTGAGCAGCTGTTAGAATAAAATGTTTGCTTTCATCAATTAATTTTTGTTTTTCCTTTGCAAAATTACCCCATAAAATAAAAACAACCCCTTGTTTCTTTTCCGATATATTAGAAATTGCAGCATCGGTAAATTGTTCCCATCCTTTTTTTTGATGCGATCCCGCCTGATTTGCACGCACCGAAAGAGTTGCATTTAAAAGCAAAACGCCTTGTTTTGCCCATTTATCTAGGCATCCATTTTTCTGAATAGGAATGTTTAAATCGGTGTTTAATTCTTTGAAAATATTTGCCAATGATGGAGGAGGTTTAATTCCTTCAGGCACAGAAAACGATAAACCATGGGCTTGTCCATCACCGTGGTATGGATCTTGACCAATAATAACTACTTTAACATTTTCAAAAGGAGTTAAATTAAAAGCAGAAAACATGAGATTTCCAGGAGGATAAACAGAAAATTTTGATTTTTCCTCAATAAGAAATCTTTTTAAATCTATAAAATATGCTTTTTTAAATTCATTTTCTAAAATGGCTCGCCAACTATCTTCAATTTTTGGGTTTACTTCGATGCTCATAGGGAAACAATAAAAAAATATATATAATACAAAATAAAATAAAATAAACTATTAATCCCGAATTGTTAATAATTATTTTTATTATTTGGTTTTATATTTGCTATCAAATTCTTATATTTGTAATTCTATAAATTATGAAACATTAATAAAGCTGTAAATATGAAAAAAGTTGTTCTTACATTATTAGCATTTGCATTTGTTGCTGCACTAGTATCTTCATGTAAAACTCACGAAAGATGCCCAGCATATAGCAAGGCAAACAACGTTAAAACAGAAAAATTATCTTAATTAATTTGTTTGTTGTTATTAAAAATCCCCAATATGCGTAACAACAAACATTTTTTCTTTCAGAGTAATTCAATTAAGTTTCCCGCCTTTAACTGATTAAAACATACCTTTAACTGATTGCTTGTTGTTACTAGTAACTTTTATGGTTACATTTACCAGCGAAAATATCTTGTTTTGAAAAATATTTCAAATTTCGTTTATTTTCAAGCGTTCTTTGATATGTTTTTGTAAATTTGCACTATAATTTTCAGATATGTTTAAGTCAATTAATCTTCTGTTTGTATTAATTATTTCTTCCATCTCAGTGTTTTCGCAATCTACTGAAAGTAATTATTTAGAAAGGGGAATCCTTTATAGATATGAAAAATCAGGAGGCTTGCAAATTCACACTCAAGGTTTTGGTATGCATTATAGAACAGGTAAACATTTAACTGGCTATAGTAAAACAACGCTAGAATTTGATTTAGTAGGAATGAAACATCCTAAGGAAGTAAAATCTGTAAGTTCGCTTTATGTTGATGCAAAAAGTTTTGTTTATGGCAAATTAAATACGCTTACTATACTTCGTACTGGATTAGGTGTTCAAAAAATTATTAATAGCAAGGGTCGAGGAATAAAAAGTGCAGTTGAAGTTCGATATTTTTATTTTCTAGGTGGATCATTAGGGTTTGCAAAACCTGTTTATCTATACATCGTTAAAGGGTTTACTAGCAATTATAAAATCATTACTGCAACAGAAAAATATAATCCTCAAATTCATTACCCTGAAAATATTTTTGGAAGAGCATCTTTTGTTAACGGGATTGATGAAATTAAAATTCACCCAGGCGGATATGCAAAATTTGGATTGTCTTTTGATTATGCAGCTTACGAGGAAGAAGTAAAATCTATTGAAATAGGAGCTATTTTGGATGCTTATCCCAAAAGTATTCCAATAATGGCAACCAAGACAAACAATAATCTATTTCTCACTTTTTATATGAGTTTTAATATTGGCAAGCGATTTAATAAATAATGGAAAATACACGAAGAAAACCCGAATGGCTAAGAATTAAACTCCCCAATGCAAATGATTATGCAAATATAAAGCAATATCTAAAAAAAAATGATTTGCATACCATTTGTGAAAGCGGCAATTGTCCTAATCAAGGAGAATGCTGGGGAAATGGAACAGCAACTTTTATGATTTTAGGTGATATTTGCACTCGAAGCTGTAGGTTTTGTGCTGTTAAAACAGGAAAACCTTTGCCCCCCGACTATAACGAACCCATTAAAATTGCGGAAGCAATTAAAAAGTTAAATTTAAAGCATTGTGTTTTAACTTCTGTAGATAGAGATGATTTGCCTGATGGAGGTGCATCAATATGGGCTTCAACTGTAAATTCAATTAAAGCTGCTTGTCCAAGTACAACTATTGAAACCTTAATACCTGATTTTAAATTTAATAGAGAAAGCTTGGATAAAATTATTGAAGCACATCCAGAAGTTGTTTCTCACAATCTTGAAACAGTTAAAAGACTTACACCTGAGATTAGAAATCAAGCTATTTACAACAGAAGTTTAAATGTTTTAGAATATTTAGCAAAAGCTGGAATAACTACAAAATCTGGCATAATGCTGGGAATTGGTGAAACAGAAAAAGAAATTTTTGAAACAATGGACGATTTGCTTAAAGTAGGATGCAAAATAATGACAATTGGACAATATCTTCAACCAACAAAAGATAATTTAGTAGTTGAAGAATATATTCATCCATCCGTTTTTTTTAAATATGAGCAAATTGGAAAAGAAAAAGGATTCGATTTTATAGAAAGTGGAGCACTTGTTCGTTCATCATATCATGCTGAAAAACATGTTTGTACACATTAGGTAATATTTATTAACAATTTGAACTTACATAAACATATTTTTTTCGAAAATTTATTTGCTCTATATTAATAATTTGTTGTAAATTGCCGACCTTTTAGTGCTATTTAATTATAATGTATAATATAAATAATTTCAAATATAAAATCTAACAACATGAAGAAGAGAAATTTACTATTAAGTGTTACTACACTACTAGTTTTTGGATGCGTAGTTTTATTCGCTTCATCTCATTTTAACCAATCAGGACGCTATATTCCTAGAAAATCTTTTGAAAAACAAAATGCTCAGGGTATAACTGATGCGTTGAATTACCTTCAAAACCTTAGAGTGAATAAAGCTACCGGAGTAGTTGATCCTAATGATATTTTAAAAGCTCAGCAGCAACTTATTGCCATGCGTCAACAAAAAAGTGGTAATACATTGGGTTTAACTTTCATTGAAAGAGGGCCAGATAATGTTGGTGGAAGAACTAGAGCGATTTTAGTTAGAAAAAGCAATTCTAATATTGTATTTGCTGGAGCAGTAGGTGGTGGATTATGGAAATCTACAACAGGTGGTTCTTCTTGGACTAAAGTATCCTATACAAGTGGCTCATCGGTTCACCTAAATAATGATAACTTAGCAGTGTCGTGTATAACTGAAAGTGCTAATGGCGACATCTATTTTGGTACTGGCGAAGGTTTAGCTCAAAATGGTGGTAGTGGCGGAGATGCTAATGGTAGCAGTTCTATTATTGGTCAAGGAATGTGGAAATCTACAGATGGTGGTGCTACTTTTACACAATTACCTTCAACTGTTCCTACTGCTGCAAACTCAACATCAACTCCTTGGGTATTCATTAATAGAGTTGCAGCAGACCCATCAAATAATAATAGAATTTATGCAGCAACCAACAAGGGATTAAGAATGAGTGATGATGGTGGTTTAACTTGGGTAAATCCGATTAAACTTACTGCTACTGCTTACTTACAATTGCCTTCATCTGATGTGAAAGTTGGTTCTGATGGTTCTGTTGTTGCAGTTGTTGGAGCTGCTATTTACCTTTCAAATAATGGGAATGCAGATTCTTATACAAAGGCAACGAATGGTCTTCCTGCTAGTGCAAAAAGAATTGAAGTTGCTATTGCACCTAGTGATCCAGGATACATTTATGCTTCGATAGCTAAATCTGATGGCTCTTTAGATGGAGTATATCGCTCAATTAATAAAGGATTAAATTGGGTTGTTATTGGTCCTGGTGGAAGTAGTAGCTTTGAGCTTTTTGGCTCAAATAATCAAGGATGGTATGATAATGTAATTGCTGTTTATCCTAATAATAAAAACAAAATTATTGCGGGCGGTGTTGATATGTTTGGTTGGGAAGAAAATGAATCTTGGATAGCAAAAACATTATGGAATGCTAATTCTCCTGGTTCAAATGCTGTTGTTCCTTACTATATTCATGCAGATCAACATGCTTATGTTTTTGATCCAAATAATCCAAATATTATATATGTTGGTTCTGATGGAGGTTTAAATAAATCAATTGATGGCGGACAAACTTGGAGAACAATTAATAAAAATTACAATGTTACTCAATTCTACACTACAGCTAGCGGAGCTTATAGTGAAGTAATTGGTGGAACTCAAGATAATGGAACTCTATTGATTGATGGAACAGGCAATACAATGCTTAATGCACGCCATGTATATGGTGGTGATGGTAGCTGGGCTTGTATGTCAATTATCAACCCAAAAGCCGTATTCGCATCTACATATAATGCATCTTTTGGTCGCTCTGTTGATAAAGGAAATACGTTTGCTGCTTTTGACAAATGGACAACAGCTACTCCACCTGTGGCTAATCCTGCTGCAGGATTTATTGCTCCAATGGTATTATGGGAAAGTTTTAATAATCCATATTCTAAAGATTCTGTAACTTTTACAAATACAGATTCTACAAATGTTATTGCTGCTGGATCTACTATTACCGTTAGAAGTCGTAATGGAGGATACCCATTTCCTTACCAAACACCAGTTCAAATTGGTACAGTTACAAGCCCTAATAAATCAATTAGAGTAAAGGATATTGTAGCCACAAAGTTCTTTGTTGGATATACCGGTGCAATTTATATGACAAAAGGAGCTCTCGATTTTACGACTACGGTCCCTGATTGGTATAAAATTGCTACTATCAGTGGAACTCCTCAATATATGGCATATACAAAAGACGGAGATAATTTGTTTGTTGGTACAGATGAAGGAAGTTTATATAGGATTTCAAATCTTCTTCAAGCTGAAGACAGTGCTACAGCTGATGTTGGAAACACTTCAACATGCGTTCTGACAACTAAATTAATTGGAACATATAATCAAGCAGTAACTTCAATATCTGTTGATCCGTTAGATGGCAATAAAGTTTTAGTTACATTAGGAAATTATGGTAGCACTTCGTATGTTTATTATTCAACTAATGCACTAGCTGCAACTCCAATAATAACTTCTAAACAAGGGAACTTGCCTCAAATGCCAGTTTATTCCTCTTGTATAGTTTTAAATCATGGAAATCAAGTTATATTAGGCACTGAAATGGGAGTGTTTGCTACTGATAATATTACAGCTAATCCTGTTGTTTGGTCTGAAGAATCTGATGGTATAGGAAATGTACCTGTATTTATGATTTTCCAACAAACAATGAACAGAGATGCTATGGAAGTTGGTGGCACAATTTACCCTGCTGTTAATAACTACGGATCAATCTATTTTGGAACTCATGGTCGTGGATTCTTCGAGTGCAGAAAATTTGTGGGCATTAAAGATATTGATTCAAAAGAATCGGTTAGCAAGCCACAACTTAAGATTTATCCAAATCCAGTTAAGGATAATGCTACTATTGAGTATAATCTATATAGTAATTCAGATGTAATTGTTAAAGTTTATAGTTTAAATGGAACCGAAGTTGATGAATTTAATTTAGGAAATAAAACTTCAGGTAACTATACTTTTAATATCAATACAAGTTCATACCGAACAGGTACGTATATTGTGTCTATCAATGCGAACAATTTATCTAAATCTGCTAAAATGATGGTTACAAAATAACTATTATTTCAAATAATAATTAAACCGTTACAATTTGTAACGGTTTTTTTTTTCTTAAGTATATCAAAAAATTAGTATTATACTTGAAATAATACCAATGTTTACCATTTTTTAAATTATAAGAATTTTTATGAAAATTTATTGATTATTAGCAATATAAAAATAGTATATTTGACTTAGATATTTAAATAGTCTATTTTTTTAATTAAATTATATTACTCCAAAATGAAAGGTTTCGCCACGCTTTTCTTTGCGATGATTGCTGTTTTTTCATTAGCACAAAATACTGGTTTAACAGATGCGACGTCGCTCACCCCTCAGAGTTTATTTCATATTCATAGAAATGCTGCTACTGGTCAAGTTTTACAATTGACAAACTCTACCTCTGGAAATGGAAGTGCTTCAACTGGAATGACCTTAGATTTAGAAACAAATTTCAACGTAGCTTTAAAAAACAACTATCAAAATTCCGCAGCAGGAATTGCGTTTTGGACTTATACAAATGGCGGTTCATTAACAGAAAAGCTTAGAATTTCAAATGCTGGTTGCTTAGGAATAGGAATCAATAGTCCTCAAGCTCTTTTGCACGTTTTTGCTGGAATATCTAATGGTTTAAATGAAGGAATTAGAATTAGCGGAGGCTCCACATCATCAGGTTCAGGACCCTCATTAGTTTTTCAGCATAGGTACGGTGCAAATGACTATCCCACTTGGAAAGTTGGTGAAATTGGAGCTGTTTATTCTGGATCAGGTTACGGAGGCGAGTTGGTGTTTTATACAAACACTGGAGGTTCGGAAACAAGCACTTCAGAAAAAATTAGAATAACAAAAGAAGGAAATCTTATTCCAGCTGCCAATAACTCATACTCTTTGGGCAGTTCATCAAATTTGTGGTCGATAATATATGGAAATAGTTTAAGAATTGGGAACGATAACTTTGCAACTGCTTTAATAACAAATTACTCATCCACTGAACTTTTTGGTTCAAGCGGTGCTTTTATCGATTTTAAGGATAATATTTTAGACGATTTCGATGGCAGAATAATCTTTGATGGAAATGGTTTTACTGTTATGAACAAAAATTCAGGAGCACTGAACTTAGGGACAAACAATACCACTAGAGTTATTATCGATCAATTTGGGCACATGTTCCCTGCTGCTGATAATTCATACCTTTTGGGAGGTGTCTCAAATAGGTGGTCTGCTGTTTATGCTGTGAACGGTACAATTCAAACTTCTGATATACGTTTTAAAAAGAACGTACAATCTTTGAATTATGGCTTAGCAGAAGTTTTAAAATTGAACCCTGTTAGATACCAATGGAAAACAGATACAATTAATCAACAAAAAATTGGTTTTATTGCACAAGATGTTTTGAAGCTTATTCCCGAAGTAGTTAATATTGGTAATGATGCTAATAAAACGCATGGTATCAACTATGCTGAAATGAATGCCGTTTTGGTTAAGGCAATTCAAGAACAACAAAAGCAAATTGAAGATTTGAAACAAGAGATTATTACTATCAAATCACAACTAAAAACGAAATAGTTTGTTGAAATACCTTTTCAATATTGCACTTTTTTTCTTTTTGATGAATGTTTGCAAATCGCAAGGGCTTATCAACGATGGTTCGCTGTGGGTTGTAGGCTCGGGAATAAAATTATGCATTGTTGGTGGATCAAATGGCAATTGCAAGCTTCAATCTAATACAACAAATCATGCTCGCATAGATTTAGATGGAACATTAGAATTGCAAGGAAATTTTACTAATAATATTTCAACTGGAGATGCATTTATTAATCGAGAAGCAATAGGAAGTGGTAATGGAACGGTAGTTTTTAATGGAACAACTAATCAGGTTGTTAATGGAAGTTCGAAAACTATTTTCGAAAAAATTGAACTAAATAACAGTAACAACGTTAATTTCAATTTAAATACCGACGTTGAAACCACGGTTACTTTTACATCGGGTAAAGCTATAATGAATGGAGCCTATTTGTTTACCGTATTAAATACTGCTACTGGTGCAATTACAGGCTACGACACCGGAGATTATATTGTTGGCGATTTAAAAAGAATGACTTCGGTTGGCTCTTATGACTACTGTAATGGTTCAAACGATTATATAGAACTTATAAATATTAATATTACATCATTAGGTTCAGCTACATTTTTAGAAGCCGAGTTTATTCCAGGTTCTCCTGGGTCAATTCCTTTAGGATTAGAAGTTGATGGAACACCTGTAGTTGAATTTTTGGATTATGGTTATTGGGTGCTAACTACCGACAACGAGACTGGCTTGGTTTTCGATGTTACAATGACTTCTAGAGGTCATACAAACGGAGCTTCAGTTGCCACTCAACATGCTTTATTCAGAAAAATTGGTGCAGGAAATTGGTCAAATTTTGGAACTCATAACAATGCAACACAATCGGGAACTACTACAAATCCAATTACAGCAAAAAGAACTGGAGCAAATCAAGTAGGAAGTTTTGCAATTGCTAAATCACAATCCAATGCTTTGCCTGTTGAGCTGATAAGTTTTAATTATAGCTGTGCTGCTGATTCTGTTGAATTCATTTGGACCACAGCTTCTGAATTAAATTCAAATAAATTTTGTTTGCAAACAAGTATCGATTTAACAAATTGGTATGATGTTAAATGCATTGCTGCGGCTGGAAATTCTAATAGTCTAAAAACCTATACTTTAAAAATTAAGAATTCTGAATATAAATATATTAAGCTAAAAGAATTTGATTTTGATGGTAATACGGATGATTTAATTGTTCAAGTTTATGATTGTAAAGAAACTCCACTTGAAGGCTTTAAGGTATATCCAAATCCAGCAAATCAAGATGTTACAATTGAACTTATAAATTCTATACAGCAATTATCAGAAGTTAAAATTATTAATCAATTTGGAGAAATTGTTAGCAACAATAAAGTTGATGACAACATAAACGTTTTTAAAATTAATATTGAACAATTAGCTCCTTCCATTTACTACATTTGTTTAGTTGGGAAAGATGATAAAATCTTTTTCAAACAAATTATTTCTAAAATATAATTTTTAATCAACTGATTATCAAATATCATTCATTAACTTTTATTTAAATTAGATTTTTTATTAATTTTCAGTAAGGGTATATTATTTTTTGTGTGTATTAGTATTATAAAACGCAAATTAATAATAATTTAAATATAGAAATTATGAAAAACAGAAGACTAACACTAGCAATGCTTGCAATATTTGGCATAGCAACCATTTTTACAGGATGTAAAAAAGATGAAGAAGTAAAAGGAAATAAATTACCTGCAAGATTCAAAGTTGATATACCATCATCTTTGAGTAAAAATAATGGACAGAAAAAGAGTGTCAATATTGATACACTAAAAGGAAATGAAATTTATCAAAATTTAAATACATTTATCTATGTTGGAGAATCAGCAGCTGATTTAGTTCAAGCTATAATGTATTCTATAAGCGTAAACAATATTGATCATGCTATGGATATCACTTATACAAGCAATGAGGATTATCGAGTTAAACATCTTGTAGTAGTAGAAAATTCAGGATTTGAAAACTTAACGTATCAATTTCAGTTAACCATAACTGATAAATTATCGGAAAATGCTGCAGATGGAGGAAAAGCATTACAGGTTTTTTGGAATACTAATCCAATCAAAGGAATAGCAATAGTTAAGCCTTACAATTGTAATAGAGGTCAGAATGCAGGATATCCAGATGCTTTATACCGAATAGATTACAGTGAAGCTGGCGAACTTGGATATAATTCTCACATGATTGTTGCAATTGCAGGATTGCCTGTTGCAAGTCCACTTACCGATCCTTATTCAATGAGTTCTTTAAAAATGTTTGCAGGCAAAAATGGCGATAATATTGATGTATATGGAAACTCTGAACATCCAAATGCTAAGTTTTTCACTAATGAAACAGGTTTTAACTGGGCATTTGTTGCTTCATCAAGTGAATCGGATAATATTGGGGTTGCTGAAGTAGGATTGCCATCTGATTCTATAAATTCGACAGATAGAAATGTTTTATTAAAAGATAACTCTATACATAATGTGTTTGAAAGCCAGATATTATATACTTGGCCAAATATAAACAGTACTGACTTAGCAAATTATCTTCAAAATACTTCAGCTCCAGGTTATTTTAATAGCACAGGATTTATACAAGGCGGAACATCACCAGGAGCTCAATGGGATGCATTATACACAAGAACAGAGGCTTTAACACCTTACAGTCCATTGGAAATGAAAAATTTAGTAATATCGTTCAAATAGTTTATCAATGTTTTTGTTAATACGGCTTAGCACAATGTGTAAAGCATTAAGGCAAAAGAGCAGTGGTTTCACTGCTCTTTTTTGTTTTAGATTTATCTGTTCTGCTAATTCTTTTTAATGATGCTGAGCCAACCTAAAATTGATTTTTTTTTCAACTTTATTCAAACCTCATTTACTACGACATAATTAAAAACCCCTTGAAATCTATTGAATTTCAAGGGGTATCCACTTTATCAGTGGACGTAAGTGGTCTTACATCGAACCAATTTCTTGAAGATTTGAGACTGATATACTTCTCAATAACTCAGGTAAACAATAAGTTATGAATATGTACTTTATAAATATTCTATAAATTTAATTTTAAGCAAAATTAATAAATTATTCTATAAAAAATAAAAATTAAATGGATTCTACATTCTATCCATATACCAGCTAAGTTCCTTTTCTAATTTTTTATAGCTAAAAATGGTTATTATATTTTTTTGTAAGCGCATAAAGGCGGTTTCGCTTTTTACAATATAATCAAATGCTTTGTGATGCATGCAGTTGATAGCAACCTCGATTTTGTCTTGCGACGAAAGCATTATTACAGGGATTTCGGGATGAATCGCTTTGATTTTATCGAGTGTTTCCAAACCATTCATTACACCTTTATTAATGCCATCTAAATGGTAATCTAAAATTATTACATCCGGATTGCTTGATAAATTTTCTAAACAAAGCTCTCCACTGGGAAATGTTTTAATTTCAAAACCGGTTAGACTCGAAAAGTCGATTTCGAGGGATTTTAAAAACATAGCATCGTCATCAACTAAGAATAACTTTATTTTTTTTTCGTTTGTCATGAGTTTGCTTCTTTAATTTTATTAAATTCTACTTCCAATTCTATACATGCCTGTTTGCAGACGTCCCCAATTTGTAAAACCATTTCTTGTATTCCTTCAGTTTGTTTTTGTGTACTTGCAAATTCTTGAACTTTCTTTGCCATACTTTCAAAATCAGGGTTTATTCCAATAATTGAAAAGGATGGTATTATTTTATGTACTGCAATATAAAGTGATTCCCAATTTTTTTCTATTAAACTTTTCTTCATTAATGCGATTAGTGGAGGTGTTTGTTCTAAATATAGTGAAATCATCTCCATCATTAATTCGGGATTTGATTTTGTTCGTCGGATTAGATAATTTAAATCAATACTTTTTGTTCTTTTCTCTGAAACTATTTCAGAAATTTCGGATGAAATTGATTTCAAAGGACTTGCTTTCTTAATAAAACTAAGAATTTTACTATATAAAATTCGTTCATCAATAGGTTTTGCAATGTAGTCATTCATGCCAACTGCAGTGCATTTAGCTAAATCTACAGTTGTAACATCTGCTGTAAGAGCAATAATTGGAATATTTAATTTCATTTTATTACGAATATATTCTGTTGCTTCAAAACCATTCATTTCAGGCATTTGCAAATCCATCAAAATAATATCATACGTGTTATGTTCTAATTTCTCAATTGCAATCTTTCCATTAGAAGCAATATCTCGTTCAAAACCGAAATCATCTAACAAGGTTTTCATTAAAAGTTGATTTAGTGCGATATCTTCTACTACCAGCACTTTGATGTTTTTATAGTCGTTGTCGTATTCATCAATATTAGATTCTAATTCGGCCGATTCGTTAGTTTTTTGGAAACTCAAAATAAAACTAAAAACTGAACCTTCGCCCAATTTGCTTTTTACAGAAATGCTACCACCTTGAGGTTCTACTAGTTGCTTTACTATTGCCAAACCTAATCCTGTTCCTCCAAAAATACGTGAAGTTCCACTGGTTGCTTGTTGAAAATTTTCAAAAATATTAGTTAATTTCTCTTTTGCAATACCAATTCCAGTATCAGAAACAGAGAATTGAATAGTTGCTTTTTCGTCGGTTTCTTCTAATAAGTTTACGCTAACTGTAATTCTCCCGTTTGTTGTGAATTTTACCGCATTACTTACCAAATTAAGTATTATTTGATGTAATCTAACTGGGTCGCCAACCAAAACATGAGGAATTTTATTATCGTATTCCTTTACCAATAGTAAATTTTTTTCTTGAATTTTTGTTTCAAAAAGGTGTAGCATTGACGAAATGGAAGACGCCATTTTGAATGGTGTTTTTTCAAAAGTCATTTTGCCTGCATCAACTTTTGCCAGGTCGAGAATATCGTTAATTAATACAATTAGCGCATCGCCACTCATTTTAATAGCTGTTAAATACTCTTTTTGTTTAGCTGTCAATTCAGTTTTCAGAACCACCTTTGTAAAACCAATAATGGCATTCATTGGTGTTCGGATTTCGTGACTCATATTCGATAAAAACTGCTGCTTAGCTTTTACTGCATCTACTGCTATTTGAGTTGCACATTCGGCCTTTAATTTTGCTTCTTCTGCAATTGATGTAGCTAATTCGGCAAAAATTCGTGCTTCAATTAATTCTTTTTCAATTCTTTTTTGTTCTGTAATATCTCTAGCTACAATAACAACGCCTAATACATTGCCTTTATCATCTTTATATACCGAACCATTGCATAAAACATCAATTAGTTTACCATCTATAATAGTAAGCGGAAAATCAACAATAAATCCGTTTGCAAAAACTTGCTTATAAGCTTCGCGGGCTTTTTCTTTAGAAGTAAAATAGTCGAAAAAATCGGTTCCAATTAACTTGTTTCTCGAAATTCCTGTTACTCTAACAGTGGCTTCGTTCATATCAGTAATTTTGCCTTTAGGACTGATAGTAAATAAAGGGTCGCGACTTGCTTCGATTAAACTTAAAGAATATTGCGAAGCCAACTTCAACGAATTGCTAATAGCAGCAAGTTCTTTATTTGCATTCTCGCGCTTTTCTTTCTCTACGCCTTGTATTACTAACTCTTTGTCAGCAATAACTAGCTCAGCTGCACGTTTGCCTTTTTCTTTGGTCTGAAAAACTAGTTCTTTATCTGCAATAACTAATTCTGCTGCACGCTTACCTTTTTCTTTAGTTTGAAAAACTAGTTCTTTATCTGCAATAACAAGCTCAGCAGCACGTTTTTCCTTTTCATTGTTTTGAAATTCTAGTTCTTTATTTGCAATTATTAATTCATCAGCACGTTTTTCTTTTTCTTTATTCTGAAAAGCTAATTCTTTATTTGCTATTACTAATTCATCAGCACGATTTCCTTTTTCTTTATTCTGAAAAGCGAGTTCTTTATTCGCAATTATTAGCTCATTCGCACGTTTTTCCTTCTCGTTATTTTGAAACTCCAGTTCTTTATTTGCAATTAATAATTCATCAGCACGTTTTTCTTTTTCTTTTATCTGAAAGGCGAGTTCTTTATTTGCAATACGAAGTTCAGTGGCCCATTTTTGTTCAGAAACATCTCTGGCAACAACTACAGCTCCCAGAATATTACCAATGTCATCTTTGTAAACGGAGCCATTAAACAATACATCCGTCAATTTCCCGCTTTTATGAAGAAATGTTAGTGGTAAATCTTTTATTGAGCCTTTTGCAAATACTTTAAGATACGCTTCTTTTGCTTTTAGGGGTTCGGTGAAATAATCGTAAAAATTGGTGCCAATAAGATTTTCTCGGGTTATCCCAGTTATCTTAATCTTCGCCTGATTCATGTCGGTTATTTTCCCTTCGGGGCTTATGGTAATCAAAGGGTCTAAGCTTGCTTCGATTAAACTACTAGCATAATGCGATTCGTGATTTTTTGTTCTTTCCATATTATGATTTCGTTATGCAAGTTGAATTTCCAATATCTTCAATAGGGCTTCTTCTTTTGGTTTTCAATTGTTTGAAATGAGAAGGAGACAATCCAGTTACTTTCTTAAATTGATTTGAGAGATGTGCTACACTACTGTGGTTCATTTTCCAAGCAATTTCTGTAATGTTTAATTCATCATAAATAAGCAATTCTTTTATTCGTTCAATCTTATGAGAAATAACAAATTGTTCGATGGTAGTTCCCTGAACTTCCGAAAATAGATTTGCTAAATAGGTATAATCGTGATTTAGTTTTTCGCTTAAATAGTCCGAAAAATTAACCTTAATAATCTCATTTGAATGGTGAACCATTTCTATAATGGCGTTTTTAATCTTTTCAATCAAAACCGCACGCTTATCATCCATAAGTTCTAAGCCCGATGTGTGCAAGCCGATATTAAGAAGTACACGTTGTTCGGAACTGATTGTTTCCATTATCTCAACTTCGCCCAAATCAACAACAATAAAGTGAAGCCCAAGTTTCTTGAGTTCCTCTTTTACCGCCATTTTACAGCGTGTGCTAACCATGTATTTGATATATAGCTTCAATTGATGAATTTTAAGTGAAACGAACTAGGCAATATTAGATTTTTATTTATTCTGAACTTTAACAACAATACTCTCTTTCCCTTTTTCATCGCGTTTAGCAGCCTTATCAGCACGTTTTTCTTTTAAGTTTTTTGCAGCAACTTTCATTCCCGACTTTTCTTTACCTTCTTTTTCCTTAGCCATTTTTATTTGAATTTTATTATTGGGTAAAGGTGGCTCCTTTATTTATCATTGTCTTACACAATTAGATAATAATGTTACATAATTCACACATTATTCTTTTTTGGACTCAAATAAATTCATTTACAATCAATGAATTATATTATTAATTCCCATAATTATATAACTCGTTTTGCCATTCAACAACCCAACTTTGTTTTTACCTTAAATCCGCAAGGAATTTATAACATATTATTAGTAAATACTCTTCGACTACGCTCAGAGTGACCGTAGACTGAGCGGAGTCGAAGTCTATCAAGGAAATTAACAAATAACTTGCGGTTTTAAGGTTCTACTAAACTAATTCGATATGAATGCTTTAATTCAATTAAATTATCCACGGAAATATTTGCTTTGCCTTTTTATTTCTATTATTCTTAGCGAAATAACTTTTGGACAGGCTCCTAATATAAGATCAGATTCGAGTTTTGCATTGTTTACTGCAGCAGGAGATATTAGTAATAATGGTTTAACTGTAATATGGGGAGATGTAGGCACTTATGTGGGTTCTTATACTGGTAGTCCTACCGTTACGGGAAATATTCATGTTGCAGATTCTGTCTCAGAACAAGCCGCTCAGGACGTAAAGACTGCATATTTATACATGAATGGACTTAGCTGCGACAGCACTATCGATACTCCTTTTGGCGACAACCTAGTTCTCTTGTCAGACAGAGTTTATTGTCTTACAAGCACTTCGGTTTTAAACGGGGAATTAATTTTAGATGCACAAGGTAATTCCAATGGTATTTTTATTATAAAAATTAATGGTGCACTATCAACAAATCCAAACTCAAATATAATTCTTAAAAACTCAGCCTCATTTAACAATGTATATTGGCAAGTGGGCGGAGCTGTTGATTTGGGAGAGAATTCTACTTTTAAAGGTACTATTATTGCCGATGGAGCTATTAGTCTTATGAATAGCGCATCAATACAAGGAAGAGGCCTTACTCGTGCAGGAGCTATTTCTTTAAACAATAATCAGGTTGAGAGGTATGATGCTTTGGGAGTGTCATTGCCGGTAAATTTATTAAGTTTTAAAGCTCAATCTATTGGGGAAACTATTCAGCTAAATTGGACAACTGCTTCTGAAACTAATAATGATTATTTTACAATTCAACGCTCTAATGATGCAGTTTCTTTTCAAGATATATTTCGCGTGCAAGGAGCCAGAAATAGCAATAATATCCATCATTACTTAGCTATTGACCAACAACCTTTTGATGGTGCTATATTTTATCGCCTTATGCAGACTGATTTTGATGGAACAAGCACATTTTCTGAAATAATTGTGGTTAATTTTAAAAAGTCATTTCCATTTACTATTTATCCAAATCCATTTAGCACATCAACAACTTTTGTTAAAGATGACATTTTACGAAAAATGGATAATTGTGAATTAAAAATATACAATATTTGTGGAGAAAAGGTGATGAGCGTCTCGTTAACAGAACGATTAACAACTCTTTCTACTGACATTCTTTTTCCTGGTATTTATTTGTATAAGATTGTAGGCAATTACGAAACGATACAATCGGGGAGTTTAATTTCAAAATAGGGAGTGTGTACTTGACTAATTGTTTACTCATATACTTATTTACAAGAAATCATCCATTCTCTTGCTGGAATAATCTTAACAGTCAAACCATCTATAATCAAATCATCTTTTTGATCTTTTGTTAGAATAAAACCCTCTCGAAGTTTGAAAAATTTCATTGCATCAAGAACTCCATTGACTTCTCGATCTTTGTTTTCGCTATGAACCTCCTCGCAAACCTGAATCAACATCAGGCATTTGGTCTTTTCGAAAACAACAAAATCGCATTCTCCATTATCTTTGAAGTAATATAAGTTTTCATACTTCTGTCGCAAAAATAGATAAACCAAATTTTCGAGCAACCTGCCTTTATCTTTAGTAAAACTTAGCGAATTTGCATTAACAAAACCATTATCAATAGCATATACTTTTCGTGGATTAATTGCTATGCTTTTTGCCGACCAACTAAAACGAGGCAAGAAAAAAAGCAAATACGCATCTTCGAACCAAGATAAATAATCCGAAACCGAATTTGCAGAACCTATTGAAAATGCTTTTCTTAAACTATTATAGGTGGTTTCTTTTCCAATATTTGACAAAAGAAAAAGTGTTAAATCCATCAACACACGTGTTCCTTTTATACTATAGCGAATCGCAATATCTCTTAATACTATATCTTTTAATAAATTCTGTAATATTTCAGTTTTTTTATCTTTCAAAAACTCTGGGAAACCCCCATTTTCGATATAACTATCAAACGAAGATTTAGAATCTGCTAATTTTTTATAAGTCAAATATTCCGAATATGAAAAAGGAAATAATTCATGACGCAAATATCTTCCAGTTAGCCGAGTGCCTAATTCCTTGCTTAACAAAGAAGCATTTGATCCGGTAATAAATACCTTTTCGCCTCGTTCATGCAATTGTCGAACAAATACTTCCCATCCAATAACATTTTGTATTTCATCAAAAAAATAGGCCGATTTGCCTTTTCCAATAATTTCATCAAGTTTCTGAAAATCACCTATTTCAAAATCAAATATTCTTGGGTCTTCAAAATTGAAATAAGCGATATTCTTATTATACTTTTTCATTACCTGTTTCAAAAGCGTACTTTTTCCACACCTACGAACCCCTGAAACCACTTCGATATGAGAACTTTCTATATTTATATTAGTAAAATATTTTCGTTCAATATTGTTTTTCAAAATCATTGCATCGCCTTGCTGAAGATGGTATGCATTTTCTATTTCTTGTTTAAGCACCATGTTTAATTTCTTTTTTTCATCCGAATTGCATATTGCAAATATACATAAATATATATTGACAATGCAAATATATTTATATTCACAATATAAACTAATTTATAAAAATATCAAATCACGTATAAGATTTTTCTTGTCTAATACATCTAAATTTTATCGTCAACTTGTTTACTTGTAATATTAAAAATTTAGTTAATTCCAAACTTGTAGAAGGGCATAGTGAATTACCTTATGAGCTTTCCATTTTATAAACTCCTAAAGTGTGAATCTTACAATTAATCAGTAAAGTTCTGTAATACTTTTAAATCTTATCTGTCCAATCTTTGCAATGTGAAAATTTATTCACGAACTAAAACAAATAATATGAAATATAAATTACTTTTAATGATATTGATTAGCATATTGCTGTCGTTTCCGAAAGAGAATTTCGGTCAGGCTCCTGATTTAGGGACATCTGCTAATTTTGTTCTGTTTTCTTCGGTTGGTGCTGTTAGTAATACAGGTATTTCTCAACTTACAGGAAACGTAGGAACTAATAGTAGCTCAAGTACTGGGTTTGGGAATGTTAATGGAGAAATGCATGATAATGATGGAGCAACTTTTTTGGGCGCATCGGATTTGTTAAGTGCTTATAATCAAGTTGACAATGCAATTCCAACGTTGTTTCCTGCTCCTTTATTAGGAAACGGACAAGTGCTTGTTCCTGGAGTTTATTCTATTCCTAGTCCTGCAACATTAAATTTAGGTTTAACACTTGATGCTCAAGGAAATTCAAATGCAGTTTTTATTATTCAAATAGAAGGAGCATTTTCAACAAATGCTAATGCCAAAGTTCATTTGATAAATGGAGCCTTAGCGTGTAATGTTTTTTGGAAAGTTGAAGGTTTGGTAAGTATGGCTTCGGGAACAACGATGCGAGGAACTATAATAGCAAATAATGGAGCTATTAATATGAATACTGGTGATACGCTTGAAGGGAGAGCTCTAACTACAAATGGAGCAATAACTGTTGACGGCGTTTTGGCTTATACTCCAATTGGATGTGGAAGCCCAGTGCATTTAGGTCCTGTTGCACCTGCACTTTCTTCGATTATTTGTTATACATTATTCTCTTCTGATGGACCTGTCTCAAATGTTGGGGTAACACACGTAACTGGCGATATAGGCACTAATAATGGCTTAACAACTGGATACAATCCACTTTTTGTAACTGGAATGATTCACGCAATTCCTGATGCATCAACTGTTCAGGCTGCAAGTGATTTATTAAATATCTATAATTATTTAAATATTTTACCTTATGATATTGAGCTTTTATATCCTGCACAATTTGGCAATAATTTAGTATTAACACCGCATACATATTTAATGAATGGGGCGGTTACTTTTACTGATACTCTTATTCTGAATGCTGAAGGTAATTCAAATGCTGTGTTTTTAATTCAGATAAATGGAGCTTTGACAACCAGTACTTATTCTAAAGTAGTTTTAATCAATGGGACTGAAGCCAAAAATGTATTTTGGAAAGTAGATGGTGCAGTAAGTATTAATGATTATTCTATTTTTAAAGGGACTATTGTTTGTAATAATGGCGCAATAAATCTAATGACAGGCGTTGATATTAAAGGTAGAGCATTAACTACAACTGGAGCTTTGTCAACATCAGCAATCACTGCAATTATGCCTCCGGGTTGTGCAATATCTTCTGCCCCAATAATTGTTACAGAACCTGATAATATAGTCGTTTGCGAAGGAAATTCTGCAATTTTTACGGTATCTGCAACAGGGACAAATCTTACTTATCAATGGCGAAAAGGAAATGTAAATCTAATAAATGGCGGAAATATTTCGGGAGTAAATACAAACACTTTAACTATCAATCCAACAAGTGTTTTCGATGCATTTGCAAACTACAATGTGGTTGTTTCTGGCGATATATTACCAAGCGATACTTCTATAAATGTTTCATTAACGTTAAATTCAATTCCAAATATTACTTCAGAACCTATTAATCAGGATGCTTGTTTGGGTGGTTCTGTTAATTTTACTGTTGTGGCAACTGCTAGTGCAATTACTTATCAGTGGAGAAAAGGCTTAATCAATTTAACTGATGGTGGAAATATTTCAGGGTCAAATACAAATACTCTTACAATCAATCCAGTTAATATTTCGGATTCAGCATCGAATTACAATGTAATTGTTATGGGTTCATGCTTCCCAAATGATACTTCAATTTTAGTTTCATTAACAATAGAAAATGCTAATATTATCATCCAGCCAATAAATCAAGCTGGTTGCGAAATGGGTTCGGTACTATTTTCTGTTGGTGCAACAGGATCAAACCTAACTTATCAATGGAAAAAAGGAACAAGCGACTTAATTGATGGTGGAAATATTTCAGGTGCAAATACGGATTCATTGATTATTAATCCTATAAGTATTTCAGATGCATCTTCAACCTATAATGTAGTAGTTTCTAACTCTTGTACTTTAAGCGACACTTCAGATAATGTAATATTGGTAGTAAATACAGCACCAATTATTACAGATGAACCAATTAATCAAACAACTTGCTTAGGAAATTCAATTAGCTTTTTTGTTGGAGCAATTGCTTCGGATTTAACTTATCAATGGCGAAAAGGAAATATTAATTTAACCACAAGTGCTAATATTGCAGATGTTACGTCTGACTCGTTAGTCATTAATCCTATTGATATTTCGGATACTTCCTCTTTTTATAATGTAATTATATCGGGTTCTTGTTTCCCAAATGATACATCTGTTTTTGCATCATTAACAATAGATGCTCCAGTTATTACTAGCGAACCTATAAATCAAACAATTTGTGAAGGAAATTCTGTGAGTTTTTCTGTTGTTGCAACTGGATCTAACAACACTTATATATGGAGAAAAGGTCTTATAAATTTAGTTAATACCTCTTCAATTTCAGGCGTTAATACAAACACTCTAACCATTAATCCAACGTCAACTTCAGACCTTGCATCTGATTATAATGTAGTTGTTTCAGGTGTTTGCCTTCCAAATGACACTTCTATTAATGCTTCATTATTTTTCAATACAAGTCCTGTAATTACCGTAGAACCTTCAAATCAAAGTGCTTGTTTAGGAAGTTCAGTTAGTTTTTCTGTATTAGCAACAGGTTCAACTTTAACTTATCAATGGATGAAAGGAACAATAGCTTTAGTAAATGCTGGAAATTATACAGGTGCTAATACAAATACACTAACAATTAATCCAACAAGTAATTTAGATGCATCTTCAAATTATTATGTAATTGTTTCTGGTGGTTGTTTGCCAAGTGATACTTCAATATTTGTATCATTAACAATTAATGTTGCACCAATAATTACTGTAGAGCCAACAAATCAGATTGTTTGCGACGGAAGTTCTGTTAGTTTCTCAGTTTCTTCAACAGGAACAAATTCTACTTTTCAATGGTTTAAAAATGGAAGCATTTTAACAGATGGCGGAAATATTTCTGGAGCAACTACTAATACTATAACAATTAATCCAGCAACTAATATAGATGCATATTCAAATTATTATGTAATTGTTTCAGGAGCTTGTTTGCCAAGTGATACTTCAATATATGTTTCATTAACAATTGATGCTGCTCCAGTAATTACTGTAGAACCAATAAATCAGGTTGTTTGTGATGGTAATTCTGTCAGTTTCTCCGTTTCTTCAACAGGAACAAATGCAACTTTTCAATGGTTTAAAAATGGAGTTTTAATAACAGATGGCGGAAATATTTCTGGCGCAATTACTAATAATATAACAATTAATCCAGCAATTAATTTAGATGCTTCTTCAAATTATTACGTAATTGTTTCAGGGGTTTGTTTGCCAAGTGATACTTCAATATATGTTTCATTAACAATTGATGCTGCACCAATAATTACGGTAGAACCAATAAATCAGATTGTTTGTGACGGAAGTTCTGTTAGTTTCTCAGTTTCTTCAACAGGAACAAATGCAACTTTTCAATGGTTTAAAAATGGCGTTTTAATAACAGATGGCGGAAATATTTATGGCGCAATTACTAATAATATGACAATTAACCCAGCAAGTAATTTAGATGCATCTTCAAATTATTATGTAGTTGTTTCAGGAGCTTGTTTGCCAAATGACACATCAATATTTGTTTCATTAACAATTCATACTGCTCCAATAATTACGGTAGAACCAATAAATCAGATTGTTTGCGACGGAAGTTCTGTCAGTTTCTCAGTTTCTTCAACAGGAACAAACCCTACTTTCCAATGGTTTAAAAATGGAAGTATTATAACAGATGGCGGAAATATTTTTGGTGCAACTACTAATACATTAACAATTAATCCTGCTAATGATTTAGATGCAGCCAATAGTTATTATGTGGTTGTTTATGGGGCTTGCTCTCCAAATGATACATCATTAATTGTATCATTGATTGTTTCTCAAGCACCAATTGCTTTTGCAAGCTGTGTGAGTCCTGTTTGTATTGCAAACTCAATTTATCTTAACGCTCAAACTATTGCGGGTGCTACTTATCAATGGACTGGTACTAATGGATTTGCTTCAACCGACCAGAATCCAATTATTTCTTCAGCTTCTGAATCGGACGCTAGTACTTATACTTTAGTTGTTTCAGTTGGTAATTGTCCTTCATTATCTTCTGAAGTTATTATAAAGGTAGAAGATTGCGATAAAATTGATTTTAACATCCCTGAAGGATTTTCACCAAACGGAGATGGTATTAACGACAATTTTGTAATCAGAGGTATTGATCGTTATCCAGAAAATACAATAGTTATCTATAATCGTTGGGGCGATAAGGTTTTTGAAGCAAGTCCATATAACAACACTTGGGACGGAAAGCCAACTTTAGGATTGAGAGTGGGAGGCGATGAATTGCCAATTGCAACTTATTTCTATCTACTCAATTTAGGAAATCAAACAGAAATGATTAAAGGAACAATTTATCTTAATAGGTAAGTTATGAAAATTTTCGGAAATATTATTTCACGAAGAATGACAGACTAACTAAGGGGGAATATTCAAACGAAAAAATAAATATATAATGACAGGAAAAAATTATCAACCTTTCGTGTTCTTTAAATACTGCGTAGCGTGGGCGGGCAGGAAAAATGTCATGGCGATGTGCGAAGAGGCTGTTATAGTCTGGACTGGAAGCGATGCTCGTGCGGCAAAAGACTATAGCAGGGCTTTACATTTTTCTTGATTCTTTGGTTCTTTCTCATCAAGGAGAAAGAATGTAATAACAAATAATTGATTTTTAAACGCTTAGTAAAATCTGTCAATTGTAGCATAGAAGAAATCTAGCTGATTTTTAAAGATATAACACTGTAATAATTATTAAAATATAAATTCAATGAAAATAAATAAAAAAACAATATTAGGTTTTGTGTTTGCAATAGGATCATTCTCTGTATTTGCGCAGCAAAACCCAATGTATACTCACTATATGTACAATACATTGGTGGTTAACCCAGCCTATGCTGGAAGTAGAGATGCTTTGACTGTTACTGCACTTCACCGTTCGCAATGGGTGGATTTTAAAGGCGCGCCTGTTACTCAAACAATTTCTATGCACACTCCTTTTAAAAATGAGCATATTGGATTGGGCTTATCGGTTGTAAATGATAAAATTGGAATTTCAAATAATACATCCGTAGTTATTGATTATTCTTATATTATGAAGCTGACTCAAAAATCAAAGTTGGCTCTTGGTTTTAGTGTTGGAGCAAATATTTTTAAAGCTAATTTGAGTTCATTATCTCTTGACCAGCAGACTGATCCTGTTTTTCAAACAAATATCAACAATGATATAACCCCAAATTTTGGTTTGGGGGCATATTATTCAAGAGAACGGTTTTATGCTGGTTTTTCAGTTCCTAATCTAGTTCAAAATTCATTCTCAATAAAGAATTCAGAAAATGTAACTACATTGATTGGTAAAGAACAAAGGCATTATTTCTTTATCGCAGGTTCATTAATTAAAATTTCAGAGAATTTAGCTTTTAAACCTACCACTTTGGTTAAAATTACTGCTGCTGCACCAGTTCAAGCCGACTTAACCGCATCGTTTGTTATAATGAAAAAACTACTAGTCGGTGCTATGTTCCGCTCTGGAGATGCTGTTGGAGCTTTGGTAGGATTGGATATTACTCAACAGTTTCATGTTGGTTACTCTTACGACTTTTCTTATGGACTCAAAACGGCAAAGTATAATGAAGGAAGCCACGAAATTGTGCTTCGTTATGATTTTATTTATTCAAGTAAAAAACAAATTCACTCACCCCGAAATTTTTAAATTTCTTTAAAACTACATAAAATGAAATACTTATACATCCCAATAATTGCATTTTTAGGAATTTGTATCAATGTAAATGCACAAGAAAAATCCAGGAAAGAAGCCAAAGGCGATAAATATGCTTTTTGTTATTCTTACGAAAAAGCCATAAAATACTATTCTCATTCAAAAGTATTAAGCGTTGAAGGTCAGCGCCAATTAGCCGAAAGTTATAGGAAATCAAATATGAATACTGAAGCTGAAACAGCCTATGCAACTCTAATTAGTATGCAATCAAATGTTTTGCCCGAAGATTATTATAATTATTCAATGGTTTTAAAAGGAAATGGAAAATATTATGAATCAAGAAAAGAAATGGATAAGTTTCAGGAATTAAAACCTTTTGATTTACGAGCTAAAGATTTTGGAGAGAATAAACAAAAGTTAACTAGTTATTTAGTTCCTAATGATAATTATAAAATTCATCAATTGGGCATGAATAGCGAAGCACAAGATTTTGGGGCAAGTTATTATAAAAACCAAGTAGTTTTTGCTTCAACCAGAACGACTTCGAAAATGATTAAAAGAGACTATAATGCCAATGGAATGCCTTTTTTAGACATGTATGTTTCTAATGTTGATTCAGGTCAATTATCAAAACCTAAAACGTTCGAAAACCGTTTTGATCTTATAATGCATGATGGACCAGCAAGTTTTAGTAACAATAGTAGCTTTATGGCTTATACTCGAAATAATTGCGATTTAAAAGGAAAAGATAAAATTGTTAATCTTCAAATATTCTTTAGTACATATAAAGAAGGAAAATGGAGTAAACCTGTTCCTTTCTATTTAAACAATAATGATTATTCGGTTGGTCAGCCAAGTTTGAGTGCAGATGGAAACATTATGTATTTTACAAGCAATATGTCAGGTGGATATGGAGGCGCTGATATTTACAGAACTGTGAAAACGGAAAAAGGTGAATGGGGAGTTCCAGAAAATATGGGAAATACCATTAATACTGAAAGCGACGAAATGTTCCCATTTTATAGCAACGCAGAAGGAAGTCAGAAATTATTTTTTGCCTCTAATGGAAGATATGGACTTGGAGGATTGGATATTTTCATTTGCGAAATTAACGAATCGAGCATTGGGCGTGTATATAATGCAGGCACTCCAATCAATTCAAGATACGATGATTTTGCAGTAATAATTGATTCAAAAACAAACAAAGGATATTTTTCGTCGGATAGAGTTGGTGGTAGCGGAAATGATGATATTTATGCTTTCGATTTCATTCAAGCAATTTATACAGGCAAGAAGATTAAGGGAATAGCAAAAAATAATCTTGGAAAACCAATTCCAAACACCTTCATAACATTTTTTGATGATAAAGGGAAAATACTTGATACACTTACTACAAAAGATGATGCTTCTTATGCTTTTTTAGTTGACTCGAACAAATTGTTTAAAATAACAGGAACTAGAGAAAATTATTTAGAAGGAATCAGCCTAGCAAGTTCTTTTGGCAGAGATACTGTTATAATAGCAGATGTAACGCTATTAACTAAAGAAGAATTAATTGCAAATAAAATGCAAGTAATTGCCGATTTAGGGGTTATCCTCGAATTAAAATCAGTTTATTTTGATTTAGATAAATTTAACATTCGACCTGATGCTGAGGTAGAATTTAATAAAATTGTAAAAATAATGAATGAATATCCTGATATGATTGTAGAGTTGGGCTCATACACCGATTGTAGGGAAACAATTGAATATAATCAAATATTATCGAATAAAAGAGCTTTTGCTTCAGCATCATACATCAAAAAAAGAATTACAAATCCTTCACGTATAACTGGCAAGGGATTTAGCGAAAGCAAGTTAACTAATGGTTGCGCCTGCGAAGGCGATGTAGTTTCAGAATGTACTGAAGATGATCATCAGAAAAACAGACGTACAGAATTTATAATTATAAAAAATTTAACACCAACCTATACTGCGAAATAGTTAAAAAGTTGAAAGTTTATAAAGTTCATAAAGCGATGCACTGAGCGAAGTCGAAGTGTTGAAAGTGGCATTGCCCCGAAAGTGGTTAACAACCCTTTCGGTGGCTGAGTGGATAGTTGAAAGTTTAAAAAGTTAGAAAGTTGAAAGTTCCTAACGGTGGCTGAGCGGAGTCGAAGCCAAGGCAAGGAAGATTGTGTTTTTTTTAATTGAAATCAAATAATATATATAAATGAACTGGCTAATCTATTGCGAGCTTACTATTGTTTTTTACGGAATTCATGATGTTATTTTAAAACATTTATCTGTAAATACAAATGCAGTTTTATCAAGTATAATTATCAATGGCACAGCCAGTATTGGGATTTTGATCGTATTTGTTTTGGATATGCTTATTAATAAAAGTAAAATTGCTTTGAACACAAATACAGGTAATTTGATTTGGCTAGTTGTAGGAGGTTTAAGTTTAGGGTTTGCAACAATTACTTTTATGAAAGCTTTCAGCATGGGAGCTAATTTCTCAATAGTTTTACCCTTGGTTTATGTGGGAATAATTGTGCTAAGTTCAATTTTAGGATATTTTTTCTTTATGGAAAATATAAGTTTAAAACAGTTCAGTGGAATTGTTTTGTCGGTAGTAGGAATGTATTTATTAATTCAAAAGTAAAATGAACGAAATAAAATTATTAGCTCAAGAACATGGAACGCCTCTCATACTTTATTCAAACAATGAATTTTTAAAATCGTATAAAGCATTTCAAAAATATTTGCCAAAGGTAAAACACCATTATTCGCTAAAACCATTGCCAATGAAAGAATGTATTGACGCAGTTGCCGATTGCAATGGATATATCGACATAGCTTCAATTGGCGAACTCGAATTACTTAAAGCATCAAATCCAAAAATGATTTCGAAATGTATCTTTACGCACCCAATTAAAACCGAAGCAGATATTGAAACGTTGATAAGCCACGGGATTACCATCATGGTGGTTGAAAATTTGGTGGAATTGAAAAAGTTTGAAAAACATGCCAAATACATCAGTTTGCTTATAAGATTAGCATTTCCAAATGAAGAGGCTCTTTGCAATTTGTCGGAAAAGTTTGGTGCCGACGAAGAAAAATTCAAAAAGCTTCTTGTACATGCTCAAAAGCATAGTATTAATATAATTGGATGCTGCTTTCATGTAGGAAGCCAGATGTTGCATCCCGAAAAATTTGTGAGTTCAATTAAAAAATGCAGAAAATTGTACGATTGGGCTTATGAAAATCATGGAATTACATTTAAAGTTTTGGATATAGGCGGTGGATTTCCTGCTCAGTTTGACATTGGAATAATGAGCTTGAAAGAATTTTGTAAGCCCATAAAGCAAGTTTTAGATAAGCTATTTCCTAAAGTTGAAATTTGGTCAGAGCCTGGAAGAAGTGTGGCTGCAAACAGCATGATGGTTATAACTAAGGTTATTGGTAAAAGCTATAAAAAAAATCATGTTTGGTATTACCTTGATGATGGGGCATATAATACATTCTCAGGTCTATTATTCGAAAATATGAAATATCCTTTGCATACTTTTGATAAAACAACAGAAAAGCCTTTGCTTAGCGTATTTGCTGGCCCAACATGCGATAGCGTTGATATTTTAGATAAAGATATTGTTTTTCAGCATTTAAATGTTGGCGATTTTCTTTTTGCTAAACGAATAGGGGCTTATGGTTGGTCGACTAGAACAAGTTTTAACTTATTAAGTGCGCCAAAGATAGTGTGTTATGATTTTGATTTAAATCAAATTGAAAGATTTATAGCTGAAAATGAAAAAGCTTTATAAAAATATTCAATGTAAAAAATAAATAATAAAATTTATGCTCTTCGACTTTAGTTTTGCCTAGTCGAAGGGCTCTGATTGGTTATTTGACGGTGTATATCCGTTTTTAAATTTATAAAACTTGCCAATTCTTAGATTATTAATAGATTTAATAATTTGAGTTTTTCATTTTTTCTAATACACAAACCCAAACATCCAAAGTGGAATTTTATTTTTTAAACCATATTCGATAGAATCTGCTGCAATGAATGAATTGGATAAATCTTTAATCTGGGCAAAGGATTTGTTCTTTCCCCCAATTTCAAATATGAATTTCTCATCTACTAAAAAATCACCACTTTCGGTGTAATTCAGTTTAGATATTGCATTCAAATGTTGCAAAAAAAATGTTTCTCTAATCGTTCCTATATTTGGTTCCGCACTACTGATGGCAAACAATTGATTACAGTCATTTAAGTAAATTTTTTCAGGCTTTTCGAATCGTCTAAATCCCTTGTTAGCTGAGCAAAGCATGAATATTAAGTGAGCTTTTTGGAGATATTCGAAATAATTCATTACCGAATCCCTTGTTATTCCTACTTTAGAGCTTAATTCAGATATATTTGGTTTAAATGGAACGCTTTCAGATATTAATAGCAGTAATTTTTTGAGTTTTATAATGTGCGAATAATCAATGTTTAAAACTGAAATTAAGTCCGATTCTAATAATAAATGGATGGTTTTTAACAATTGACCTGAGAACTCTTCTTTTGCATCAATAAAAAATGGGTAGGCTCCTGACTTAATAAATTTTTGATAGTAAAACAATGGTTTTACTTTTTGATTAATTTCTTTTGCAATTTCTTCATGGCTGTTTAATATGTCTGACAGTGTATAGGCTGGAAATACAGTGTTATTTTCAAACATGATAAATTCCCTGAATGAGAGGGTTGGTAAGATATAATCAACAGACCTTCTGCTTAAATCGGCATCTCCCTTTTTTATTTCTAAAAGTGAGGATCCAGTTATAATGATTTGCAAATCTCTATAATCATCATAAATATTTTTTACTTCTCTTGACCAATTTGGATATTTATGCACTTCATCCAATGCTAAAATTTTTCCTCCATGTTTTACAAATTCATTGACTAAATCAACCAAAAGATTGTTAGTAAAATAAATATCGTCCATGCTAACATACAATACCTCATGATTAGGCTTTTGTAATTGCTTTAAATATTGCAACAATAAAGTAGTTTTCCCTACTCCTCTCGAACCTAAAATTGAAATCAATTTGTGATTCCAGTTTACTTTATTTAGTAGAAAACGATTATATAAATTATTAATTGTATTGATTTTACGAGATGATTTTTCAATTAATTTAATCATAATAGTGTCGTGTTAACAATGCAAATATAATAATAAATTGCATAGTTGACAATGCAAATTATTTTTTATGACCACAATTATAAATCAATTAACTATTTAGCGTCTGTCTCAATACTTCGTTAATATTTAAGCAGCAATTTTGCCATATTCCAATAGTTTCTT
>JBAXGW010000007.1:0-95180 GCA_037139195.1 Bacteroidota bacterium
TCGACTTCGCTCAGGGTAACACCATCCGGACGACCTAACGGCGATTGTTGAGCGGCGGTCACTGAGCGGCGGTCACTGAGCGGAGTCGAAGTGAGTCGAAGTGAGTCGAAGTAAGCCGAAATTAGTCGAAGACAGAGTTGACGAGTAAACCGATAAATTTATTACATTTGTTAAAATATAATTAACATGGGAGCAGCTAGTAATCAAACTTATGGAAACCCCTTTTGCCCTGAACCGTGCACCGTGTACCAGTCGGGAAACCAAATCGCAAGGGAACGAAGTGTCTATTCACGATTCACTAATCACTATTCACCAGAGCCAAATGGAATATATTACTGCATAGTTTATGTAAACAATGAACGCATAGAACAACAGCGTTTGGTAATTTCTAAATAATACATGTTGAAGCGAATAGCTTATATATTATTACTAATAGGTTCTGTGCCGCATTTAAAGGCACAGAACCTTGTTTTAAATGGTAGTTTTGAAAATATAACTGAATGCATTGACCAACAGGGCGATATTTTTAAAGCCGAACCTTGGTTTCAGCCACTAAAAGAGAGCACTAGCGACTTATTTAACGCATGCTATCCTTGGGCTGCAAATGGGGGGGGGGGGTCCCAAAAATATATTTGGCTATCAATATGCACGCACAGGCAATGGATATGCAGGTGTAATACCCTTTGCTAATATTGGAATGGCAAATGACAATAGAAGGGAATATATTGAAACAAAGCTTGAATCGCCACTTGTATCAAGGCAAGTATATTGCGTTCAGTTTTATGTTTCGTTATCTAATTATAGTTGGCGTTCAGTTAATCAATTTGGTGCGTTTTTGTCTGTTGATTCTGTATTATCAAACATCCCTTATTATGAACAACCTTTAATAGAAGAAAATCCTCAAATAAACAATCCTACAACCAATCAGCTTAACGACACATTAAATTGGATGCTTATTAGTGGAAGTTTTATGGCACAAGGAGGCGAAAAATTTTTAACTATTGGTAATTTTCACTCTGATAGTAATACAATTGTTGTTTTAGAACCTGATAGCGACAATTCTATTCACTCTTATTACTATATAGACGATGTAGTGGTATACCCATGCGATGCACCTATTTACAGCGCTTATGCTGGCATTGATACTACTATATGCATTGATAGCACTTATATACTGCAAACAAGCCCACGCTCACAATACGAGTATGCTTGGCTAACACTTAATGGCGATACCCTGTCGTATAACCCAAGCGATACCGTAACTATAAAAAGCGATACTGCTTTTGTGCTTATGCAACGCGATTTTAAATTCGATATTACTAAAGATACCATTTATATAAAATCGAAGGATTGCACACCTATAATTCCGCCAGAGCCTCCTGCTTCCTATTTCGAAATTAACCCTAGACTAATAAGCGATAATACGCTGCAAATACATGCTCATAATTATTTGGGCAACGTAAGCGTGCTGCTCTACGATGCCATTGGCAAGCTAATATACAAACAAGCCATAAACATTAGCCAACCCGACCAAACAACAACCCTAAAAACAATGGACTTGGCAAGTGGCTTTTATGTATGCAAAATAATGAATGGAAATGGGGTTTTGAAAAGCGAAAGAGTGGTGGTGGTTAAGTATTAAGGGTGAACGGTAAAAGGTTCAGGGTAAAAGGTGCCATCCGGACGACCTAACGGCGATTGTTGAGCGGCGGTCACTGAGCGTCGAAGTAAGCGAAGACATACTTATGTGAACTCTGATAGTGCGTAGAGAAAAAGACTTATTTTAAACTATGTGCCTATGTGGTTTTTTTTTAAAAGTAGACGAGTAAACAGGTTGACAAGTAGACGGAAAAATTAGGTATAAAAATAATTCATAAAGTAACAAACAATTGAGAATACAAATTTTTAGTATAAACATAAAAAGAACAATGGTATGAAAACACACAAAATAATTTTATTAGCAAGTATATTATTCGCAATTAATTCTTGTAAAAAACCAGAAGCAGGTTTTACAGCAGATAAAACAGAGGCTTATGTTGGCGATGCAATTCATTTCTTTGATAATGGCGATATAAGAAAAAACTGCACTTTTATTTACGATTATGGAAATGGTGTAACTTCAGCTGATAATATGTATGTAAATGAAGGCGCAAACATAAGTGGAACTATTAATGAAAGAAATCCAAGTTATATTTATTGGCGTCCAGGAATTTACGAAGTAACTCAAACTATTGCAATAGCTGGTAATTTAGAAAAAGGCAAATAGAAGCAAGTAAGTTCAAAATTAAAAATCACTATTAAACCTATTAATGCCGATTTCACAATATCTGATACAATAGCTACAACATCAACAGTAGTACAATTAACCAATACAACACAGGGTGGCGATATGTCATGGTGGTCAAGTAATTATGGCTGGACTTATGTAAATACAACAAGTCCAGAGTTATCAAGCAGTATTTCAGATGCGTATGTGGGAAATGGCAACTATACCTCGAGTCAAGGTTTTGTAAAATTTAATGCGCCAGGAGTGTGGAAGGTAACTCTGGGAATTGGAGGAGGTAGCTATTCTACGTATAAAACAAAAACAATCACAATAAATTAGCGTAATTCGAAGATAAAGTTAACAGGATTACAAGTTGACGTGGTTAAAAAAGTAGAAAGCGATACATTGAGCCTCTCGACAAGGACAAATAAAGTTGAAGTATTCATAAGGCACTATAACGCATGACCTAACGAGAAAAGGTGCACGGTAAAAGGTTCAGGGTAAAGGATGCCCTTCGACTTCGCTCAGGGTAACACCATACGGATGACCTTACGGCGGATGGAATCTTCGCTGGGCGAAGACAAGCTAATGTGAACTCTTTTAATGCGTAGCGAAAGACTTTTTTAAACTATGTGGCTATATGGTTTTTTTAGTTGAAGAGTAAACAAAGTCGGCATTTCACCGACTTTATTGCAATACGATTTTTGTGTATTTTTAAAACTTCCCTAATTTTAAAGTCATACCAACAGATAAACCATTTAATAGATTATTGTTAAATCCATCTAAATTTATATTATTAGTAAAACGATAACTTGCACCAAATCCCATTCTTAAATGCTTCATCATATTAAGTTCTAACTCAATTCCTGGCTCAATTACAGCAAAAGCGTCGGCATCTTCGGTATTCATGTTCCAGTCGTCGGAAAACTCATCGTAACTAGAATTATTATATGCAACACCTCCCACTCCAATTAAAACAGGGAAATTAACATGTATTGGCATTTTTGGTCCTACGCAAAACTCAAAAAGTAATCCGCCGTAACCTCCCGAAATAAAATATTCGTTGCCATTACTATAGTTCATATTTACATTATTAATAAAGCCATTTCCAGCTAATCCAATAACAAACGAGTGGTTAATTACCCAACCCATTCTTGCGCCCATCACTCCTGCATCATTTCCATTAATAAGTGAATATCCTCCAGTTAGTCCGAAGTATGCTCCGTGTACCGCATTTTTACCAATTATAGTTTTAAATTCATCATTTTTCGTACTATCTTTCTGTGCACTAGCTACTAATACAATGAAAGAAAAAATTGAAATTAAAAGTGTCTTTTTCATATCTATATTTTTAATTAGTTTTTATTTATTATTGACCCCGAACCTGTTATCTGAGAATTTACACTCGCATTTCCCTTATAATATATTCTGCCGCTACCTGTGATTTTTGCATCAAGCAAGTCTTCCACAGTAACAAACATGCTACCACTGCCAGAAATAGTAGCAAAACAAGTATTTTGATATAATTCATAAGAATGAATTGTCCCTGAGCCAGAAATTTGAAATTCAGATTCGCTATTTGTGCCAGCTAAATCTAAATCACCAGAACCACTAATATTTGCTTTAATATTATCCGTATATACTCGGCAACTAATATCACCTGATCCCGAAATTTTCAAATTTAACGAAGAAGAAAATATACTATCTGATTGTATTTTTCCTGAGCCCGAAAGATAAAGCGATTTGCAATTTGGACCGTAAACAGATATAGTAATAGGGAGATTATTATCAATATTGCGATGATCTTTTGTTTTTATTACCAATGTATTTCCTTCAACAGAAGTTTGAATAAAAGGCAGTAGATTGCTTTCTGCTTCAACTATCAATTCGGTTTGTGGTGATTGATAATAGTTAACTATAAAATTTCCTTCGGATTTAATTTCATTAAACTCGTTAATTTGACGAGTTTCTGAACTTAATTGTCTGTTTCCGTCCATTTCATGATGAATACAGGATGAAAACAGAATTGCCATAACAGCAATTAACAAAAATGATTTGTGCTTTTTCATAATAATAGTTTTAATATTTTAAGAAAAAGACAAGCAAAAATAAAATAGGTTGCAAAAAAAATAATTTATTTTGCAACCTACTGATTATAATACAAATAGCAAATGCTACTTATTCATCATTCGAACGTTCTTCTTCTGAAGAATCTTCTTCAACTAATTTTTCGAAAATTATTGTAGACTTTTTAAGCGGGAAGTTTATCTGATCTTCAATAATATACGATTTTCTTTTCTCATATTTTGCAGTAAACTGATGTTGTTTATTATCGTCGGCAAAATTTATTATTAACTGACCTTTTTCATCTGTCTTACCAGCTAATTCGCCATCAATAAAAATTTCAACTTCGCTATAAGCTGCAATATCAATTACGTCGTAATCTTCATATTCTTCTTCGCCAGCTTGTGGAATATATTTCATAGGCGTATAGGCATCATTGTTATCTCTATCCCAATAAGCATAGTCGTAGAAAAACGATTGAATATGTATAGTTCCTGTTTTTATAGGTGTTACCAATACTCCTAAAACATATTTTTTCGCAGCATCAAACATATCATACCATTCATCCAATGAATAACCATCAATTAAATGGATGTATTTAGAAACAACACTTGATGTTTTAGAAATATCAGGGTAATTCTTTATATCGCTAGAAAAAATGTCTAGATGCACATTGATAAATGAAAATCTATCATCTTCAGTTGTTGTTGATAATCTGGGGTATTCGCTATCTCCTGGACCCCACCATTGATAAGAAAGAGTGCCTTTATATATTGCAGTATCTAAGTTTCTATGAAAATTTAAAGCCATAGCTCCAACTTCTTCCACTTTGTCGGCAATCATTCTATCATAACTATCGTATTGATTGTCATTTATTTGAAAAGCTAACGCATTATCATTATCTTTATAAACTAACGATTGTGTCAAAAAATTTCTGATTTTATCTCTTCCAAAAATATCCGACTCAATTGAAATCCCATCTGAATCTTTGTATGGAATAAACTGAGTTTTTTTGCTATTTATATTATGAGCTGTAACTTTGCCTAATGCATGGTCTACAGTAAGAATATCGCCATTTTCAATATAATGAATAACTACATTACGAATTTCGGTTTGTTGATTATCATTTTTAACTGAAATAGCATCCGAAACATCAATTATTAAAGCACCAGTTGCTCCAATAGCTTCAAATGAACCATCGGGATGAACAACAACAGCAGTGTCTTCATCAGCACCAATGCCAATTTTATTTGACCCGTCTTTTTCTTTTAAAAACATACATGCCTGAAGCAGTCTGCCCAATCTTCCTCTTTCAATAAAATGTGTATCGCTAACAATATTTGAAGGTAAAATCCCTAAACCATTGCCAATCCATACTCTTGCGTCATCAGGTTTAGAATATACAGTAAACTCTTCAGTTACATCAGTTGGTTTAACAGGGAAATCAATAACTCCATCTCTTAATGATCTAAAGCTACTTCCACCAAATATAGCATGTTCGGATAATATTGCACCACCAGCACTGGTTCCAAGAATAACTCCACCTTTATGTTCGTAAATATATTTTATTATAGAAAGAACAGGACTCTCAGTTCCATCGGGATAAAACATAGCTTCAACATACCTGAGTTGATTACCACCTGTGAAAAACAAGATATTAAAATTTTCATCTCTTAGTTTAGATGCTATATCTTTATTAAAAGCATTTTTAGCCCATGTAGATTCGTCAATATTAGGAAACAAGGACTCATCTTCAAGCGGGCTTTCTAAATCATCAACTGGCAAAGGGCTTGTATGAGTATCATCTAACTCTGCTATTGGTAAAATCCAAAACCTGCTAGTATTGTTAATACTACTCAAATCCTTTTTCCCATTTAAAGATGGGATTAAACTTAAGTCAACTTTTAAATCAGCAAGTTCTTTAAATCTAACATATCTATCCATTGCAGAAGTGTACGAATCGGCTGAAGATGTAGGAACAACAGCTACTTTAGCAAAATTAACGCCACCAGCTAATTCAACAACTCTTTGGTGAAGTTCTTTGCAATGTTCGGCTCCGCCAGCTACTAGGGCGTACCCTTTTTTGCTATCTGATATATTAATTACTAGAGATAAAACAGCAATTTCGGAAATTTCTTCTCCAATTTTATAATATGATAAAATAGAGGATGACTGAGATATTACAAATGGACCAAAGTATTCGTGAAATGATTCGTCGTTTACATTTTTATAAACAATTTTAGCTTCTGGCAAATCAGATGTAATAGTTATTATTTGTGGAACTGTGTAAGTGCCATTTTCAACGTCAAATCTTGGTGCTTTATTTAGCAACGAAGCATTTGTGTTTTCCATAAAATTAGTTTAGTATATTGTGAAAATTATATAAAAATTAGTATTCTCTGTCCATCAAGTCGTCTGCAATTTTTTTCAAATAAGACTTTCTTGAATCTTCTAGAGCAATGTTTGATAGGTTATCTAAAGACTTTTGATAATAATAATTCATCATGTCTTTGGTGTGCTGTTTAATACATAAACGATTATAAATATTAGTTACTTCCTCTATTTTTTTAGTATTGTCAAAATCAGTCGAACTAAAATAGTATTTTAATTTATCAAAATCATCGTCTTTCGCTAATTCAAATGCTTTAAGATATAAATACGTTTTTTTATTAGTTACAATATCGCCACCAGTAGTTTTTCCAAATTTATCTACATCAGAATATACATCTAATAAATCATCTTGCAATTGAAATGTAAGCCCCATATTTATACCAAATTCATAAATAGAATTTGCATCTTTTTCGCTAGCACCAGCAATCAATGCTCCTACTTTTAAGCTTGCAGCAATTAAAACAGCTGTTTTCAATCTAATCATTTTAATATAATCATCAATGGAAACATTGTCCATTGTTTCGTAGTTCATATCATATTGCTGACCTTCACAAACTTCAATAGCAGTTTGAGTGAAAACTGTTAAAATTCGTTGTAAAATATCATTTTCTGTTTTTGCTACTAATTCATAAGCTTTTGCAAACATTGCATCGCCAGATAAAATAGCAATATTTGAGTTCCATTTTTTAAATACGGTGGTTTTATTGCGTCTAATCGGCGCATTATCCATTAAATCATCATGAATCAGTGTAAAATTATGAAACAACTCAATACCTAGTGCAGGATAGTTTGCTTTTGAGATATCTCCACCAAACATTTCGCATGCCATAAGCACTAATACAGGTCGAAGGCGTTTACCACCCAACGACATGGTATATCCAATAGGCTCGTATAGCTCGATAGGTTGTAAATTAAAATTTAATTTTTCTATTTCTAGTTTTACTATGTCTGCTAATTCTGAAGTTGTATGCATATTAGTATAAAGTTCTAAAGTTCATAAAGCTGAAATTTAATTTTCCGCTTTTTCAAATAAATCAATTACAGAATAAATTGAGGATTCTTAACAATATTCTTTAAGCCTTCTTTTAGAGACAAAGGCTTTCTGTTAAGAAGAATTCCCATTTTTGAAGTATCGGGTAGTCTTCGAGTCATATCTCCTTCTTTCAGAGCTTCTCTGAAAACAATCTTAGATTTTGATTTTGTTGCTCTAATAATGGTATTTGCTAATTCTAATATAGTAATTTCATCAGCTCCTCCAATATTGGCGACATCGTTTACAAACATATCGTTGTAAAAAGCATTTAAAGTTGCATCTATATTATCATCAATATAACAAAATGTTCTAGTTTGATTGCCTTCGCCATAAATAGTAATATCTTCATTGTTTAAAGCGGCAGAAATAAACCTTGATACCACAAAATCTTTTGATTGTTTTGGACCATAAGTATTGAAAAACCTGAAAATAGTATATTCTAGTCCAAATTCTTGATAATATGATTTTAAATATGCTTCGCCAGCATTTTTTACAATTGCATAAGGCAACCTAGAATTTAATGGGGTTGTAGATTCATTTTGTGGTATTTCAACTGGCTCACCATAAACTTCTGATGATGAAGAAAAGAAAACTCTTTTCACTCCAGTATTTTTTGAAACAGATAAAATGTTTTCAATCCCGTGCAAATCGGCTAAAACGCTTACTGGATTAAGCAAAGTACGCTGAACTCCTACTAATGCTGCATAATGAAAAACATAATCAAAGTGATGCCCAAACATAATTGATGAAATATCCTTATAATTATTGACATCACATTTAATAAATCGCCAATTTGTTTTTGGCAAATTAGGTAATTTAGCAAATTCACCAGTAGATAAATCGTCAACAATAACTACAAAATTTTCTTTGTCTGATATAAGCTTTTCAGCTAATGCACTTCCGATAAAACCTGCACCACCAGTAATCAGTATCTTTTTCATTTATTTTTTGTCAATTAATTTAATAAGATAATCGCCATAACCGCTTTTTAACAGCGGTTCAGCAACCTTTCTTAATTGTTCTTCATTAATAAAACCCATTCTAAAAGCAATTTCTTCAATACAACCTATTTTCAAGCCCTGTCGTTCTTCAATAACCTGCACAAACTGACCAGCTTGCATTAATGAAGCAAAGGTACCTGTATCAAGCCATGCAGTTCCTCTATTAAGAACAGCTACTTTAAGCTTATTATTTTCAAGATACCATTTATTAACATCAGTAATTTCGTACTCTCCACGTGGACTGGGTTTAATGTTTTTTGCAACTTCAACCACAGTGTTGTCGTAGAAATACAAACCTGGTACAGCATAATTAGATTTAGGTTCTTTCGGTTTTTCTTCAATAGAAACAGCATTCATTTCTTTGTCGAATTCAACTACACCATATCTTTCAGGGTCATTTACATGATACGCAAAAACAACTCCACCCTGAGGATTGTTACAACTTTGAAGTAAATTAGATAATCCACTTCCATAGAAAATATTATCCCCTAATACTAGAGCAACTTTATCATTTCCAATAAATTTTTCGCCAATAACAAATGCTTGAGCCAGTCCATTAGGAACCTCTTGTAATGCATAACTAAATTTACAACCAATTTCCTCACCGGTGCCAAGTAAACGTTCAAAATTAGGCAAGTCGGTAGGAGTTGAAATTATTAAAATTTCATTTATCCCTGCCATCATTAAAACAGAAAGCGGATAATAAATCATTGGTTTATCGTAAATTGGCATTAATTGTTTGCTAACAGCTAATGTTAAAGGGTGCAAACGCGTGCCAGCTCCTCCGGCTAAAATTATTCCTTTCATATATTTATCAATTTTTATTTTCAAATTCTTCTATTGGTGTATTTTTTCTTATTTTAAGCTCTTCTAAATCAATATCTTCCTCTTCATCGTAAATATCAATCATTGGGTCTGTGAATGCTTTTGTAACAATATTTTTGCTGAAACTTAAAATTAATGAAGGCAAAAATATAATATTAAAGAATAATGCAAAAAATAATGTGATTGAAATAAGCATTCCTAGGGCTTGGGTTCCTCCAAATCCAGAAACCATATAAACAGCAAATCCCAAAATTAAAACAATTGAAGTATATATTATACTAATTCCCGACTCATTTAATGCAATAATTACAGCTTCTTTTACATCAGGAACTCCATATTTTATCTCGAACCTATACCGTGAGAGGAAGAGAATGGCATTATCAATAGCTATTCCCAAGGCAATACTAAATACAATTAGTGTTGAAGGTTTTAGAGGTATATGACCATATCCCATTATTCCAGCTGTGATAATAAGTGGAATAAGATTAACCCCAACAGCGATAAAAATCATTCGGAACGACTGAAAAACAATTGCCATTAATAAAGAGATTAATAAAATTCCTATAAATACGCTCTCAATTAAATTACCTATTAAAAACTCGGTTCCTTTTGTATAAACAACGCTGTTTCCAGTAACAACAACATTGTAATCTTCGGGATTAAAAATAGAATCAATCATTGGGCGAAGTCTCGCCTTAATTTTATTCATTTCTTTTGTCCCAATATCTGCAGATTGGACACTAATTCTGGTAAACCGTTTAGTGCTATCAATAAATGACTTAAACTGAGCATTACCCTTTTGCATTTTGGGCAGATAGCTAGATAAAAAAGCTATTTCCTGATTATTAGGTAATGAATACCTTTCTGCGCTTCCTCCATAAAATGATTGTTTTGCAAACTTAACAAGTTCGGCTATAGATAGCGGTTTTGATAATTCTGGGAATAATGCCAAAGAATCTTGTAATGCATCAATTTTTCTGAAAGTAGAAAGTTTCATTACGCCATTCTTTCTTTTTGTGTCTATTGAAATTTCGAAAGGCATAACGCCATTAAAATTACGCTCAAAATATTTTAAATCTTTAAAAATTGGATCAGAAGGGGGCAAATCATCTACTAGCTTTCCTGAAATTCTCATCCAAGTCATTCCATAAATACTCAAAAATATTATTATTGCTCCTATGCCAAATACCCAGGGTCGTTTTTCAATAATAATATATTTTATTTTGCCAATCATTGATTGAACAAATTTTCCATCAATATGCTTAACATGGCGGGCTTGTGGTGGTTTTAGATAGCTAAAAATGATTGGAATTAAAACTATAGATAATAAATATTCGGCAATAATACTTATTGATGATACAATACCAAACTCTTTCAGCATCAGATTTTCGGTGAAAATAAAAGTAGCAAATCCCAGTGCAGTAGTCATATTAGTTATAAGAGTTGCAAAACCAATTCTATGTACAACTCTCGACAAAGCTTTTATTTTATTTCCATGATTTTTATATTCCCAATGGTATTTATTTAACAGATAAATACAATTTTCCATTCCAATAACAACTAATAAAGAAGGCAAAATACCAGTAAGAATTGTTATTTTAAATCCAAATAAACTGATTATTCCAAGTGTCCATACTATACCTATTGCCACAATTATCAGTGGGAAAAAGAACGATTTTACAGAACGGAAAAAAAGTATTAATGTAATAGAAGTAATTAGCAATGAAAGATAGATAAAGATATTTAATTCATCTTTAACCTTTTGCGTGGTAACAGTACGAATATATGGCAATCCTGAAAAATGGACTTTTATCTCTGCTTTTTTACCGTAACTAACAACTAATCTACTTATTTTATTTACAATATCAACCCTTATCTTATCGTTTAACTTGGCTTTATTAAGCGTAATTGCCATTAAGTAGGCATTTGAATCTGGGTTAAATAACAATCCTTTATAAAAAGGCAATTCTAATACTTGTCTTTTTAAACTATCAGCATCGCCTTGTGTTTCAGGTCTAAATTGCATTACTGGCTTAATAATAAAAGAATGAGTACTAGTATCTTTAACAATGTTAATCATTCTACATATTGAAGCAACCTCCTCAACACCTTCAACGGCTCTAATATCATTTCCTAAATCATACCACGATTTTAAATCTTTTAAACGAAACATGTTTGGGTTATTTACCCCAACTACTAACACATTGCCATCTTCTCCAAATCGGCCCTTAAATTCATTATATTCGAGTAAAGCCGTATCATTTTCGGGTAACATCCTAACAATTTCATACGACATCCTAACATTTCTTGCATGATATCCCATGAAAATGGTAATTCCAAGTATTACTAAAATATAATAAAAACGATTTTTAAGTATTGATTTTGCTAAAGCAAACCACATAATTTATTTGTTTAATTATAAGTTCTATTGCAGGTTTTCTGCTAAAAAATAAATGGCTAATTTACGGGTTTTCTGCGAATTTGAAAAATAATATTCGCTTTTTACTCATTAAAAAAGGGAATCAACTGATTCCCCTATATTTGTTATCGAATTTGTGCTCCTAATTCTTTTTGATATAAATCAATGAAGCGTTCCATTACTTTATCAATCACCTTGTCTGTGAGGGTTTGCTGTTCATCTAATAAGATAAAACTTATGGCATAAGATTTTTTGCCTTCTGGAAGTTTTTCTCCTTCATATACATCAAAAAGATTAACTGCTTTAAGCAATTTCTTCTCATTCTTTTTAGCTATTTCTTCAATCTGACTGAACTTAACGGTTTTATCAACCAATAAAGCCAAATCTCTACGTACTTCAGGAAATTTAGAAATTTCTTTATAAAGTACTTTATGTTTTGTTATAACTTTAATTATTTCGTCCCAATTGAAATCTGCAAAATAGACTTCTTGCTTTATATCAAATTTCTTTAGCAATTGATTTGAAACTAAACCAAATCGACCTATTTCCCTGTTATTTTGAACAAGTATAGATGCAGAAAAAGCAAACATCTCGTCTTTAGTATTTTCTGTTAACGAATAATTAGATATTCCAATTTTCTTCAGAATTTCATTAAGAATAGTCTTCATAAAAAATACATCTGCTTTCTTTTCAGCATTATTCCAATTTTCAGATTGCAAGTTCCCTGTTAACCAAATTCCTAAATGTAATTGCTCTTGATATTTTTTTACTACATTTTCTGCTGTGCTATCTCTTAAACTATATACTTTGCCAAATTCATATAATTTCAAATCTGCTCTTCTTCTATTGATATTATGTGAAATCGATTCCAATCCACCAAACAATAAGCTCTGACGCATTACATCTAACTCCTTGCTTAATGGATTTAAAATCCTAACATTTTTTTCGGCAAAAGCTTCTCCAATCAACTCTGAATAAGATGCAGCTGTAAGCGAATTATTCATAATTTCATAAAAACCAATTGAGGTAAGTTGTTCCGAAACCATATTTTTTATTTTCTCAACATTTGGTTTTAATTGATACGAAATTGAAGATTTTAAACCTTCGGGCATAGGAATATTATTAAATCCATATATTCGTAATATTTCTTCAATAACATCAACTTCTCTTAAAACATCAACTCTATAAGTTGGAACTTCAAGTTTTAAAACACTCTCTTTTTCTTCTTTAACAACTATTTCCAAAGACTTCAAAATAGATTTTATATGGCTTCTATCAATTTTATGTCCAATAAAAGTATCCATAAAATCAAGGTTTAAATCCACAGGATAATTTCCACCTTTTGAAGAATACACATCCACTATCTCAGAACTAATTGTTCCTCCTGCTACTTCTTTAATAAGCAATGCTGCCCTTTTTAATGCATAAATTGTAGCATTTGGATCGGCTCCTCTTTCAAATCTGAACGATGCATCTGTTTTTAATCCATGATGCTTTGAAGTTTTTCTTATCGTAACTGGATTGAAATAAGCACTTTCAATAAAAATATTTTTTGTATGTTCAGAAACACCCGATTTTACTCCTCCAAAAACACCTGCCATACACATTGCCTCATTCACATTACAAATCATCAAGTCATTCTCTGTCAACTCGCGTTCAATATTATCGAGAGTAATGAATTTTGTGCCAGCTTTTTGTTTTTTAACAATAACTTTATTTCCAGTTATTTCTGCTGCATCAAAAGCATGCAAAGGCTGACCTAATTCATGCAAAACATAATTTGTTATGTCTACAATATTGTTGATAGGCTTTTGACCAATTGCTTTTAGTCTGTTTTTTAACCATTCGGGCGACTCTTTTACTGTTATGCCCGAAACTGTTAGACCTGAATAACGTGGACATGCAGCTATATCTTCAATCTCAATAGAAATTGGCAAATTAGTATTGTCAACTTTAAAGCTAGTAATATCAGGCAAAATACAATCAAGGTCAGAATCTGAAGAATTGAAGTTCAAACTTTTTATTGCAGCTGCTAAATCTCGAGCTACTCCATAATGCGAAGTTGCGTCAGATCTATTAGGCGTTAAACCTATTTCAATCACAAAGTCGCTTTCGATTTTAAAATAGTCTTTTGCTAAGGTTCCTATTTCAATATCATTAGACAAAACCATAATTCCATCGTGCGATTTGCCAATATTTAATTCATCTTCGGCACAAATCATTCCTTCCGAAACTGCTCCTCGTATTTTCGATTTTTTAATTTCAAAATTGCCATTTTCTGAATAAATCATTGTTCCAACAGTAGCAACAACAACTGTTTGTCCAGCTGCCACATTTGGTGCCCCACAAACTATATCTAATAATTGTTCTCTTCCAATATCAACCTTTGTCAAACTCAATTTGTCTGCATCTGGGTGTTTCTCTTTTTCAACAACTTTTCCAATAACAAAACCTTCTAGCCCCCCAGGAATAGATTCAAATTTTTCAATGCCCTCAACCTCCAAACCACAGTCGGTAAGTATTTCCGAAACTTTTTCAACAGGAAGATTTACTTTTACAAGTTGTTTCAACCAATTATATGATACTTTCATAAATTTATTATTTTAAAAATATTTTGCAAAAATAGGGAATACAATGCGTCTATCCAAATTACCGATAAAATCAAACTCCTGTAATTAATACTTCAACTCTTCTGTTTTTTTTAAACTCAGCTTCTGTTTTAGCTTTTGGGAAAATCATTTTTGTATTGCCGTAACCTTTAGTAGTCATCCGGTTTTTATCTATTCCTGATTCTACCAAATACCAATACACTGCATCGGCTCTACTATCTGATAATTTCAAAGATTTCAATGATGATTTTTCCCCTGGAGCATTAACGTGCCCTTGAATTTCAACAGTAACTGTAGGATTATTTTTCATAAACTTAGCCAACTTTTCGAGCATTGTATACGACTCCGATAAAAATTTATTCTGATTGCTCTTAAAAAGTATATCATCTAATCTAATACTTTTTCCTACTTCAATTTCAAAATATGTAAATGGATCATACTCAACCATTTCAGGCGCAGCCTCTTCTGTCATCTTTTTTGAGTTTATTCCTACTTGAATACTGTTTAAATTACCATATACTACAACATAGTAATACTTGTCTTGTGTTGTTTTTAACACATTTGAATTCAAACAACAAATACTGCATAAACACTCACCCCAATGTATTGCTTCATAAGAAAGTCGTGTGTTTGCATCAATATCATAGTCGTAATCACAAACTTTATTTCTTAATGGAATTAATTTTTTCAGGTTAATAGAATCGCAAAAATTTTTCGTGCTTTCAAATACCAGATGATCACAATGCATACTTCCATTTTCAGAAAATAAATGCAAAAATGTATTTTCTTCCTTGGCTTTAAACTTAAACCAAACTTTGTCGAATTGCTGACCTAAAATTAGTTTTGTAACACTATCAGTAATATAAACAGGGTTTTCGCAGCTATTATTGAGTGGCACAATAATATCATTCTGTGCATAGCTATATGAGTTTATATATAATGCACAAAAAACTAAAAATAAATATTTTTGTATTTTTATCAAAAAGTTTACAAAGGTTCTAAATACAAATTTACTTAAATATTGTTTTGTAATTGTATTTTTTTAGCTATAAAATTGTTATTCTTATGATAACGAGTAAGTCCTTTTATTAAAAGACTCTATCTAAAGTCCGTCTTCAATGTCAGAGGCTTATCTATAAAGTCGATACCTTTAAAAATTTAACTCGGTGGCTTTCTTTAATGTTCATAATCGAGGCTCTCGAAGATTAGATTTTTAGGAGTTTACGTTTGTAAATGCGATGCGCTGAGCGTGAGTCGAAGCGACTAAAAATAAAAGCTAGAGTAACGATAAGTATGGACATTAAAGACGGACACTATTTAGCTTATTTTACTCCAATCTTCTTTAGTTCGCCTAAATCTAATTAAATTATTTTTCAATACCAGATTTTCAGGCAGTAGCAAATTAGGGTCTTTATCAATAATTTCAGAAGCCATTTTTCTTGCAACGCTAAGTATTTGATAATCTTTTTTTAAATCAGCAATTAGAAATTGAGTATTTCCACTTTGCTGCGTTCCTGCAACATCTCCGGGTCCTCTGAGTTGCAAATCTACTTCTGCAATTTTAAAACCATCATTTGTTGCCACCATAGTCGACGTTCTTTTTTTTGCTTCAAATCCTAACTTTTGTTTAGTCATTAAAATGCAATAAGATTGGTCTGCTCCTCTACCAACTCGTCCTCTTAACTGGTGTAACTGCGACAATCCAAATCGTTCAGCATTTTCAATTATCATCACCGAAGCATTCGGAACATTAACGCCAACTTCAATAACGGTTGTTGCTACCATAATTTGACTTTTATTCTCTAAAAAGCGCTTCATCTCAATTTCTTTATCTATCGCTTTCATCTGACCATGAACTACGCTAATTCCGTATTTTTGCAAAGGAAAATCAACTAATAAATTTTCGTAGCCTTCATTCAAATCTTTTAAATCAAGAGTTTCAGACTCATTAATCAATGGAAAAACAATATAAATTTGTCGTCCTAAACTAATTTGTTCTTTCATAAAATGAATAACTCTAAATCGTTCGTTTTCCATTTTATGTAAAGTCATTATAGGTTTTCTGCCAGGAGGCAACTCATCAATAACTGAAGTATCTAAATCTCCATAAAAGGTCATAGCTAGAGTTCTAGGAATTGGAGTTGCCGTCATAACAAGAACATGCGGCGCTTGATTATTCTTGGACCATAGTTTGGCTCTTTGAGCCACCCCAAATTTATGCTGTTCATCTATTACTACAAACCCTAAATTTTTAAACTCAACTGTCTTTTCAATCAAAGCATGAGTACCTATCACTATTTGACATTCTCCATCCAACAAACTCTTTAAAACCTTCTTTTTTTCTGCTGTTTTTGATGATCCAGTTATAATGGCAATATTAATTGAAAGCCCACTTAATAAGCTTGAAAATGTTTCAAAATGCTGCTTAGCTAATATTTCTGTTGGAGCCATAATACATGCTTGAAAACCACAATCTAGTGCTATCAACATGCTCATCAAAGCAACTAATGTTTTACCGCTACCAACATCGCCTTGTAAAAGACGGTTCATTTGTTTGCCAGAACCAATATCAACTCTAATCTCTTTTATTACACGCTTTTGTGCATTAGTTAATTCAAAAGGCAAATTTTTATAAAAGAAATCATTAAAATAGCTTCCAACTTTGCCAAAAATAAAACCCTTTTCGTTTATTTCTCGCTCTTTTTTAACCTTCAATAAATCAAGTTGAATGTAGAAAAGTTCTTCAAATTTAAGTCTATTTCTGGCTTGAACTAATTGCTGCGGACTATCAGGAAAATGAATTTGCTTGAAAGACTCTTGTCTAGATAAAAACCTAAGCGACTGTATAATATCAAAATTTAAGTTTTCAGGAATACTTCCGTTAATAAGCGGGACTAATATTTTAAGTAATTTAGAAATCCCTTTTGTATCAAGCCCTCTAATCTTTAATTTTTCGCTAGAATTATATACACTTTGCAGTTTTGATGGTCTTGATTGGGTAAATTCAGAATAATCTTCTATTTCAGGGTGAGCAATATTTTTTTTACCATTAAAAACGGATACTTTGCCAAAAATAACATAATCAGAACCAATTTGGATTTTATCTTTTATCCATTTTATGCCCTGAAACCAAACTAATTCAATTTTTCCAGTATTGTCATGAACCCAAACAACTAGACGTTGCGTTCTATTAGCACCAATAAGTTCCTTAGAGATTATTCGTCCAACAAATTGAACATAAGGCAATTCTTCGTACAATTCATTAATTTTATAAAACTTTGTTTTATCAACATACCTAAAAGGATAATACTGAAGCAAATCAATATAGGTATGAATATCAAGTTCTTTTTTTAAAATGGCTGCTCTTTGGGGTCCAACACCTTTAAGATATTCTATAGGTGTATCAAGCAGTCTATAATCACTCATATTTGAGTAACTAGTTTTTAATACAATATCTGAGTGTTAACCCCGCGTCAAAAAAGTTAACACTAGGATTAATAAGATCAATATATGGTCTGAAGTCTATACCAACAGTAACGGGGAAATCTGCAAAAACATATTCTAAACCAGCAACTCCATCAGCACCAACAGATAAAATATTTGCGCCTGAGTATGGCAACAAATGAGCTCTTTCATATAAGATTGGATCGTAACTTCCAAGATGACCTCCAAAGCCAGCATAATAATACAGTGTAGCGTATCTCATGCCTGCAATATGAAATTCTTTTTGAACTTGAAAAAGTCCAGTAAAATTGTATCCTCCAAATCTAACTCCAATTATACCTTCTACTGCCATATATTTTGATTCATCAGCATATACAAATGCTTTTGCAGATAATCCATTTGAAAAACCTAACCTAGCACCAAATCCATATTTATATTCTTGAGAATATAAATTAGTTGATAGAATAATTGTAAAAAAAATAATATATAGCTTTTTCATAAACTTTTTAAATAAATAATTCATTACAAACAAATATACAAATCCATTCTTTAAAGGCAAAAAAAAACTCTCGAAATTTCGAGAGTTTTTTCTTATTTTAATATTCCCAAAGATCCTGCTCAAAGGTAAAGATATCTTCTTTTATCTTTTCTCCTTCAATTAATGCATTTAGACCTTTTTCATAATCTTGTATACTTCTATCAAAAACATTTTCTTGCTTTATAATATAGCTGCTAAAGAATCGTTTTTGAAATAAATCATCAAAAGATCTGCGTTCAGCATCATTTTGTCTATTATAAACTTCATTTTTCACAAATACCGAACGTGCTTCTGGGAAATACACCCAAAACAATTTTTTTAGCCCTTTAAACTCTTGTTCTCCAGTTTCATTATTAGTAATATAGTTATCAAGCATAGGACATATTCCAATAATTCTTACATCAAGCACAGAGCGTTGTCTATCAAAAAACCAATCTTCTTTAACAAAGTATTTCTTTACATTTTTAGATTCAAATTTTGTAACAGAAGAAACAACAGAATCAATAGATGGATCTAGTTGGCTCTGAACAGTAACTGAAGCAGAATCTGAAGTCGCAGTTAATATGCTTGCAACAGTTAAAGGAGTAACAAAATCTTCATCATCAAACGCTCTTACAGAACCTTCAACAACAACAGCATTCCATAATACTTGAGTTAAAGAAATTCTATCTCTAATTTGATATTCGGGAAAATACAAAGGTAAATTCATTTTTTCACGTAAGTCAAGCTGTCTCCAAACTCTACTTGCCCACATAACATCAGCTTCGCGCAAATGAGCGAAAGGAATTACCTGTCTATTACTAACATGTCCATCTCCAGACTCATTTTTTTCCCAAGCTCTATTAACAATTTTAACAGGGGCATCAAGTACCTGAGCATTTGTTTGAAAAGCAAATAATCCAAGTATTGAAATATAAAACAGTTTTTTTAAAGTTTTCATAATATGAGTCCTCCAATATACATTATATTAATTTGAAAATCATAGAAGGTAAGTTTCTTGTAGATCCGTCTGGACCAACAGCTTTAATATCTTCAAAATAAATTTTCTGACCTGCTCTAGATTTGGCTAAAATTGATTTAGCTTTTTCATCCATTGCAGCTCCTTTACAAGGTGCTTCTTCAATAATTCCTCCACTTACAGTCGAAAATTTAAAACCAGTAATTTTATAACTAACGCCATCAAAAAGGAAATCCTCTAATACTGCAACAACAAAAGGGGCTGCTTGCAATTGGCTCTTAGGTATAACTCCACTCTTTTTACCAGCTACCATTGGCACTGGATCTGGAACTTTTTTAACACGATATTCCATTGAACCCATAGCTTTTGAAGAATTTCCAAATTTTGCAGATACATTAACTTTAACCTTGCCTTGTTGTGAAACTCTAACCATAAACTTACCAGCACCTTTCTTTTGAAGGGTACCGCCAGCAATTGTTACACTTAAATTATCAGAAGCAACTCCAGGAACAGAAACTGAAAGTGGATTATCTAAGCCAATATAAAATACATTCATTTTCTCAGCAGAAATAACAGCAGCAGGTTTTGCAACCATATATTCCGAATAAAATGGATAAGCTGTTACTGCACCTGTTTTTGGGTTCTTTAAGTTAATGATTCCTGTGTACTTTTTTAATCCTTCGCCAGCACCAGGAGCAACATATTTCACCACCCCTTTAACAACAGAACCAGGTTCTGTCCCTAATTTTTTTGCTGATCCTTTGTATTTTTCAAAACCAGCTGCTGTAGTTGAGTCTGCTCCCTCTTGCAATAATATTTCAGGAGTCATTGTACTACTAGAAGCTGCAACAAAAATATCTGCTTCATAATTTTCTCCAGTCATAACATAATTACTTTTTGCAATAACACGAGCTTCAATTTGGTCAAAAGGCATATCAGCTCCATAAATACCTTCTTTTAAAATAGAAACAACTTCAGCTTCTGCATTTTTAACTTGAAGTGATATTTGGTTAAAAATAACCATATCAGCAGCCATAATTGTATGAAAGAAATTATTAACATTCCAAGGAGCTTTTCTTCCAAAATGAGGATTATACTTATCCTCTAAATCAAAACCTAAATTACCCATTTGTTTCTTCTTCTTTTCATCTATTTGATCCAACAAATTCTTTTTAAATTCCTCAAGCTTGTTTTTCAACTCTTCTCCTTTTGCTCCTTTTCCAGCAACTTCATCTCCCCCAACAAGAAATTGAGTTGTTATATCATAGTTATCCTTTCCAGCAATACCTTCAAGTGACAATGTATCAGCTACTTTAGGGTCAACTTTTTCAACCTTAACAATTAAATCTGTTCTTAATTGTTTAACATATGCTAACATTTCCTCGGTATATTTTTTAACCTTCATTGCTTTCGCATTAAAAGGACCAGCCTTTTGGGCGTTTTCAAGCATAGCTTTTTTGAAATCAGAATAAATACCATCTGATTTACTCTGCACTGTTCTGTTTGTTTCTATTAATGATTCGTCAACAATAATGAATGCATTAAGAATGTCTTTTGATACATTAAGCGCTAAAAGAGCTGTTAATACCAAATACATCATACCAATCATCTTTTGACGTGGGGTTTCTTTTCCACCAGACATAATTTTTTAGATTTAATGGTTAATAAACAATTATTTATTTGTTGCTCATTGCTGATAACATATTTCCGTAAATGCTATTTAAAGCAGAAATATTTTTAGCTAATTGAGCCACACCATCGTTAAATTTACGTGTGTCGTCAGCCGATGTTTGTAAACTTGTAATGAATCCTTCTATTGATTCATTCAATTTATTTTGAGAATTTGCTTGTTCAGAAATCTCTTTTATTTTCAACTCATAAACTGAATTGATTGCAGATAAATTCTTCGTTACATTTTCAATTTGTTGTGTTGCATTAGCTGCGTTGCTATATGATGTTGATAGGCTCATTGCAGATTGAGCAGCTTGAGTTATGCTGTTTGAATATTCTTCTGCAGCACTAACATCTTTCTTTAATGCACTTGCTGTTTCATCATAAGCTGAGGTTAAAGAACCAACAGATTGAGCAGCTTTATTTAAATTTGAAACGTATCCATCAGTTGCAACAGCAGCATCAGAAACGCCAGACAACTTTTGAGCATTTTCACTTAAGTTTCTCATTCCATCACCAAGACTTTGAATCAATTCTGGTCCTATTTTAGCTTCGGCCAACATTTTATCAATTTCCTGAGTAATTGTTTTTGAATCAGATTTTTTATCTACTTTTTTTTGATCGCCATGTTCAATGTCATGTAAACCAGCTAGTTCAGGATAAACTAAACTCCAATCAGGCTCTTCGTGAGGTTTATCAAAAGCCGAGAAAATAAAAATAACAGCCTCAGTTCCAAGACCAGCTACAAGCATAGGACCAGAACCAGGCCAGTGCATGATTTTAAATAGAGCTCCTACAATTACAACTGCTGCGCCAATACCATAAAGTTTGGCCATAAAATTTTTAAATGCTTTGGTTTCGTTAAATGCCATGGTTACTTAATTTTAGGGATTAATATTTCTGTTAACTTATTAAGGTTCTAATCTGTTGTTTAATTATAAATGTTTGAAGATCCAGGTCCATCACCTTTTGAACGACCTAAATATGTTTGAACGCACCTGAATCCAATATAACATTTTGCAGTATCCTGATATTCATAAGTTCTTGAACTTGTTTGAAGATAATATCCAACATCCTTCCAAGAACCTCCACGAAGCACTTTTCTTTTCAACGCTGATGGGTCTTCATTTTTAGCTTCATATTCATAATTCATGTTTAAATCGTGAGCGAAGTTATAACTTGACTCATCAAAAGCATTAGAAGTCCACTCTGAAACGTTTCCAGCCATATCATACATTCCAAAATCATTTGGAGCAAAGTGACCAACTATAAGCGTTTGCAAACCTCCATCATCGATATAATTACCTCTTAATGGTTTATAATTACCCATAAAACAACCATTACTATTTCTGATATAAGGTCCTCCCCAAGGTAACGGACTCAAATCTAACTGTCCTCTTGCTGCCCATTCCCATTCAGATTCTGTAGGCAATCTGAAATCCTGATAACCAGTTTCACCTAAAGACATAAGATATGTATTTAACAATTGAGTTCTCCATACACAAAAAGCTCTAGCTTGCTTCCAGCTAACTCCTACTACAGGATAGTTGTCATAAGCAGGATGCCAAAAATATGCATTTGTCAAGGGCTCATTAAAAGAATAAGTAAAATCATGAATCCAAGCTAATGTATCAGGATATACCTCAATTACATCTTTTATTATATAAACTGAACGATCCTTCTTACCTTGAGGTCTATTTGCTTTTCTAGCAGCTTCTTTTAAATCAACTCGATAATACTCATACATCAATTTTCTTGTATCAATTTCTTTTCTTCTAAAAAATCTTTCATGTGTGGGTAGATACATTACCTCAAGCGCTTCTCTTTCATCATCCTTTAAATCATCCCAACGGATTTTTTCTCTCCAATTAATAGTAGGAGTTTCTAGCTCTTGATCATTTGCATCTGTTGTTGTTAAATAATCAGGGTTTATATCTCCTAAAATTCTAGCGGCAATAGAATCTCGTACCCAATATACAAATTGGCGATACTCATTATTTGTAATTTCTGTTTCATCCATATAAAAAGCTTGAACAGAAACTGTTTTAGATTGAGCAGTTTGTGAATATGGCACATCTTGATCACTAGGACCCATGTTGTAACTGCCTTGAGGGATAAACAACATCCCATAAGGATCGGGTTGAAACCATACTTCACGGTCTTGAACCCCTATTAAATAACCTTTTCCAGTGTCGCCGCAACTACTAAGTAAAGCTATTAATACTACTGCTATTAAACTAATTTTTTTCATAATGACCAAATTTATTGAGCACTTAAAATATTTTATGGATTTCTCCCTTTTTATTTTAACGTAACTTTTATTTGTTTTGTTGCAATTTTATAAAAATATTTATCCGAACCTTACTGTTCTATAACTTGAAGGAACAATAATACGTTCAATTTTAAAACAATAATTCAACATTAACTCTAAAGAACCAGAACTTCCATTTCTTCCTATTGCTGATGTTGTGAGATCATAAGCAAAACCTATTTTCAAATTTTTCATTGCCCCAGAAGCAAATGGCTGAAGACCAAGCATAACAGCTAATGCATCTTGAGTTCTATAAGTAAGTCCGCCCCAAAATCTTTGTTTATATAAAGCTAATGCATTAAAGTCAAATTGTGTTGAGGCTAATTCTGTTTTAATTAATATGGAAGGTTGTAATTCAATATCAGCATTTAATGGGTAATAATATCCAGCTGTAAAGTAATAATGTCTAGCTAATTGAGGATTAGATTTAAGTGCAGAATTACCATAACTACCAGTTGTTTCTAATAATTGACTTGAAGAAAGACCAACATACAACTTACTTGGTATTCTATAGTAAAGTCCAAATCCCATATCAAACATCATATCTTGTTCAACAGCAGTACTAGACAATAAAACATCTCCTTGCTCAATTGGTTTAAACTTACCGAAATCATACGATTTGCTCAACAAAGCACCTTGTAACCCAATGCCTAAAGTTCCACTTCCAACAACTAGTTTCTTCGCAAAAGAAAGTCTAACTCCTGTATTCTTCTCAAATCCAAGCTCATCACTCATTACATTTAAACCTATTCCACTATTTCCTAAAATTCTAAGTGGAGCATCTATCGAAAATAAATATGTTTTGGGTGCACCTGTAAATCCCATCCATTGATTTCTACCAATCATTGTGGCACAAATTGCATCATTAGCACCGGCATATCCAGGATTAATAGCCATGTGATTAAACATGTTATGACTAACCTGTACATCTTGTTGAGCTTTAACATTGGAAATTGATAAAAATCCCAATAAAATCAATACACTTGTAAATATTCTATTCATATTATTATACTTAAATGCGTTTCATTTATACGTACTACACCTCATAATAAGGGCATAAAATAACAAAATATATTTTAAAAAAACAAAAAACAACTAACAATTAATGTTAATATTCTCAAGCAAAACCCTATTTTAGACCAACAATACCAACGATTTACGCTCTTGATAAGAATGTTTATAAATTAATATTTTGTAAAAGCAAATATATACAAATTACTTAACAATACATCTAAAAATTTAGAAAAACATTTTTTTTGTTAATTTTATGTTAATTTTTGATAAGCCTGCCACCACTTATCGGGCATCTCATCTTTACATGCTATTTGATAGTCTTTATATGAACATGGCACTAAATGATGCCTTTCATATTTTGTCAGTGATGTTTGATAAGGAACCTCGAGCCACCAGCGATCACTTTTTTTGCTTTTGTAAAAAACAATTTCGTGTTCATTATTTTTCAATGTAACTCTATATTTAATATAGTCTGTCTTATCTTTTAACGGTAAATCTTTCTTTCTATTGTTGAAGCCTTCAATAAAATACCAAATCATTTGAGCTACTAAATGTGAAGTTTGTTCATTGACATCAAAAACAGGGTTTAATTCATAAAAACCTACAGAAGACAATTTATCACTCAACCCAGCATATCTAGCAATCTGGCATGCTTCTTCTCCATAAAAGCCATTTGGCGAAGCATTATTATTACCAGGAGCATCTGAGTGACGAATTGCAGATATATCAAAACTTAATACGTCAGCATTCCTTACTATTGGCTCAACTTCTTCCATATCAGCTCTTACATTTCCAAGTCTAAAAGCATCAAAATAAAGTTTGTTCATTAGTTCAATTGCCTCTTGATCAACAAAATAAGTTTGATATCCAATATTAGCAAAGTTAAATAAGAAATTGGGTTGATGTAATATAATCTGACTAAGATATGATTGTGAATTTATATCTTTTTCATTTTTACCTAAATCAAATGCACAGTCAACAGAAACAATATTAATTATTTGTCCCATATTCTCATAAGCCAAATAATTTGCGTAGGTTAAATCCTGACTTCCGCCAATAATAATTGGAATTATTTTTCTTTGAATCAACTCTGCTACAACATTACTTAGTGCTATATATGTATCGTTTAAGGAATGTCCTCTTTTTATATTCCCTAAGTCAGCTATAACCGCATTACCAGTTCCCTTATATAACTTATAGAAATACTTTCTTACAAAATTAGGTGCTAGAGCGCAGCCTTCATTATTTTCTGCTTTTCTATCTTCAGGAACACCAACAAATGCCAATTGAACATCTGTTAAATCAGGGAATCCATTTTCATGGGAATTTACCCTGATTATATTTCCATATAATAAACTTTTATCTTTCGAATTGAACTGGATGATTTTATCATCAGCTGGTTCAAAAAATTCAGCTATATTCATATAAGCATTTTATTGAGTTAAGCACTTTTCTTTTTGAAAAACTTCTTTTTTGTTCCTTTTCCTTCTTCGCCTCCTTTTTTAATTATATCAAGGCAAATATCTTTTGTAAGTGAAGTAGGTTCAGTACCTTTTGGTATTTTGAAGTTCTCTTTACCTTGATTAATATAAGCACCCCATCTTCCATTAAGAACTTTTATATCATCAAAATCTAAAATTAATTTTTCTTTTTCAACTTTACGTTTTAGTTCAATAATTTCAATTGCTCTTTCTGAAAGAATTTGCAAAGGACTTTCGTCTTTTGGTATAGAATAAAATTTAGAGTCATGACGAATATAAGGACCAAATTTGCCAACTGAAACCACCATTTCTTTTCCCTCATACTCACCAATGCTTCTGGGGAACTTAAATAATTCAAGCGCTCCGTCTAATGTTATTGTACCTAAACTTTGATCTTTAAGCAATCCAGCAAATTGTGGTTTTTCTTCATCATCAATTTCTCCTATTTGAACTATTGGACCGTACTTGCCTATTTTAGCATATACATTTTTCCCAGTTTTTGGATCAATTCCTAATAATTTTTCACCACTGGCCTTTTTCGCATTTTTGTCGGTGTCTTTAACTTTATCATGAAATTTTCCGTAGAAATTTTTAATCATTTCATTCCACACTATGTCCCCTTGTGCAATTTCATCAAATTCCTTTTCAACAGATGCGGTAAAATTAAAATCTAGTATTTCATTGAAATTTTCAACTAAAAAATCATTTACAACAATTCCTATGTCTGTAGGAAATAGTTTATATTTTTCATAGCCAGTCTTTTCTGTCTTTATTTTTTCAGCAATTTTATTTGCAGATAGAACGATGTAATCATAATTTCTTTCAACACCTTCTTTTGTTTCATTTACAACATAACCTCTTTTTTGAATAGTTGAAATAATTGGAGCATAGGTTGAAGGACGTCCAATACCAAGTTCTTCTAATTTCTTAACCAAACTAGCCTCTGTATACCTTGCTGGGTGTTGCGTGAAACGCTGAATAGATTCAATTTTATCATAATCAAGCTTCTGATTTTTAGTTAAAGCTGGCAATAAACCATGATCTTCTTCTTCTTCGTCATCAGTGCTTTCCAAATAAACCTTAAGAAATCCATCAAATTTTAAAACTTCACCTGTAGCAACAAAAAGCTCTTTGCTCGCACTCAAATTAATCGAAATATTTGTTTTCTCCATTAATGCATCACTCATCTGAGATGCGATGGTTCTTTTCCAAATTAATTCATACAATTTTTTCTGAGCAACATCGCCATCAACTGTATGATTATTCATATATGTAGGGCGGATAGCTTCATGGGCTTCCTGAGCTCCTTTGGTTTTTGTAGTATATTTTCTAACTTTCAAATAGCCTTCGCCATAGCTTGCTGAAATTTCCTTCTTCGCTAAATCAATCGCTAAATCAGACAAATTAACTGAATCGGTTCTCATATAAGTTATTTTCCCTGATTCATATAATTGTTGAGCAATGGTCATTGTTTTTGAAACAGAAAATCCAAGTTTTCTACTTGCTTCTTGTTGAAGAGTAGAAGTTGTAAATGGTGGTGCAGGAGATTTCTTTGTTGGCTTTGTTTCTATTTCTTTTACAGCAAAATCAGATTTCTTACATTTTTCTAAAAATGCAATAGCTTGTTCTTTTGTAGAAAACTTTTTATCTAATTCAGCTTTTAAACTTACTTTATCATTATTAACCGTTGCAATAAAATTTCCAACTAATCTATAAAATGTTTCAGTATTAAAATTTATAACATCACGTTCTCTGTCAACAATTAATCTAACAGCAACTGATTGAACTCTGCCAGCAGAAAGAGCAGGTTTTACTTTTCTCCATAGAACAGGTGATAGTTCAAATCCTACTAAACGATCAAGAATTCGTCGCGCTTGTTGGGCATCTACAAGGTTTTTATCAATTTTTCTAGGGTTATTGATTGCCTCTAATATTGCATTTTTTGTTATCTCGTGAAACACAATTCTTCGTGTTTTAGCTTCATCCAGATTTAATGTTTCTGCTAAGTGCCATGATATAGCTTCTCCCTCACGGTCCTCATCGGAAGCAAGCCAAACAACTTCTGATTCTATTGCTAATTTTTTTAATTCTGTAATTATTTTCTTTTTATCATCAGAAATTTCGTAGTGCGGTTCAAAATTGTTTTCTATATCAATTGAAATTGTTTTTTTCGCTAAATCGCGAACATGACCAAAACTAGACTTAACGGTATAATCTTTTCCTAGAAAACCCTCTATAGTTTTAGCTTTTGCAGGGGACTCAACAATTACGAGATTCTTTGACATATTTGCTTGCAGTTAGTTTATAATTCTTTGCAAAGGAAATGATTTAAAACTATATAAACCAAATAAAAATTTTATACAACTATAAATCAACGCATTAATTTTTTTAAATCATTTAATTTAAAGTTGTAACTTTGCATTTCGTCAATTTTATACATACATATATAATGTAAAGTTACAGTGAATAGAAAAAAATTATTTTTAGAGACTTATGGTTGTCAAATGAACTTCTCGGATAGCGAGATAGTTGTTTCCATTTTAAAAGATAATAACTATGATTTAACTCAAGAATATAAAGAAGCAGATATTATTTTAATGAATACATGCTCTATACGCGACCATGCTGAACAAAGAGTATTAAATCGATTAAATGAATTTAAATCTTTACGCAATAAAAAACCGGAGGTATTAATTGGAATTATTGGCTGCATGGCCGAAAGAATGAAAGATGATCTTTTAAATAAAGAAAATGTTGATTTAGTTATTGGACCCGATGCTTATAGAGATATTCCAAAATTAATTGAAGAAAAAATTTCAAAAGGGCAAAAAGCAATAAACGTTGTTCTTTCAAATATTGAAACTTACGATGACATTAACCCTATTCGCTATGATAGCAATGGAATTTCAGCTTTTATTTCAATCATGCGTGGTTGCGAAAATTTCTGTTCATATTGTGTAGTTCCATATACTAGAGGGAAAGAAAGAAGCCGTAATCCAAAAACTATTATTAAAGAAGCTCAAGATTTATTTGATAAAGGCTACCGCGAAATAACTCTTTTAGGTCAAAATGTAAATTCATATAAGTGGGAAGAAAACAACGAATCGGTTGATTTTCCTGAACTATTAGAACAAACAGCTTTAATTAGCAATTTGCTAAGAATACGATTTGCCACTTCTCATCCAAAAGATTTATCGGATAAACTTTTGCATACTATTTCAAGACATGAAAATATATGCGATTTTATTCATTTACCTTTTCAATCAGGGAACTCAAGAATCCTTGAAAAAATGAATCGTGGATACAATCGCGATTGGTATCTTAATAGAATTCATGCAATTAAAACTATTATACCCAACTGTGGCTTGTCTACCGATGTAATTGCTGGATTTTGTTCAGAAACAGAGGAAGAACATCAAGATACACTTTCATTAATGAAAGAGGTTGGCTATGATTTTGCTTATATGTTTAAATATTCTGAAAGACCAAATACCTATGCTTGGAAAAAATATGAAGACGATATTCCTGAAGCTATCAAAGGGAGAAGACTGCAAGAAGTAATTGACTTACAGCAAGAACTCTCACTTCAAAGCAATAAAAAAGATATTGGAAAAACTTTTAATGTGCTTGTAGAAGGAACTTCAAAAAAATCAAAAGAACGACTTGTTGGTCGAAATTCTCAAAATAAGGTTATTATTTTCGACAAGAAAAACTATAAAGCAGGCGATTATGTTAATGTGAAAGTTATTAATTGTACTGCTGCAACTCTTCTAGGCGAGGCGATTTAACATTTTAACCAACAATTAACATATTTTTTATTCCTCTAAATTTTTATTTTAACTAAAAAACATGCAATTTTGTCATGTCGAAACTCAATTTGTCATAAAACGAGTTTTAGTATTGAATTTAACTCACTTATGGACATACAAAGTATAAAGCTAAGATTTGAAATTATTGGAAATTCTCCTGAATTAAATAGAGCTATTGATATTGCTCGACAGGTAGCTTCAACTGATTTATCGGTTTTAATTACAGGCGAAAGTGGAACAGGAAAAGAAGTATTTCCAAAAATTATTCATAATTTAAGCTCCCGAAAACATGGAACTTACATTGCTGTAAACTGTGGAGCAATTCCCGAAGGAACAATCGACTCAGAATTATTTGGACATGAAAAAGGCTCATTTACAGGTGCACATGAAGCCAGAAAAGGTTATTTTGAAGTAGCTAATGGCGGAACTATTTTTTTAGACGAAGTTGCAGAATTACCTTTACAAACTCAAGTTAGATTGCTTCGTGTTTTGGAAACTGGAGAATTCATGAAAGTTGGCTCGTCAAAAATGATTAAAACAGACGTTAGAATTACCGCAGCGACAAATATAAATCTTTTAGACGCAATAAATAAAGGGAAATTTCGAGAAGACTTATATTATCGTTTAAATACAGTACCCATAACAATGCCAGCACTTAGGACTAGAAACGAAGATATTTTAATGCTTTTCGCGAAATTTTCCTCCGATTTTGCAGAAAAATATCGAATGCCTTCACTTACTCTAAATGAAGATGCGCAAAGAGTTTTCTTAAATTATCGCTGGCCAGGTAATGTGCGTCAACTGAAAAATGTAACCGAACAAGCTTCGGTTATTGAAAAAGACAGAATACTTAATGCAGCAAGTGCAGCAAAATATTTACATACTGATACCGAAAACTTTTTGCCCGTTTTAATGCAAAAGGACAAGTACAATCCAGAAATGTCGGAAAGAGATATTTTATACAAAGTACTTTTCGATATGAAAAATGATTTAACCGAATTAAAAAAAATTGTTTTTAACCTAATAGACAATCCTAATCAGCTATTCGACAAGGATATTGAAAAGGAAACAACCGCTTTAGTAGCAAAAAAAGATATTAATCTTAACCCTCTGTATATTAATTACGACAAAATCAACGTTGATACAAATAAATACGAAACAGATTATATCAATAATCACGAAGAAATTGAAGAATCACTTTCTCTTCAAGAAAAAGAAATTGATATGATTAAAAAATCGCTTCACAAACATACGGGGAAAAGAAAAAATGCAGCTAAAGAATTGGGAATATCTGAGCGTACTTTGTACAGAAAAATAAAAGAATTCAATATTAAGTAGACTTATGAAAAAATTATATCTGTTCTTTCTGCCAATTTTTATACTCTGCAATAGTTGTGGCATATACTCATTCACAGGCGCATCAATACCTGAAGGAGCTAAGACAACATCTGTAAAATACTTTCAAAATAATGCACCAATAGTTCAACCTTTGTTAGCTCAAACGCTTACCGAGGGTTTGCAAAACAAATTATCTTCTCAAACTAAACTAAATCTTGTTGATAAAAATGGAGACTTAAGTTTTGAAGGTACAATTAAAGACTACTCAATCACGCCAATGGCGCTTCAAGCAAATGAAACCGCTGCCAAGAATCGACTTACAATTACCATAAGCGTTAAGTTTGTAAATAAAATTGATGAAAAAATGAACTATGAAACAAATTTTTCTAGATTTGCAGATTACGACAGAAACAAAAGTATTTCACAAGTTGAAGAAGAACTGATAACAGAAATAACTAAAACACTAATAGACGATATTTTTAATAGAGCAGTCGTAAACTGGTAAATAATATGACATCTACACAACTTTTAGAATTTATCGAAAATCCTGACCAATTAAAACTCACAAGTGATGTTTACATTCGTCAGCAAATTGAGCAATACCCTTACTGCTCAATTTTACATTTGCTTTTAGCAAAAAAACTATCACAAGTCGACCAATATGAACTAAAAAAAGCAATTCCCAATATAGCAATAAATATTCCCGACAGAAAAAAACTTCAAGAATATTTAAAAGAAACAAATTCAAATACTCCTAAAGTAAGCGAGATTATAGATAAGTTTTTAAAAGAAAACCCAAGAATTCGTGCTGCAAATGCATTAAAAGATATTGAGCAAACCAACGATTTATCAGTAAATAGCATTGAAGAAAAAGATGATTTTATAAGTGAAACGCTTGCATCAATACACTTGCATCAGGGCAATTATGAAAAAGCAATTAAAATTTATCAAAAATTAAGTTTGAAAATTCCAGAAAAAAACAGTTACTTTGCAGAACAAATAAAAAAAATAGAAGAAAAACTAAATAACAATATATAACATGAACACGTATTACATTTTTACAGTACTTATTTTCGTAATTTGCATTTTACTAACACTTATTGTTTTAGTACAGAATTCAAAGGGTGGCGGACTTGCCTCTAATTTTTCATCGTCTAACCAAGTAATGGGCGTGAGAAAAACGGCAGATTTCCTTGAAAAAGGAACATGGTATTTAGCAATAGGGTTATTAGCTTTTTCTTTAGCTACTGCATTTGTTATACCTAGAAACAATAAACAAACTCAAGGCTCAGACTTAACAGAACAAGTTGAAGGCTTAGCTCCAGTAAACTATCAAGCTCCTGCTCAAGAAGGACAAGCTCAACCTGCACAACAAGGTCAGGCTCCTGCTCAAGGACAAACTCAACAAGAAAATCCTAAAAAATAATTTAAGAACTCATATTGTAAAAATGTCAGGTTGTCAGCGGATAACCTGACATTTTTTATTTAACAAACGTTCCATTAAACATCTCTTAATCAATATTTAATTAAAAATACAATAAATTTTGTCTAAAAAAACTGCCAAATATAATAATGGCATATTTTTAGACAAAAGCGAGTTCAAATATTTATGTTAAACTTTTAAAAATAATTTTTATGAATATTAAACCATTAGCAGACAGAGTTTTACTAGAACCAGCTCAAGCTGAACAAAAAACGGCAGGTGGAATTATAATTCCTGACACAGCAAAAGAAAAACCTCAAAGAGGAATTGTAATAGCTGTTGGTAACGGCAAAAAAGACGAACCTATGACTGTTAAAGCAGGTGATACTGTTCTTTATGGAAAATATGCTGGAACAGAAGTTTCTTTTGAAGGTAAAGATTTTCTTATCATGAAAGAATCTGACATTCTTGCAATTATCTAATTAATTTAGTACTAACTTATTAAACATATAACAAAATGGCAAAAGAAATAGTTTTTGATATAGCTGCTAGAGAAAACCTAAAAAAAGGTGTTGATGCATTGGCAAACGCTGTAAAAGTAACATTAGGACCTAAAGGTAGAAATGTGCTAATTGACAAGAAATTTGGTGCGCCTCACGTAACAAAAGATGGTGTTACTGTTGCAAAAGAAATTGAATTAGAAGATGCAAAAGCAAACGTAGGAGCTCAGTTATTAAAAGAAATTGCTTCTAAAACAAACGATCAAGCTGGTGACGGAACAACAACAGCAACCGTTTTAGGACAAGCAATTTTTAATGCTGGCTTGAAAAATGTTACAGCTGGTGCAAATCCAATGGACTTAAAACGTGGTATCGACAAAGCTGTTCATGTAGTAGTTGCTGATTTACAAAAACAATCAAAAACAGTTGGCGACGATTTTGATAAAATTGAACAAGTTGCTACAATTTCAGCAAATAACGATAATAACATCGGAAAACTTATTGCTGAAGCAATGAAAAAAGTTAAAAAAGAAGGCGTAATCACTGTAGAAGAAGCAAAAGGCACTGAAACAACTGTAGAAGTTGTTGAAGGTATGCAATTCGACCGCGGATATATATCTCCATATTTTGTAACAAATGCTGAAAAAATGGAAGTTGAATACGAAAATCCTTTCATTCTATTATACGATAAAAAAGTGTCAAGCATGAAAGACTTACTTCCAATATTGGAAAAAGTGGTTCAAACTGGCAAGCCATTATTAATAATTGCAGAAGATGTTGAAAGCGAAGCATTAGCAACGTTAGTTGTAAACAAATTAAGAGGTTCTCTAAGAATTGCAGCAGTTAAAGCTCCTGGCTTTGGCGACAGAAGAAAAGCAATGTTAGAAGACATCGCAATATTAACTGGCGGTACTGTAATATCAGAAGAAACTGGAATGAAACTAGAAGATGCTGACATCACATCATTGGGTCAATGCGAAAAAATTACTATTGATAAAGACAATACAACCATTATTAATGGTAAAGGTCAAAAATCTGACATTGAAGGAAGAGTTAATCAAATAAAAGCTCAAGTTGAATCTACAACATCTGATTACGACAAAGAAAAACTTCAAGAAAGATTAGCAAAATTAGCTGGTGGAGTTGCAGTACTTTATGTTGGAGCTGCAACTGAAGTTGAAATGAAAGAGAAAAAAGACCGCGTTGACGATGCTTTAAATGCAACAAGAGCTGCAGTTGAAGAAGGCATTGTTCCTGGTGGTGGAATTGCTTATTTGAGAGCAATAACAGCTTTAGACAATATGAAAGGTGAAAATGAAGACGAAACTACCGGAATAGCAATAGTAAGAAGAGCTTTAGAAGAGCCATTGCGTCAAATTGTAGAGAATGCAGGGTTAGAAGGTTCAGTAGTAGTTCAGAAAGTTAAAGAAGGCAAAGATGATTTTGGCTTCAATGCTAGAACTGAAAAATATGAAAATTTATACGGTGCAGGTGTTATTGACCCAACTAAAGTTACTCGTATTGCATTAGAAAATGCAGCATCTATTGCAGGAATGTTATTAACAACAGAATGTGTTATAACAGACTTAAAATCAGATGAACCTGCTATGCCAAATCCAGGAATGGGTGGCATGGGCGGAATGATGTAAAATCAATTTCAAATAAAAAAAATGAGCTTTCAGCATTGGAAGCTCATTTTTTTATATTTTAATTTTTCTACCTTTCCAAAAATAACTCCCCCGAAAAGACAAGAAAAAAATAATTGTCACATAAAATACATAAAACAATTCCTCAAATATTATGTATTTTGATAATTTCCTATTTTCAAAGAATTTTAATACGTCCAATAAAAAAACATAATCCACTGTGCTTTTTATAAAATAAACTGCTAAAAACGCATAAAAAGCACTTGTATTGACAAAAGAAAATACTGCTGTTATTAAAATTAAAAAATTAATTAAAAAAACTATTAACCCATTAAATAAAATATGTCTTTCATTATAGTTTTTAACTTTCGAAGCCCATCTTAATCTTTGCTCTATAAACAATTTTAAAGTATTTGGCATCTGAGTTTTAATTATAGCATTTCTTTCTTTTAAAAAGATAATTCCATTTTTATATTTTTTAAATATTTTCATCATAAGAAAAACATCATCACCAGAAGGATTTTCTCTATTGCCCTCATAACCATTCACTTCATAAAAAATCTCTTTTCTAAAAGCCATATTGGCACCATTACACATCATTGGTTTTCTTTCAATTATTGAAGCAGCTCCAGCTCCTATTAAACTAGCAAATTCAACAAACAAAAGTTTAGAAAAAATACTTCTCGTTTTTTTAAATACTACAGGAGCAGAAACAAACATAGTGTTGGTATTAGAAAAGCAATTTGCAATTGTATTTATCCATTCAGTACCAGCAGTACAGTCAGCATCTGTAACTAAAATTAAATCGAAGCTCGAATTTCTTATCGCTTTTTCTATGCCACATTTTTTTGAGTATTCATTTTTACTTTCATCTAAAAGAATAGATTTAATATTATAACTAGCTTTTAAATAATTACTTATAATGACTTGGGTTGAATCAGTTGAGTTATCATTAACAATGATTAATTCGAATTTATCCTTTGGATAAGTTTGATTTAAAATGCTTTTGATAGTTTCAGTTAATGTTATCTCTTCATTTCTAGCCACTACAATTACAGAAACACCAGATAAAATACTACTATTACTCTTATAATCTGCTTTATAAGTTCTCCAATAAAAAATATACTTTATTATTAAAGCTAAATAAAAAGCAACTATTATTCCTGATATTAAAATTAAAAACTGCATACCTATTTATTTCTAAAAAGCTTTAATTGATAAATAAAAAATGCACCAATAAATGCGGGGAAAGCTAAATTAATAAACCAAAGCAGAATTGAAGCTGATAAAATTCCAGATTGATTAGCTGAAATAAATCCTATAAAATATAATACAATAGTCCCTCTAATACCAATATCGGCAAGAGCAATTGTAGGAACGATAGTTAGTATAAGATAAGACAATGAAATTAAGAGGAAAGCTTCTGTAAAATTAAGAGAAATATCAAACAGAAAAAATAAAGCCCAAAACTGAGTAGTAAAAATAACAAAGCGTATGCAACTTAAAAATAGAGCACGAAAAACCTCTTTAGTTTTAAAACTAAAAAAAATTTGAAAATACTTTACTCCTCTTTTCATTAAAGTATTGTTTATAGTTCTATTTTCAAAATATGAAATATTATAAATTAGAAATATTAGTAAAAAAAGTATAATAGTCATAGAGACTAAAAGAACTATAACAAATTGATTATCTATTATTTTAAACCTATGTACAAAATATATTAAGCCAAAAAAACCAAAAAAAATGGTTGCAAAAAATTGACTAAAGCTACTAATCATAGAAATAATAAATGCTGATTTTCTATCAGCTTTATCAAGAATAAATACCTTGCCGCTAAATTCACCTATTCGACTGGGAGTAACTATTCCAATGGATAAGCCAATCAATACAGATTTAAGAGATTTACCCAAAGATATATGTTCTAATTTAGAAATCAAAAATTTCCATTTATATGCTTCTACAAGCCAATTAACAATCATTGCTGTAAAAACAAAAAAAATAATTCCTAATTTAAAATGATCTTCTTTAATTAATTGTATATTATAAAATATATTGTGAATAATGTTTTCGCTTATAATTTTTCTAATAATATAGATTATAGAAACTATTGTTATTACTATTTTAACAACAAACAAAAACTTTTTCAGCAATGCAGGATTCTTAATAATCATTTAAAAGTAAAATTACATAATTTTATGATAATGACTATATTTGCAACTATAATAAAACGATAACAATTGCAAGCAACAACTAAAGAAAAGATAATATTAGGAATTGACCCTGGCACAACAATCATGGGATACGGTTTAATTATAGCAAAAAATCAGAAAATTGAATTAATTACCTATGGTGTTTTATATTTAGAAAAATATGATGACCACTTTTTAAAGTTAAAAAAAATTTTCGAAAAAGTAACAATGCTTATTGAAGAATACCATCCCGATGAATTATCTATTGAAGCCCCTTTTTTTGGCAAAAATGTTCAATCAATGCTTAAATTAGGAAGAGCTCAGGGAGTAGCTATAGCTGCAGCAATGAACAAAACTTTGCCAGCGTTTGAATATGCACCAAGGAAAATAAAACAAGCAATAACAGGAAATGGAAATGCTTCAAAAGAACAAGTTGCTTATATGCTAAAGAATCTATTTAATATTCAAGAATTGCATAAAGACTTAGATGCTACAGATGGATTAGCAGCAGCAGTTTGTCACAGTTATCAAAACAAACTAAGTACTGACAGCAAAAAAATCAGTGGATGGAAGGCTTTTTTGCAAGATAATCCAAACAGAAAAGCCTAATATTTAAATTAATTGATATGATTCATTAATTCTATTTGCTATTAACTTCAGTTCTTCAGAGTTTAACTCAAGTTTCTCATTTTTAAAGTTCAATGTTCCTGCTGAATGCTGTGGAACTAAATGAATATGAGCATGTCTTACTTCTAGCCCAATAATGGCAACGCCCACTTTTAAAGAAGGTTCAACAATATCTATTGCCTTTGCAACTTTTTTTGCAAAAAGAAACATTTCAGTATATAAATCATCTTCAATATCAAAAATATAATCAATTTCCTTTTTTGGAACAATTAAAGTATGACCTTTTGAAAGAGGATTTAAATCTAAAAAAGCTAAACAATTACCAGTTTCAGCAACTTTATAACAAGGAATTTCGCCAGTTACAATTCTTGAAAAAATACTAGCCATTTTAAAGAATTTTATAAAGAAATTTCAATTATTTCAAAAGTAATAACGCCAGCAGGCGCAACAACTTCAACTATATCACCAATTTTTTTCCCAAGAAGTGCTTTGCCAATAGGTGTATTAATCGCAATTTTTCCTGCTTTTAAATCAGCTTCTGTTTCTGAAACAAAAGTATAAGTCATAATTGCATTATTCTTTGTGTTTTTTATTTTAACAACAGACATAATTGCAACTTTAGAAATATCTAATTTTGATTTATCAATTAATCTAGCATACATCACTAAATCTTCAAGTTTTGAAATTCGCATTTCTAGCATTCCTTGAGCATTTTTCGCGGCATCATATTCAGCGTTTTCTGACAAATCTCCTTTATCTCTAGCCTCTGCAATCTGTTGAGAAATAGAAGGTCTCTCTTTAGTTTTTAGAAACTCTAATTCGTCTTTAAGTTTTTTTAATCCCTCTTCTGTATAATACGTTGTTTTCCCAGTTGTATTACTCATATTAATAATGATATTATATAAATGAAAAGAATCCTGCAAAAAGCAGGACTCTTTATTAAATCTATTATGATAAAAAATTTACAAATTTATTCTAGCACCAATTGAATGGCAACCTGTAAAAGGATTTGTTGCTCTATAAGAATAATCTAAATCAAAATGAGTTCCATTTTCTTTATTTAATGGCACTTTAACAGTAAAACCAGCAGTAGGTCCAGTGAAAATAGTAGTTTTTTCTTCAATTTTTTCTTGTCCCATTTCATAAGTATATCCAGCTCTTAAGAAAAATAAATCCTTAAGGGCAAATTCTAATCCTCCGCAAAAAATATCTTTTGTAAATGAGTTAGATGTAAAATTTCCAGCTAAAGTTAATTTATAAGATTCTTTAAAATTAAAGTCGTAAGCACCACCAATATTTAATAAAGAAGGCAACTCATAAAAACTAGATCTATGTGAAATGGTCATTGCATTGGCAGCTCCTGGCACATAACCTCTGAAAGTAAGACCATCACCAGTATACTTTATAGGTGTGCCTACATTCTTTAAAGAAATGCCAAATTTAATATTTTCTGCCTCACCAGTAACATATTGAATTCCTGCATCTATAGCAACACCTTGACCTTTAACATCAGAAATACTTTCAGATATAATTTTTACATTAATACCTCCAAAAATACTATTTGAAAAAGCTTTAGCGTAAGAAATTCCAATATTCATTAAAGAGGGCGAAAAAGTTCCTATTCCTCCTTCTGGTAGTTCTGTAGTTGTAATCATCAAATCGCCAAAACTCATGTTCATAATAGATAAACCTAAAACTCCTCCAGCTCCTTCTTTTCCTACTTTTTGAGTAAAACCAAAAGAATTTATATTTACATCAGCTCCTTTTAAATAAATAGTGTGAGCAAACATAAATTCAGATTTTTTTGTAAATGCTGTTCCAGCAACATTTAAAAAAGAAGCTTCAAGACCTCTAATAGAAGCAGTATTTGAGTTCCCCATTCCTGAACTTTTAGCCCAAGGGTTAATCAATAATTGAGATGCTCCTGCAGATCCAGCTCTATCTTTATTCCCTGCTTTAACCATGCAAGGAATAAAAATATAAGAAGCCACTATTGCTATTGATATTATTTTAATAAATTTTTTCATGATTTTACTATTTTCTTAAATATAAATAATTCAATTTAAATTTCTTAGAACGAGTCTAAATCAACAGGTCTCATTGTTCCAAACCATTTAACTACTTTTTCTCCAACTCCATCAACTTTAACATGAATTAAATAGACCCCACTTGCAACAGGAATACCTGCATGATTTTTTAAATCCCAATCAAGTGATGTTTTTACTTCATCTTTTTTGTATTGTCTTACTAAAGTTCCTCCAATATTAAATATAGATATTTCACATTTTTCAGGTAAATTAACAATTTTTATTCTATTGTCAAGTTGACTTGTTTCATAGTTTGAGTATGCATAATATGGATTAGGTACCACATTTATTAAATCTAAAGCGCTTTTTGCCGTTTTATTATCATCAACAATAGCTTGCAAATCTGTTGTTGTAAACGAGTACAATGGCATATTTTTATTTTCTGGACTCAACGCTAACTCTCTCCCTTGATTCAAGAAATGTTTATAATTTTTAGCAACTCTTATTTTTATTCTAACTTCATTATTTAACCAAAGGTTCTCTTTTCCTTGAACCGCAAGAGGAATAGATGTATACCAAATATCTTTAAATAATTTAGTAGCTAGAGCAATATCATCTCCGTTCTTTAAAATATTATAAGCATATTCTCCTCTATCATAAGCTGGGCAATCTTTTAGTCCATTTCCATTGTGTCCTAAAACATATATGAAATGTTTTCCACCAAATACAGGAGAACCAACACCACCTTCATCATAATATCTTGAAGTAGGATTAAATTTCATATCATTTCCGTTATCTGATTTTAGCCATGAATCTTCAGCATACATCATATTTAATCTTTCTCCAGTTTCTAAGCAAATAGCATAACCTGGGAACCATCCCATACCTTGCACCTCTGAAATACCATCTTTTACAAAAGTTCCACTTCTTAATCTTAAATGAGCAACTCCACCCTCAGCTAACAATGGGTCATTATTTGACTCAAGAACTGGACAACGAGTCCATTTAGTTTGATCGTTAGTTAGAACAATATCAACACTACCAAGATTGCTTAGTTTATTATAACTATTTACAATAGTTGCTTTAGAATTTCCCCAAGAAGGGCTACATTTTACTTTTGGTTCATTATTAGTTAATGCATACGAAGTCATTCTATAAGGAGCCCAAGTACCATAGATAAGTTTTTCAAATTGTTGAAAAGGATCGGCATAAGCTGAACCAAGTTTAACATCACCCATATAAATAGAGTTTGGACCATCGTCTGCAGCAACTCCCTGTTTTTGATTTCCGGCTCTAATCCAATTACTCTCATTTGGTAAATCCTGATCAAATACACCAGTTAACCATACTTTGCTACTATCAGCAAATGAGAAACTTGATCCTATTAAACCATTTAATCTAAGATTTAAAGTATCACCACCAGCATTCATTACATCTTGGATAGTAATAGCTAAACCAATTTCAGGAAAAATTTGTTCATTATAAATTGAAATTGATTTATCAGATGGATATACAATTCCATTAGTTACATCTACTAATTCCCAAGTAGTTTTCTTTGTAACAGTATCAAGTGCATCTACAAATCTAACTCTAAAATCAGAAGCAGGAACTTTAAGAGGATCTATTACTTTAACTCCAATAGGACCAGCATTGTTCATATATTCAATATTTTTTATCGCAACAGGATAAATTGTGGTATTTAAAATAGCACTTTCAGTTGAAGCAGAAAAATCTAAGAATAAACCACCATTTCCATATCCTTCAATTCTTGTTATTTTAGGACCATATCCATAGTATGATTGAGCAATCGTTCCATTTGCTTCAGGATCTGGAATATGAGGTATTCCTACAACCGAACTAATCGCTTCTCCATTATAATTCAAACGACCAGCTTTGAAAGGTAATTTCTGACCATCTAAATTTCCATCAGTTTGAGAATATGTCTTGTAGTTATTATATCCATAAGCAACAGCAACATAATAATATTTCTTATGATTAATTAATTTTTTATCACCTGTTGCAAATGCATCTTGAGTAATTCTAAACGAATGTCTAATTCCTAAATTCTCACCATTTACCTTTTCTAATGGGACATCACCACCCACACTAGCATCAAACTCATAATTTACAATTCTTGAAACATCATTTTTAACATCGCACTGAGCAACTAATCTTGCTTTATCGATATTATAGACATCTGCAACATTTACGGATGCATCTTTTAATTGATATATCATATATCCTTCAAAACGATATAAAGCATCTCTTTGAATTTTTGGCTTAACATAATAGGTAACAGTTTTACCAATTGAATCAGTATGTATCCAATGTATTAAATCAGCTAATTGAACAGAATCATAAGTCCAAGTAGTAACTTGATATGAGCTATCAGGAGTAATAATATTGAAATCGCTTTCCATTATCTTTGTTCCATCAGGGTTATAAGGGTACATTTCATTTATATTATTTGAAGCAGAGTAAGAAGGGTTAGACAAATAAAGTATTAATTCATTGTCTAATTCTTGAATATCAATTTTTGGTGCACAAGGACCGTTTACAACTCTAAAACAATTATCAAACAAACGTTGGCATTTATCATCAGCAAGTTTTAATAATTTAACTGATTCCATAGGACCTCCATTATTTGCTCTTGCCCATGGAATACCAACAGTAATATAATTAGTAGCACCAGGTTTTAATGTAAAAGGGCCTGCAGAATGCATAAATCTTCTATCATAAGGCACATTGCCTGCAGTTTCTTCAGTCCAGTTTTTATCTGAAGGTGCAACACCACCAGTACCCCAATCGTATTGATCACTTAAACCAGGGAACATAAAATCACAAGGTAATGAAGCTCCAGATGATATATGACCATTTTTACCATAAACCATTTTAGTATTATCTTTCCATATACCACGCAATAAATTATAATACTGTGGGGCATTATCAGGATCAGTCATTGCATCTAAACCACCACTATTGTTATGGTATACAAATCTTCTCATTCCAAAACGCTCATTATCAACTATAGCATCGTCAAAGTTAACACCATTAATACCACACCATGCGGGGTCATCCATTCCACTTGGACGATTACCGATCGCAAAATTACAAGTATCACGTTTTCCATTAGGATCCATATAAGGACCTTGGAAAAAGTCTACGCCAACAGCAGGAGGATTAGCACCATAATCACCTTCTTTTCCAGTTCCATCAACGGCTGTTCCATTATAACAATATCCTAAACCTCTAGCTACATCACAACCAACAAAGTCATCTTTTGCTTCACCTAAGTCTGTATCAGTCCAAAGACTAAAGTAAGTATCAGTAAGAGTATAAGTTGAACGATTTATAATTTGGAAATTATAAAAAGTCATATTATTGATTTCATCATTGGTAGCAAAACCAAAAGCTTGTGCCCTAATTTCGAAACCTACAGGCGAACCTTGAGTTTGAGAATGAATATTTCCTTTATCATTAAAAACCCACCATAAAGTTTGATCTCCAAATAAAACTTTATCAGAATTTTCTGTACCACATGTTTCATTTTTAAAATCATACCAAGGATAATCACCGTCATCTGGGCTATAAGTACCATCTCCGTTCACATCATAAAAAGGCGCTAAATACTGAGCTTGACCTAAACTAGGATCACCATGAGCAGGCCAATTATTAATTCTATCTAGAATATCATTTGATGGCTGGGGAGAAACACTAGGATTTGTTTTCCAAGCAATAAACTTTGCAACTTCACTTTTAGAAATTTTAAAATGTTTATCAAATTTTTTACAGGTAGCAGCATCAATAGAAGCAGTATTATCTGTAGTTAATGGACCAGGCCAAAAGTCATTTCCATTATTTCTATAGGTTTGTGCAGCACATTTCAACTGACCGTTAACATCAACGCCTGCCATCCAAAGAGAACCACAATACATTGAAGTTTTTTTAGTGTTTTTTGGAATATAATACCTAGAAACAGATTGTAAATCCCACCACATATCACCACCAGTATTAATTCTAGCCCTAACGTTGTTAACATCAAGGTCTGTTGCTCCAGTGGCTGGCTGACAAGCCTCTGCTAACGAAGTCTTGTTTTGATCAGCACTTTTGCTAACTTTCAGGTATTTATCCGCAAAAATATTATTTGATGAAATAATCCCTAAAAGAGCAATAAACGAAATCTTATATATATTTTTCATAGCTCTGTTTTTTACAATTGATAAATTTAAATACTAAAATTAAAAATTTAATTGAATTCCTAAACGAATAGTTCGTGGTGTCGTGTAGTTTGAAGGATCATTTACTGCTACAGAATAAATATCTCTAAACGACTGTTCATCTGTTTGATTTTTAATATCATTCTGATATTGTGCTGCAGCTAGATATCCATCGTCATTAGGATTACCAGTTGCTCTATAAACATACGTAATATTTCTAGAATCTAGTACATTTAATATTTGTAGATAAACATTCAAATAAACATCTTTACCTTTTTTGCCATCTTTTTTGCCAAGAGTTAAATAAATATCTCGGTCAATTTTAGTATCAATTCTAAAACTACCTTGTAATCTAGATCCATTCACTTGTCCTTTTAAAGTTGATGTTGCATCCGGTATAATCGTAGCCCTTTGAGAAATATTGCTTTGTCGACTATAAGGAGTTCCTGAATTGTATCCAAAAGTAGTATTTATACCAGTATTAGCAAATACTTCTATCGTTTTTGCAACTTCTTCGCCATCTGCATTTTTCTTCACTTTAGTAAATTTTGGACCATTATAGTCTTTTCCGGAAGAATATCTAAAATCAACAATTGCAGACAAGGCATGACGACGATCGTATGATAATGGACCTACTGTTCTTAAATTTGGCAAACCAGCTCTTACTAAAGCTAAAGCTGAACCAGCATTAGAACCAGTACCGTCAGCGAATTGTAGAGAGTAACTAGCTTTAAACCAAATGTTTTTTGTTTGACGTAAATCATATGAAATAGTTAAACCTTTTGTAGTACCAAAATCTATATTTCCATAAGTAGTATATGAAACAGGGTAGGCACCATAAATTCCTACAGCTTGAACCTGATCACGCATCTCGCGATAGTAAGCAGAAATTTTCAATGAAGAAGCTTTAGAAAGCACTTGTTGGAAACCAAGTTCATAATCAATCGTTTTTTCAGGTTTTAAATCAGGATTATTAATTGGATTAGTACCCATACTGTATATGTATAAATAATCAACAGGATTCAATCTTACACCACCTAAAGGTCGTTTTGTTAAAATATCATAATGTGCAAAGAATAAAGCTTCATCAGAAATTGGGAAAGAGAAAGAAATACGAGGCAAGAAATTTACTTGAGGTTCATAATCTTTAAACGCTTTAGAACTAAGTAATGAATTGTTAGGGTCAACTAATTGAGGAGCTATTCCAGATCCAGTTGAAATTAAGTTAAAATCTGTTATTTGCTCTCCATTAGCATTATACCATGTTGAACCATCCCTATAACCAGTTATAGCAGTTGGATTTTTTAAATCATTCACATAAACAACATAATCGCTACCGATACTAGAAGGTACATCTCCTAATTTAGTTTCTCCAGCTTTTACAGTTTCAAACAATGAATACTGATCTTTCAACACTTTTTGATTTGCATCAAAACGGTCAACACGTAAACCAACATTAAAAATTAAATCATTAAAAGCAAATTTATCTTGAATATACCCTGCAATGTAAATTGGTTCATAAGCACCTATTTCTCTTTTATAAACTCCACGTTCATCTTTTTCAGTAAAGAAATCATCAAAACTAGGTTTTTTATTCAACATTTTCCCTGTGTAATCATAACCATAGTATGTAACTAAAGCATTATTTCCACCACCATTAAATAGTTCTTCAGGGCTAAACATGTCAATAGAAAATTCGCTTGGATCATAAGAATCTACATCAATCCAATCTCTTCCATTAACATCTAAGCCTAATTTTTTTCTGAAATTATAGTCGATAGAAGTTTGTGAACCTAAATTTATTAATCTTTCATAGTTTATTGTATCTTGAAAATATCCACTTGCATCATAAATTGGATAAGGATTATCAGTATCAAGTTCTTGAATATGGAAGTTTATACTCTGTCTCATAACATTCCAAAGTGCTACTGGACTATATGTAATACTCCTATCTACTCTTTGTTCATACTGAAACCCAAAAGAGATTGCATGATTTCCTATATCAGCAGAAGCATTTGCATTAAATCCTATTTGTGAATTATCATATTTTGAATAACTATCATATCTAGTACCAACATTGTAATAAATTCCATATATATTTTTTGGAACGCTTCCATTCAGCAAACCTTGATAATTTAATACTTGACTCGAATTAGTTATCGGATTAAACTCCGTACTATATGTATCAAATATATAACTTGTATAATTTGCTAAATCAGGATTATAAGTACTTGGGTCAAAAACAATAGATCTATCAGCAAACGCATTTTGTACATATACATTAGAAATCGGAAGACCATTTATAGAATCAGAGCCCAATTCATAAGATCTCACTTTAGTTGTTTTAAATTTACCAACATGACCGTAAGCAAAAAGGTTGTCCTTTAAATTTGGATCTTGATTGCCTCCAAACTGTTTTGAGTAATCTGCTTGAATTGAATAATAGATATTTTTAATTAATTGTTTTTTTGCTTTTTCATCTGTTGAATTGCTAAATTTTTGAGTAAAACGACCAAAAATTCTGTAATCCCCACTGGTAACTTGTGGATTATTTTTGCTATTTAACATTGTATATTCCCAAATATAAGCATTCCCTCTACTATAGCTGAAAGAACCTCCAAAAGTCAAATTTGTGTTTTTCGAACTCTTTACATCTATTTTAGCAGACAAGCTAGCTGATTTATTTGCAACGTTTTCTTTGCATTTAATATTTACCATATCTGATTTCCTCAAATATTCTCCTGTATTAAAAACACCGCCAGCAGCACCAGCAGTTACATAAGGATGTGCAGTTATATTTGCCAATGATTGGTCATTTGCTTTCCATATTCCATAAGCTGATGGATCGTTGTCTTTTTGTGATAATACTTCTCCTGATAAAAAGAAACCAAACAAAGGGTTTTTCTTAGTTGAATCATTTTTATCCTTAACCATCAATAATGGACCTTGAACTGAAAAGCCCAATAAATTATAACCAAATTTATCAATAAACTGAGAGGTTAAAATTTCCAACCCGCCAGACCAGTCTTTAGATGGGCCTTTTGTTGTAATATTAATAATACCTCCTGTAGCATCCCCATATTGAGCAGGCAAACCACCTGTCATAACAGAAATTGCTTCGATTGAACTAGCTGGCAAATTTGCTTTCCCCATAACTTTAACACCATCAACGTATGTAACAGTAGCATCAGTACGAGAACCCCTAACACTAGTATTTCCCGAATTATCTGTAAAAACACCTCCCATTGTCGAAACGACAGCATCAACAGATCGACCTGGCATCTTAGATATTTGTTTAGAATCCATAGATTCCTTTGAACCTCCATCCTTATCAATTAAAGGAATTGCATAGTCCACAACAGTAAACTCATCCATTGTGATGGAGGTGGACTCCATATCTACATCCAAAAATGTAATATTTTCTGATTTAATAACAACTCCACTTATTTGAAGTGGTTTATAGCCGACAAACGTGGCTTTCACGTCATACTTTCCTGGATTTATTGGTTTGATGGTGTAATTTCCATCAAAATCGGTAGTAGTACCACCTGTTTGTCTTCCACCTGATTCAATAACAATATTAGCAAAAGGGATTCCTTCGCCTGTTGTTTTGTCTTTAATCTTCCCTTTAAGGGTTCCAGATTGTGCTAATACCAACGCATTTGCGCTGACAATAACTGCTAAAGTAAATAGTAACTTTCGTAACATATCAATAATTTTTGTTAGATTCAATGTGCCCATTTAAGGGGGGTAAAGTTAAAAATAAAAAATCTTATAAACCAAATTTTTATACAACTGCAAGACAAAAAAAATCTTAAAAAGCTAATAATCGGGTCTTTTTAGTTTATAACTAAAGAACTTTGCCCTTTGTATATCAGCCTTTTGAAGCATTAATTTTGGCTTATTTTTTTTTGAAATATTTTTATTTTTTTCTAATAAGTTTGATTTGGGGGTTAAGAAACTTGAATTTGAAATTATTATTTCTTGCAATAAAAAAGCAACATAGAAATTGGAATTTTCGCTGCCTTGGCAAGGGTTTGATGCATTTAGGGGGTATCTTTTTACTTGTTGATAAGTATTATCTGAAGGAAATACTGAAAGTAATCTTTTTTTATTAAAAAAACTTTTAACTAAATCTATAAAATAAAAATCTTTACTAAAGAAATCTAGTTTATCAGCTTGGCTTTTGAAGTATATTTTAATATTACGACCTAAAAACCAAATAGCTAATACTAATAAATAAATAATCTCTTGCGATTTCATATATTATAATGTATAATTTGCTAGTTAATCTAACTTGGATTAGATGCGATAAATATAGAACTAAAATATTGAATAAAAAAACACGAATCAGGTAACGGTATATTTCAAAAAGGTAACGGTACAATATAATCAGTTAACTACAAATGATTAATCATGTCAATTATTGAATCTCGCTTCCTTCTTGACACAGGAATAACAGTTCCATCTGTTAGCTCCATACTTCCTCCATCAACTCTGAGATAAGCTTTTACATATTTCATATTTACCAGATGGGATTTATGAGGACGAATAAAATTAAAGTCTGCCAACAGTTCTTCATAGTCTTTTAAAGTATGGGAAACCATTATTATCATTCCATCTGATAAGAAAAACTTTGTGTAATAATCTTCCGATTCGCAACGTATAATATTAACAACATCAATAACATGCATTCCTTTTGATGTTGATAATACAATTTTTTTTGATTCCGAATTCTTCATATTATTAAGTAACACATTAATTCCTGCAGAACTTTCGGCTTTATTAGCAGGATTTTTCTTTTCAATTTTTTCAATTGCATTAATTAAATCATCAGGATCAATTGGTTTAAGCAAATAATCTATTGCACTGTATTTAAAGGCTTTTATTGCATATTGATCATAGGCAGTTGTGAAAACTACTTCAAAAGAAATGTTTCCAAGCGCTTCTAACAGTTTAAAGCCACTTCCATCAGGCATTTGAATATCAAGAAAAACAACGTCGGGAGTAATTTCTTTTAATAATGAAAGTGCGCTATTAAAACCATCTGCTTCGGCTATAACTTCTGTGTTTTTACAATATCTTGACAACAACCCTTTTAGGGTGTCGCGAGAAGCATTTTCATCGTCTATAATTATTGCTCTAATCATAAAGTATTTATCTATATTTAAATTCAAATATCCTTATTAAATTCCACTTTACAAAAAAATATTTTTAATAATCCAGTATAGGAATAATAATTTCTACTTTTGTTCCTGTGGGCTTGTTCTCTTCATTAAATAAATCAATTACATTAACCGAAACGTGAGTGTTGTTCTGTTTGTTCAATATTTCCAAACGTTCTTTGGTAATTATCATTCCTTTTGATTTATGTTTAATTCCCGACTGATTCTTCATTTCCATTGCCTTTGCTCTACCTACGCCATTATCCTGGATTATGCATAAAACAGAAGATTCATCAAATAGTTTTACTTTAACAGTAACAAGACCTCTTGTTTGCAAATGCATAATTCCATGCATAATTGCATTTTCTACATAAGGCTGAATTATCATTGGCGGAATCGACATAAACTCTGAGTCTATTTCAGAATCAACTTCAATTTTATAATCAAACTTATAGTTAAAACGGAGCTGTTCTATTTCTATATAGTGCGACAGAGATTTCAACTCATCTTTAATAGCAATAAAAGCTTCGCGAGAATGAGCTAATATCATCCGCATTAACTGTGCAAATTTTGATAAATACCTAATTGCTTTATCTGTATCGTTATTAATTACAAAACTTTGAATAGAATTTAATGAATTAAAAATAAAATGAGGATTCATTTGCAAACGTAGCGCTTGTTGCTCTAAATTAAACAACTGACGTTCAATTTCTAAAATCTTTTTTTCAACTTCATGTTTTTTTCTAATTTGCTTTATTCTATTAAAAACAATTAACCAAATAGAAATTATAATCATCAATACTAAGCAAACTCGAAAAACTATAGTTTGAAACCAAGCGGGTTTAATGATTATAATTATTGATATCCCCTTATCGTTCCATTTTCCGTCGCTATTAGACGCTTTTATTCTTAATTTGTATGTGCCAGGAGCTAAATCTGTGTATTCAGCAGTTCGTTTTTCAGCATTAGTGTATACCCATTCTCGAACCAGAGGAGACAATTTATAGGCGTATTTGTTTTTTGATGGGTTGATAAAATCCAAAGCAGAAAATTCGAACGTTAAAAAGTTTTGATCATAAGATAGTTCAATAGTATCCTTATCAAAAAATTCACGTTTTTGCTCCTGATTAAAAATTTTAAAAGAAGTAATTACAACATTGGGCGTATTTGCATTTTCCTTTAACGACTTGGGATTAAACAGGTTGAATCCATTCATACCTCCAAATGCTAAATCTCCATCCTTCATTTTAAAAGCCGCGCCCATATTAAATTCCGATCCTTGAACACCGTCTTTTACATCGTAATTAATAAATTTTTCGGTATTTGGGTCAAATTCACTTAATCCATAGTTTGTGGTTAACCAAAGCATTCCTTTGTCATCTTCAACAACATCATACACAGTATTATTAGGCAAGCCTTCATTTATTGTATAATACTTGAATGTGTTTGTTTCTGGAAAATATCTATTAAGTCCTCCTCCTATCGTTCCAATCCAAATTCTATTTTTAGAATCTTCGAATGTCGTAAAAATTCTGTTATTACTTAAGCCATGTCTGTTTTTTGAATAATGTTTGTAAACAACATTCTTTTTTGTTTTCAAATTATACTTATTAAGCCCATCAATGGTTCCAATCCAAATATACCCTTTTGAATCCTCAAACAAGCTATATATCAATGCGTTTGAAATTGCATTTGGATTTTTAGAATTTGGCATCATCCGAGTAAAATCATCGGTGTAAGGATTATATATATTTAGACCATTTTGAGTGCCAATTAATATTGTGCCATTTTTTGTTTTAATTATTGGCCAAATACTATTACTACTGATTGATCGAGGATTGGATGGATTATGAGAATAGTGTTTATATTTACCTGTCTTTAAATTTAAAACAGATAATCCTTTATCAAGCGTACCTATCCAAGCTTTATCTTGCCCTTCAAAATAAAACTCTCTAACTTTATTGCTTGTTAAGCTATTGGTATTATTTGGGTTGTTTTTAATAAAAGAAAAGCTTTTGTTTTTTTTGTTAAAAACATCAATTCCTTCATTTGTTCCAATCCATAAATTGCCATTTGGGTCTTCACCAAAAGCCCATACTAAGTTTGAATTTAAAGTGTTATCCTGCCCTGGAATTTGGTAATAATGGGTTAACTGTTTTCTGTTTCTAACTAATTTGCTTAGCCCTTTCCAAGCCGTTCCAATCCAAATTGTACCAGTGTTATCCTCAAAAATACAGCTAATAGCATCGTTACTAATACTTTGAGGGTTATTTGGCTCATAATTATATGAAGAAAACTTTTTTTCATTAATAGAATATGTATTAATCCCTGATGCTTTAGTACCAATCCAAATAACATTTTCATTATCAGCATAAACAGTTGCAATTTGATTATCGGAAATTGAATTGCTCTCGTTAGTAGATTTTTGGAAATTTTCTATAATATTATCTTTGATTGATAATTTAGATAAGCCATTATCTGTAGCAATCCACAAGCCTCCATATTTATCGCAAGCTAAATCATTAATTGTATTATCGATAAGACCATTATTTTTATTTAAATGAATAAATTGATTTTTATCTATTAAAAAATGATCTAATCCATTAGCTGTACCAATCCATAAATTTCCAAAACCATCAACTTGCAAAGTGTTAATTTTATTATTACACAGCGAAGACGAATTTTTGGGATTGTGCTTGTAATTAATGAAAACGCCTTGTTTAACATTATATTGAGAAAGCCCACTACTTGTTCCAATCCATAAATTGCCATAGTTATCTTTTGCAATATCGAATATAGTATCAGCAGCAATAGAGTTTGCCGATTTATTTTTGCTAAAAGAAATAAAAGTGTTTGTTTTTCGATTGTATTTATTTAAGCCTTTTTCGGTACCAACCCAAATATAGCCATCGTTGTCTTCAATAATTGCATTAACGGTGCTATTAGAAATTTCTCTTTCATCATCCAGAATACCTTCGCTCCAAAAAGTAAATTTATATCCATCGTATTTATTCAGTCCGTCCCAAGTTCCAAGCCATATAAAACCCTTGCTATCTTGAAAAATACATTTTACAGAATTCTGTGATAACCCTCTTTCAACTTTTGATATTTCAGAAGCAATACGGTCAAATTGAAAATCCTTTTGCTGAGCAAAACTAATGTTTACAATAATACAACAGAAAAAAATATTGAATAGTATAAATTTCATCTATTTGCCTGAATTTGAGCGCTTCTTTTTTAAACCAGATTGAAGCCAACGTTTAAGGAAAAATTCTCGTTTATTGTCATTTGTTCTATCTGCAGTGCCATAACCTCTTTTCATCATTTTTCGAGTATTTTTCGACTGCATTTTCATGTGTTTTTTTATAGCTTGCCTATATATTTTTAATTCTTCTTTCTCTTTTTGTCTTTGTTTTTTCTCAAGCACCTTCATTTGTTTATCAGCAGGGTCTTGCTTTTTAAAAATAAAGCATGACGTTTGAGTAAAAAAAATTGATATTGAAATAAATAGTATATAAATATATTTTTTCATTCTAAAAAAAATCAAAATTGATTATATAAAAGTAGAACTATTTTACAAAATAACAAATAAAAAAAGGTTTTAATAAATATAATCCTTATCTATTTCATAAATTTTAGATAACTTTGGGTTCTGTATTGCAACGAAAAAAAATAAAAATTCGACCTTCAATAAACAATAATATATGAAAAAAGCTATATTCTCATTAATTTGCGTAATGTTCCTTCAGGCGTTAATAGCACAAACCCAAAAAAGAACTGAGTTTTGGGAGAATAATAGAATAAAAAGCGAAGGGTTAATAAAAAATGGCAAAGAAGATAGCACTTGGACTTACTATTATAATACTAGTAAAATAATGCTCGAAGGCAATTATTCAGATGGAATAAAAATTGGCAAATGGAAGAAATGGTATGAAAACGGCAAACAATGGTTTGAAGGAAATTATGACAATAATGGTAAGGAAAAGGACGTTTGGATTTTCTTTTCAGAAGCTGGGAATAAAATTCAGGAACGCAATTATAGCAATGGACTAACAATTACTTTTTTTGAAAATGGAACCAAAATGTCGGAAGGATTTTTGGTAAATAATGAAAAATCGGGTAAGTGGACTAGTTGGTATTTGAATGGAAAGAAAGAATCGGAAGGAAGTTTTAAAAATGGACAGATGATCGGCAAATGGCTTTGGTGGCATGATAACGGCAAATTATCGAAAGAAATTGACATGGAAAATGGCAAAAGTATTAGCTGGTACTCCAATGAGCAAAAAGAATTTGAAGTTAGTATTGTAAACGGGTTAAAAGAAGGTAAGCTACAATCGTGGAAACAAAATGGGTCATTAAAAAAAGAATACACCTATCACTTAGGCAGACTAAACGGCACAGCTTATGAATGGTTTGGCAAAGATTCACTTTCATTTAAAGGTTCATATTTAAACGACTCGCTTAACGGATATTGTATTTGGTGGTACCCCAATGGCAGCAAAGACATGGAAGGCAATAATATAATTGGCAAACAAGACAGTACTTGGACCTTCTACTACTTAAATAAAAAACCAAGAAGTTCAGGCAATTTCAAGCTTGGTTTAAAAACAGGAAACTGGACATATTGGTATGAAACTGGCGAAAAATGGATGTATGGAAAATATGAAAATGATTTAAAAGAAAATATTTGGACAACCTGGTACGAATCAGGACAAAAGCATCATGAGGGTTCTTTCGAAAAAGGCTTAGAAACTGGCAAATGGACGACTTGGTATGAAGATGGGAAAATTAGAGATGAAGGTTTTTTTAAAGAAGGGAAAATGAATGGGCTTTGGATTGGCTACTATCCTCAAGGTGTAAAAAAATACGAAGCTGAATATAAAATGAATATTCGAAATGGCAAATCATTAAATTGGTTTGAAAATAGTTCAAAAGAAAGCGAAGCCTACTATTCTGAAGGAGAACTAAATGGGAAATGGATGAAATGGGATATGCAAGGCAGACCATTTGAAGAAGGAGCTTATATTAAAAATAAAAAAGAGGGAGAATGGAAATTTTGGGATAAATACGGATTGCTGATTAACATACAAACGTACAAAAACGGTGTATTAAATGGCGTATTTATTCAATACGACCCCAAAGGGAAAAAAGCTTTAGAAGGCACTTATAAAATGGCATTGAAAGAAGGCAAATGGTATACTTATGATGCCAACGAACAAATAGTAAGATGGAGCCAATACAAAAATGGCAAAATAGTAAAGCAATCTCAGAAATAACCTATTTGTTACTCAAAAATCTCTTTATAAATATCAAGAGAATGTAAGTCTTTGCATGAATGCAAGTGTATTCCATAAAAATATACAATGCGTTCGAGTATTTGCATTCTTTCTATCCTACTAAAATGAATTAATTTCATCTCAGTTTCTTCAAAAAGATGATAAAATAGTACGCTTTGATCTTTATCAAACATATTACTTGTTTTGTTTGATTGATATAACCCATCAATGGGATTAAAAAAGGGAGTGATTTGTGTGTGATTTAATTTTGGATAAAACCCTAAAAATCTTGATAATCTAGACAAAAAGAAAATATGGAAAATAGGTATTAGCTCATCATTTGAATCAAAAGTGGTTAGTGAATTATAAATATATTCAAATAGCTCATTGTTTTTTTCCTGTTCTCTAATGCTTTTGTATATCATTTCAGATAAAAACATTACTACACAAGATTTTCTAATATCAGAATGCAAGGTATTATATGGAAATGATATTTTAATCTCTTTTAAGTGATGCAGATTTGAGTTTTCTTTATGATAAACAACCATATCAACAATAGTGAGTGGTTGAAAAATTGCAGCTTTTGTTTTTGATTTTGATTTTCTAACACCATTAACAATATACGACTGCAAACCTAATTGTTGAGTAAAAATTCTAACAATAATACTAGATTCTGAATAATTTATTTTATTAATTATTATTCCTTTGGTTGATAATATCATATTTAGTTTGCAACTAAAATTTTGGCAACATAAGTTTGCTTTCCTTTTTCATCAGAACAAAAAACCATATAAACACCAGTTGAAACACGTTCGCCTTTCATGTTATTTCCATCCCAAACAGCTTGTCCTCCTGTGGCTGTAGCTTCATAAACTATTGCGCCAGAAATATCGGTAATTTTAACATTAGCATCTCTAACCATTCCTTTAATTGCAATAGGGCCAAAATAGTTCTCTTTTACAGGATTTGGAAAAACGCTAACATTAGTAAATTCGGGTTTCCCGAAAGTAGCTGTTCCCATATAAGAAACAATACCTCTATCAGTCCCAATAAAAACTTCTCCATTTTCATTATTAATTACAATGCTATTCACATTGTTTGATAATAATGGACTATTTTCTTTAGTAAAATGAGCAATTTCTTTTGTGCCATCTGGAGACATTAAAAAGACTCCAGCATTTTGAGTACCAAACCATTTCCTATTTGCCCCATCAACAGCAATAGCATTTACAATTTCAAATTCTAGTAAATATTGATAATAGCCATCTTGTTCAACTAAAATTTGCTGAGAATCAAAATTTTCTCCAGTGAAAATGTTTTCAGGGTTATTAAAAACCGTTACCCCTTTATCTGTGCCAATCCACATCTTTTTATCTAAGTCTTGTGCCATTGAAAAAATAAACCCAGATGGCAACTTTCCCTGACCTGCACTGGTATTTAATTTTACAACCTTATCATCACTATTATTATCAATTGTTCCGTTATCAGAAAATACTACAATACCGTTCCCACGTGGCAATATCAACCACTTGTAATCTGAAGAGTCAATCAACAATTTGCCTGTTTGTAGCTTGTTTGTATAAGCACTTAAATCAAAAGAAGTCCATGTTCCATCTGTCTTTTTAACTGAAAGAGCGTTTTTTACACTTGAATTGGCAAGCCATAAATTTCTTTCTTTATCGAATGCTCCACTGCTTACTCCCAGCCAATAAATATTACTTGTATTTTGAAAATTTTGCAAGGAGCTATTGTTTTCTTTGTATATATCGACAAGTTGATCATCGTTAATTTCGACTAAACCCCTACCCCAAGAACAAGCAAAAACATGGTTATAAGTGTTTGGAGTTAACACAACATCAATAATATCAAAAACAGTGTCGAAGGCTGAAATTCTTTTTCCATCATAATTTTGCCATCCCCAAATATCCCATCTATATATTCCTCTTCGACTATATATATTATCCCACGAATCGGTCTTACCACCTGCTGCAACCCATAAATTGCCGTTTTGAAATGTCATATTGCAAACATCAGTAGTAGGAGGTCCATTGGGGGTATACAACTCATTGAACCACGGGTTTTCAAAATTTCTTACCAATCCTTTTTCTCGGTCTGATATCCAAACATCATTATTAGCATCCATACTAGCATGACTTGTTTGTGGGTTTGAAGAGAAAGAATAAATTCTGCGTTCTAACTTTGTATTACTATCCAAAACATCAATAAAAGAAGTAGCTACAATAATCAAATAATCTCTATTTACTTCAATGTTTGTTCTTCTTATTGTCCAAATAGTATCAAATAAAATCCATTTGATCCCATCAAACATATACATTGAATCAGAGTTTGTTCCAGTTTCATCATCATTAATAAATAGCTTATCTTTAAAGTAAGCAATTGTGTTGATATTATGGTTAGAATAAGGCAAATAATCTATTTTGTACCACGACTCATAATTTGCCAAGTTTGGGTTATTGATATTTGCGATATAAACACCTTTAGAAGTAGCAGCATAAATACTATCATTATTTTTAAAAGAAATATCATTTATTTCAACAAAATTTGCATTTTGCCCAATATAACATGTTTCCTTAATTTCTCTTTTGGTTAAATCCAAAATTACTAAGCCAAAGCTGCATGATAAATATGCGTATTCACCTCTAAAATCAATATTATTAATTGTTTTAATACCAGAAATATTTGCTCGTTTAATATCAGAAATATTTATTACTTTTCCATTCTCAATTATATCAATATTTGCATTGTCGTAAGCAATTAAAAGAATCTCCAAATCATGATTATATCTAATTTTTGTTATTCCAATATCAGATAATCCATTTGTTTTATCTATTGTTTTAGTAGAATTATCGGAGCGATCAAGAATATACACACTTAATTTGTTTGCACAATATATTTTATCTCCTGCTTCTGCAACTGAAATAGCTGTGCTATATGGTGAATGAATTTTCCATTGTCCTATTGCAAGATTTTGCCCATAACCCAACATATACTGCAATATAAACAGAATTACAATTGTTTTCTTTTTAAACATAATTATTCCTTATTACTAGCTTAATATTTGCAAAACTAAAATTATGATTTTTTATTGTGTTTTTAATCATTTTTTAGAAACAAATATCAAGGATTACTACATTAACAATAATTTTCAAAATTATATTTGTTTTTTTTTGGAAATAATTTATTTGTTTAATAACTTTGTTTGTAATTAATCTAAATAAGAATTAAGGCGAAAATATACTTGCCATGGATAATAATAATTTAATTAATGAAATAACCCAAAGTGAATACAAATACGGTTTCTTCACAGATATTGAAACTGATTTTGCTCCAATTGGACTAACAGAAGATACGGTTAGATTTATTTCTGCAAAGAAAAATGAACCTGAGTTTATGTTAGAATTTCGTTTAAAAGCATTTCGTCATTGGCTTACTTTGAAACACCCAAAATGGGCTCATCTTAATGTCCCTGAAATTGATTTTCAGGCAATAAGCTATTATGCTGCTCCCAAACAAAACGTTACTTTGGATAGCCTTGATGATGTTGACCCAGAATTAAGAAAAACTTTTGATAAGCTTGGAATTTCTTTAGATGAGCAAAAGCGACTTTCTGGAGTTGCAGTTGATGCCGTGATTGATAGTGTTTCGGTGAAAACTACGTTTACTAAATCACTTTCAAAACTTGGGGTTATTTTTTGCTCAATTAGCGAAGCCGTTAGAGAACATCCAGAGTTAATTAAACAATATCTTGGCTCAGTTGTTCCGTATACTGATAATTATTATGCCGCACTAAATTGTGCAGTGTTTAGTGATGGTTCTTTTTGCTATATTCCTAAAGGCGTGAGATGTCCGATGGAATTATCTACTTATTTTAGAATTAATGCTGCAAATACTGGACAGTTTGAAAGAACGCTTATAGTAGCTGATGAAGGTAGTTATGTGAGTTATTTAGAAGGTTGTACAGCTCCGCAACGTGATGAAAATCAGCTTCATGCTGCTATTGTTGAAATAGTTGCACATAAGGATGCTGAAGTAAAGTATTCAACCGTTCAAAATTGGTACCCAGGAAGTAAAGAAGGAAAAGGTGGAATTTATAATTTCGTTACCAAACGTGGAATTTGCAAAGGTGATAACTCAAAAATATCATGGACTCAAGTAGAAACTGGTTCTGCAATTACTTGGAAATACCCAAGTGTAATACTTTTAGGAGACAATTCAGTAGGTGAATTCTATTCAGTAGCTGTTACAAATAACTATCAACAAGCCGATACTGGAACAAAAATGCTTCATATTGGAAAGAATACTAAAAGTACTGTTATCTCAAAAGGTATTTCGGCAGGAAAAAGCAATAATAGTTACAGAGGATTAATTCGTGTTTCTAAAGGTGCCGAAAATGCTAGAAATTATACGCAGTGCGATTCGCTTTTAATGGGTAGTACTTGCGGAGCTCATACATTCCCTTATATTGAGGTTGGAAATAAAACAGCAGTTGTAGAACATGAAGCCACAACATCTAAAATCTCCGAAGACCAACTTTTCTATTGTCAACAACGAGGAATTGATGCAGAAAACGCGATAGGACTTATTGTTAATGGTTATGCAAAAGAGGTATTAAATAAATTGCCAATGGAATTTGCCGTTGAAGCTCAGAAACTTCTAGCGATAAGTTTGGAAGGAAGTGTTGGTTAGACGGTACATGGTTCAGGGTACAAGGTAAAAGGCAAAAATATTGCGTAGCACCATTCACCATGAACCATTCACCATTCACCAAAAAAATGAATATTAATTTTTTAATATATATCAAATATGTTACTCGAAATAAAGAATTTACGTGCATCAATTCATAATAAAGAAATTCTAAAAGGCATTAATCTTACTATCAATGAAGGCGAGGTACATGCAATAATGGGTCCTAATGGATCAGGAAAAAGCACTTTAGCTTCTGTTTTAGCAGGAAGAGAAATTTTTGAAGTTACAGGTGGAGAGGTTATTTATAATGGGAAAAATCTTTTAGAAATGGCTCCTGATGTAAGAGCGAAAGAAGGTATTTTCTTGGGATTTCAATATCCAGTTGAAATTCCAGGTGTAAATATGATGACTTTTATGCGAACTGCTGTGAATGAAGTTAGAAAATATCGTGGTTTAGAGCCATTAGATGGAAAATCATTTATGGCACTTCATAACGAAAAGAAAGAATTGGTTGAAATTGAAAGTAAACTTACTAATCGTTCGGTTAATGAAGGCTTTTCTGGTGGCGAGAAAAAGAAAAATGAAATTTATCAAATGGCAATGCTTGAGCCTAAACTTTCTGTTTTAGATGAAACAGATTCAGGACTAGACATTGATGCACTTAGAGTTGTTGCTACTGGTGTAAATAATTTGAAGCGACCAACGAATGCTACCATTGTCATTACTCACTATCAACGTTTATTAGATTATATTGTGCCTGATTTTATTCATGTTTTGTATAATGGAAGAATTGTTATGTCGGGTGGAAAAGAGTTAGCTCTTGAGCTTGAGAATAAGGGTTACGATTGGATTAAAAAAGAATACGGAGAATAAATAACGGAATACGGTAAACGGTGAATGGTTCATGGTTTTTCTAATCTGAATTGGTAACCGTGTACCATGCACCTTTAACCTTGCACCAATTAAAAATTGAAAGATGACAACATCAACCGAATATACAGCAAAGGATAATTTTATAAAGCATTTCACTGATAACAAAAATCAGATTTTTGAGGGTTTATCTCAAGATATAATTGAAATTAGAACAGATGCATTCGAACATTTTAAAGAAGTTGGGTTTCCTACAAAAAAGGAGGAAGATTGGCGATTTACTGATTTGAAGAAAGTTCTTGACCCCAATTATACACATATCTATTCACCAAAACAAATAGATTTTAAAGTAGCCGACCTATTTCAATGCGATGTGCCTGACTTGGAAACCAGTGTTCTCACATTATTTAATGGATTTTTTCCAATCAATGAAAGTGCGATTCAGGTTTTAGAAAATGGTGTTATTCTTGGAAGCTTTGCTGCTGCACTAAAACAATATCCGGAATTGGTTAAAAAGCACTATACAAAGCTTGCTCATAAAAACGATGGACTTGTAGCTCTTAATACTGCTTTGGCTAACGATGGTATTTTTGTTTATATTCCTAAAAATGTTGTGATTGAGAAGCCTATTCAGATTGTAAACATTGTTAGCTCTCAAGAAGATATTTATATTGAACACCGAAACCTCTTCATTGCTGAAGAAAACAGCTCTGCAAAAGTTGTAATCTGCGACCACTCCTTATATTTCAATAAAAGTTTTGTGAATTCTGTTACAGAAATTCATGCTGGAGCGAATGCACATTTCGATTGCTACAGAATACAGAATTCGAGTAATAATTCAAGTAAAATTGCTTCTACTTATGTAAATCAAGAAAGAGATTCTGTTTTTACTTCTAATATTGTTACGCTTCACGGAGGTTTTGTTCGCAATAATATTGATGTTGCTATGAATGGCGAAGGTTGCGAAAGTAATCTTTACGGACTTTATCTAACAGATAGAGAACAACATATCGACAATAATACCAAGGTTTATCATAACTTCCCTAATTGTACTAGTCGCGAAAAATACAAAGGAATTTTAGATGACAACGCAACAGGAGTTTTCTCTGGCAGAGTTGTAGTTCAGATAGATGCTCAAAAAACCAATGCATTCCAATCAAATAATAATATCCTTTTAACTGACACTGCAAAAATCGACACTAAACCTCAATTAGAAATTTATGCCGATGATGTGAAATGTAGTCACGGCGCAACTGTTGGTCAGCTTGACATGGACGCAATGTTTTATCTGCAAGCTCGCGGTATTCCAAAAGAAGAAGCACGCATGATGTTGATGCACGCATTTACTGGCGAAGTGGCAAATACCATAAAAATTGACGCATTACGCGATAGAATAAATGGTTTATTAGAAAAACGTTTAAGAGGCGAAATGTCGAGATGCAATAATTGTGTTATTAAATGTGGATAGTTTTTAAACAAATATTTTTATAATTGTTCAATTTTTCTCTCATTATAAAATCTTGCAAGTTATATGAGCTTTAATTATCTTTACACAATCTAAATTAAAATTATGGAAACGTCAGAGATACTTCCAAATGTTAAAAATATAATTGCTATTTCTTCAGGCAAAGGAGGCGTTGGGAAATCAACCGTAGCTGTAAATATTGCAATATCACTTGCTCAAAAAGGATTAAAAGTTGGATTAATTGATGCAGACATTTATGGCCCTTCAATTCCAATTATGTTTAATGTGGAAAATGAAACGCCAGAAGTTTTCGAGAATGAAGGAAAAACAATAATAATTCCGATTGAAAAATATGGAGTTAAAATACTATCAATCGGTTTTTTTGTCGACCAAAGCCAAGCTCTTATCTGGCGAGGACCAAAAGCTGCTAGTGCACTTAATCAGTTGTTTACTAATGCCAATTGGGGCGAATTGGATTTTATGGTTTTAGATATGCCTCCTGGAACTGGCGATATTCAATTATCATTAGTGCAAACTCTTCCAATTACAGGCGCTGTTATTGTTTCAACTCCTCAGAAAGTGGCATTAGCTGATGCTCGAAAAGGTGTTGCTATGTATAAAAACCACGCTATAAAAGTGCCTATAGTTGGGATTATTGAAAACATGGCCTATTTTACACCTGCTGAGCTTCCTAATAATAAATACTATTTGTTTGGCAAAGGAGGATGTAAAAATTTATCATCAGAATTAACCATCCCATTTTTAGGCGAAATACCTCTTATACAAAGCATTTGCGAAAGCTGTGACATTGGAGTACCCGTAGTTCTTGATGAAAATAATATTGCAAAAGAGGCATTTGAAAGCATAACTGAGAATCTGATAAAACAAGTTGAAATTCGAAACACCGTTTTGGGACCAACCAAACGAGTTACTTTTGACGAAAACCATAAAGGCTGTTCTCATTAGTTAAAAGCAATAAAATTAATATTTACTAAATAAAATAATTATCATGGCAAACGAAGATTTAAAAAAACAAGTATCGGAAGTAATCGACCAAATCAGACCTTACTTAATCGCTGATGGTGGAAACATTGAGTTCATTGATCTAACAGAAGACAATACTGTATTAGTTCAGTTACAGGGTGCATGTGCATCTTGTCCGATGAGTAAAATGACATTAAAAAATGGAGTTGAAGCTGCTGTTAAAAAAGCTCTTCCACAAATTAAATCAGTTGAATCTGTTTAATTTTTAACATTTAACATAATTGAAAGAGGCTGTTTATTAAACAGTCTTTTTTTTTACTTGAGTTTATTGATTTTTAACTTTTTAACAATATATATTTTGATTAGTAAAAAATCAAAATTATATTTGTTCGAATCATTTATCAATAAGCCGCCATGAAATCTTTGTTTTTTTCAATTACGTTAATGCTTTTAAGCGTTAATATTTCCTATTCACAAGTGAAGGGAACCATTGTTTCCGACACTGGAAATATCACAATAGTAAAAGTTTGGGGAACACATTATGAGCGTGGCTATGCTTACGGTTTTCTGTTAAGCTCTCGTATTTTAAATGTATATAATAATTATTTGAAACCCGCATTCGGAGCTAACCTTCAAAACGCAAAAACCATTGTTCAACAAGGAACACTAATTAGAATTGATCAAGATTATAAAGATGAAGCCCAAGGTATGATAAGTGGCATTAGCGATGCTGGAGGAAATATCACAGGCATGGATTATAGCGATTTATTAGTAGCAAATTCATACTTAGACTTGCAAGGAATAACCACTTTTAAAAATTTAAATTTTAAAAATGGATGTTCAAGCTTGATGAGCTGGGATGCTGCAACAAATGGAACTACTTTAAATGGAAAATCTGCAATTACAAGACATTTGGATTGGTCTGTTAATTCAACATTGAATAGCAATCAGGTTATGGTAATTCATATTCCTTCTGAAACAGATGAACAACCTTGGGCTTTGATTGGATTTGCGGGTCAAATGTCAGCATTATCAGGTTTTAATAATTCAGGAGTATCTGCGTTTCAACACATGATGTCGGGCACGGGATTAGGTGCAGGTTCATCTAGCAGTTCTTACGAGCCAATTTGGTTTACTATTCGTAAAGGACTAGAAAAATACGATTATAATAATGATGGTTTACATAATGTTCAAGATATAAAAGACGCCTTATTATCTAATACCTTAGGTTATGCTGATGGATTTATTGTAGCGACAATGGGACCAGCCGCTTCAAATCAAGACTCTTTGATTGCTTGCGTAGCAGAACTAACACCTGCAACACCATATATCACATTCAGAACAAATACTTTTGCTGATAGTATTCCTTCCGATAATTTATATGTAGCCAATTCGCCAATTAAACGTAATAACGCTTATAATTTTTGTACTAGATACAATAATGTAAAAAATAATATTGGAAACGGATTGTTAATTTCTGCAAATCAGAATTGGGATATAATGAGATTATATTCTAATGTTGGTGCTGGAAATATACAAATGATTCAATTAATTCCAGAGGACAGAACACTTAATTTAGCTGTTTATAAATTAGGACGTCCCGCTTATCAGAACAATAAAAAAACATTTAATATTGATAGCCTATTTAGCATTACAACTAACATTATTTCAATTAGTAAAGATGAGTTTTTTATCTATCCTAATCCTGCTAAAACAAAGTTATATCTAGGGTCAAATGGAAGTGCTAATATTATATCGTATAAAATTTACGATAATACAGGAAAAATAGTGGTTTCAGAAGAAGCATCTAATAATTCTAATCAAATAAGCGTTGACTTAAAAAGTTTTTCTAATGGCATTTATTATTTAAATATCGATAGTAAAAAAGGGAAAACGAGTATTCCGTTTGTTGTAAACTAACAAAAAAGCTCCATTTAAAATATTTAGTGAAATTGTTGTTTTTATTTTATCTTTGTTAAAACAACTTATAACTATGAAAATTTCAACACTTTTTAAAACGATTATATCAACCGTTTTCTTACTTCTAGCTTTTTCAAGTGCGTATTCACAAACAGGGTGGCTGCAGATAAATTCTTTTGGAACAAATCCGGGCAATTTACTCATGTATCGTTACGTTCCAACAAATATTACTACTAGTGCACCTTTAGTCGTTGTTTTACACGGTTGCACACAAAATGCATCAAATTACTCAAACTATTCTGGTTGGGATACACTAGCAAATCATAATAAATTTTATGTAATTCATGTTGAACAGCAATCACAAAATAATTCTAGTTTATGCTTCAACTGGTTTTTGCCAACTAATTACACTCGCGGACAAGGCGAAGTTCTTTCTGTGAAACAAATGGTTGATTATATGAAAAGTCAATATAGTATCGACAATTCTAGAGTATTTGTAACCGGATTATCGGCAGGGGCTTGCCTTACATCAAATATGCTTGGAGCTTATCCCGACGTTTTTGCAGCTGGAGCTATTATGGCTGGAACTCCTTATAAATCAGCATCGGATTACAATGCTGCATCCAACGCAATGAATGGATTAGTAACAAAATCAGCAGCTCAATGGGGCGACTTAGTTAGAGCTGAAAATCCTTCTTATATAGGAGCTTTTCCGAAAGTTGCAATTTTTCAAGGAACAAACGATGCTGTTGTTAATTCTGCAAACCAAACAGAACTTATGAAACAATGGACTAATGTTCATAATACTGATCAAGTTGCAGATACTGAAATTTCTTCTTTTAATGGAAACACCAATATTGCTATGAAAGGATATAATGATAATTCTGGCAACAAAGTAGTTCAAACATTTTCTATTAATACCATGCCACATGGAATATCTATTGATCCAGGAAATTGCTTTCAACAAGGAGGAATTTCTATTACCAATTCCTATTCTTATGACTATAATTTTTATTCTTCATTTTGGGCTGCTGAATTTTTTGGCATTATTAATAAACCATATACCATTAATGGTCCTATAAATGTAGCATTTGGACAAACAAATAGAACTTATTCTGTTACAAATCAAACAGGTTCTTCATTTCAATGGAGTTTTCCTACAGGAGTATCTGTTGTCTCAGGACAAGGAACAAATCAAATAATTGTAAATTGGGGAAATGAATCAGGATTTGTAACCGTAAATGAAACAAAATCTACATCATGTATTGTTGGCCCAATTGTATTGTTTGTAAATGCTAGTGCAAATATTGGAATTGAAAATAACAACGAAACGACAGATGATATTACTATAATTCCTAACCTAACAGATAATTCATTGAACATAACTTCAAAACTTAATAGTTATAGCATATATATTTATGATCAAACAGGAAGACTTTTACAAAGCTCTTTAAAGCAGTCAAATAATACAAGTATTCAACTTCCTACTGATTTAAACCAAGGAATTTATATGGTAAGAATAATCTCTGACAAAAGAAATGTTTGCTGTAAGTTTATTAAGATTTTATAATTTTCTTCGAATACAAATGAAAATCATTCAATTTTGTATATTTGTTTTTTCTTAAAATTGAATTCCAATGGATAAAAAAACATGCATAGAATGTGGAGATACCATTGTTGGTCGCTCTGACAAGAAGTTTTGCAGTGATTTGTGTAGGAACTCTTATAATAATAAGCAGAACAGCGATGGCATTAATTTGGTTCGTAATATTAATGGGATATTACGCAAAAATAGAAGAATTTTAGAAAGTTTAAATGCAAACGAAAAAACGAAAGTTCACAAAAACAAACTAATAGACAAAGGGCTGAATTTTAATTATTTCACAAGTATCTATCAAACAAAAACGGGAAGCATTTATTATTTTTGCTACGAACAAGGTTACTGTCTAATCGAAGGCGACTATTATATTTTAGTAATAAACAAAAAACTAATTGAAGGATAATTTTTTATTCCTTATTATCATTGCGCTTCCTTGCCAATCAGCTATTTCAATCACATTTTCACAAATATTTGTAGCAAACTCGGATACCGCTTTGCCAACGCCATCCCATGAATGATTATAATCGTGTATTATTATTACACCTCCTTCTGAAAGTCTTGAATAAAAATAATTTAATGCTGATAATGTAGGCAGATATAAGTCTGCATCTAAATGGACAAAGGCGTATTTTTGCTCTTCTATTTGATTAATTGTTTCAGGAAAATAACCTTTAATAAATTTCACATTCAAATTTCCATTAAAAAAAGATTCAACCGATTTGATATTTACATCAGAAAAATTTGAAGTAGAATATTTTCTGTCGCTTGAATTTTCTCTCTGTAAGTCTTTATCTGCAAATCCTTCAAAGGTATCAAACAAATATAGTTTTCTTGTTTTATCCATTTCATGAATCAAACGAGCAGTCTCACCTTTATAAACACCTAATTCAGCAAAAGATCCTTTTATATTTTCTCGTTTTAATCGTTCAATTTGAAACCAAAAATTATAAAATCTCACTTTATCATCAAATTTTCTTTCCAACTTTATTAAACTCTTAGAAATGTTATTATTAACAGCATTTCCCCATTTATATGGTTTTAATTTTGAAGTAAATATTGATGGGAATAAATACCAAATGCCTAAACCGAAAAAAAACAAAAGTAAAATAATACGCAAAATTTGAAAGATTTCCATCTATGAGTTGTTTAATATTTATGAAATTAGCAATATAATTAACATTTTAATTAAGCTATGACATCAAAAAAATAGACTTAACAAAATATGAATATTGATTAAGGTGTATAAAATTAATAAAAATTATTATCTAAATAAACTGCTTTATAATACTCAAAGCAATAATGGTTATAAAAAATATTACTTTAACTAGCAAAATAAATAGAATCAAAGATAACAATAATGTTTGTTTAAAATAAGTAACATTTTTGTTTTGCAGAATAGTCGATAAAAACTAATATCAAAAATGACATTACTTCGTTCGACAACCATTAAATTGTCATGACAATTAGAACAACTATTTCTCGACCAAAAATGCAAATTCGTATAAAATTTAAAAATTATTTTATATTTAAAACGATTTAGTTAATTTTATTTATATATTTGCAAAGCCACTAACATAAAACTTAATCCATAAGTTTTTTTTAGAAATATATTTATTAAAGTACTGCAAAATGAACGTAAAAATCAAAATACGCTTTGCATATTATATGAAAATAGCATTCATGCTTGTTATTTTCTTGGTAGCTTTCAATGCAAAAGCACAAAGTTTTGTTGTAAGAGGTGTGATAAAAGACACGAGCGACCAAACTACCATGGTTGGAGTAATAGTAAGGATTTCGGGAACTAATATAGGTACAACATCAGATATAAATGGAAACTATGAAATAAAAGCTCCAACATCCGCCGACACATTAGTATTTTCATTCATTGGTTATCAACCAAAAAAAATCCAAATAAATAATCGGTCTGTTATCAACATTTCAATGCAAGCTCAGGCTCTTTATCTAGAAGGTGTTGTAGTTACTGCATTAGGTATTGAACGCGAAAAAAAATCTCTTGGATATTCGGTTACCGAAGTTAAAGGCGATCAATTGCAAACGGCAAAAGATGTAAATGTGGTGAATCAACTTTCTGGAAAAGTTGCAGGATTAGATATTTCTGCAACAAATGGTGGCGCAGGCTCTTCTAGTAAAATTGTAATGCGAGGGAACAAATCCTTTACAAGCAGCAATCAAGCATTAATAGTAGTTGATGGAGTTCCTATTGATAATACAACAGTAAGTAATGCAGGCGACAAATGGGGAGGCAGAGATTATGGAAGTGGCATTTCGGATATCAATCCCGATGATATTGAAAGCATCTCTGTTTTAAAAGGAGCCAGTGCATCTGCTTTATATGGTTCAAGAGCTGCAAATGGCGTAATACTTATCACCACAAAAAAAGGAAAATCTGGGAAAAACTTATCTGTAAATTTTAGTTCAAACTCTGCTATTGACATTCCATATAGTTTGTGGGAAATGCAAAACATATACGGAGCTGGAAGAAATGGAAAATTTGAAAGTCCATGGAATACATCAAATGGGCAAATAAAATTCGACCCAACTAGCGCTGCTTCTTATGGAAGTTGGGGTCCGAAAATGGAAGGACAAACAATTACCGATTGGGATGGTAAAACTCGCTCATTTTCAGCTCAACCTGATAATTACATTGATTATTATAGAAATGGAGCAATGTTTAATAATTCAGCTTCAGTTAGTGGTGGCTCAACAAAAAGAAATTTCCGCTTTACGCTGTCAAATGTAAATAGTAGCGATATAGTACCATCGGTTAATATGAATAGAACAAATCTGAGCTTAAACTCAGGAATTCAAATTGTAAAGAAAATACGCTTTCAAAGCTTTGTTTCATATATCAATCAAAAATATAATAACCGACTTGGTTTGTCTGATGCACATAACAATGTTGCTCGTAATTATGTAATGATGCCGCGTAACATAAGTAATCAATCTCTATCTGATTATGTTATGAACGATAAAGGCGAAGAACAAACTTGGTATATGAATTGGGGCTGGATGTCGAACCCATATTGGAACGAGCAATTTGAAATAAATAAAGATGGGAAAAATCGTGTTTTTGGAAATGCATCGCTTTTTTGGGAAATAGATACCAACCTAACTTTATTGGTTCGTACAGCTCCTGACATTTCTACTCATAATTTCATAAATCAAGATGCATATAATGGTTTAATTAGTTCGCTTGGAGCATATTCTACATCTGAAATTCGCCGCCAGCAATATAATACAGACATGCTTCTTAGTTGGTTAAAAGAATTTAAAAAACTAACAATATCGTTTAATGTTGGTGCAAACGCAATGTACGACCATACCGAAAATGATGTTGCATATACTGTAGGAGGATTAAAAACTGCAAACATTTATTCAATTGAAAACAGCTTAAATATTCCTGAAAAACGCTCCTATTTGTATGAAAAAGCCATCAATTCAGTATATCTTGCTAGTCAATTCAGTTTTAAAAACTTTTTATTCTTAGATATAACAGCTAGAAACGATTGGTCATCCACATTACCAAAAGGAAATAATTCATATTTCTACCCTTCTTTTAGCACTGGATTTGTTTTTAGCGATTTACTTAAATTATCGAAAAGAGCGGAGAATATTTTTTCTTTTGGGAAAATAAGAGCTTCGTGGGCAGCGGTTGGAAATGACACCGATCCTTATAGATTAAGCAAAACTTATGTTATAGATACCATTGATACTTATGGTCCTATTGCTTATGTTAATGGCACAATTCCTCCAACAAATTTAAAACCCGAAAATCTTATTTCAAAAGAAATTGGAACTGATCTGCGATTTTTCATGAATAGAATTGGTATTGACTTTAGTTATTATATAACAAACTCATTTAATCAAATAGTTAGAATTGATGTATCGCCAACATCGGGAGCAAGATATGCATTAATAAACGCAGGAAATATCCAAAACAAAGGAATTGAACTTCAAATAAATGGAACTCCAATTAAAAAGAAAAATTTCAACTGGTCATTTACATGGAATTATACAAAAAATAAATCAGAAGTTATAGAATTAGCCCCTGGCGTAGAAAACCTACAGCTAATGGAACATTGGGGTTTGAGTATTGAAGCACGTCCAGGACATCCGTACGGAGATATTGTTGGATATGCAATAAAAAGAGATGGCGATGGTAATAAAATGATTGACGAAAACGGAATGTATCTTAGAACAGACACCTCACAAGTTTTGGGAAATGTAAATCCAAAATTTAAAACTTCGCTAAGTAACTCATTTGGCTGGAAAGCATTTAGTTTGTCATTTCTTATTGATATGAGAATTGGAGGCGAAATGTTTGCTGGCACAAACATGTACGGGTATGGTTATTCGGGCAACTTCAAAGAAACATTAGAAGGACGTGAAGGCTGGCATAGTTCTGAAGAAGCTAGAATTCAATCAGGTTTAACTCCTGAGCAATGGGAAGCTACTGGAGGTTATTTAGCAGAAGGCGTTTATTCAAATGGAGTTGTACAACTTAATGGACAAGCAAATCCGCAAAATATAAGTGATTTGTCGGGGTACACAATTCAAAATGGAAATGTAATCGATAATGGTGGCAATGTGGTTGGAAAAGATTTGTCAGGAACATCAAATAGTCAATATGTAAATCCAGAAAAATATTGGAGTCAATTTTCTGATTGGACGAACGAAATACATGAGCCATTTATTTACGACGCATCTTATGTTAAATTAAGGGAAGTAACCCTTTCGTGGAAAATACCAACAAAATTTGCAAAAAAATTAAGAACAAAAAACGCTTCAATTTCTATATACGGAAGAAATCTTTGGCTTATATATAGTAAAGTTCCAAATGTTGACCCTGAAACATTTCACAACAGTGGATCGGGACAAGGATATGAACTTTATTCTTACCCAAATAGAAGAACAATTGGTATCAATTTAAAATTTGAATTCTAAGCATATGAAACCTTTAAAATTTGCTATTTTAACTTTTCTGTTAGTTTCTATGTCATGTAAAACAGATTTAACAGAGCTTAATGAAAACCCGAATGAACCCTGCTCAACAAATATTAATTATTTGTTTAGATATTCTCTGAAACAAGGAGTTGGCAACTATAATACCGATGTAAACCTTGAACAATGGGGTATAATGACTTGGATGATGTATTTAGCTCCACGCGGTGGCGTTGAAGCAGGAAAAGAATACGTTATTCCATCAGGCAAAGATGGTTTTTGGACTGAACAATACGCTGATGCACTATTAAATACGCAGGAAATTATTAATCTCACAAAAGATAAAGAAGACTTAAAAAATCAAAATGCTGTAGCCAGAATATGGAAGGTGTTTTTAATTCATCGGCTAACAGACTTATGGGGCGATATACCATACAGTGAAGCGTTAAAAGGGTACAGTGATTTAGCTTATGCTCCAAAATTCGATTCACAAGAAAGTATCTATAAAACAATGCTTTCAGAATTAAAAACTTGCGCATCATCTATTGATAATACAAAATCGTTTTTTGATACAAGTAGCGATTTAATATATAAAGGAAATACAGATGGATGGATTCGTTTTGCTAACTCTCTCCGCCTAAGAATAGCAACTAGAATAAAATTAGCCTTGCCTCAACTCTATTCTAGCGAAATTAGTGAATTATCAAGTGCCGAGTTAATTAATTCAAATTCCCAATCTGCTATTTTCCCTTTTAATTCAGAAAAGAAAAATCCAATTTATGAAGCATATATAAGCAATCAAGCTATTATTCAAAATAATCCATCTGCTTATTTAGCCGATCTATTAAATAATACGAATGATCCTAGAATATCTATAATATTATCAAAATCGCCTATTTCTACTGTATTGCCATGGTATCCTGCATATAAAGGAATCCCAAATTTGGCAAATCCAAATGATGCAATTTGGACTGGATATAATTCAGATGGCAAATGGGGCGATATTTCAAGAATTGGTTCTTGGTATTTAAGAAATGAAACACCTGGCGTATTATTGAGTTATGCTGAAGTTTGTTGGCTCAAAGCCGAAGCTGCATTGGAAGGAACCTTTTCTGGAAATGCTCAACAGCTTTTTGATGAAGGAATAAGAGCACATATAAAATTTTTCGAAGATTTTGGCGATTCAACACATCATATAGCTGAAAACGATATTAACACATATATTGCTTCGCAATCGCCAGTTACGTTAGAAAAAATTATTACACAAAAATGGATAAGTTTTGTTTTTGAAAATGGTATTGAAGCTTGGTCTGAATATAGAAGAACAGGGTTCCCCGTACTTAAAAAATACGATGGAACTGATATTAATAATCAACTTTTCCCAATGCGCTTAATATACCCTAATTCAGAATCAACACTTAACAAACAAAATTATTTGAATGCTATTTCACAGCAAGGTGCTGATAATGAATTTACAAAAATTTGGTGGGTTAAAAATAATGGGAATAAATCAGCTTATGGTTCTATTTTAAACAAATCGTCTTTACCTCTTGAATATCGTTATACTATCTATTAACATCAAATAAAAAACCATGAAAAAAATTGTCTTAATAAGTTTAGCAATCTGCCTTCTAGGATTTAAGGGATTTGGACAGCAAACCTCGGCAGGAAAGAGTTTTTCTGTTGATTATACTCAATGGTGTCAACTTAATTACCCTAGTATATATATAAATTGCGGTAATAGCGATTTGTTTAATACTGGACAAAAAATCACATTAGAAGTATGGCTTAGAGCCTATACTTTTGGAGAAAACAGAAAAGTAATGGGAAAAACCACGGAATCATTTAATAGTGGTTATATTTTAGGTTTCGAAAACCTATCGCCTTATTCAGAAATTTACAATCCTCAAAAACAAGAAATTCCAAGAACTGGAGCTGGTCCAATGCCCCAAGATTCGGCATGGATACATCTTGTTACCACATATAATGGAAATGGACAAATGATAAACTATATAAATGGTGTGAATATGGGAGAAATAACAATTTTCCCTACTGGCAATATTACAAGCAATACTAACCCATTTATTATTGGTCTAGCTCCTTGGGATTTGGTTTCGTATGAATTTGTTGGAGATATTGACGAAGTAAGAGTTTGGAATATTGAAAAATCTGCTCAACAAATAAAGGATGAAATGTTTTGCACGTTAAAAGGAAATGAAACTGGACTTGTGGCTTATTATAATTTTAATAATGACACAGATTCAGTAGCTCACGACATTGGATTAAATAGTTTAAATGGCATAGTTCATAATGTAGATAAATTGTGTTTTTCGTGGGCAAAGTCATTTGCTCCAGTAGCAGATACAACAATGAATAACATGACCGACATTCAGGCTTCTTGGTTTGGAAAAGATGCCGATACATATACATATTTAGTAACACAAAATGGTATTTCTCTAATTACTAGTATTCCTGAAAAAGATTTTAATAAATATGTAATTTGTGGTCACAATAATTTAACAGGTGTAACTTCTGATGGAAAACCTGCGAATGCACCCCAAGATTTTCAGCGCTTAGGAAGAGTTTGGTATGTTAACAAGGCGGGTTCATTTCCATCCGATGTTGTATTCGATTTGCAAAATGCCTCTGGAGGTGGACAAACATTGCCAGTTGGAGCAGCAGACTCATTATACACTTTGCTTTCATGCGATTCTATTGATGGAGTTTATCAACCAGTATATTCTGCAACAACCGTTATGAACAAAACGATAATGTTTAATAAGGTTGAATTGAGTAATAAGTTTTATACTATAGGCTATTCAAGCGATAAACTTGCAAATACTGCTGGAATATCAAACTACAAAAAAGAAACAATATTGAAATTTTTTCCTAACCCATGCAAAAGTGAATGTAATATTGAATCACCCAGTGAATCAATATTATTTATTACCGATATTTCTGGGAGATTATTAAAAACGGAAAATCTTTCAAAAGGCAATCACACTATTAATGTTGAATCACTCCCCAAAGGTTTATATATTTTAAAATTAGTAACTACTACTAATTGCTTGCAAAACAAATTGATTAAACAATAAATTCAATTAAAATGAAAAAAACTAGTCTTTTATTATGGATTGGCTTATCCCTAGGAATTACGGCCAAATCACAAAACAATTTTGCTCTCGACCTTGATGGAACAAATGATAAAATTGGTGTTGTAGATGCAGTTTCTCTAAATCCAACATCAGCAATAACTGTTGAAGCATGGATAAATGCCGACACTTGGAAAAGTAATGTTTGGGCTGGCACAATTATCAGCAAACAAGCTGGCTCTCCTGATAGAGGTTATTCCTTATCAGTAGGTGAAAATGGCAAAGTTGATTTTACCGTTTCTGTTGGAAATGTATGGAAATCCGCAACTTCAGCTGCCATTATTAGTCTTAACTCATGGACGCATGTTGCAGGAGTTTACAATGGTTCATCGGTTAAAATTTTTGTTAATGGAATTTTAAAAAATGAAACTGCAACAACAGGAGCAATTAGTGTATCTACTGGAACTACTATGTACATTGGTGAAAACCCAACTTGGACTGGCAGATATTTTGATGGCACAATTGACGAAGTTAGGATTTGGAATATAGCAAGAACAGATCAAGAAATTGCCGCAAGTTTTGAAAATTCACTTACATTGCCTCAAACAGGTTTAGTTGCTTATTTCCCAATGAATGAAGGAAGTGGAACTGCAGTAGGTGATTCGAGTGGGCAAATTAATAATGGCACAATGGTAAATATGGATGCATCAACAGATTGGGTTGGTGGATTTGAAGTTGCAACTGAAGATGTTTCTGTTACTTGTATATTATCTCCAACATCATTTGTTAGTAATTATGGAAGTGCAGAAAAAGTATCAGTTATAGTTTCCAATTTAACTGCTAATCCAATTTCCAATGTCCCTGTTGGTTATAAAATAAATAATGGCAGCGTAGTAACTGATACAATTCATCAAACAATTGCGGGTTTGGCTACTTCTACATTTACATTTCCTGCAACAGTTGATTTGTTGGCATTAGACACATTATACATTCAAGCATTTACTACTCTTTCAAGCGATGACAATAAAACTAATGATACCTTAAAAACCATGGTTAATTCTTCATTAACCGGAATGATTTTCGATGGAGAACAACATAATTTTTCGAGCGCAGGTCAATTACGTCAAAAAAAGATTTCTTTACCTGATACACTGATAAATGTATCACAAATATTATTGCATGTAGATTTACGTTGCCCAAGTGGCGGCTGCGATCCTTGGGATCAATATGCTTGTATTAGATTGGTTGACAATGAAGGCGAAACGTGGGAATTAGCACGTTATATTACACCTTATGGAAAAGCCTGTGGCGACTGGGTATTTGATATTACAGATTTCAAAAGCAAACTAAAAGGCAATGTCATGTTTGAATCTTACATTCAGGTTTGGGGCGCTTCGGGTTGGCTTGTTGATGCCGAACTAGAATTTGTTTCGGGAACACCACAGTTCAAATACATTAAAATTGATAAACTTTGGAATAATGATTATCAGGTATATGGCGACCCAGCTATATCTTATGATTTAAATGATACTACCGTTATTGTTCATCCAAATACCCAAGCGATGAAAATACGATTAACAACAACTGGTCACGGACAAGCAAATACGGGAAATGCGGCCGAATTTATGGACGTAACACATCAAATTAGCGTTAATGGGGCAAATGCATTTGACCATCATTTATGGAATGCTGATTGCAATGTTAATACCTGTTCAGCTCAAAGTGGCACTTGGCAATATGCAAGAGCAGGCTGGTGCCCTGGACAAGACGTGCAACCTGATTATTTTGATTTACAAGCATATTTACAACCGCTGCAATCAATAACTCTCGACTACATTTTAGCAGATTACACCAATTTATTAAATACAGGGTATAATGGAAGCTCGCATACAGAGCCTTTTTATCGCATTCATGGCTATTTAGTTTCTTATGGAAATAGCCCATTAATAGGTATTCAAGAGCATAATAAGAATAATCTAGATGCTTTTGTATATCCAAATCCTTCAACTGGTGAAGTATCAATAAACTTTACTAATTTAAAAGGAAATACAAAAATAATGATATACAATGTTCAAGGTAGTTTACAACAAAATTTCGATATTAATGTTATGGGAAATATCACAAAATCATTTGATTTGTCGATGCTTAGCAAAGGAATGTATTTTATTAACATAATTAGCGAATCAGGAACTAATACTCAAAAACTAATTTTAAAATAACCTTTTTCTTCATACATAACAATAGTTGAAAAGGCTGCGAATTAAAATTTGCAGCCTTTTTCAATTCATTATTTTTCTGTGTATTATAAAAACATACAAGATCTTTTAAAAGTAATAAAAGCAAGTTATCAAACAATTTTGAGTAAAATTATTTGTTTAATTCATATTTTTAGCAATAAAAAAATGCTAGTATTTGTTACCTTTGATGCAGTTTTAACAAACCGCAAAACTTTTAATAATCTGAAAAAACTGGGAATAGTTAATTTATGATATTACAAAATTACCACACTCACACTTTATTTTGTGATGGGAAACAAGCTCCAGAAGAATATTTAAAGCGAGCATCAGAGCATGGATTTTATGCACTGGGTTACTCTGCTCATGCCGAAGTCCCTTTTGAAAACGAATGGAGCATAAAACCAAATAAAACCAATGATTATGTAGAAGCTATAAATAATCTAAAAACAAATTCTTATGGAATTGAGGTTTTTTTAGGACTTGAAGCAGATTATATTCCGGGACTAACAACTGACTTTGAGATTATAAGAAAAAAAAATAACTTAGATTATATTATTGGCTCTATTCACTTGGTTAGAAAAGCAAATTCAGATGATTTATGGTTTATCGATGGTCCGGCAGAAGGTTACGACAAAGGACTTTATGAGCTTTTTGATGGTAATATTAAAGAAGGAGTAAAAGCCTTTTTCGATCAAACAAATGAAATGATTTCAACACAAAAATTTGAAATTATTGGGCATTTGGATAAAATTAAAATGAACAATAAAAATCGTTTTTTTAACGAATTCGAACTCTGGTTTAGAAATTTAATAAATGAAACTTTGGTTTTGATTAAAGAAAAAGGTATTATTGTAGAACTAAATACCAGAGGATTATATAAAGGTCGCTCAAAAACATTTTTCCCTGATGTATGGACAATTGAACAATGTAGAAAAATGAAAATACCAATAATTGTTAATTCCGACGCACATCATGCTGATGATTTAATAGGGTTTTTCAGTGAAGCAGAAGCTGCATTAAAAGAAATTGGCATTAAAGAAATAATGAAATATAATAAAAATACTTGGATACCAGTAAATTTTTAGCCTTATGAAAAAGAGAGTAAAATTATTTGCAATATTTATTTTATTATCAATGATTATTGGAGCTTGTTCCGATTGGAAATTTCATTACCGTAGGCAGAGTAAAATAAATTTCACGGAGAAACAATTAAAAAAACAAGATAAAGTCTAGTTTTAAATTATTTTATGCCAATTTTAAAAATAATATTATCAAACTCACTGAATTTTTCTCAGGGTATGGGCTTCGTGGCTTTGATTATCTCCCTCTATTTTTCGTTTCATATTTTCTTCGTTCGAAAAAATAGTTTTAGCAGAATTCTATCTGGGTATTTCTTCCTTTTCTTTCTTATTCAAGTTTTTAATTTTTTTTATGACATTGGTCTTCAAAATGTTGCAGCAAATTTAATCGGAGTTTTTATAGGTGCGCGATTAAGCATTTCGCCTATGCTTTATTGTTATATTGCCAGTATTACTAATAAAGATAAAACTCAAAATAATTTACTTCGCCATTTATTATTGCCTATAGGAATTGGCATTATTGAAACTGTGTTAATTATTACCCAACATCGTTTTAATGACTCTATTGAATTCAAAAATTCTATTTCAAGTATTTTATTGGTTTTCACTGCTTTTTCATTATTTGTAGCATTTATTATTATTAATATTTATTACATCTATCTGTCTTTTAATCTTTTAAACAAACATCGCACATCTCTTGGTGATTATTTTACTTTTGAAAAAGGTGTTGGATTAAAATGGATAAAAACTTTATTAATTGGTTATATTGTTTATGTAATAACGCTTTTTACTGCTGAAATTGGGTTTGATGATTTTCCCGAATGGTTATACAATATATTTATAATCATCTATCTTGGCTTTGTTGGTTTTAAAGGAATTCAGCAAACTGAAGTTTTCCCAATAGCAAAAAATTTAATTTCGGAGGAGAATATAGATACACTTTTAACAGAGAACACCCTTGATGAAAAAAGAAATGCCGAATTGTTTATTCGCATTTTGGCATTAATAGAAAACGATAAATTATATCTTAATCCAGATTTGACAATTGTTGATTTATCATTTTTGCTTAAAATCAACACAAAATCAATATCGCAATGTATAAAGCAAGAATATAAAAATAATTTTTCAAGCTTTATTAATTCATACAGAATAGATTACGCTAAAAATTTATTAATTAGCAAATCTCAAGAAAATATTACTATAGAAGGAATTGCTAAAATGAGCGGTTTCAAATCAAAATCTGTTTTTAATCCATTTTTTAAAACTCAAACTGGATTGACACCTAAGGAGTTTAAAGATAAAAGTTTGCCAACTAGATAAAAATAAATTAAGTTATCCTAATTTACAATAATTTTTTTCGAGTTGGCATTAATTCTCACAAAATATATTCCTGCTTTAAAATCGCTTGGGAGTTCTACTTTAGTTGAGAAATCATTAATTAGATTTGAAGAATAAACAAGCAGTCCTAATTGGTTATAAATCTGAAAACTAATAGGCTTATCAATTTCTTCATGTTGGATATAAAAAGTTTTGTTGTCAGCTGGATTTGGGTATAAAGCAAAATTAAATGCAAAAGAATATTCTGTTTTAATGAAATTCACAGCTATTGGAGGATAAACATAATTTTTCCCGTCAAAATCGAATTGAGTAAGACGATAATAATTGGTGCCAATAATTGGGTTTTCATCTGTATCAAAATAATTTAATAGTTGATTGCTAAAGCCAGCGGCCTTTATAGTAGCAATTTGCTCAAAGTTTATTAAATCCGAACTTCGCTCTATCAGATAGAAATCGCTATTGGTTTCTGAAGAAGTTGCCCAATGTAGAAAAACTTGATTATTGTTTTTATTTGCATTGAAATATAAGAGTTCTACAGGCAATGAAACATTAGAACTTGAACATGAACCAGTATAACTTGGTACTGTAGGTGTTGAAAATGCAGTAGGTGTTCCAACGTTATTGGTTATAGTACCAGTTATACCAGGTGATCCACAATTGGTTATAGTGAATGTGCCTGCAGATTTATTGAGATTAGTTCCCGACGAACTAAATGTTGAATTTGTAACATTTATAGTACCTGTGCTATTTAAATGTATGTCGCTGGCAGTATTTGCTGTATTGCCACTAAAATAGCTATTGAATAAAGTTATAGTTGCTGTATTTGATGCTAAAGCACCTTTTACTGTTCCTGTTGAAAATGTATTGCTTTCAAAAGAACAACCGCTGATTGTAACAGTGCCTTGGTAAAAATGACATACCCCTCCATAAGTGTTCGCGGATGCGCCAGTTATTGAACCGTTTTTAAAAACACTATTTGTGATTTTAACTAATGGAGTGCCAGTCATTGTGGGTATATAAATACTAGACCCACCAGGCGTTGTGGCATAACTTAAAGTATTACCATCAAATAGACAATTTGTTATTGTGATAGAATCTGTTATAAATATACTACCAGATTTTACAGATATAGCTGCACCACCAGGCAACTGAGGATTAAATTTACGATTGCCTATAAATGCGCAATTATATAAATTTAATTTTACATACGCAGATGCATGATTACCATAAATATCTATGCCACCACCATTATGTGTAGCATCACCATTACAGTATAAAGCGCAACCAATTAATTTGAGTTCTACTGTTGTTCCCTGGGCATGATAAAAAAATATTGGTGCAGTTCCACCATTACCGGTTGTGGTAGTGTGACAAGATGTTATAATTACATTTGTTAAAATAATTGGTGTTGCTGTTGTTAGACCACTAATTGAAATACATTGCCCTTCGGAGGTTGCATTATTTGAATAGTTTTTAAATTGAATGTCGTTTATTTTAATACCAGCACCTTGAGCAGTAATATAAGCGAATGGTTTTGAAACAATAAAGTTATTATCAAATATAGTTTTTATGTTTCCAGCACCTTGTATAATTATTGCTTTTTGTAAGGTATAAGTATGATTTCCACCAAACCCATCTCCACCAGCATAACTTATGTATGTGCCAGCATCTATATAAATTGAGTCACCAGCCATTATTAAAGCACTTTTAACCGACCACAATTTATTAAAAGTAGCATAGGGAGTTGCCTTTGTTCCGTTTCCTGTTGTATTACTTCCAACCCCACAACCAAATACATCACCCGATGTTGAGTTGTCATTTACATAGTAGTTTGTTGAGTTCGCAATATTTGATGCAAACATAAAAATTATCAGAAGCTTTTTCATAATTTTTTAATATTTTGCAAAAATATCTAATGATAAAGCCGAATTACTCAAAAAACCAATTTAATACGTTCTGATTTCGGAATAATGTTGTTCTGAAAAACGCATCTTGCTGATTTACTTTTAATTAAAAATCAGTCTGTAAATGTATAGGTTTTTATTTTAGGCTTTAAAACTTCCCATTTTTTGATATTTATTAAGCAATGTAGCTAGATAGAAAACAAAAAATATTTAATTTTTACTGAATAACTTTAATTTTAAAGAAAATTAAAATGATACTTTTTTTCAAAAAGTAGAAATTTCGTGGTTTTGATCGTTTTTGAATTTAGAAAAATTCAATTGCCCGAATATGATTCCTAATAACATGAAACCACACCCGATAATTTGAACAACACCCATTTTTTCGTTTAATAAAATCCAACCAGCTAGTGCAGCAAAAAGTGTCTCTGAACTAAAAATAATAGCCGCAGGTGTTGCTGGCAAATTCTTTTGGGCTACTACTTGCAGTGTAAATGCAATTCCAGTAGATAAAACACCTGTAAATAAAATTGGAATAATAGCATCAATAACATTTGAAATTGAAGTTGTTTCGGCAAATCCACTAGTGATAAGGCTTAATATAGAACATGTATAAAACTCAACAATAGATAATAAAATTGGGTTTGCATTTGGTGCATATTTGCTAATCAAAATAATTTGTAATGCCCAAAATATAGTGCTTATTAATACCAAAAAATCTCCGTAACCCATTGAAAAATCTATTTTGCCTGATAAAAGATATAAGCCAATTAGAGTTAATCCGGCACCAATCCAGTGGTTTAATATTGTTTTTTGCTTGAATAAAATCCCAAGAATTGGTGTTAGTATCATGTAAAAGCCAGTAATAAAGCCAGCTTTCCCAACTGTTGTATGATTAATTCCAATTTGCTGCGCTGAAGTTGCCAAAAATAAAACAGAACCAATTAATATTCCACTGAAAATTGTTTTCTTTATTGGAAATTGATAATATGATTGTTTTTGAAAAAATAAAATAGGAAGCAAAACACTAGCTCCTATAAAAAAACGTATACCTCCAAAAGCAAAAGCGCCAATTACTTGTCCTCCTTCTTTTTGAAAGACAAAAGCGCTTCCCCAAATAATGGCTGCTAAGAGTAGCAACAGTTTTGATTTTGATGATTTATTTGATATGTTATTTTTCACTTTCAAAACTTTTATTTCTAAACATTTATGCAAATGTTAATTAATATTTCACCTACTTTTTCTAGAATTATTGAATTTATCATGTTGTTACCTATTGTAAATAGTCATGTGCAAAAGCGCCAAATTAAAAATATCCCGACAAATGAGCTTATCACTTTATTAATCAAAAATTTGTGTTCCATTTTTTGTTTAGTGCGTCTATATTAATTATAAATGATATTGAACATCCAAAATATCAACAACATTTAAATAGATAATATTTTACAAATGTACTTATTGCAGAAATATAATTGTTCTAATTTGGAAATTATGTTATTTTTTAAAACACATCTTACTGATTTTCTTAAACTTAATTCAAACTAAATTGCACTGTATTTTTGGTATAAACAACAATTTTTATGAAATTTATATAGTTTTGTAATTTCCTCATCACTTAAATTTTTAAAAGCCTCAAATCGCTCTTTGAATTCTAGTTCTCTAATAGCATTAAAAGGACAATTTTCCATTTTTTTGCCATAAGGGCAATCAAATATTAGTCCTACACAATGATCTTTCATAAATTTTTCCCAAATAAAAAAAACTATAAGGGGAATAAAACTTTCCTAAATTATGACACAAAATAAATAAACAATATTAGCTTTAAACCCCGAATAGATTTTTATCAAAAAAACTATCTAACTATATTTATTGTACCTGTTTTTGTATAATCTTGCTTATCTAAATCATAATATTTTAATATATAGAAATAAGTACCTGAAGAACATTCTTTTTCATTAAATTTTCCATCCCATTTAAAGTTAATATCAGTTGATTTAAAGAGCTCTTCCCCCCATCTATTGAATATACTAATTTCTAAACCAAAAATGTTTTTTGCAGTAATTCTGAAAAAATCATTTGTATTATCTCCATTTGGAGTAAAACTATTTGGAACAAAAATATCAAGCATACAACTATCTTTCAACGAAATTGTGTCGGCTGAAGAACAACCAAAATTATCAGTAACTTTCACGGAATAAGTGCCTGCATTATTTACAAGAATATAATTCGATATTTCGCCAGTAGACCAAAGATAGGATGAAAACGTATTTGGCGCTTCTAACAGTACATTTGTAATGCATCCTGCAGAATCCTTGCCAATACTAAAATTTGGAAGAGGTTTTGCATTTATATCTATTGACGAAGTGCTAGAACATCCATTATTATCGGTAGCTGTAACATATACGTTAATTGTATTTGTTGTGTTTGGAGTTATTGTTATTTCAGAACCCACTGCACCGGTGCTCCAATTAAAGAAAGTACCACCAATCCCTTTTAATGAGATAGAGCTACCGATGCATACATATTGTGGGTCTGTTGATATTACTGGGTTTGCTAATAAAACTACTGTAACAACACCTGTTTCAGTTGCTACTGGGGCGCATCCGCCAGTAGTAGAAACAGTATAAATAAAATTGCCCGATATTTCTGGAGTTCCGCTAATAGTATATACTCCACTAGAATATGCTCCCATCAATCCATTAGGTAGCCCGCTAACAGTTGCTCCAGTTGCACCATTTCCCAATGTATAATCAATATTAGTAATTGATTCATTTAAACAGATAGTTTGATTTTCTGTTAACGAATTAGATGTAAGTGTAATAGTAGGTAATGTATCTACTGTTACTGTCCCTGCTATTGAAACTATTCCGCATCCACCAGTTAAACTAATCGAATAGTTGAAAGTACCAGATTGTGTTGGAGTTCCACTAATTGTATAAATATTCGAATTCCAATTGCCTGTGATGCCATTTGGCAGCCCTACAATTGTAGCACCAGCAGCACCAGTAGTAGTGTAAGTTATTGGAGTAATTGCGACGTTCATACAAATAGTTTGATTGTCTGTACCTAAGGTAGAACTTAAACTAATTGAATTATTTGAGGTTACTGTTACTGTTCCATTTGCTGTTACTAAACCACAACCTCCCGTTAAATGAACGGTATAATTAAATTGGCCAGTTAGACTTGGAGTTCCACTAATAGTAAGTACATTTGAATTCCAAACACCAGTCAAGCCACTTGGTAAATCTGATACATAAGCGCCAGTTGCTCCTGTGGTATTGAAAATTATTGAAGTTAAAGGGCTGTTTACGCAAATAGTTTGATTATTTGAAGCTGAAGACAATGTAATTGTATTTATAGGAGACATTTCAACAGACACTTCTGACGTATTTTTACATCCATTTAAATCAGTAACCGTAACAGTATATGTAGTTGCCACAGTAGGTGAAACATTCTGATTTTGACCAATTCCAGAGCTCCATTCAAAATAAACGCCTCCATTTGCGGTAAGTGTAGTACTTGAGCCCGAACAAATTGTCACATCATTGCCTGCACTAACATTTGGTAGCGGATTTACACTTACTACAAATTGACCTGTTGCAGTACAAGCTCCTTTGGCTGCTGTAACAGTATATGAAGCAGTTGTGACAGGCGAAACAACAACCTGATTTGAAGTTGATAATGTATGCGACCAAGTATAATTTACGCTTAAATCTGTACCAGCTGTTAAAGTAGAGCTTGCACCTTTGCAAATTGTATCAGGTGAAGTTGCCACATATATAAAAGGATCCACAGTTATTGCAACCGATTGAGTACCCGAACAACCATTTGCATCAGTAACAGTTACCTTATATGTAGTATTTGATAATGGCGAAACAGAAATTGACTGAGTATTTGCCCCCGTAGTCCAGTGATATGTAGCTCCAGAAATATCAACTGCTATGGTTGTTGTGCTACCAGCACAAATTGTTGGTAATGTTGAAATAATATTAGGCACTAAGTTACTAGAAACATTAACAATTATATTCTCTGAAGTTGAACATCCATTTTTTGTTACAGTAACAGAATATGTAGTTGTAGTATCCGGAGCTATACTAATTGTACTACTAGATGAGCCGCCCGTCCAACTATATGTTTCTCCATCATGAGCAGTAATGGTTGTAGGAACAGATGCGCAAATTGTCATATCAGGACCTAAATCCGGTAATGGATAAGAATTAACCTCAATTGTTCCTGTAGCTGTTATATTTCCACAACCGCCTGATAATATTATTGTATAATTATAAGTTCCTGCAGCAGCCGGTGTTCCAGTAATTGAAACAGTATCAGACGCCCAATTTCCTACAACTCCAGTTGGTAGTCCAGAAAATGAAGCAGCAGTAGCACCCGTGGTTTTATATTTAATATTTACAATAGAACTGCCAACACAAATACTTTGGTTATTCGTATTTGCAGCTGAGTTTAAAGATATTGTATTATTTGGAGTAACAGTTGCCACTACTTGAGTTCTAGACGTTGCAGCACACGTTCCATTAGATGCCTCAGCATAGTATGTTGTAGTTGAGCTGATATTTGGAGTTGTCCAAGTAGCTCCAGCTCCAAGGGAAGAGCCTCCCGATGCAGAAGCATACCAATTAATAGTTCCAGAGCTAGCAGTTGCACCCAATTGAACAGTCCCCGACCTACAAATCGAATTTGGATTTGTGCTAGTGATTGTAGGAGCAAGATTAACAACAACTTTAAAGGAATCATCAGCTGCTAATGGACAAGTTAATGATGCAATTGCATCCATATAATAAGTTGTGGTCGCTGTGATATTTGAAACAGAAAGTGTTGCAGTATTAGATAAAGGAATTGTGTGAGCTTTATCAGCATACCATTTAATAGTAACTCCTGAAACTGAAGTTCCAGTTCTATTTATTGAAGCTCCTGAGCAAACAACAGTATCTGCTCCGGCATCAACTGTTATTACGCCTTTGGTTGCAATAATATTATAATGGCATAAATCTCCCGCATATCCATCAAACATAACATAATATGTATTTCCTATTGTTAAACCAGGTATTAGAAGAGTTTGTTTAGTATTATTAAAATTTGAAGGCCCTGCACCTGGGTTAATAATATTTCCAACAGGGCTATACGTACTGCCTGATTTACTCATAATGGCTATTTGAGGTCCAGCCGTTGTTTGATTTTGCCTTGAACAAGAATATATATAAACATCTAATTTCACGGTATCATCATTAGCCGCAAATTTTAGCCAGGAGTTATTTTCAATTGTAAATCCTGAAGAACTTATATTAGCTAAAACAGGATCGGCAGCATTGGTATATTTATTCGGCCAAGTTCCTGAAGAAGTCCAAGTTACTCCCCAAAACCCATCTAAATTGCAAATTGATGGTGCTTTCGATACACTATCGTTTGGCACAGGATTTCCTTGGGCACAATAAGGTCCATAAGAATAAGTAGCAATTTGGACATTTCCAGTATTTGGAGTTGCAGTTGAAATAGACCATAATCTAATATAAACAGTTGATCCAGGTGTTAATGTGTCAATGGCAATATCTGCAAAATAATCAGAACCACTCAATCTATCATTTGCGCATATTAATAAAGTTGGAGAAGCAGCGGAGCCAGAGTACAGTGCCATGGCTACATCTGTCAATGCACTTGTTGTAGCCGCTTTAGTAGAAACAACAATTTTACCCGTAGAAGGAATTGTGCATTTGTACCAAATATCTTTAATATTAGCAAGAGTTCCTCCACAACCCGGTGCTGGGACAGTAGAAGCTGTCGCAGTTGAAGGTATATTGACGGTAGTATAGATAGGATTATAAGTTGAAGCAGATGACATTGAAACTGACAATGTGGTTGCCCCTGAAATATTATCATTTGATTGAGCGATTGCACTTATGTTAAAAGCAAAAAAACATATTAACAAAAGGCATTTGAACATTATTAAAATTCTTGTATTCATATTTTGTATTTTATATACTTACTAAGCAATTCTTTATTGTTAAGAAATTTTATGCTAAAATAAAAATTTGCAAAATAAAACACTTTTCATAATAAAGAAAAGATGTTCGGATTTAGGAATTAAGATGTTCGGAAAAACGCTAAAAGCTGTATTTCTGTTATTTAGAAAAGCGTTTTTTATAATCATTTTTTCTTAATTTTGTTCTAAAAATTTTTATATAATAATTTCATTTGTTGAATGCCAGTTTATCAACTACCCTCAGAATATATTTTTCCTGATCCAAATGAAGCTGAAGATGGTTTAATTGCAGTTGGGGGCGATTTGTCTCCTATTCGTTTACTAACTGCATACAGCTGTGGGATTTTCCCTTGGTTCAATCCTGATGAAGAAATTTTATGGTGGTCGCCTAATCCTCGATTAGTTTTATTTCCAGAAGACATTAAAATATCCAAAAGTTTGCTTAGGATTATAAAGTCTAAAAAATTCACAGTGAAACTAGATACAAATTTTAGCAACGTAATAAAACAATGCAAAAATATATGCAGAAAAGATGCTGATGGCACATGGATTACAGATGATATGGAGCAAGCTTATATAGAATTACACAGAATTGGAGCAGCACATTCGGTTGAAATATATGAAAACAATGAGCTAGTTGGCGGATTATATGGCGTTTCGATAGGTAAAGGCTTTTTTGGCGAATCTATGTTTTCAATAAAACCAAATGCTTCCAAAATTGCATTAGTTTATCTAGCCAACTATTTAAAAGCGCTGAATTTTCATTTTATTGATGCCCAAGTACCAACCGATCATTTGATAAGTATGGGAGCTAAAGAAATTAGCAGGAAAGATTTTCTAACTCTTTTAGACAAAGCATTGGATAATGATAGTAAAATTGGAAGTTGGTATTAGTTAGCTAAATAGGGATTTAAAGTTATAATGATTCCTGATTTCCTCAATAGTCAAAAAAAGGATTTTTGTATTTAAACTTTTATTATTTTTGTGGTTCAATTTATAAATTTAAATCAAAAGAAATGAAAGCATACGTTTTTCCAGGTCAAGGAGCTCAATTCGTTGGAATGGGCAAAGATTTATATGATAACTCACCTTTGGCTAAAGAATTATTTGAAAAAGCTAATGAAATATTAGGATTTCGCATTACTGACTTGATGTTTAGTGGAACTGACGAAGACTTAAAACAAACTAATGTTACCCAACCAGCTATTTTCTTGCACTCAGTTATATTATCGAAAGTAATTGCTGATTTCAAACCAAATGTAGTAGCGGGACATTCATTAGGCGAATTTTCGGCATTGGTTGCTGCAGGTGCTTTATCATTTGAAGATGGTTTAGTGTTAGTATCTAAAAGAGCAGATGCTATGCAAAAAGCATGCAAGGTGCGCCCTTCAACAATGGCTGCTGTTATGGGCTTAGAAGATGCAAAAATTGAAGAAATATGCGCTGGAATCAATGAAGTAGTAGTTCCTGCAAATTATAATTGTCCTGGTCAAGTAGTAATATCAGGCTCTGTAGAAGGAATTAATATAGCATGCGAGAAATTAAAAGAAGCTGGTGCAAAACGAGCATTAGTTCTGCAAGTTGGAGGAGCTTTCCATTCACCACTTATGGAACCTGCTAGAGTTGAATTAGAAGCAGCAATAAACGCCACAAACTTTAAGGCTCCAATCTGTCCTATATACCAAAATGTAAATGCTCAAAAACAAACAGACCCAGAAGTAATAAAGAAAAATTTAATTTCTCAACTTACATCGCCTGTTAAATGGACACAATCAGTTGAAAACATGGTAAAGGATGGCGTTAATGTGTATGTTGAAGTTGGTCCAGGTTCAGTATTACAAGGATTAATTAAGAAAGTAAGCAAAGAAGCCGAAACATCTAGCGCTACAATATAAACTTTTAATAAAAAAGGGGTCGTATGATCGACCCCTTTTTGCTTATATTTTCACAATAATAAATTCTGTTCTTCTATTTAGCTGATGCTCTTCTTCAGAGCAAGTGCTTTTAGTGGTTCCTTCACAAGCACAACCATTTACTAACTTAGATTCGCCATAACCTTTTCCATAAATTCTGGCTTTATCAACTCCTTTTGAAATAATATATGCCACAGAAGATTTAGCTCTTTGATCAGATAATTCAAAATTATATTTAGCTGAACCCCTACAATCGGTATGAGAACCAAGCTCAACAACCATGGAAGGATTGTCAGTCATAACTTTAACTATCTTATCGAGCTCTGCAGCTGCATCAGTTCTGATATTTGATTTAGCAAGGTCGAAATAAATTGGCTTAATATCTATAATTTTACCAATATCAGCTCCTACTTCAATTTTATCAAGAACAACATCAAGATATTCGTTTAGGTTAATATTATCCAAATCTTTGATTTTATGTTCTAGTAATACTTTTTTTGCTAAATAACCTTCTTTATCAATTTTAATTTCATATTTCAAAACTTCACCCACTTTAACTGATCGTATTTGAATATTAACATCGCCACTTTCGTTCGTTGTTGTATCTTTTACTAATGTATTAGCAGACAAATCGTTAATTGATATTTTAACGCCATTTACTCCTTTTTTAGTTGTTCTATCAAATATAGAGCCTACTAACGCAATAGAAGCGACATTCTTCAATGGAAATTTTGTTTTGATATCAGATAACACTGTGTTTTCGGTAGAAACATTCTTTGTAATAGGAGCATAATCATTATTTGAAGTACTAATTCTATACTTTGTATTATAATTTGCAGGAAATTCAAATTCGCCCTTTGCATCTGTAAGTAAATCATTTTTCACTCCATCATTTTCATTTAAGATAAGAATCTTAGTGTTTGAAATGGGCTCAAATGTAATACTATCAGTAACAACTCCACTAATTATGAGTGCTTTTGGTGCATCTGATTTTATAATATAAATATCATCATCACCTTTTCCTCCCTCACGATTTGAGGCTAAAAATCCAGATTTTTCGTCTTTGTTAAGTACAAAACTAAAATCATCTTTTGAACTATTAACAGGAGTTCCTAAATTAGAAACGTTTTTAAAACTACCATCAGCGCAGTATTTCGCACAAAAAACATCAAGTCCACCAAGGCCGATATGACCATCGGATGAAAAATAAATAAATTCTTTGCTGACAAAAGGAAACATTTCATTTCCTTCGGTATTTATTTCGGGGCCCAGATTAACTGGCATGCTATAACCATTTTCTTTAATATCAACATAGTAAATATCTGTTCCACCAATACCTCCAGGCATGTTAGACACAAAAAATAATTTTTTGCCATCGAAAGAAAGTGCAGGATGTCCCACCGAATAATTTTTATTATTAAAAGGTAATGATTCAATATTTTGCCATTTGCCATTTATAAAAACTGACTTGTAAAGCATCAAATTATTTATTCCTTTGTCGCTATCTACTTTTTTGCCTTGGTAAAAATTGTTTCTAGTAAAATACATTGTATTTCCAGTTGAGTCAAAACAAAATGAACCTTCATGATACTGAGTATTAATTTTCGAGCTAAAATTCGAAACTTTATTTTTTTTCGCAATTGTATCAAAAATCATTATATCAAGAAATGGCTTTTCGTTCCATGCGTGTGTGTTTTTTACAGCCATTTTCACATCGCTTGCAGTAACAAACGATATTTTATTATTCCACATAACTGCACCAAAATCAGAATATTCAGTGTTAATATTATTAAAATTAGTTACACTAAACAGAGATTTTTGATTTGTAATTTTAGTCGCATAATCCTTATTATTAGAATAGTTACTTGCAATTTTATCATCCAATTTTTTTTGCTTGTATTTCTCCATCCATTTATTGGCTTCGTCGTATTTTTTATTACAACGAAGCGCTTGAGCATATTTGAAATAATAATAGGAATCTATGCTATCAAACTGCACCGCCTTTTCGTACCAAAGTTCAGCTTTGTCAGTTAAACTCATATTTAAATAGCAATCGGCTAATTTTGGAGCAATTTTATTTACGTTGACATTTTGTTTAACTAAATCCTCGAATAGAATTGCGGCATCAAAAAATGCAAGCCTATCAAATAACATATTTGCCTTTTCATATTTTGATTGACTTAAAAGAGAAATTGATTTATCTGTTGTTTGTTGTCCATAAGAAACAACAAACAAGCAGTTTAATAATATTGTTGCAAATATTTGTTTCATACTATTTATCATTTAGAAATATCTTGGAGATAAAATTTTGTCCTTTTTGTATTTAAAATCGTAACTAAGCATTATTTCATGACTTCCAAAATTATAATTTGAAAGTTTTGAAGTTGTATAATCATAAGAATATCCAACCCTTAATTGACTACTAACCTGAATAAGCATTGTTGCACTAAAAGAATCGCCAATTCTATACCCTGCACCTACCCATAACTTTTCTTTAAATAAAAAGTTTGCATTCAAATCTATAGATACCGGTGCACCCATTGTAACTTTAGTTAAAACAGAAGGTTTAAATTTTATATCCTGATTTATATCAGTAACAAAACCGCCGATAAAAAAGTAGTGACGTTTTTCTGAAAGCTTAGAATATTCAACAGATGACTCTGTCTTATTTTCGATAATTTTAGGTGTAGACAATCCCATATACCATCGTTCAGAATGATAGTACATCCCAAATCCGAAGTTTGGCAATGGCTTATAACTGATATTTGCAGCAAAAGCCTGGTCGTCGGGCTGATCAGTTCCTACACTAAGCAAATTGCCTTTTAATATGCTAAATCCAGCTTTCAATCCAAAAGCTAATTTCGATTTTTCGGTTATTTTTATTGTATAAGAATAATCACCATAAACCATGGTTTGGTTGGTAGGTCCAATTCTATCATTTACTACCGACAAACCTAAACCTACGTTTTCGGAACGGAAAGGAGTATGAGCAAAAAATGTTTGAGTACGAGGTGCGCCTTCCATACCAATCCATTGGTTTCTCGACATTCCTGTAATATTTAACACCCCTCGACTTCCGGCATAAGCTGGGTTCACCGACAAGGTGTTAAACATGTACTGCGTAAACATAGGATCTTGCTGAGCATAAGTGCCTATAGTTCCAGTTAACAAGAAAATAGCTATAATAATTAATTTAATTTTTCTCATTTTTTTATCTCCTTATCTTGTTAAATAAATATAACCTGTTTTAGCCGGCGTATCGTTGCCCAAATTCAGCAAGTAGAAATATGTTCCGCTAGGTAGTCTTTCGTTTCCAACGGTCATATCTTCTTTCGATGTTCCATCCCAATCATTTTGATAATTTGTTGCTTTGTATACTATATTACCCCATCTATTATAAATTTCTAAGGTATTATTAGGATACTCTGAAATTCCCTTTATTACATATAGGTCGTTAACTCCATCGCCATTTGGAGAGAACCCTTGAGGAATATTTAAATCCAAATCATTCACAATAAGTGTAAGAACAACCGTGCTATCACAACCCGTATTGCTTGTAAATAAATTTGTGTAAACACCATCTTCGGTTAGTTCCTGATTTCCGAAAATATACGATTCGCCTTTTGTTATTGTTACTTCAGCAATTTCGTTATATACAGGATTAACAGTTAATGTTAATGTAACAGTACTATCGCATCCCATAGAACTTACAAACGTTTCATTATAGATTCCACTTGTTGTTAAATTCTGCGAGCCTAAAATATAATTGTTTCCTTGACAAATACTTGCAGCAATAGAATTTGTAATTGTATTAGCTACATTTAAAGTAAGCACCACCGTAGAATCGCAACTTGAAACGCTTTGGAATACTTCGGTATAAATTCCACTAGTAGTTAACAACTGTGAACCAAATTGATAAGTAGAACCTGAACATATTTGAGCTGATGCTGTTGTATTGTATACAGGATTTACTGTTAAATTAAGGTTTACTGTGCTATCACAACCTAATACTGTTTGGAATACTTCTGTATAAGTTCCGCTTGTTGTTAACGCTTGAGAGCCTAATTGATATGTAGAACCTGAACATATTTGAGCCGATGTTGTTGTATTGTAAACAGGATTTACGGTTAAAGTCAGATTTACTGTACTATCACAACCTTGAACTGTTTGGAATACTTCGGTATAAGTTCCACTGGTAGTTAACGCTTGAGAACCTAACTGATAAGTAGAACCTGAACATATTTGAGCTGATGCTGTTATATTGTATACAGGATTTACGGTTAAAGTCAGATTTACTGTACTATCACAGCCTAGAACTGTTTGGAATACTTCTGTGTAAGTTCCACTAGTTGTTAACGCTTGAGAGCCTAATTGATAAGTAGAACCTGAACATATTTGAGCCGAAGTGTTTACATTGAAAACAGGATTAACCGTTGCAATAACTTCTGTTCTAGATGCAGAAATACATCCATTATTTATTGCTTCTACCCAATAAGAAGTAGTATTAGAAATAATTGGAGTTGTATAAGTAAGATTTGACCCAAGTAAAGTTCCATTTGATGCTGAATCGTACCAATTAATTGTTCCCACCGAAGTAGTTGCACTTAAATCAACAGTACCAACTCCACAACGTGCATTCGAAGTTGCAATTATTGTTGGAGTTTCATAGTAGTTAATTGTAACATCTGAGATACTAGGAGTACAAGTTCCATTGGTAATAGACCAGCGTAGAATATAAGTTCCATAAGCATTCCCTGTAAATATCGAGTTGCCATCACCTGTATCACTGAAATTACCAGTTCCTCCGCTTACAATCGTCCATTCACCAGTGCCAACTGCTGGGTTATTAGCTCCTAAATTACTACTAATAAGAGTTCCACAATAGCTAAGAACAGGATTAGATATTGAAGCAACTGTAGGAGTTTCAAAATAATTAACCGTATCAATTGCTGTACTAGAACTACATGTTCCATTACTGATTGTCCATTGATATACATAAGTTCCGTAATTTGAAGCTGTAGCCGTGGTAACACCTGAAGTAGGAGAACTAAAAGTAGTAGTTCCGGGTCCAGATAATTGACTCCACATTCCAGCACCATTAACTGGAGTATTTCCACCTAATGACTCACTAACTAATGTGCCACAAAGATATTGAGTTGAACCAACTGTGGCAATAGTAGGAGTAGCATAATTTGTAATTGTAACAGTGCTTTCAGATGGAGTACAAATGCCATTATTAATTGTCCATTTGAACACATAATCTCCAGGTATCATATTTGTTACTGTGGTGTTATAAAGTGTAGCATCTCCAAATATTGGTGTATTTGGACCACTTACAATTGTCCATAAGCCAGTTCCAGGTGCAGAATTATTTGCAGCAAGCGTTATATTATCAACATTGCAAAGCAACTGACTTGATCCTGCATTAGAAGTAAGCATCTGATTAACAACAATATTAATTGTGTCGTTAGTGCAAGCATAAGGTAACGGCGAACCATTGTCACAAATCGAAACAACTATTTGGTCGAAACCATTGTACGTTAGGTTAGGTGTATAAGTATAATCGCCATTTGCTGCTATTACAAAATTACCATATAATGGAGAAACAACAGGTATTGTATTGACTGTTAAAGATGTTCCTTCAATATCTGAATCTGAATTTGATAAAATATTGCCACTTAAAGCATTATTGCTACATGTATTTAATGATTCGTTGAACGTAATAGGAGCATCATTTACTGGCGAAACTATGATAACAAGGTTTCCTGTATCGCTTCCTCCATTTCCATCAATTATTACATAAGATACAGTTGAAACAGTATCATTGTAGTTATTATCTGGAGTAAAGGTATAAGTACCATTAGCATTAATTATTATGGTTCCTTCGCCATTAATTACAGCTGATGAACCTGCTCCGTAATTAGTTCCATTAATAATAAATTGAGTAACATTTAATCCATCTCCTTCAACATCTGTATCATTTAAAGTAACAGAGCCGTTAAGCTGATTATCCTCAAGAGTATAAACAGTATCGCTTATTGCTATAGGTGCATCATTTATTGGAGTAATATTGATTATAACTTGTTCTGCAATTGCTGACCAATTTGCGCCATCGTATGCATTATAATCAAAGCTTGTAGAACCATTCCAATTTAATGCAGGAGTAAATATTAAATTGTTAATGTCTGAAGATAATATTTCGTCACCAGAACTAACTGCTATTCCATTTAAATAAAGAGTGCCATTTTGTGGTAAACTAACTACGTTAATTTTATTTAATGTATCACCATCAATATCTGTAAAAACATTTGCAAAATCGATAGTTGCAAAAGGCACGTCATTATCTTCTGTTCCAGTTTTTATAACATCTGCTAATACTGGTAAATTATCGTCATTTAAGATAGTTGCAGTTCCTGTAGAATTTGCAAAAGTTACAACATATCCAAAAGCAGTTATATTGCGCAAGTCAACAGTTAATGTTTCATCAGCTTCCACCTTATTATCACCATTAACAAGTAGTGTAATAGTTTTACTTGTTTCGCCTGGAGCAAAAGTTAGCACAGTTGAAGGAATTGCAATGTAATCGTTATCAAGAATTGTTGCTGTACCATCAGCAGTAGCATAATCAACAGTAACTATTCCATCAGAAGCATTACTCAAACTAACGGTAAATACAAAACTAGTTTGAAGGTTATCTTCTTCGTTTATAGCAACGTTATTGATACTAATTGTTATATCGTCATCATCGGTAATAGTTGCAGTAGCACTTCCTGTTCCTATTGTTACAGGTTGACCATTATCATTGCTAACTGTTATGGCTGCAGTAAATGATTCTACCGCTTCAGCTATATCATCGCCCAATACTGTAACAGGAA
>JBAXGW010000008.1:0-94953 GCA_037139195.1 Bacteroidota bacterium
TCGCTTGAAATTACTCACCCCGAGGCAGAGCCTCGAGGAATTCTTTTGATTAAAATTGACTTATGAATAGAATTATTTTATTTTTCACCTTAGCATTCTTAACTATTAACCTTTTTGCTCAAGACAAAGAGGAATTTAAACCTTCTGGAAAACTTATTGGTTCAGTTTTTCAGAATTACAACTATAATTTTTCTGCAAAAGTTAAGCAAAGAAGCACATTTGCTGTTGAAAGAGCCTATATTGGATACAAATATGATTTTGCAAAAAACATTTCTGGGAAAGTAACTTATGATATGGAATATAACACAACAGACAAAAACTATCAAAGTTTTTTGAAAACTGCTTGCATTGAATGGACGGTAATTCCAAAGCTTAAATTAACAATGGGAATGATGGGTTTAAATCAATTTGATACTCAAGAAAAAAACTGGGGATATCGATATATTATGAAAACTCACACAGATGAATATAAAATGGGTGCCAGTGCTGATTTGGGTTTCAATGCAGAGTATGAAATCAACAAAATGTTTACAATTAATGCATTTGTGCTTAATGGCGAAGGCTATAAAGCGTTGCAAGACAACCTTGGGAATCATAAATATGGAGGCAATGTAGTTGCAAAACCAATTGAAGGATTAACTGTAAAAGGCTACTATTCTTATACACCATGTAAGCATAACTATGCAGATACATTAATAATAGACACAGCAGCAATTTCTACAATGAGTTTTTTTATTGGATATGAAATGAAAGATAGATTTAGAGTTGGTGTTGAATACAACGCATTGGATAATGGCAAAGATTATAAAAAATATGCCGAAGATTATCAGATGAGTGGTTATTCGGCTTATGCAACATATATTATCAATAGTAAATTTGATGTATTTGCTAGATATGATTTGGCGCAATCAAACAAAGTTCATAATGCTACTAGTGCATGGAATATTGCTAGCGACGGTTACTTAATGCTTGGAGGCTTGCAATACAAAGCTGCTAAAGGCGTAAATTTTGCACTGAACTATCGTCATTGGGTTTGTGCTAAGGATGACACCCCATTGAGTGGTATTTATTTTAATATGGGGTTAAATTTTTAGTTTTATTTCTCCTTATATCCGCAAGATATTTTTTCATTTTCTTGATATACTTCGGCTTCGCTCAGCAACCACAGCTCAGCCTAGCGGTCACTCTGGACGTAGTCGAGGTATATTAGTGTTATAACTTGCTCTGGTTTATTAGAAATATATTCGCCATTGCATCATCGGGAAAATTCCAAGTTGATTTGTAGTTGTAATTATATCATTTTTAGTATCATACGTTTGAGCAAACATATTTTTTCTATTAATCACATTTTCGATGTAAACCATCCATTCCTGCGTAACTTTTTTGCCATTTTTTCTAAACCCAATTTTAATATCCGGTTTTATATAATCATTTGCTCTCTTACTAAATGCCTTACCTTCATAGTAAACAGTTGTGTGCTGAATTTTTGATTCTTCTTTATTAATTGGGGTATATCTTCTTCCACCAGCATACGTAAGTTTTAAGTCAAAAAACAAAACATTACTTTTCTTTATTACTACTTCTTTTCCAATTAAAGCATTCAACACATAATTTCCGTTGAAAGCAGTATTTCTTTCAATTCCATCGCTCCCTTTGTACTTTGAATCAAATAATGAAGCAGTTAAAAGATAATAATAGTTTTTAGAAAAGAATTTTTCTAACGTAATTTCTAACCCAATATTTTTGCCTGTTCCCTTATTCACAAGACTATCTCCGGCATCAAAGCCCCATGTAGCACCAGAATTTAATGCACTCCACGATGTTGAACGACTGTCAACCGCAATTTTATAAAGAAATTGATAATAAGATTCAACTTTTAAACGTAGATTTTCGTTCAACATTTTATCATACGCTAAAACCAAATGTTGTGATTTATTAAAATCTAGATTTTTGTTAGTTTGAATATAATCGCCACTAGGCAATCGAGTTGTTAAAAAGTAAGTATACAGAGTTTGGATTTTACTGTGCATCCCATACCCCAAAGTCAATTTGTCAATTCCAGATATTTTCCATGCAATTGAAGCTCTTGGCTCAATTTGATACTTTTTATTCAAATCAAAATAAATAAAATTAACGCCTGGGTATAAAGCTATTTTTTCTGACAAATTAATTATCCACTGATTGTAATACTTTAGCATGTTCTTTCCATCAATAATTGAAATTTGCTCATCGGTTAATTTTATATAATCATTAATAGATTTATCAAGCACTTTAGTTATAAAACCGTAGCCGAGTCTATCAATAGTTAAACCGGTTTTAAAAGAATAATTTTTTGTTGTTTTATGACTAAGTATAATTGAAATAGTTCCTCTGTTACTTGCGGTATTATCTGTTGCGTAATTGTATGGTTTTCTATTAAAATCAAGCGAGTCTATTCTAGTAATAGCCTGATCACTAAAAGAAGAAATAATGATTTTAAAATATGTTTTACTATTTAAAAATTGAGTATAAGAAAGTCCTGCGGTAAAAAGTTTTGATCCAGTATACAAATCAACACCATCTTGAGCAAACAAATCAATAGAATCTCTTTTACTATCTAGCATTGCTATACTACTTATTCCGCCAAGTCCAAACAAAGAAATAATACCATTCTTGATAGGGAAATTTAGTTTTACCGATAAATCTTGATATTTTGGAATGCCAGATATTCCAAAATTCATTCCCATTTTATCCATAAAATCAACAGTTGAGTATCTATAATTAATCAAATAAGAACTTCTATTACTTCTGCAAATTGGACCTTCAGCGCCAAATTCAGCTCCATTAAAACCAAACTGACTCATAAACTCGTGTTTTTGAGTATTACCTGAGCGCATTCTTAAATCAAATACCCCAGACATAGCATTACCATATTCTGCAGGAAAAGCACCCGTCATAAAATCAGAATTTGAAAGCACATTGTTATTTAACATGCTAACAGGACCACCAGTTGAACCAGCTGAAGAAAAATGGTTTGGATTAGGAATTTCAACATCTTCAAGCTTCCAAAGCAAGCCAGAAGGAGAATTTCCACGAATAATAATATCATTTCTTTGGTCGTTAGCACCCGAAACACCTGCAAAATTCATAGCCATTCGAGCCGGATCGCCCCTACTGCCAGCATAACGTTCGGTTTCTTCAATTGAAAATACTCGAGAACTAACTGCTGACATCTCATTATTAGCTTCTGATTTAGACGCCTTTATAATTACTTCTTTTGTTGTGATATAAGCCTCGTTTAATTCAATATTTAAGACTAATTCTTTAGCGGAAAATAGCACAATTGATATAACTTGAGATTGATAACCAATATAAGTTATTTTTAATTTATGACGCCCAATTGGAACACTTGGTAATAAAAAATTTCCATTTGCGTCAGTCGTAACTCCTTTTGCACTTGAAGAATCATCGAATAAGATGACGTAAGCGCCAGGCAGTGTGTATTTAGAAACTTTATCAACAACCTCTCCTCTAATATTTTGTGTTAGAACTTGTGAAAAAAGAACAAGCGAAAACAGAAGAAAGATATTTATAAAGATTAACCTTTTCATTGATTAATAATTTAATAAGAAATTAGAATCAAATTTCTAAAATAAAAACCCGAAATTAGTTTTCTATATTAACATATAGAAATAATAATCGGCGAAAAGCAGATAATTGGAAGTTAAATTTATAATTATTTAGTCTTTTATTATTTTTACAACAGTTCTTCTATTCTTTTTTCTTCCTTCATCGGTTGTATTATCAGCAATAGGCAGTGTGTCGCCGTAACCTTTTGTAGTAATTCTATTAGGAGTTATGCCATTCTTTACTAAATAATCTTTTACTGTTTTAGCTCTATCATCTGATAGTTTTATATTTGATTCGGGCGATCCAACATTATCGGTATGCCCTGAAAGTTCAATCATCATAGATTCTTTAGCTTTCATCACAGAAACCAAATCATTTAAAACTTTGTTTGATTCAATTTTTAAAGTTGCTTTCGCAAAATCAAAATATACATTATCAAGTGTATATTCTCTATTTTCAAACTCCATGCTAATAGTAACTGTTGCGGTGATAGAACCAGGCTGATTAGGTATTTCAACTATTTGCGAAAACTCATCATCAGAAAACAAGGCATGGGAAAACTTAAATGATTCCCCTTTTGGCAATAATACCGCGAATTTCCCAAAAGAATCTGCGGTATATTTTTTTTGAATATTTGTCTTGATATTTGTGAGAAGAATTATCTCGCCCTTCCGTGGTTTATTGCTAAAATCAGTAACAATTACATTAATAACAGCCTCTTTTTCCGTTGGCTTTAATTCTTGTGAAAAAGCAAAACAAGGAAATAAGAAAATAATAGCATATAAAATATTTTGCATGGCTATATTTTTAAGATTGTTCAAATATAACGTGAAAATAAGTAAAAGATTACAAAAAGACAAAATATTTAGCGTTTCAAACAATAATTATTAAGAAGAAAATTAGTTTTAATTACTCAACAAAAACAATTAAAACTTATTATAAACAGAAAATTAAATTTTAAAAATGTTTTTTATTAAAATAATTTTTTATAATTTTGTAATACAATCCTAGTGGAAAGATTTGATTGATTGCAACCACTTTAAAAAAATGCTAAAGCAATGTTCTAGCATTTTTCAATCAAATCAACTCATTTAGTTTTGTTAGTAATATGAATTATTAATATAAAAAATTGATACAATGAGTTATTTATTCACATCAGAATCTGTTTCTGAAGGTCATCCAGACAAAGTAGCAGATCAAATTTCAGATGCTTTAGTTGACGAATTTCTACGCCAAGATCCTGATTCAAAAGTTGCTTGCGAAACATTAGTAACAACTGGATTAGTTGTTCTTGCAGGAGAAGTAAAAACAAATGGTTATGCAGACGTGCAAACAGTTGCTAGAAGAGTAATCAATAAAATTGGATATAACAAAGCGGAATACATGTTTGACGCTAATTCTTGTGGAATAATCTCTGCAATTCACGAACAATCAGCAGATATTCGTCAAGGTGTTGACCGTGCCAAAGAAGAAGATCAAGGTGCTGGTGATCAAGGTATGATGTTTGGATATGCTTCACAAGACACTGAAGATTTCATGCCATTACCTTTAAAACTTTCGCATTTACTTTTAGAAGAACTTGCAGCAGTTAGAAAAGAAGGCAAAAAGATGAAATATCTTCGCCCAGATTCAAAATCACAGGTTACTATTGAGTATGATGATAATAATAAACCATTAAGAATAGATACTATTGTTATTTCTACACAACACGATGAATTTGTACTTCCTGCTAAAGCTACAGAAAAAGAAAAGAATTTTGCTGAAGCAGAAATGATTAAAACTATAAAAGCAGACGTTGAAACAGTTCTTTTACCAAGAGTAAAAAAATTATTACCAGCTCGCGTTAAAAAATTATTTGATGGAGAATTCAAATTACTAATTAACCCAACAGGAAAATTTGTAATTGGTGGACCTCATGGTGATACTGGCTTAACAGGCAGAAAAATTATAGTTGATACTTACGGTGGAAAAGGTGCTCACGGTGGTGGTGCATTCTCTGGAAAAGACTCATCAAAAGTTGACCGTTCTGCCGCTTATGCAATGCGTCATATAGCTAAGAATTTAGTTGCTGCTGGTGTTGCTGACGAAGTATTAGTTCAAGTTGCTTATGCTATTGGAGTTGCTCAACCTGTAGGATTATATGTTGATTCTTATGGAACATGTAAAGTAAAAGACACTAAAGGAAAAACTATTACTGATGGCGAAATAGCTAAGATAGTTGCTAAACTATTCGATTTAAGACCAAATGCAATTGTTAAACGTTTTGGTTTAAAGAATCCTATATTTGAGGTAACTGCTTCTTATGGTCACATGGGAAGAACACCTTATAAAGACACTGTAAAAGTTAATTATAATGGCAAAGAATCAACTAAAGAAGTTGAATTCTTCGCTTGGGAAAAACTTGATTTTGTAGATGCAATTAAAAAAGGATTTAAAATAAAATAATTCCTAATAAAATAATAAAAAAAGGTCAGATTTCTCTGACCTTTTTTTATTATTTTACAAAAAAACAGCTACCTAAAAAAGACAGCTATTTAATAATTTTGTAGTGAATTAATGCTTTACAACCATTTTTCTTGATAAGAATGGTTTTTCGTCTATTACAATTGAATAAAAATAAATTCCATTATTTAAGTTACTAGTATTTATAGATAATACCCCCAGTGATTCTGAAATTTCTTTCTCCGCAACTTTATTTCCTAACAAATCAAATATTTTAACTGATGCCTGATTGAAAGGTTTGTTAACAGCATATTTAAATGCAACATATTCGTTCGCAGGATTAGGAAATGGATTTGACAAAGTAAATGCTGGCAAATTTTCATTTACACTTACCTCGTTCACAGTAAAAACAACATCAACATAGTTTGAGTCAGTAACATCTGCTTTATTATAAAATACAAATCTAACAGTAGATGAGCCAACAATATTTTCTGAAAAATAATCGCCAGAAAAAGCAGTTGTTGAATCCCCTGCGCCGATATTTAATTTACCAGAAACAGTTGCAACATCACTGCATACATCCCAACAAAATCCACTTTTTGTTCCTGGAACCATTACTTTATCAATTTTTTTCAATATATAGTCGTGTGCAGAAGAAGAAATATTGAAAAATTTATACTTTACAGATATAGCTCCTGTCCCAAATACACTGTCAACTCTATTTGCGTTAGATATTACAGTTCCATCTTCTTTTTTAAGAACGATTGATTGCGAAAACGCAGCTAAACCAATAAAGGTTAATAAAACAAATGAAAGTAACGCTTTTTTCATAGTAAAAAATATTTTGGTAGAGTTTCTAAAATTACAAAAAAAATAACCCTTTGTCAATCATTTAAAAATATTTATACCAATTCTAAATAATTTTAGATTTTTTAGCTTATTTTAAGTATTTTTAACATCTGATATCAATGCAAAAATAGTTATTATTTTAAATTTTTCTAAACTTTTTGGTATTTATTTTAAATCTAAATAGATTTAGGACTAAAATTTGCTGTTATTTAACTGGATTTTTTAAATCTTTTGCATTATATTTGCATATTCATATATGTATATTTATCTTTAATTTATTTCTTTATGAAAAAAATCTTTTTTATTATTACGCTACTTGCTTTTTCAGCAATGTTTTCTTTTGGACAAGAAACAGAAACAAAAAAAGAAATACGCAAAGTTCCATCTGTTGAGGTTAAAACACTTGATGGAGCAACTTTTAACACTGCTAATCTTTCGAACGATGGCAAACCAATGATTATTAGTTTTTGGGCAACTTGGTGCAAACCATGTATTAAAGAACTCAACACTATGTCGGAATTATATGAAGAATGGCAAAAAGAAACTGGTGTTAAAATAATTGCTATTTCTATTGATGATGCAAGAAGAATGTCTAGTGTTGCACCACTTGTTAATTCTAACGGATGGGATTTTACAGTTTTACTTGACCCAAATAGCGATTTTAAAAGAGCAATGGGCGTAAATATTCCCCCACAAACTTTTGTTGTTGATGGGAAAGGTAATATTGTATGGACTCATACTGGATTTACCGAAGGAGGCGAACTTGAACTTATTGAAATAATAAGAAAAATTAATAAAAACGAACCTATAACACAATAATATCATAGTTTTATGACAACAAAATTAATCAGTCGATTATTACTTGTCTTCACTTTTATTTCTTCCAGTATTTTATCCATAGCTCAAGATTTATCAAAAGGCGAAATACATGGTAATTTTGAATCAACCGTTCAAAGCTATAAAGAAGACTCGTTAATTAATGCTCCTGCTGTTTCTGAAAAAGTATTAATGAATGCCTTTACAAATATTAACTACACAAATGGCAATTTTGCTGCAGGAATTCGTTACGAAAGCTATTTAAATCCATTATTAGGTTTCGACCCAAGGTATAAAGGCTCAGGTATTGCCTACAAATACGCTACTTACAAAGCAAATGAACTCGAAATTACTGTTGGTAATTATTATGAGCAATTTGGTAGCGGCTTAATATTCAGAAGCTATGAAGAAAGAGGCCTGGGAATTGATAATGCAATGAATGGATTAAGATTAAAATATAATCCATCAAAAGGCATATACCTTAAAGGTATAATTGGAAAACAACGATTCTTTTTTGACGAAGGAGAAGGTATAATAAGAGGAGTAGATGGAGATATTGATTTAAATGAGGCAATTCCAATGTTTACAAATGCAAAAACCAAAGTTATTATTGGAGGTAGCTTTGTTTCTAAATTTCAAAAAGATGCCGATCCTAAATATGTTCTTCCTGAAAATGTTGCTTCTTATGGAGGAAGAATAAATCTAACATGCGGCAAATTTGGACTTTTAAGCGAATATGCTTATAAAATAAATGACCCATCATCGGCAAATAATTTTATATATAAACCAGGTGAAGCATTATTAGTTACTGCTTCATTTTCACAAAAAAAAGGCCTCGGTTTAATATTAAGTGCAAAACGCACCGATAATATGAGTTATCATTCTAGTCGGACAGAAACGGGCAATGCATTAATTATGAATTACCTTCCTGCGCTTACTCGCCAACATGTTTATACACTTTCAGCCATGTATCCTTACGCATCACAAGCAAATGGCGAAATGGCATTTCAGGGTGATTTGATGTATAAAATTCAAAAAGGAACACTATTAGGCGGAAAATATGGCACTTCAATTGCTGTGAATTATTCTAGGGCTAATAATATTGAGAAAACTCAAATCAACGACACTATACTAATTGACACAAAAGGAACAATGGGTTATAAATCTGATTTCTTTGCTATTGGAAAAGAAAAATATTTTGAAGATATTAATGTAGAAATATCAAAAAAAGTTAGTTCTAAATTTAAATTTCTTCTTTCGTATTTAAACCAAGTATATAATAAGAGCGTAATTCAAGGAAATAAAAGCTATGGAACAGTTTATTCTGACATAGTAATACTTGATATGTCATACAAAATAAAACCTACACATGCTTTGCGTTTGGAGCTTCAACATTTATCTACTAAGCAAGATTATGGCGCTTGGGGAATGGGATTGTTAGAATATACAATTGCCCCAAAATGGTTTTTTACCGTTATGGATCAATATAATTACGGCAATAAACATGTTGATAAAAGAATTCATTATATGAATTGTGCTATTGGATTTACTAAAAATTCTAATAGATTTCAATTAGGATATGGCAAGCAAAGAGAAGGAATTATTTGCGTTGGTGGAGTTTGCAGAAATGTTCCAGCATCAAATGGTTTTACATTAACAATAACTAGTAGTTTTTAAAATTATATTCCAATGAAAATAAAATATTTATACATCATTGCAATGCTTTTTGCTTTTAGTGCTTGCGATAAAATCAACGAACCATTCGTAGAAAACAATTCTAATACTGCTGTAGACACCACAAAAGTGTACAAAAAAATTCTGGTAGAGGATTTCACTGGACACCATTGTATAAACTGCCCTGCAGCTCACAGAGTACTTCAAGGCTTACATGATCAATACGGCGAAAGAATTATTGGCGTAGCAATACATTATGGTTCTTTTGCTAGTGCTACTAACTGGGCTAGTTCAGGCTATACTTACAATTTCAAAACTCCTGAAGGTACCGAAATAGGAAGCAATTTTTTGGTAAGTAGCACTCCAACAGGAATGATTAATAGAAGAATGTATAATTCTAGTATTCTTATTAATAAAGATGACTGGGGTTCATTAGTTAACGAATTACTTCCTGAAGAGGCAAAAGCGAAAATTGAAATTACTAATACGTACATTGCTGCTGATAGCAGTTTATCATGTGCGATAAAATCTGCCTTTTTAGCTGATGTAAGCGAAGGCTTATCTTTAGTTGCTTATCTTGTTGAAGACAGCATTGTAAAACCTCAACTTGACGGAGAAGCTAGTCCAGAAGATGTTTTGAGTTATACACACAGGCATGTATTAAGAGGTACTTTGAACAGCACTTGGGGCGAAGCTATTTCACCAACAACTGCAGGCTCATCAACAACTAAAACATATACATTTAGCTTTAAAAACAAAGACTTTGTGCCATCAAAATGCGCTGTGGTAGCATATTTAATGAATACTGCATCAAAAGCAGATATTATTCAAGTTGAAATGGCTAAAGTTGTTAATTAAAGTCTGATTTTTTTAGTCTTTCTCAAATTTATATAGCTACAAATTTTTTTTAATTCTTTTGAGCTCTAATTTCCTTTTTAGCTTGCTTGTCGTGTTTTAATACTTTGGCTTCAAGTTGCTGTGCGTATTGTTAAATTAGCGTTAAATAATTTATGAATTTAAAGCAAAGACAATCTGCTATTTACCATAAACCTAATTAAATATTTAACAATTACATAATATTGAATTTATATTAACATTGCATTAATTCCTGAAATTGCTAGTGATTAATTACAATGTAATATGAAAAAAGAAACAACTAGCAAAGCTCCTTATTCACTACAAAATGAGCTTATTAAGGAGCTTGAAAAATTTTCAATCGAACAAAACAACAAATTTCCTGAGAAAGAAACTATAAAAATAGATCTTCATTGTCATGATTACAATAGCAATGTGCCAGACGAATTACTTGGCAGAATGTTAAATGTTCCCGAAACATGGTTAGATTCTGAAAAACTTTTTGAAATATTAAAAGAAAATGGAGCAAAATCCTATACAATAACTAATCATAACAATGCTCGTTCGTGCTATGAAATGATTGACAAAGGTTATGATGTTTTAGTTGGAGCTGAATTTAGTTGTATGGTTCCAGATTTTAATATAGGAATTCATGTTTTGGCTTATGGCTTTAGTTATGAGCAAGAAATTAGTTTATTAAAGCTTAGGAAAAATTTATATTCGTTTTTAGAATATGCTTGTCAACAAAATATTCCAACAATTTGGGCTCATCCTCTTTATCATTATGCCAGCAATCAAGTTCCTTCCATCGATTTTTTTGAAAAAATGTCGCTGCTTTTTGAACGATTTGAAATATTAAACGGTCAAAGAGATACTTGGCAAAACATGCTAATGAAAATATGGATTGAAGAACTTAGTCCAGAAAAAATTGATTGTCTTGCAACAAAATATAGAATAGACCCAAATATATATTGCCGAAACCCTTATAGAAAAGCCATGTCGGGCGGCTCTGATAGCCATATTGGCTTATTTGCAGGACAAACAGGTACGTACTTGCATGTTCCTGACTTGAAGAAGAAATTAAAAGAACATAATATATCTGATCTAGCATTGGAAGCTATTCGCGAGTGCAGAATGGCTCCTTATGGATCTCATAGCAATTCCGAAAAACTAACAATTGCCTTACTAGACTATGTTTGTCAAATTGCTCTGAACAGAAAAGACCCCGGTTTACTAAGAATTTTATTGCATAAAGGAACAACTAACGACAAAATTTTAGCTTTAATAATATCGAATGCATTTTCGGAACTTCAGCATCATAAAGTTACGATGAAGTTTATAGAGCTATTTCATGAGAGTTTTATGGGCAAGCAGCCAAAATTCATGAAACGCTGGTTTGTTCCTAAAGCATATAAAACCGTATTTGACGATGCGGTTCAAATAGCTTTAACAAAGAAAAAAGATTCTGGCAAAATGGTAGAAAGCTATCAAACTGCCATAAATTCAATTTCAGCCAGTTTAAATGCGGTATTATTTAACAGAATAAAAAAGAAAATAAAAGATTTACTTGATGATGGTGGAATTAAAAAAATTGATTTTAACAATATTATCAATCAGTTCGAATTCCCAAGTGAAATAAGAGCATTATTAGGAAACGAGGAATCAAATTTTAGAAAAAGCAAACGAATTATTAATCCTAATATCCCTGAGCTTTTAGATGGACTTTCTTTTCCATTTCTTGCAACTGGATTAATTTTGGCTGCACATTATGCCAGTGCCAAAGTTTTATTTAATAACAGAGAACTATTAAACCAATTCTCTAAGCAATTAAATAGGTTTGAACACCCGAAACGCATGCTTTGGCTAACAGACACATACAATGACAAAAACGGTGTTTCTATGGTATTACAATCAATGCACGAAGAAATTAAAAAGAGAAATTTGCCAATTGACATTTTAGTATGTAGCAATAATGTAAAACCCGACGATAATTTAATAGTTGTAAAACCACTGTTAGATATTAACCTTCCAATGTATAATAATCAAGCGCTTCGCATTCCCAATTTTTTGGAAATACATAATTTATTTCAAGCCAATGAATATGACCGAATAATGTGTTCAACCGAAGGATTTATGGGATTAGCTGGTCTTTACTTAAAAAATGCATTCTCAGTAGAAGCCAACTTCTATATCCATACTGATTGGATTTCTTATGGAAAAACAACGCTCAATATTGAACGAGCAAATCTTAATCGATTTCGCAGGATGTTAAGAGCATATTATCAGTCATTCGATCAATTATTTGTACTAAATTCGGATCAAGAAAAATGGCTTACTGGTCGTGAAATGAATATTCCATCAGAAAGAGTTCATACCACTGCTCATTGGGTAGAAGCTTTTTTTAAACCAACTACAAGTATGAAAGGTGAAATATTTGGCTTGTCGGATGATGAACCTGTAATGCTTTTTGCAGGAAGGTTGAGTGCAGAAAAAGGGGTAATAGAACTCATTAATATTTATAAAGAAGCTGCAGAGGAAATTGAAGACTTAAAGCTAGTAATTGTAGGCAGTGGTCCTGAAGAAAAAGAGCTTAAGAAAAGATTACCAGATGCAATTTATTTAGGATGGGTAGAACATTCGGCTCTGCCTGGAATTTACTCGTCGGCTGATTTATTAGTACTTCCTTCGCAATTCGATACTTTTAGCTGTGTTGTTTTAGAAGCTCATAGCTGCGGGTTACCAGTTATAGCCTATAATACAAAAGGACCTAAAGATATAATTATTGACAATTCAACTGGCTACTTAGTTAATTCAATAATTGAATTTACCGAAAAAACAATTGCTTATTTTAAAAATAAAAAATCACAAAAAACATTCAAATCTAATGCCTTAAAAAGGTCGAAAGAATACAATGCCTCTATAATTATTGAGAAATTACTGGTAGATGTTAAACTTAAAAACGAATAATATTTTGATTAAAGAACAATTTGTTTGGTGGAAGCACGGCGTAATTTATCATATCTATCCTAGAAGCTTTTATGATTCGAATAACGATGGCATTGGCGATATTCAAGGAATTATTCAAAAGTTAGATTATTTAAAAGATTTAGGAATTGACGCTATTTGGTTATCGCCAATTTATGAATCGCCACAATACGATTTTGGATATGACATTTCTGATTATTATTCTATAGATCCAATTTTTGGAGTAATGGACGATTTTGAAACATTATTACAAGAGTGTCATAATAGAAACATCCGTTTAATTATGGATTTAATAATGAACCACACTTCAAACCAGCATGCTTGGTTCAAAGAGTCGTCATCTTCGCTAACAAATCCAAAACGAGATTGGTATATTTGGAAAGACGGCAAAAATGGCAATGCACCAAACAACTGGATTTCTGCTACAGGAAGCAAAGCATGGGAGTACGACGAACAAACAAATCAATACTATTTGCATTCGTTTTTTAAAGAACAGCCCGATTTAAATTGGCGTAACGAAGAAATGCGAGAAGCTTTTTTTAATGAGATTCGTTTTTGGCTCGATTTAGGAGTAGATGGTTTTCGCTTAGATGTGATCAACTTTATTGTTAAAGACAAAAAATTTAGAGATAATCCTGTCTTTATGGGAGTTCCCTTTTTGCAAAAACATTTATATAACAGAAACCGACCAAAATCCTATAAAATAGTTAAGAAGCTTCGTAAGTTAATTGATGAATACGATAATAGAATGATATTGGGCGAAATTTATGTTATGCCTCCAGGCGACGCTGAAACAGCTGCAAGTTATTTATCCAGTGGAGAAAAAGGTTTAAATTTAGCTTTCGATTTTTCACTTATTTTTAAACGCTGGAGTGCTTCTGCTTATTACAAATGTATAAAACGCTGGTATAAACATATTCCAACAGATGGCTGGCCTTGTAATGTACTTTCTAATCACGATTTGAATAGAAGTTATAATCGCTCATTATTCGGGTCGAATAATAATGAAAAAGCAAAAATTTGTGCTGTATTGCTTCTAACGATAAAAGGCACTCCTTTTATTTACTATGGCGAAGAAATAGGGATGCAGAATGGAGAAATTGAGAAAAAAGACATTCAAGACCCACTAGGAAAAAAGTTTTGGCCAATTTATAAAGGCAGAGATAAGGCTCGAACTCCTATGCAATGGAATGCTAATATCAATGCTGGATTTAGTAATAATAAACCTTGGCTACCTTTAAACTCTGATTATAAGTTTAAAAATGTTGAACTACAAGATATTCAAATTGATTCTGTTTTAAAAGTATATAAAAACATTATTAAACTGAGAAAGAAATTTTCTGCTTTGGTTTATGGTGATTGGAAACCAATTGAAAAAGGAGAAAAAGGAATTTTGGCTTATTATAGGATTTTTGATAAAGAAAATTTATTAATAATATTGAATTTCAGAAACAGTTATAATTCTATAAATATTGATGTTGATTGTTTTCATAAAGTACTATTTTCTACACATAGAGAAATAGACAAAGTATATTTAGAATCGACCCTCTCTATTTTTCCTTATGAAGCATTGATTTTAGCTCCATATAAACCAATATAAATTTAAATACCTTTTTTAATATCAGAACGTTTTTTCTGTTACAATAGTTCCTTTCTCATCCCAAATAATCCATTTGCCAGTTTTTATACCCATTTTATAATACATATCATAGCGTTGAATGCCATTAGAGTCCCAAATCATCCACCTTCCATCTTTCAAATTATCTTTGTAATAGGCTTCTGACAATTTATTTCCTCTGTCATCCCACTCCATCCACTTCCCATCTTTCAAACCATTTTTATAAGATTCTTGTGTTTTTATTTTGCTGTTTTCATGATAATAAAAAGAAATGCTGTCAAGTAATCCATTTTTAATTAACAATTGCTCCTTTGCTGAGCCATTTGGGTAATTTACTTTGTAAATTCCTGTATATAGCTGCTTGTTAGCATAGTAAACGCCTTTTATTAATTCAATGTTTTGAGAAAACAAATAATTACTTGCAAAAAATAGCGATAACGATAGTATTATTTTTTTCATATTTAAAATCTTGATAAATGCAACAGATAGATAATTTAAAATAAAAAAAGGCATTAACATGCCCTTTTTCAAAAAAACCTAGTACGCCAACCACTAATTATCTATAGCAATATCAATTATAGATGATTGACCTGCTGATAGATTTATGTTTTTTAAAACATTTTCTTTATAAGAAACTAAACTTACTTTAAGATTAAAAACCCCTGGAGTTACATTTTGAAAAGAAAAATTTCCATCAAAATCGGTGTACACTTCGTAGTTTGTTCCTTCAATTTTAACTAAAGCACCTACTAAAGCTTCCCCTGTATATTTGTCTACTATTTTTCCTTGCATTGATGCAACTTGTTTTGATTCTGTTGTTTCTTTTACTTCTTTTTTGCCATCAGCAAAAGTAGCCGTTGCAGTTAAAACTAATAAGCTAAATAATACGATAATCTTTTTCATACAGTTTGTTTAATTATTTGATGCAAAAATATAGATTCAATATTAAGCCTAAGTTAAATTCATGTTATTGAAACGTTAAGTTTGCTTATAAATTAAAAAACCCAGTCTGTCAAGACTAGGCTTGCATTACACTTTTACCAACTAAGGCATTGAGTATAATTATCTTATAAAACAATAGTTCTAAACTAGAGCAAAATTTGTTGTGTTTGCCATAGACATATTATAGTTTGCACAGTGTATTATAGTTAGTAACATCAAATCTTTGTACTTAAGCCTTTCAAAGTTTTCGGTGCTAACAATATTGTAATCATAGTTAAAACTTTTCCATTTAAAGTCAGGCCTTAGCACTAACAATTCTAACTCATCACTATTTAACAATACATAAATATTATTCAAAATACTAAATTTTTTAAAAATATATTCTTGATTAATTTCATCAAAACTAGCATGTATAATAATATTATTATTCCAATCAGTTTCAATACAAAACAAAAGACGTTCATTTTCTTTAACGTCCATCCTTGAGCCAAATATGTCATTTGACTCAATATTGAATTTTGAATTGTTGAATAAAGTAATATCTGATTTAAACGAAAACCAATTATTATACTTTAATTCGCCTATTAACTTATTGTTTTGTGTCAAACAAAAAACCTTTTTATTGTTTGAATCTACTCTATATTCTTTCATTATTATTTCCCCTCTTTAATTAACTGGTTTATTTTGCAATTACAACTTTTTGTATTTTAACTGTTTTATTATTATATATTTTAACAAAATACACTCCGTTGCTTATGTCAGACAATGCTATAATATGTTTTTGATTGGCAATAACAGTAGATTCTGCAATTACTTGTCTGCCATTTATGTCGAACATTTGAATAGTTGAATTTTCAGACACTTGGATATTTAACAGATCTTTTGCTGGATTCGGATAGATTTTAAATGTATTTTCTGTTAAAAATTGATTTGCAGATACTGCAACACTATTTTGCTCTTGATAACCAAAATAAATTGGATTTGTCCATGCAACTGGATTTCCTGTAGAGTTTTTTAATACTGCACGATAATAAGTTTGAGAAAGCACTTCATCAGAAAACTCATTTTCAATATTACTTTCTGAAATGGATAATTGTTTGAACAGCTCGCCATTTTTGATAATATCGACTGAATAATTAGTGCCTGCTCCAATAAATTTTAATTGAAAATTTACATTATTAGAAGTGCTAACCATATTATCTCCCATCATAATATCAATATTATTATCATTATTTGTGTCAGCAGCAAATTCTAAGAAAGGTTCAGTTGTTGAATTACTCACAACTACATGCCCTTTTTTTAAACCATCTAAAATTCCTTCGGAAGTAGCAGAACTTGAATAAACGTGAGTTGATGGCGAACCTAAACTAGGATATAACATTGGGAAATAGCTACTTAATTCGTGCATATCGCTACCTCCAACGCCATTAATTCTGCGTCCAGCAATTAAAAGGCTATCCCATAATTGAACCACTTCATTATTCTTGCTTAAGAAATAACCGTAAGGTCCGTTTAAAATTTCCATACTCTTAAAACCAAAATCAAATCCATATTTCCAAGTTAAATAATCGTTAAGTGGATGATTTATAGACATAAGTGTGTTGTATTTTTTGCAGAGGTTTAAAGTCTTTACAGGGTCGTTTGCCAAATTTGCTTGATAAATAGAATCGTAAGGAAATGGGCTGCTATTCCATAGGTTTGCATGTCCATTGTCTGTTGTCCATTCTACGGCATAAAGAAGAATCATTGATGATGAATGATAAGCAGTGTCAGTCCATGTATCAATTGTTCCTTGTTGCGATGTGTAGATATTGTCGTGATCGGTTAAAACAAAAAATTGAAATCCTTTTTGTTCTGCATCTTTTAAAACCTGTGTCACAGACGATTTCCCATCGCTATGCGTAGTATGTGCGTGTAAATCGCCCATATACCAATTTCCTTGTTGAGCATTACAGAAATAAATTTGAAAAAATAAAATAATAATAATTGTAAATTTTGTTCTCATAGTTTTCTTAAGTTTAATGGTGGCATAATAAATAATTGCTTCAAATTTATATCCTTCATATTACTTGCATGTTAATTTGCGGTTATTCAATTATTAAAAGAGTGGTTGCTAAATAAAGTTCATGTTAATTATTGGTAGTTAATAAAGTCCGAAATCCGTAAACAAATTTTTTTCATAAAAAAAAGAGGCATAATCCGAAGATTAGCCTCTTAAACTTTAAATTAACCAAACGGTACTCCTAAAAATTGCTTTTTTGTCGTTAGACGTCAATTTTAAAATCCTCACATACCCTTGTATGCTTCTGCTTTTAAAATCTAGTCTGCCTAAAAAAATCTAATTTTTAGAACTCCTATAAACTATTTTGTTATCACAACCTTTTGCATTTTTACAAATTTATCATTATAAATTTTTACGAAATAAACTCCGTCATTTATGTTGGATACACTAATAGTCTGTTTTTGATTTGCATTAACAGCAGTTTCAGCAATTACTTGTCTGCCATTTAAATCGAACATTTGAATAGTTGAGTTTTCTGACACTTCAATATTTAATTGTTCTTTTGCTGGGTTTGGATAAATCTTAATGATTCCAGTTTCGTTGTTGATATTTTGTTTAGTTGAAACTGTTCCACCATTATACGCTACGAAAATTGGATTTGAATAGAACCATAAGTCGGAAAATGCTTTCACAGCATCGTTTGTTCCAACTAAAGTATCGGACAAAGGATTTCCTGCTGCATCAGTTTCATTAGTAACGTTTAATCCAAGGTTTGAACCACGTAAACGGAAATACATTGAATCAGTAACATTAGCAACTGTAAAAGTCATTTCTTTCCAACCATTGCTAGTTGTTGTCCATGCAGTGCTAGTAATTCCTTTTGAATCTACTATATTTCCTGCTGCATCAAAACGAGCAATAACATGAGTAGTTTGAACTGAATCAACATTATATTTTGAATCGGAAGGAGCAAGTTTACCAGATACTTGACCTGCAATTAAATCAATATGGTTTAATGTAGGATTATTGCTTCCACCAAATGTGTTGTAGTTATTACCTTGTGGGTCTCTTGCTTTAATATGAATAGTTAAACTATTTTCGGCTAAAGTAAGTGTTTGTCCCATGTTTGCAGTTGCAGTAGGCGTATTAGTTGGATGTACATCAAAAATTAAAGAATCGATTAAATCACCTTCAACAACCCAAGTATTTCCAGAGCGTAAACCATCAACTACTGCCTGTGGATTGGTTCTATCTGTACAGTAAGTATAATTTTTTTGATATTGACCAGGATAAAAATCACCCGCTTCATCATGACAATCAGAATTAGCAAATAACCACCAAGCTCTGCCTTCAGTTAATAATGCATCCCAAAGACCACCTACTCTTGCTGAAAAATAACCAGCGCCACCATAAGTACCACCACCTTGTGCAGTTTTTGTGTATCCACCACGTCCAGCATCTTTTTGATGTCCTGGCATACTTTCGAAACCAAAACATACACTTGGTCCTGCATTATTCATATCGCGGAAAGAAGAAATTGAGTAACCAGAAGCAACTGCTTTTCTTTCTGGATGAGCAGGGACTAAATAACTTTGAGTAGGATAATTAGTTTGTAACCAAGTAATAGCTTCAAGTGTTTTAGTATGACCTGAATTTGTGCTTTTTGTCCATCCTTGAGCGACTCCACCAATTAAATCAGCATCGTTATTATCAAACATAAATTCGTATTGAGCCAATGGATTTACATTTGCATTCATATCAAATTGGTTTGCAATTAAACCCATGCTACCGTGCTCATGTCCAGGAACATTCATTTCGTAGCTTTGAATAACTAAATTGTTAGGATATAATTCTCTAGATCTTTTTATTTCTGAGAAAGAAGAATCTCTTAAAGATTGCCATCTCCACATAACTTGATGTCCACCAGAAGAAGCTACTGTTCCAACTATAGGATTTGGATTGTAAGAATCCCAGTAGAAATTTGCTCCTAAGTCAGTACCTGTTCTTAAACCATTGGTATTAAAGCCTCCGCCATGTTCGCTATTAGCCCACCAATCAAGACCAAATTGAGTATCTTTATTCATCATATAACCTAAACTATATGAACCATCTGTAAAAGTAGAATGTTGATGAAAATCTCCTTTAGTATAACCCGGAGAATGAACTTGAGCATATTTATTTACATCGTAAGAAATAGTTTTAGAAGTTCCAAAAACTATAGGTGTATTAACATTTACTGTATCTGTATTCCAAAGACACTCGCGCACTGTTAAAACTTTTGCTAATGTATCAACTGTAATAAGTTGGAACGAAAGTTTTGTTTCGTCGCCTACACCATTTGCAGCATCAGCGCCAGACTCCGAACCTTTCATTGGAGAATCAACTCTCACAACATCAAGAACTATATCATTATCAGGTCCATTATATTTATAGTATTCATTTTTATTATCATTACCGTGGAAATAAACCACAATATTAGGATGTGTTTTAACAAATGAAGAAAATCCTCTTTGTTCTAGTGTGCTAGGAGAAGAAATTGTTGTTCCATCTTTTAAAGTTTCTAAAACAAGATTCTCAAATTTATCGGTATTATTAATGGTATGAGAACCATTAGGATTTGTTAAATGTTTTGTTTCAACAGCAGGTTGGTCGTGGGTAAAAATAAATACTGGAGTAGTAGGACTAACCGAAGCTAAATCATTTGCCATCCATACTCTTTCAGCTGAATCGGGCCACATACAAACAAACATAAAATGGATACCACCAATATTTTTAGAATAATGTACTTTTTCGTTTGCATAATCGTAATTACCGCTAGGTCTAGTTCCAATCATTAGATTATACATATTTGCCATAGCACTTGAATCTTTGGCAGGAGCTAATGTTTTATAATATCCAATAGCATTGGACACATCATGGTTTCCAGGAGCTAAATATAATTTTGCTTTCGAACCCGATTTATCTTTCAAGGTTATACCATTGATATAATCGGTTTGAAATTGAGCCCAAGAAGCCGCAGCACTCTGAATTCCCTTTGAACTTTCAGAACGATTAGCAATATCACCTGTCATTACTACAAAGTCGATGCTATCAACATCTTTACCTTCGTTTACGCCACCATCATTTGGAAAAGACAAAGAAGTAAGTTTATTCATTTTAGCAATCATAGCACCATTCACAACAGTTGCATTTACATTTGAATTTTTTTGAAAACGGCTTCTAGTTATACCATAATGAGCATCTGAAGTATAAACAAATTGCATAATACTAGAAGGAACTTCGTTTGGATCAAACGACTGTACCAGACTAGGAATAACTATTTCACCATTTACAGGATTGCTTATTACATATTTTTCAGCAGTATTAGTTGGTGTTTGAAGTTGTATATTCAATGAAATTGAAAATACGCCATCTGTTGTAAATTGACCAATAAGTACTTTATTACTTGCAGATAGACCGGTAGCTCCAGCCAAACAAGACCATGCTGCATTATTAATTAAAAATGAATTGCCATTAGCAGTTCCATCATTAAAAACATCTGTTTCATTGGTAAAACCGATAGAAGCATATGCAGGAACAGTGGCTAATTTCATCCCATCTTGAGTTGTCAATGCTATTCCCATTTTTGGGTTATTATTTACCAAACAAGCATTACTAATCACAAAATTTCCAACACCATCATCTTCCGTTTTCATAATTCCAACGTAACCAGCACAAGCACCGCCAGCAGAAAGATATGAATCAAGCATTGCTGTTTTCTTTTTGGCATTTGCTAGGCTTAAACTTGGATTTACTCCACCATAATTGCCTTCGTTGTAAAAAGAAGTAGTAGAAGTTATTGATAATGGGTGCGTTGAGCTGCCATACGCCATTTTAAATTTATAACCAGGCAACATATCAACATAAACCCTATATGTTACTGCTCCAACGGGAAGAGTTGGATCGGCTGCATTATCAGCAGCATTTGCAATATAGTATTTTTCAACTATAATGCTTTCTAAGCCATTTTGAGCATGGGAGAATGCACCAAAAAAGCAAAGCCCTACGCTAAGTAATAATTTTCTCATTTCTTTATATTTTAAAGTTTGAGCAAAGTTATTTTCTTAGTGTTACAGTAATCTTAATTCGTTGTTACCAAATCAATAACTAATTGTTAAGTAATTATTAGCTTAATAAAAATTAATTGTAAAGTGGATTCAAAAAAAATACGAATATATCTTTCTAGTCAAAATAAAAAAAACTGAAAAGCCCGACAAATTGGGTTATCGGGCATATATTGTGGGCTTTTAAAAATATATTAATTTAATTTTTATGGATATTTGTGAGCACTTCGTGGTTCAGATCTACTCAGTTTTTATATTATTTCCTTTTGATTCTCTTTCCTATTTTCTTATCGTCAGGGTTTCTTCTACAATCCCACAGCATCGAAATAACGATATTATCAGCAATAATTTCATAAATAATTTGATAGTCTCCAGTTATCAATGCTCTTACTGTGTCAATATCTGTCTCAATACCAAGGTTTGGATTTTTGGATATAGACGAAACAGCTTTCTTGATTTTAGCATAGAGTTTTTTGCTATAAGTCGCAGATTTGTTTCTTTGAAGATAAAATTCAAGGATTCCTGTCAAATCAATCTCTGCTTCAACAGACCAACTTACTTTGTACTTAACCATTTGTCAACCTTACTTTGAACCTTATCATTTGAAATAGCGTCTCCATTTATCAGTTGCTCTCTGCCTTTAATAATTCTATCTTTCTGATAATCTGATAATTTGTAAGTTGTTGAAGCCAATTTTGTGTCAATAATTGTTTTCAAAGCTTCTAAAAAAGATTTATCCTCTATCAAGAAGATGTTTTCTATAAGTTTATTTCTAAGTTCTAACGTACTCATACTGTGTCAAATTTAAACAAAAATAATAAAAAAACCTTCAAAGTCATAATTTTAACAAATGTTTCTTGCAAGTTGGAGACAACATTGCGTGGTTAGGTCGGTTGGAATCATCCGCCCCAATTGGCTTAACCACATATTGTGTGTTCGTGCTTAATTCATCGGTCTTTAATATTTATGAACTTCTGTATTTTCATTTTATTACAAAAACTCGTAATTTCGTTTACCTAATCGTTTCATTTACCTTACTTATGAAGCTTTCAAATAGTTCTTGAATTTCCCCTTTAAAATTTTCATCGTTTAAATGGGTTTTCATAAATGCATCAGTATCTTCTTTTTTATCATCGGGTAAAACAAGACCAACCGGGAAAGCTTGATAAAGAATACATTTATCATTTAGCATATTTTCTACTTCTTTGAAAACCAAACCGTATCCGAATTTATCATTTTTCTTAGCATCAGTGCTACCGCAACAAGTAACAAAAACCAATTTATTGATTTCACAAAAATACTTTTTGATAAAACTACGAAGAGGTGGAATAAACTTACCCATCCAAATTGGTCCACATAAAATAACTTTGTCGTATTCTTTAATATTGTGCTTCAGTGGCTTGATGCCCAAATGCATGTTCAATAAAAACAAAAGAAAAATATTCAGCCGTGGCTTGATTTCTTCTAATTCACATAATAAACTTTTGGAAATTTTTTCGGCTAAGTATTTATTACTGCCTTTATTTGAATAATAAACTACAATTATTTTCTCCATAACTTTTGAATTGTTTGCTTTTTAAGCATGACTCATGTTGTGCGTTCGTGCTTTATTTCATTTTTCTTAATTTGTTGTTCTGGCATATTTTTTCAACCATTTCAATGGGTACAGATGTTCGTTTTGAAATCTCCTCTTTGCTCATTCCATGACTCTTAAAACGTTTTATAAAACAAGGTATAGTTTCTCCAATTTCAATCAAATTGTTTTCAGGGTCATAAAATCGAATTGTATGTTGTCCCCATAATTCTTCTATTACTATATGCAAATATTTTAATTCATATTTTTTTAGATTTTCAACAACTAATTCAAAATCATCGGTTTCAAAACAGATTTCCAGGTTCTTGTTTCCTGATTTATCATAAGTCCGTCCAAGTTTTTTTGCAATTGGATAATCTTCTTTAAGCTTCCATAACGAAAGTCCATTTTTAAAACCAATACAGTTGCCAAAATCAAATTCAATTTTTTGTTGAAGAATGTTTTGATAAAATGATTTCATCAGTTCAAATTCTTCGGTAATGATTACTGTTGAATGAAATTTTATTTCCATATTTTTTCTTTTACATTAAGTAACTTGATTTTCCTATTAATATAATCTTTTTCAATAAAATCTAATCTTCTTTGTATCTCTTTTGAAAACTCTTCGGGATTTTTAGAATAATGCTTTTTAATGGTTTCTTCAGTTAACAATTTTAATTTTGATTTGCAAGAATCACAAATAGGGTAATTAAACAATTCCTTGGCAGTTACTTTTCCGCAGTTGTAACAGGTTTTTGTCATTATATTTTAATTTTTGTCATTATATTCTCAAATCGGGTATTGCTAATAGGATGGTGGCTAATAATCTTTCCATTGTATATTATGCTGAATGTACCAAATGCACAAGGATTACATTGAGATGCATTCGAATCGATTAAATCAACTATTCTTGTTTTTAACTTCATTTTTTTAGCAGAATCAATAATTGCATTAACATTTTTCTCCGTATAAGGACATTGTGCCGAACGCATAATCGTAAGCCCATCATTGTATTTCTTTAATTTTTCATTTAAGTTATGCTTAAAAGCTGGATTTTTCGTATTCTTATCGAATTTTAAAACCAATAGTTCAAAGTCTGGTTTTGCATTGTCAACTATTTGAAATCCATTTTTCAAAAAGATATTATTATCCGCCATAAAAGAACCATTTCTGGTAACAACAGCAACGCCAAGCATTTTGTTTTTCTTTGCATCTTTGATACACTCATCAATTAGTAGAGTAGCATATCCTTTGCCCTTAAATTCTTTTTTAAATCCAACAAAAAGGCAATGAATAAATATATATCCGTCTGCATCCACAGGTCTATGGGCGTATTTTCCCGGGATATACTCAATCATCCCTTGATAACCACCTTTTTGTGAAATAAGTGCTTTTATCTTCAACCCTTTTGAATAGTATTTACCAACCCATTCAAATTTTTTTTTCAATTCTACATGCTTATTTGCATCTTTATAACCACAAACACCATATTTTGCAATGTTTTCTGGAGTAAGATCGATAATTTCTATATCCTCCATATCTCATTTTTTATAATTAATTAAATTACTTTTCCATTGCTACGATTTTAAGATTTTTCGGCATTTTTTCAATGGCATAGCGAAGAGCCGTGCGCGGCATATTAAATTTGCTTCTCATCACATAATCAAACACATCTTGTTGATGTGTTTCACTGGCGGCTTTTAACATCCAACCGTAGCCTTTTTGTACTAAATCGTCTTTGTCAAGTAACAGATTATCTGCAATTTCAAAAATTGTGTCCAAAAATAAACCTTTTCTTGCAGGAATTATTAACGAAACAGCGGATGCTCTTCTCATCCATCTGTTTTTAGATTTTGTAAACATTTTTAGTTCCATTAAGAAGTCGGGGTACATTTGAATGAATTCACCTACTGAATGATTGCAAAATGTATCACAAGTTGCCCAATTGCTAATGTACAATTCAATCCAATCTTTGAATATTTCAAAATCTTTTGGTTGAAAGCTTTTTCGAAGTGAATAAGTCCAATTGCATGCAATGAATGATTCTTCAAGTTTTCCAGATTGCCAAAGAAATTCAATTAGTCTAAAAATTTCTGCTTTATCAAATGCTTCTATTTCCTTAAAACTATCCTTGCTGATTTTGTTAACAACAGGTGCTTTTACTCCATAAAACTCAATTTTTTCTTTAAAGAAACCTTGACTTTTTTCTTTTGTCTTGACGTCAATACTTTCTGCAAGTTGATTCCTTATTTTGTTAATAATATCATTCATCTTTTGAAGTGATTTCTGTTTAAAATGCATGGTAACGTTTTGGCGTTATGTTTTTGTTGCCGATTTCGAAGCACTTCACTGTCAAGTTACACGAAAGTTTATTAGATGCAGAAACGCTGAAATTCGCACTGTCTCGGCAATAAAATATACCGCCTGTTACCGGGATGTGCTTTTTTAAAAATCGTCCTTTGAATTCCATATTGCTTTTTCAAATATTTTCCATGTCGTTTCTGGGCTTCCTTTAATTCTATTTTTAATTATACGTTTCCCATTTTTGATTTCATAATAATATACTCCTTCCGATTCACCTTCACTATTTTCGTCTGGGCAATACACCACCCCAAGATTAAAAGTCAGGCTGTCTCCTGTGATTTTGAAACTCATTTTTTCTTGACAATGTCTGACACCTCCCCACCAAGCCGACAAAACCAAGTTGCTCTGTTTGTCATATTTAATGTTTGGTAAGTCGTAATACTCATTATGTATAAACTTTTTTGCCTTTGGGTTATATAACAAACAAACATTTTGTCCATTGCCACCAGCGACTGCAATAGCATAAGTTATTATTATATCTTGAAAATTGTCTCCATTTAAATCAGTCGGTTTAAAGACATAATTTAAAGAATAGAAAAATGTGTCAGTTATTGTCCATTTAGTGTCAAGTTTCTGATAAACTTCGAATGATGTATCGGATAAACTATGAAAACCAAATTCAGTGCTATTTGCTTTCCCAACATATAATCTTTGATTGTCATAATCATATAAAGTATCTGCTCCAACATATTTATTCAATGTGTCAATTACATTAATTTCTGTTTCAGAAACCTTAATATTTGAAGATTGACTGTCTGCTTTCTTGTCAGTAGTTCGAGTCTGACAGGAAACAAAAATTATTAAAAGCAATATGGTTATTAATGTCTTCATAGCATTACCGGTAACTATTGTATAACCACCATAAGGCAGCTATTTCACACATAGTTTCAGACCTATTTATGTGGCTTTAGCAATTATTAATATTTACATCTGAAACTTCTCAAAAGTAAATAAAATAGTTGAAAATTAAAACTATATAGCATTCTTTTTAAAAATAATAAAAGGCTAAATTATCCGATTTAGCCTTTATTGTCAAATTAAAAGAAGAAAAGAATTACACTATTTTGTTATCACCACCTTTTTACTATTTACGAATGAATCGTTATTAATTTTAATAAAATAAATTCCATTTGTCAGATTATTTACATCAATGCTTTGCTTTTGATTTGCCATAATTGCAGTTTCAGCAACAACTAATTTCCCATTTATATCAAGCATTTGAAAAGACGAATTTTCAGGAACCTCAATATTCAAAATATCAGATGCTGGATTGGGATATAATAAGAAATTAGAAACGTTAATCTCATTATTACTAACAAAACAATAGTCAACCGTTGCAGGATCGCCATTTACAAATGCTTGTATAGAATTAAAATCGCTTTGCGAAACAATATATCCCGTCTGTTTTTTAAAACGAATAACAATTAAAACTTTATCAGCTTCCAAAAAACCTCCCGAGACAGAAGATGTGCTTGTTAAACGCAATTTTCTGTCAACCGCATTTAAACTAAAATATTCATCTAAATAAGTTGTTTTATCAATAATAGTAACAAAAGTAATTTTTGTTTCGTCAAATTGCATTATAAAATCTAAGCCCTGTATATTAACTGTACTTGAAATAGATACTGGAATATCGATAGAATCTTGATAATCTACGGAATTACACAAATCGAACGCAACATTTAAGGATGCTGCAATTGATTTTTCATTCAAAACATTGCTTTCTATTTGAGAATAGCTATTATTAACAATAAATATTATAGATGCTATTAAAACAAAATGAAACTTAAAACTTCTTGTACATTTTTTGGCATTGTGGCTCTTTATCATGCTATTAATTTATAAAAACAAAATTAAACCTTCAATATTATTATAATCTTAATTCCATGTTACTTTTAAAATAATTTATTTTTTAGACGAGACACAATTTAAAAATCAAAAAGGCTGCCTATATATAAGCAGCCTTTTTAAGCTTATTACATTTTGTTATTTTGCAATAATTATTTTTTGCATTTTCACAAAACTATCATTATAAATTTTTACGAAATAAACACCATTTGCTAAGTTGTTTAATTCTAAAGCTTGATTTTGATTTGCATTAATGCTAGCTTCCATAATTACTTGATTTCCGTTCATATCATACATTTGAACTTTTGAATTTTCAGAAACTTGAACATTCAATTTGTCAGATGCAGGATTTGGATAGATACTAATAACTCTGTTGTTTTCAACTATGCTATTTGTTAAAGCAAATTCAGTATTACATAAATCGCCATTAATATAAGCATTTACAGATGTTAAATCATTTTGAGTTACTGAGTTGCTTAATTTGTTAAAACGGATAATAATTGCATTTTTACCCGACTCTAAATAAGCACCATTTGTATTTGATGTAGCAGTAAATCTTAATGTTTTATCATTTTGATTAAAAGAAAAATACTCATCTAAATTGTCGTTTTGATCAATAATAGTATTGAATTCTAATTTGCTTTCGTCGAATTTCAAAGAAAAATCAAGTCCTTGAATATTGTTAGAAGAGTTTACAGAAACTGGAACATCAATATAATTTTCAGAAACAACAGCGTTAGCTATATCAAATACAACTACGTCGCTAGTATTAGATTTCAACAAGCCATTAGCTGCAATTGAAGCATAATTACCATTAGCATCGCCTAATAAAATACCTTTATAAGTTTCGCTTGTAATTAAAGGGCAATTGCTATAATCAGCAACAGTAACTGGCAAGTAAGAAGGAGTTACAGGTACGCGGAATTTTGAAAAACCAACATTATCATTCGAAGGATAAGAAGTAGAAATTTGATATGCAGCGTTATTTTGTAATCTTAAAGAATCAACAAAAATCCAATCTCTAGAAGGTTGACCATTTGATATGCCTGCTTGATCATAATTCCATGCTTGTTTAAATTCAGGAAGGTTTAATATTATTCTTTGGTTTGTTTGAGAAATATCACCAGAACTAATAACACCGTCTAAATTAACGTCCATTGAAAGCATTTGATAAATTGAAGGAGTGAAAGCAGGGTTAGATGTAGCAACTTGTTTCATTAAAAAAACATCACCACCACCACTAATAACGGTCATTACTTCAGTTGTACCAAGAATTTGACGTTCAATAGAAATAGCTTCACCATTCCAAATATTGTAACTAAAATCACCAGCAGTATTAGGCTGAACAGCAGTAGCCGATTTGTTAGTTCCAGTTAATGTAGTACCATAAACATTAGTTATAGCATAAGTATTAGGGTTAGCAGCATCGTATTTAATCGGTTCGTTTAAGTTCCAAAATTTTAATGATGCAGTGAAAGTGCTATCTTTATAAGTAGAATAATTACCTTCTTTAACCGATTTATTTGGAGAAACACCATTATAATAACTTTCGTTTAAAGAAAGAATAGTAAAGAAAGCAGTATCAACAGATTGGAAATTTGCAGTTTTAGTAAATTCAACACTTAAAATGTTTCCAACACCAGCAAAAGTAGAACCTACAGGTGCATTTTGATTTAAAGAAACTGAAATATTTACTTGTTTTGCAGCTACGTTAATATAATTTGTTATATCGTAATAAGAAGCATTTAACAAACTACTTGTTTTTGCAGTAACACCTGTTGGAGTAACTAAAGTAGCATCATAATCTAAAACCATATCAAAACCAATTACGTTTTCTATAGAATCAACAACAGCTATAGGAAGAGAGAATGTTGTTGGAAGACATGTATTTTTAGTATTTACAATTTTATAAGGAAGTGCATTTGGATCAGCCACTTCTATAACTACAGCAGCAGAAGTAGTAATTGCACCTTTATTATCGTAAGATTTAGCAGTAATGCTAGCAGTACCTATTACACTTGTCCAATCGAAAGAATATGCTGAAGTAGCATCTTCACCTACTTTGATTCCATTTACATAAAACTCAACTTTTGTAATTGAACCATCAGAATCAGCAGCATTAGCTGAAATAGTAACAACAGCGGGAGCTAAAACAGATGAACCAGTTGTTGGAGCAGTAAGACTTACTGTTGGAGGAACATTATTTAATCCAGTAATATCAATTCTTGAAGAAACAGCAGTAAGACCTCTGTCATCAGTAGCAGTTGCAGTAATTGAATGAGCACCTAAAGTACTTGTATAAGAAGCTTCAAATGGAGAAGAAACATCAGTTCCTACAGAAGTTCCGTCAACAAAAAATTCAACAGATGCAACAGTACCATCAACATCGCTAGATGAAGCTGTAATAGAAATTACATCACCTATAACTGAAGTTGAACCAGTAGAAGGTGCAGTGATGCTTACAGTTGGAGCTTGATTATTAGCAACACTTACAACAACAGCTGCAGAAGTAGTAAAATCGCCTTCATTATCAGTTGCTTTAGCTGTGATAGATTGGTTTGCACCAGCAGTAGCATTCCAACTAATTGAGAATGGAGTTGTATTATCAACACCTAAAGAAGTAGCACCGTTGAAAAATTCAACAGAAGCAACAGTACCATCAGCATCTGCAGCAGTTGCTGAGATAGTAACTGCATCGCCAGTAATGATACTAGCACCATTTGAAGGAGCAGTAATACTTACCGTTGGAGCTACAGGAGGTCCCCAAGTTTGAACTAAACTAGGTATAACTAATTCTCCATTTACAGGATTTTCAACAACATATTTTTCAGCTTGAAAAGCAGGATTTTGCAATTGAATATTTAGAGAAAAAGATAAAACACCATCTGTAGTAAATTGACCAATTAATACTTTATTGCTTGCACTTAAATCACTAGCACCTGCATTGTTTCCCCAAGAACCATTAGTAATAGAAAACAAATTACCACTTGTTGCACCAGCATCAAGCATAGATACATCTTGAGTACCAAAAGTTGCAATTGCAGGAACAGTTCCAGCAATCATTCCATCTTGAGTTGTAAGAGCAATACCCATTCTTGATGAAGTATTTCTAAGGCAATTGTTATCTATCACAAAATTACCTACGCCATTGTCTTCTGTTTTCATTATACCATTATTGCCAGCACAAGCTCCACCAGCAGTAATATATGAATCAAGATTAGCAGTTCTCTTTTTAGCATTAGCAGCGCTTAATGTAGGAGAAACTCCACCATAGTTTGGTTCATTATAAAAAGAAGTGGTGGTACTAATTGAAAGGGGGTGTGTAGCACTACCATACGCCATTTTGAATTTATAGCCTGGCAACATGTCTACATACACTCTATAAGTAACTGATCCAATAGGAAGAGTTGGGTCTGCTGCATTATCAGCTGCATTGGCAATGTAGTATTTTTCAACTACTACGCCTTCTAGCCCGTTTTGCGCTTGTGCAAACGATCCAAGAAAGCAAAGTCCTAATCCAAAAAATATTTTTTTCATTTTATTTTTTTGTTTATATTTGTTAATAATTTATAAGTTAAATAATTAGTTCGCAAGATTTTTTATTGATTTATTTATTACTTCTTTATAAGTCAGTCCCGCGCTATTAATAGCTAGGACTGACTTTGAAGTTATAGCAAGTTTGTTAATTTCCCTTAATACCGTAAGTTTTTTTTGGTTTAACTTCTACTTTAGTTTATCATGAGCCTATCGATAAGTTTTGTCTGATAGTTACTCCGAGAGTAGTTGAAGTTCATTTGCCATATTAGCGTTAAAAACTTGCATAAGGCTACCACTTGCATTAATTAATTATTATTTTGATAAAGGAGCACCGAAAGCATTAACAAAAATACTTAAGTCGTCAACGTCCACATCTCCGTCATTATCTAAATCCGATGGAGTGGTTTGTTGAGAAGTTAAAACTTGGTTTAAAGCCCATTCCGACAACCAGCTAGTTTTGTTTGCATCAAAAGCACCTCTAAAATTTACTGCAGAGAAGAAACCATCTGCAGGTGCAGTAATTGTAGAAGCAATATTTGTTAAAGGAGTTACGTGGAAAGGATTTGTAGTATAAGAAGTATGAGCAGCAGTATTCCAAGCCCAATTAGCATCGATACCAGGAACAGAAGCTACTACAGAGTTGCCATCTGTTGTAGTAAATTGAGTTAAATCAGCAGCAGATGCAGCAGTTGCAGCTTTCCATATTTTATTGAAACCAGTAGAACCTGTTGCAGGATTTGTAGTCAAAGAACCTTTAGTAATAGGATATTGATTTGTAGGAGTATTACCAAAACCAATAAATGTATTGTTTTTAACTATTAACGATTGATATTGAGAATTTCCACTTCCATTATTATAAGCGTTTGAAGTATTGGTCCAGTTATCATAGCCATCGCCTTTAGCAGTTGCAGTAGAACGAGAAGTTGCTAAATGCAAGCCTGATCTAAAACCTGCAAAAATTGAGTTATAAATTTCGCCTTGAGTATTTTCTTTTGCTTGAATTGCAGCAGCACCTGAATTATCAGAAGCAGGAATTACATGTCCATTACCAATTAAAGTTACATTATAAATAAATGGATGCGATTTTAACGTTCCATTAATAGAAAAATCAGCAAGATCTTTAGCATCGTCTGCATCTGCTTCAAAACCATTATCCGTAGAATGCAATCCAGTTATAGAATCACCAGCTATACCAAATAAAAACTGAGCTTTACCCGACCAACCTAAGTCATAATCGAAAAAATCATCATTTCCAAATAATACAGAAGCGTACTTTATATTTACTTTACCCCCAAATAATTCGATATTATCATCAGCACAAGCAATAATTTCAATATGTTCAATTGTAGTTCCGCTACCAACAGATCCTAAAGAAAGACCATTTAGTTCGTTACTAACAGCTAAAATAGCACCTGCATTTCTAATAGAAACATATCTTAAAATTCCCGAATTATCAGCATCATCAGCCGTTGGAAAAGCTGCATCACCAGCACCATATAAATCTCTTCCATTTGATGCAGAAAAACCTTCAATGAAACCAACACCATTTGTACCTCCATAATAAGTATTTCCTACTTTTAAATTATTTGTTGCTTTACCTAAAAGAACAACACCACCCCATTGACCCACATTTGTCATTGAGTAAGTTCCGTCCATAGGATCAGCAGCAGCAGCAAATACAATTGGGCATTCTTTTTTTCCATCAGCAATAATTTTACCGCCTCTTTCAATGATAAGAGCAGTAGCATTAGCAGGGTCTGCAGCTGTTGCTCCTTTGATTAATGTTCCAGGTTGAATTGTTAACGTAATGCCATTAGGCACATAGATTTTTTGATCTAAGGTATAAACATTACCACAAGTAAGTGTTTGATTAGCTAATAGTTCTCCATTGGCGTTTACTCCTAGAGTGCTCATAAGTACAGTTGCTCTAGAGCTAACAACAGGGCATCCGCATTCTGCACCTAAATTTGTTTGAGCAAAACCAGTTGTAATTGTCATCGCTGCAATTACAGCCGACGAAATTAAATTTGTAAAAGTGTTCTTTTTCATAAAAAATAAAATTAAGTTTAAAGATTTCATATTTAGAGATTCATCGTTATGATGAACAGGGCAAATTTATAAACCTAATGTTAAGTAGATGTATGATTTGTGTTATTTAATGATTGCTTTTTCGTTAATTAATTGGTTCCAAAAAATTGAATTTTTAACAGTTAAATAACAAAGTATTAACATGAAAACAACATTGGTTTTTGAAGTGACTGATTTTGTAGCACAATAGAAAAATCATAAAACAACAAAACCCCAATATTCTGAAAAATATGGGGTTTATATTTTATTGCGAAACTAATCACAAATCAATTTGCTATGCTAAATATTTATTGAAGGAGCATTTTTCTTTGTTCAATCATTAGCATTCTGGCTTCACGTCTTTCCTTATTCTCAATATTGTTTTTTTGAGTTCTATTTTCTAATTCTTTTATATCTTCAACCAAAAGTCTACGCATTTCACGCCTATACCTTTCTGCTGTTAGATATTCAGCCTGATCTATATTGCGAACTAAATAGCTAGCTGAATTAGCATCAACTTGATTGATAGTTTTACTATTATTTTTTTCAACTTTATTTATTTGTTTTTTCATATATTTATAGTTTTTGGTTCAATGAAATTATTTGTTATTTATTTTATTATGACCCATCTGCGCTCTGCAAACCAAATAAAACAGGCTAATAAGTGTCTTTCCTTAAATCAGCAAGCTATTTGTTCTTTTTCTAGATAGTCTCCGCTCAGTCTGCGTGATTAAAGTCGATGTTTTTCTAAACCCAACATAGTGGCTGTTTAGAAACTTCGTAATCGAGACGGAGTTTATGGACAGCCTCTAATTAGTCCTTTATACACCTAATACTAAAACCATAGTTTTTAGGTCCATAATATCTGAAAACAGATGATTTATTGTAATCTAATCCACGATAATAAGCTTCGTTTCCATTTAATGACGAAGACCACCAAAAGCCAATTTTTGTGGTAGATGGAATACTCCAAACACCATTAAACATACAAGCTCCTCCGCCTTTGGCATTGAAACCACTTTCATTAGTTCCCCATACAACGTATTTGTCGTACGATTCCGACCAGCCAATTTGTTCTTTTAGTTTATCTCCTTCTTTTGCACCTCTCCAATTAAGCTTATCTAATTCTGAAGCATTCATTCCCAAAAACAATTCTAATTCTTTCCATTCACTATCGCTTGGTATATGCCATCCATCAGGAGCAAGGTTTCTTGTGTCTTCAACAGCAAACCAGTTATACAGATAACCATATTTGCACCCTTTGTAATTCTGTGAATTTGCATCTATATTCTCAATAACACAATATGCACCAGAGTCTGAATTATTCCAGAAAGCAGTATCAAACATTTGCCCGATTTGAGGCAATTTTATAGTGTCTCCATTTGAATATCTAGAAACTTTTAAATTTTCCGCCATCCACCATTTATTACCAATCTTAACGGTTTTATAGGTATTGCCATCAATATCGGTCATGGTGCCAGTTTCAATTTTTGTTGTTGCTTTTTCCTTTTTGCAGCCATTGGCAAATACTACAAATGCTATTGCAACAAGGATAAAAACGAATGAGCTAAATTTTATTGTATTATTCATAATCTACAATTGATAAAAATTAATCTTAGTTCTGTTCTATAATATTTTAGTTTTATTTGTTGCCTTAGGCAACTTTTATATTGCACAGTGTAACACAGTGTTTTATCACAGAGTTTCACTGTTTTCTTGGTTTTCTCTGTGCAACACTGTGTTTCTACTCTGTGTCACACTGTGTAATTAGAGTGCTTGCTTTAGCAAGCTTTTGCCCCGGAACCCATATTCTTTAAAACACAACCTTAGTCTTTAATAAATCTTTCGCTTAATACAGTATTACCACAATAAACTCTAATTAAATAAATACCTGGATTTAAATTCGTAGCATCTATGTTTTCACTAATATCTCCTGAAATTTTCCCAAGTTTTTCCCCAATTTCAATATTCCCAAACGAATTATAAACCTCGTATCGAGTTTCTTCATTTTCAATATTGTTTGTTTCTAGCGTAAACAGCGAATGAACAGGGTTTGGATAAAGTTTAATTTTTTTGTCTTGATTGCCTAAATTTGGGCAAACCAAACTAATATCTCTATTTAAACACGATCCAGGGTAACAACATAATGTGTCTATATTAAAATTTGCATTTTTATCGTAATTGCAAGCCAAAGGATCCATACAGCCAACATAACGACGGACTTTGCACGAATCATTAGAATGAATAGCAAAAACAGTATCGTTAAATTCATTATAATTAACATTTAAACATCCACATAAAAACGGATACGTTAAAAACGGTGAGCGATATTCGCCATTTTGAAAATCAGCATTTTTAGCAACATAATTTTGAATAGTAGGATTCTGCCCTTTTGGTTTTGGATTATAAACTTGCAAGTTTAGTTCAAATGATATTTCGCCTTTGGTAGTAAGCTGTGCAACCAAAATATAATTAGAATCTACATTAACACCCTTAACGCCCGTGCATTGAAGTGATGCTGAATTGCTAATAAACTCAGTTTTAGTTTTAGAAGAACCAAAAATTGTAGAATCAGTAAATCCAGAGCCGAGCCATGAGCTAGGAACACTATCCATTATAGAAATACCATCGGCATTTGTTAAAGGAACTCCAGCAAGAGCATCATTATTAGTGAGCAAGCCTCCAACAATAGATGCACTTCCTCCGTCGTTATTGGCTCCACCAACAAAAGAGCCATCATTATCCATAAATTTGGGAACACCTGCATAAGTTAGGGTCGCCTTCTTTGAAATTTGACCTATTGTTATCCAAGAATCAAGAGCTACAGTATTAGAGCCATAATAATTTTTAATAATATCCTTTGCAAATAGGGTTCCTCTATCGCTATTATTAAAAAATGCATGAGTACTCGAAAATTTAAGCGTATGATTTGAATTACCATATATTTTCTTCAGTTTGCACCCTGGTTTTAATTTAACATAAATTCTATACGTTTTTGTTCCAACTTCAATTTTGCCACCCGTAGTATCTGTTGCATCATTAGCATTAGCTACATAGTAAGTTTCAACTAAAACATTTTTTATAGCATCTTGAGCCTGAATAGAAAAGGCAAAAAATAAAAATGCTATTAATAATAAAGCAGGTTTCATACAATTAATTTTAATAATTTTTGATTTCACGTAATTAGTATATTAAAGTTTATAGGATAATGAAAACACATAAGTAGTGCCGTATTTATATTGATCAAAAATTAATATTTCCTTGTTATCATATATATAAGAGCGTGTTATTGATGTGCTTAAAAGATCTTGAATTTTCAAACTAGCATTAAAATGTTTTCCAATGGTTTTCGATATTTTGAAATCGATCATATTTCTTGGTAATTCATAAATATCTGGCAAGAAACTTACACCAACTATAACAAGTCGACGACCCTGAACATTATAACTTAATCCAGCAACTAGCCCTTTTTCTTTGGATGTATAAGTTAACATGCCATTTAAAATATAAGGTGCCTGACCTAACATAGTAGATTCTGTGGTTTTACCAGGAATTCCAAACTGCAAACCAGAAGTAGTTATTAATGATCTATTTAATTTTGAATAGGAATTAACAAAAGTTACATTTGCCTTGAATTCAAAATTCTTTGATAAAGACTTTTTACCTTCTATTTCAATCCCCCTAATCCAGGCCTTGTTTTCGTTATTTTTCCATATATATCCACCAAGCGGTCCGAAATACATCATTTCAATATGATTTTTAAAATCCTTATAAAATCCGCTGATAGAAATATTGTCGCCATTTTTAAAATATTTTTCTACCCTTAAATCATAATTATTAATTTGTGCCATTTTCAAATCCGAATTTCCTCTAACAGGTGCACTGAATTCTTGATCGTAAATTACATTATCCGAAAGTTCACGCATATTAGGGCGAGCAACTGATTGACTAAAATTAGCTCTGATATTAATTGGCGAAATTTCATCGGCTTTTAATTTATATATTATATTAATACTTGGCAAATAACTAATTTCATTTAAAACTCCTGGGTTAACTTTAACATCACCTAAACCTACGCCGGCTGCAAATTGTCGTCTAGGGTCATCAGCCGCTAAGCCTAATGAATCGAAAAGTTGACAATCGGTATAGGTTTTAGCTTTTTCAACTCGCAAACCACCAGATACTCGTAATTTTTGGATAATCGAATAGTCAACCATACTATAAGCTGCCATTACACTGCTATTTCCAAATATATCATTTGAAGGATATCTATATCTAGAATAGTACTCTTGTACTGAGCGAAAAGGCTGATCATTATTAGTCCCTGAAAGCTGAGTGGTAACTATATCAAACCGGTCTCTTCCATATGGATCGGCATTTGGCGAAGCATTTCTAATATTTTCAGAACCAATACCTTCCCATAATTGATAATAATATTGAGTACTTTCTCTATGGTTATTTTGATAAGCAATACCCATTTTTAGTTTTCTAACCAAATCAGGCTTATTATACAAAGGCAATTCTGCACTTAACCTAGAGTCGAAAACATTATCAGTTAAATATCTAAAATACCGTCCTGTTCCATTTGATGTGGACATGAAAATAGGTTGATTTCGAGGGATTGACTGATCATCAAGAATTATTGCTTTTAAATCGGGAGCCGAACTTTTCCCATTGGTATACGATGAATTTAATGCAATTTTTATTTTTCTTTTAGGCAAATAATGCTCTGATTTCAACTGATAAACAAACTGTTGGCGTGATTCATAAAACTGATTGATTCGAGTTGAATAAGTACTATCATCACTATTTGCTTTATAATACATTGATTTTCTGACATTATTTATTCCAGTTACATTGGGCATAAATAATAAAGACAAACTATGATTAGGGTTGTATTTATAGGCAACATTAACTAGAGCACTCCAACTATTAACTTCTTTACTAACTTGCTGAAAAGAAGAATCAAATGCAGGAATACTAGTAGCAGAGTCAACACCTATACATTTATTAGCAATAGAATTAGCATCACTTTGCGTTGATGTAGAATATCTATAACCTACCAAAAATCCAAGCGGTTTCCCAAAAAGTTTTGTTTGGTTTCCAATCGAAAAACTCTGACTATTGCTTAAAGGAGCTTTACGTATTTTATAATTCCATGTATTGGGCAATGATTGCGAAAATGCTACCGCATCAGCATTTATTTTATTAAAGGCGTCGCCTTTATATTGAAGAGAATTGTACTGTTCAATTGCATTATCATAAGCTACTTGGTCATTATACTGAGCAGTTCCCAACAAGCCTAATTGTATTAAACCTAGCTTTGTATAATCGTTGTTCCATGCTGAAGTACTTGTAATTCCTTGCGATTTTAGATAATCGCCCAAACCCAATGCAACAAATTCTTGATACATTGTAGGATTGCTATAAAACTCTGAATAAGAACTATGGTCGATATTTCGCTTGCTATTATCATAACCAAGCCAATCGGTTGAGCTTCTTTCAGATGTTAGTACATCTTTAAAAGATGTTTGAGGATTATAGCCAAATGAACTTTCTAAACCAATAGAAAGTGAGTCGGGATAATCTTTTGTCTCTACCGATATATAGGCACCAGCCCAATCGCCAGGCAAATCGGGGCTAGCGGTTTTTGTAATTAAAATATTATCTATTAAGCTAGCTGGAAAAATATCCAATTTAATATTATTTGTAAAAGGGTCTAGGGTTGGGATTTTAAAACCATTAATAGTTGTTTTTAAATATCTATCGCCAATACCTCGCACAGTAATAATGCCTGTACTGCTTGTTGAAACGCCAGTTACACGAGCAATTGCAGCACCAACATTTGCATCGCCTGTTTTTTTAATAGTTTCAGCCGAAATAAAATCCATCGTTGAAGAGGATTTTCTTTTCATTACTTCAAGCTGATTGTCATTGTTAAATCTTGATTTTGCTGTAACTACTACTTCTTTTAATGCAGATGATTTTGATTCTAACACATAATTTTTTATAATTAAATCGCCTTTTTTGCAATTAATAGTATCAAGTATAACATTATAGCCAATATAACTAATATTTAAAATTTGAGGTGTTGACGTGTCTTTTAATTTTATGGAATAATTGCCATCCATATCTGTAAATACGCCAATTGGAGGATTTGTTTTAATAAAAACAGTAACACCAATTAACGTTTCACCATTATTATCAGAAACTTTGCCCCTAATCTCACATTGAGCCAAAATAGTTGTTACAAAAATAAAATTAAGAAAAACAAATGTCAGTAGAGCTTTCATTTAAATAAATTATTAAAAACTAATCAACTAAATTATAGGAATTTAGCTGATTAGTTTAATTTCGTTTTTATAACAATTATTGTTTTATTAACTTGTTAGTTGATTTTTTTCCATCAATAGAAACCTCAACAAAGTACATTCCTTTAGATTGGTTTTTCATATCAATAAGCTCTTTGTAATTAGCAGAAGTATTTTCAATTTTTTTCTTAAAAATTACATTTCCAATAACATTATAGACGGTATAATAACAATTTGAATTAATATCTAATGAATTAATACTAAGAGTAAAACTATCGTTTGTTGGGTTTGGAAATATTGAAACAACTGATTCAGGTTTTTTGTTAAAATTATTTTTTATTCCATTTGTTGTAGTGTCAATAGAAGAATATGTTAAACTATCAAATACTATTTCAGCTGCTAAAGGATTTTTAGCAACATATTTTTCGATGGCAAAATCTGGCGTTTGTAATTGAATATTTAATTCAAAAGAAAACACACCATCTGTAGTAATTTGAGCTATTAAAACTTTGTTAGTGCTATCATAGCCAGTTGCTCCCGACAAACAATACCATGCACCATTTGAAACAGAAAGCGAACCTCCCACTTGGCTTAAAGCATCAATAACAGGAGTAATAGTATCCATGCCAAGCGTGCCAACTTCACCAGGAGCGCCAGCAATAAAACCATCTTGAACTGTTAATGGAATTCCAAGAGCAACTGAGTCGTTTGCTAAAATATTATCGGCATTTACAACAGTTGAAACGCCATCATCATCGGATTTTAATATTCCAAAATTTCCAATACAAGCAGCGCCAGCAGAAAGCCATGAATCCAACATTACTGTATTATTTTTAGCTTGAGCTTTTGTGAAATTAGGCGATATACCACCTCTATCTTCATTGTTAAAAAATGTAGTTGATGTCTTCATAAAAAGTTCATGAGTAGAACTTCCATACGCCATTTTGAATTTATATCCTTGTTTCATATCTAAAAATATTCGATATGTAACAGAACCAACAGGCAATATGCCGCCAGCATTATCAGAGCTAGCAATTGAATCTTCTTTATTAGAAATATAGTATTTTTCAACAATAACTCTTTCCAACCCATTTTGTGCGCTTGAAAAGCCAACAGAAAACAGCATACTTAAACTTAAAATAAAAACTTTTGTAAAATCCTTTTTCATAATTATTTAGTTATTTAATTAATTTTTAAACCATTGAATTGTATTTCAGAATTAGATGGATTTTTTGCAACAAATTTCACAAAACCTCCAGTTGGAGTCCCAATTTGAATATTTAGTTCAAAAGACAAATACCCATTGGTAGTAAGTTGGGCTATTAAAACGCAGTTTGAGTCTGTAGAACCTTGAACTCCGCCTAATGCAGCCCATGCAGAATTATTTGAAGAGAAAATTGAATCCTTATTGTTAAATCCAAACGCTTTCAAATCGATATTGAAAACCTGAAAATTAGGCATTGTTCCATTAGCAAAACCATCATTTTTAAAAAGACTTTCTCTGTTCGCCACAAAACCGCCTCCTGTATCTTCCGATTTTTGTATTCCAACATGTATTCGATTAGCTGCTGCCAATGTAATCCAACTATCTAAAGCTACATTTCCAATATGTATTTTTTTTGCATCAACTTGAAAAGCTGTTTCTGCCCCACATATAGAATCATTATAAAAGTAAGTGCTTGTTTTAATTGATAACTCATGTTTCGAATCTCCATAAACCATCTGAAGCTTATAACCAGGCTTCATTTTAATAAAAACTCTATATGTTACTGAGCCAACTGGTAGTGTTTTGTCTAGCGAATCATTTGGATTAGAAATATAATATTTTTCAACAATTACTTCTTCCAGAGCAAGACTGTCTTCATGACTAGGAATATAATAGTTTTGTGCAACTAAATAACTTTGGCTTGCAAAACAAAAATAAATAAATATAATTAAGCTGTATATTCTGGTATTATTGTTCAAAGCTTTTGTTTTCATATTATGTATTAATAATTATTATTATGAAAACAAATTTCTTAAATATTAAAGCAATAGCAATTAAACTAATATTATTACATCATTAATTTTAGGTTAATGAACAAGAGTAAATTACCTTGAAATTTAATTTAATGTTACTATATTCCTAATTTCAAACAATTAACGTAACACTAACTTCATATATTATTGATGTTATATTTACTTAAAAACAAAAAAAGCCTTGATAATCAATTACTATCAAGGCTTTAATTTAATGTAAATTAACATTAATCTTTTTGTGCTGCTCTTATATCTTTTTTAGCTTGCTTGTCATGTTTTAATACTTTGGCTTCTACGTGGAAGATAATTTCTTCTGCTACGTTGCTTAGTAAATTGCCCGTACGTTCTAAGCGAGCTTCGGTTGCGTATAGTAAAATTATATCATCGCTTGCTTGGTTTATCTTTGAAATTTCTTCTTTTAAAACTTTTACAGATTTTTTAAATGATTTATTAATGTCTTTATCTTTCTTAAATGTATTTCGAGCAATTTGAGTGTCTTGACAATTCATTGCCATAATCACATCGTCGAAAAGCTCAATAGTACTATCAAACATAGCCGACATATTTATATTCTCAACTAGCACCTTATCAAAAGGCTCTGTTCGGTCTAATAAATTTTTAGCAATAAAAACTGCATGATCGCCAATGCGTTCAATATCCGAAACCGATTTGAAAATTGACAAGATAAAGCGTAAGTCAGCAGCTACAGGCTGATACAGTGCAATTATATTTTCGCATTCTTTTTCAATATTTAATTCCAAGGCATCAACTCGCGATTCTGTTCTAAGAATTGATTCGGCTATACCATGATCAAAATTTAAAATAGCCGTTTTTGAACTTAAAATTTGATTGCGTACAATTTCCATCATTTCAACAGAAAGTTCTCTGAGGTATTGTAGTTCTTTATCTAAATGATTCATATATTATTTCTTTTTTTATTTATTTGATTGTGTGAAAATTTTAACCAAAATGACCCGAAACATAATCTTCTGTCCTTTTAACAGATGGATTAGTAAAAATCTTTTTGGTTTTATCCATTTCAATTAATTCGCCCATATAGAAAAATGCGGTAAAATCGCTTACACGACCTGCTTGCTGCATATTGTGTGTAACAATAATTATTGTATATTGAGTTTTCAATTCGTGAATTAATTCTTCAATTTTTGCTGTTGAAATTGGGTCGAGTGCAGATGCAGGTTCATCCATCAATAAAACAGATGGCTCAATTGCTAAAGCTCTTGCAATACACAATCGTTGCTGTTGACCACCTGATAATTCAAATGCCGATTTCTTTAATTTGTCTTTTACTTCATTCCAAAGCGCAGCTTTTTGAAGCGAGGTTTCTACTCGCTCTGTTATAATATTATTGTCTTTTACGCCATTTACACGTAAGCCATAAGCCACATTCTCGAAAATAGATTTAGGAAAAGGGTTTGGTTTTTGGAAAACCATACCTACATTTTTTCTAAGCTCGTCCACATCTTGTTGCTTACGATAAATATCATTGCCATCAATCAAAATTTCCCCTTCAATTTTCACATTGTCAATAAGGTCGTTCATTCTATTAAGCAATCGCAAATAGGTAGATTTTCCGCAACCCGAAGGTCCAATTAAAGCCGTAACCGTGTTTTCGCTAAAATTCATGCTGATGTCTTTCAAGGCTTGAAATTCGGCATAATGAAGATTAACGTTTCGTGTAATTATTTTTTCCATCATTTTTTATTGGTTCATGGTTCTCAGCGTATGGTTCACGGTAAAGGGTTTGCCCTGCACCTTTAACCTTGTACCTTTAACCGTTTAATTCATTTTTACTTTCTTTCATTTGGCCTCAAGAACCTCAGCCGCCGTCAGGTAATCCGCAGTTAGGTCATCCGTCTGGTGCCACACTGAGCGAAGTCGAAGTGCTTCTTGATTCTGGCTTCTGACTTCTTGATTCTAATTAATTCATTTTTACTTTCTTTCCATAAAATCTTCTCAACGCATTTGCCACTAAATTTATTATTAATACTATTGAAACCAGCACCAATGCCGTTCCATAAGCCATTGGCAAGGATTCTTTCATATTAGTTCCACTGGTTGATAACACATATAAATGGTATGGCAATGCCATAGCTTGATCGTATATTGAATGCGGCAGCTTTGGTAAAAAATATGCAGCAACTGTAAACAATATTGGAGCGGTTTCGCCTGACACACGTCCAATAGAAAGAATTAAACCAGTTATAATGTTTGGAAATGCCATTGGGAAAACTACTCTGCGAATTGTTGTTAATTTAGAAGCTCCTAGTGCATAACTTCCTTGACGAAAAGAATCGTCAATTGCTTTTAAGGATTCTTCTGTAGTTCTTATAACCACAGGAAGTATCATTAATCCGAGCGTTAAAGAGCCCGCAATTAATGAATCGCCAAATTTTAACGTATTGACAAATAGCGACATTCCAAAAAGACCAAAAACAATAGAAGGGATGCCAGACAGGTTATTTGTCATAACTCTTATAAAACTTTTCAATTTTCCTGCTTTAGCAAACTCATTGATATAAATAGCGGATAAAATTCCTATTGGGAAAGCAAATGTGATGCTTCCAAGAATTAAATACAAAGTGCCAATAATTGCAGGATAAATTCCACCTTTAGTCATTCCTTCATCTGGCATTGCTGTGATAAATTCCCAACTAATAACTGAGAATCCTTTATAAATAATAAAAGTAAGAATTGCAGCCAAAACACCCAAAACCATTAAGCTTAATATTCTAAAAATATTGAATGCTATTATTTGATTTAATTTCTTTTTATTGCTTAGTTTCATTTTTATGTAGATTAACCCTTCGATTCCGCTCAGGGCAACAGCCACTCTGAACACCGAAGAGTAGTGAATGTTTAATTATGTTTTGCATTTCGTTTAGAAATATATTCAACCATTAAATTTATGAAGAAGGTTATAATAAATAGAATGCAACCAAGAGCAAATAGCGATTTATAATGCAATCCGCCTTGAGGTGCTTCGCCTAATTCGGCAGCAATTGTAGCTGGAATTGTTCTTACAGGCTCTAAAAAAGTATGAGGAATTACTGCCGCATTACCTGTAACCATAAGCACTGCCATTGTTTCGCCAATAGCACGCCCAATTCCTAAAATGGCAGCAGCTGTTATTCCTGAAATTGAATAAGGTATTATTACTTTATAAATTGTTTGAAAATGACTTGCTCCTAAAGCTAAACTAGCTTCTTTCATGCTTCTAGGTGTTGTTCTAATGGCATCTTCCGAAACTGTTATTATTGTAGGCAAAGCCATAATAGCTAATATTATTGAACCCGCTAATGCAGTTTCGCCAACGGGGATTTTAAAAACTTGCTGAACTAATGGAACTACTATAATTAAACCAAAAAAACCATAAACAACCGAAGGTATTCCTGATAAAAGCTCAATTATTGGTTTTATTGTATTTCTAATTTTAGGACTGGCAACCTCTGCCATGTATATTGCTACTGCTAAGCCCAAGGGCAAAGCTAAAAGAATTGCACCTAAACTTACCCAAAGTGTTCCTAATATTAAAGGCAAAAAGCCCATTTGGGCTGCTGGTTGAGCAGTTGGGAACCATTCTTTGCCAGCAAACATGTTAGTAAGCGAAATATTATCGATGGGCAAAACGCGTCCCTTAAAATTTTTAGTGATATTTTTTTCGGAGAAAAATGCTATAATTCCAACATTATTTTGAATTATTGAATCAATTTTTTGTGGAAGAAATTCAAAATTTGGTCCCAATTCTTCTTCCGAACAATAATCGCCAATATTATCTAAACGAAAAACAATTATTGAATCGTTTGTGCCGCCAATTTCTTTCCAATTGGTTATTTTTACATCAAAAATGTCTTTGATTTGAGCTGCTGTAACTTTTTTAATATTATTACCTGAGTTCACTGCAATTACAAATCCTTGCTCAACAGGTTTTTCGCCATAAATTGCCAATCCTTCTTTAAACAGGAAAACAATAATAAGCACAACCGTTAAACTGGTGATTGTGCTACTTAAAAAAAGAATTCCTTCTATGAATTTGGTCCAGAAATTTTTGAAGAATTGCATTAGTATATTTTTATGTTTTTATTATTTCATGAATGGTTGTTGCAATATCTTTACTAATATTTATTCAAGTGAACTTTAAGATACTGCAACTTCCAGTTTTTTTTGAAAGGCTAAGAAATAATCTATTTCAAAACTACTTCTTAACCTCTCTAAATCTTTTCTCAACCTTAACCTCAGTCTAAATTTCAACCTCAGCCTCTTTTTAACTCTTAATTCAACGGAACATAACCCACATTCTCAACTGCTTTTTGACCTTCAGCTGATAAAACGAAATCAATATATGGTTTCACTGTTTTCTCAGAACTTGCTAAGTAGTAATATTGTAAAGGACGAGTGATAGGATAGGTTTTGTTTTTTGCATTAGCTACTGAAGGAGCAACAAAGGTTTTACCTTTATCATAAGATACTTTTAGCGCTTTTACTTCTTTTTCTAAATAAGCAACACCTACATAACCAATAGCACCTTTAGTTTGACTAACCGACTGAACAATAGCACCTGTAGCAGGCATCATCATAATTTTAGGGCTGTAATTTTTATTTTTAAGAACGTTTTCTTTGAAAAATTCATAAGTTCCAGAGCTCGATTCGCGAGAATAAACAACTATCGACATATCTGAACCACCCACATCTTTCCAGTTTGTTATTTTCCCTGTAAAGATTCCTTCAGCTTGTTCGCGAGTAATTTGAGAAACACCATTTGAAGGGTTTACAATAATACTAAGTGCATCTTGAGCCACTACCACTTCTTTGTATGCTTTGCCAGCTTCTTGAAGTTTTAATTTTTCACTCATCTTAAGTTTTCTCGATGACATCGCGATGTCAGTTGTGCCATCTAATAAAGCTGCAATTCCAACACCGCTACCTCCGCCTACAACAGAAATGCTAGTTCCTGCATTTTTCTTCATAAAGATTTCTGCTTCCTTTTGAGATATTGGAAGCATAGTGTCACTTCCTTTAATTTTTATAGTTGTTTGCATTGTTGCCGACATTCCTATAAATACTATTGCTATTAATGCTAATGTTTTTTTCATTTTTATATGTTTATTTAATGTTAAGTCTCTATTAAATTGATTGACACAAATTTACTTTGCTAATATTAATTTAATGTTAAATGGGCTTGATGTTTATGTTAAGTTTATTATTGAATCAAGAATACAGAAGTAAGAATACAGAAATGTTTATTGCAATAAGGATTATTTTCTTGGTTCTGGCTCTTTTCTTCTTAATTCTTGATTCTTACTTCTTGATTCTATTAAAATTTATACTGCATTCTAATTGTCAAAACATTGTCTTTTACATCGTTTAAATATCCAGCAAGTAATGTAGATTCATTTTTAACCATATCATAATATACCGTTAGTTTAAGGTTTTGGTCATATTTATAAGTTAAACCCAATCCCAAAGTGCTATATTTAATATCTGCAGCTGATAATTTAGTTGATTTAAGTGATAAAGTTTTTTCAAATATTTGATTTCCCGAAACGCTTGTATTTGGATCGTACCAATCGTATTTAGCAACAAATTGGAATTTTGTTTGCATAATATTTTGAATAAAGTAAAAATAAGCACCATTAAAATTGCGGAAATAAGTATCTGTTGATTGAGCAGTTGGTGTTTTTGTACTTGATGATGTTCCTGGTTGAGTTCCTTGAATTAACTCAGCACGAAGAACTGTTATACCAATTGGCAAATCTAAATTTAATTGCATGTCAACACCCATATATTCTCTTTTTGCATACAATCCGTTATTTGTGGAAGTTGAATCAACTATAAAACCATTATAATCGCCAACTAATCCATTGTTATACACAAATTTTGAACCCTGGCGCATTGCTCCATTAAAATAAGAAACTCCCAAACCAAAATTTATTTTTTCTGATTTATTTGATTTATTATAAGTCAAATGTCCAATAATATCTTTTTGCTTGTCGTATTCCGAAGCATTATTTCCAGTACCGTTAAATAAACCTGCTTCTAATTTAAGAGCGTTCCATTTAGATGATTTTGGACCTTGAACAGTTAACATTGCTCCCAAATCATATTCTCCTGGAAAAATAATTTGAGAAAGCATCCCTCTTTCAGGACTTTCGCATGAGCTTGAAGAATAAGGAAGTTCGAAGCCGAAAGGACGGTTTTGACTACCAAGTGTTAAACTGAACATCTTGAATTTAGTATCGGTAATTTTTGCGTACATTTCTTTTATAGTAAAGCCTTTTTCGCCAGCATCGAATTGAAAAACAAATTGAGTATTATTATTTGTATAGGTTGCTTTAATACGAGATCTTCTTAACAAGAAACGTTTATCAGAAAATGAAGGAAAATCGCCTCCAGCATAAGATTTTGCGCCAGAAGAATCGGCATATTGAAATTGTGGTTGAAAATAACCTGAGAATTTAAGTTTTTCGAAAATGCCTAATTTCGATTCAATTTCTTTTACACTTGTTGCAAGGGTGTCAATAGGCGAACGTGTTTCTTCTTGTGCTGAAACAATGCCAGTAAAGGCAATGAAAATAAAAAATAAAAATGATTTTTTAAAAGATAAATTTGCTTTCATGTATATTTAATTTAAAGTTTATGCAAATTTATCGGTCAAATATGAAGCTAATATTTATTTCAGGTTAATTAAATGTTATTTTATATGTTAAGTTAGCGTGAATTAATTGTGAAAATTTCAATTATGTAATTGAATAACTGGCTTATAAATAGAAATTCCATATTAATATTAAATTAACATGGAAATTTTTAAGAGTTTTTGTGTGTTTTTTCATTGTTGTCCGGAAAAATAATATAAGATTCCTCCATTTCGACTCACGCTCAATGCATCGCCTGCGGTCGGAATGACAACAAGTTGAGGGAAAAAAGGAGAGAGGGGGTTGTCGGTGGCTTTACCACCGACAACCCCCTCTCTCCTTGGCATAATATATTGATAGTCATTTCGAACGAAGTGAGAAATCTTTGAAGTTTTTGTTTAATAACATTTTATCGGACAACAATGTGTTTTTATTTCAACTTTTTAGTTTTTCATTATTCTTATGCCTATCGCTGTCTCTATTGGTTTTCTTTTCTAAATTCTTAACTAAGGCCTCGGTTAAATCAACACCAGTTTGGTTTGCAATGCAAATTAAAACAAATAGTACATCGGCTAATTCATCCGAAAGCTCTTTTCCCTTATCCGATTCTTTAAATGATTGTTCGCCATATTTGCGGGCAATAATACGAGCTACCTCTCCTACTTCTTCGGTTAGTATAGCCATATTAGTAAGTTCATTAAAATAACGCACGCCAGTAGTATTTATCCACTGGTCAACTATCTTTTGGGCTTCGTCAATTGTCATTTTAGCTATTCTTTGTTTTTTGAATCTATTATTATTGTAACCGGACCGTCGTTTATTAATTCTACTTTCATATTTGCACCAAAAACTCCTGTTTGTATTTTCCTTTGAAATACTTTTTCTAAATGCAAAATAAATTTCTCGTATAAAGGAACTGCAATTTCGGGCTTTGATGCTTTCAAATACGAAGGACGATTTCCCTTTTTCGTGCTTGCATGAAGCGTAAACTGGCTTATTAAAAGTATTTCTCCATTAATGTCAGTAATCGATAAATTCATAATACCATCAGCATCATCAAAAATTCGCAAACGCAAAATTTTGCCTACTAGCCATTCAATATCTTCCCCATCATCAGCATCTTCAATGCCTAATAATATCAGTAATCCTGCATCTATTTTCCCATTGCAGGCACCGTCTATTACAACCGAAGCTCTGCTAACTCTTTGTATTACAACTCTCATAGCTTTTTTATTGTTCCCTTGCGACTTGGTTTTGCAACTGATACACGGTACATGGTAAATGGTTCACGGTGTTTCCAAATATTAGATTCCGAGTTGTTCGCATATTAACTAGTAAAAAGATATTTGCCATGCAAATTTTATTTTAACAAATGTAATAAATTTATCAAATTACTCGTCAACAAAAAAAACCACATAACGCATAGTGTCTTGTCCTAAAAGAGTTCACATAAGTTTCTTCGCTTACTTCTACTCCGCTCAGTGACAGTTGCGAAGATTTCATCCGCCGTTTCACGGTTTTCTTTATTACCTTATCTGCTGTTGCCTTAGCAACTTTTCTTGCACAGTGTAACACCGTGTTTATCACAGAGTTTCATTGTTTTCTTTGTTTTCGCTGTGCAACACTGTGCTTTAACTCTGTGTCACACTGTGTAAATAAAGCGCTTGCTATAGCAAACTTTTGCTCCGAAACTAACCCTTTTGCGAAGATTCCTGTCCGCCATCAGGTCATCCGTATGGTGTTACCCTGTACCGTTCACCTTGCACCTGTCACCTTTTACCGTGCACCTATTATCCTTATTCCCATTCTTCCAAATAATCTTCAACATTATTCAGAATATTTAAATAATTATTATACCTATCAGGATGAATTTCATTATTTTCCACAGCTTGTTTTATAGCACATGAAGGCTCGTGAACATGGGTGCAATTATTAAATTTGCAACCTGCAATTCGTTCACGCATCTCAGGGAAATAATGCGATACTTCCGAATGTTCAAAATCTACTACTCCAAACTCCTTTATGCCAGGCGTATCAATAATAAACCCACCAAACGACAAGTCGAGCATTTCGGCAAATGTAGTTGTATGTTTTCCTTTGCTGTGCACATCAGATATTTCGCCTGTTTTTTGATTTATCGTGTTATCAATTGCATTGATTAATGCTGATTTTCCAACGCCTGAATGCCCCGACATTAGAACAACTCTATCTTTTATTTCATTTCTTAACTCTTCTACCCCAAAACCGGTCTTTGCAGAAGTTAGCATGCATTTATAGCCTACTTCTTCATACATCTCGACATATTCAGCCAATAAATTCTGATTTCTTTCATCACTCATCAAGTCAAATTTATTAAAGATGATGGTAACCGGAATATGATACGCCTCTGCTGTTACCAAAAATCTGTCAATAAAACCAGTTGAAGTTCGGGGCTGAGCAACCGTGGCAACAATATATGCCATATCGATATTTGCAGCAATAATATGAGTTTGCTTTGATAAATTGGTCGATTTTCGGATTATATAGTTTGTTCGTGGATAAATTTTATGAATCATCCCAATCTTCTTCTCATCCTGATAGTCAAATTCAACTAAATCGCCAACAGCCAAAGGATTTGTGCTTTTTATTCCTTTAATTTTAAAGTTTCCTTTAAGCTTTGCCTCAACTAAGTTGTTTTGTTCGTCTTTAACTGAGTACCAACTGCCTGTTGAACGTATTATTCTTCCTTTATTCGACATAATTTGATTTGAAGTCTTTCCTGCAAAGTTATACTAAATCTTAATAAGAAAATAAATAGAAATAAAAAAAGCTGCACCTCAACCATAGATTTCAATGCAGCTTGTGAACTAATAAAAAAAAGAGTTATTCCTTAATTATTTTTCGTGTCATTATTCCTTTATCCGTTTTAAGCACTATTGAATAAAACCCTTTTGACAATTTACTACAATCAATTGCATATTCCATGCTGCCTTGTGTAAGATTAATGGTTTCATCATTAACTATCTGACCCATTAAATTTAAAATACTTATTTGCATTTCATTTGATTCAAGAGAAGTGATTAGCAAATTAACTTCATCACTTACTGGATTTGGATATATGCTTACTTGATTAATACCGTCAATTAAATCATCTACATTTGTCATTTGATCAATTACAATCAAAATAGAATCTATATCTGTTCCGCAATCATTCACGGCTGTTAACTTTACCCAATATGAGCCTTTTGCAGTGTAATCGTGTATTGGATTATTTCCCACGAAGGAAGCTGAACCATCACCAAAATCCCAAGTAAAATCTGTGCCAAAGAAAGTATAGTTATAAAAATGAACATTACTTTGAAATTTTTCGTAGCTAAAATAAACCTCTGGTTTAGGATCTACCACAATGGTAACAGAATCGGTTGCTTCTTTACATCCATAAAAGTCACTAACTGTAACATTGTAATTTCCACTTTCAAAAGCAGATATAATATTTGTTGTTGAGCCTGTAGACCATTCGTAAGTGTGGTAAACTGTGTCGGTTATTAAGTCTACCCTTTCGCCAAAACAAATTACTGAAGGACCATTTACTATTATGTAAGGATTTATTTCTGATGAATTTACTACACTATGCAAAGCAGAAATACTTTTGCATCCATTCGCATCTGTAACAGTAACGGTATAATTCCCCGTTTGATTAACTGTAATTGTTTGAGTTGTTTCTGCATTCGACCATAAATAGTTCGCAAATCCAGATGGAGCATACAAATGCACTGGCGCAGGATTATTATAACAAAATGCAGATGGCGATGATGATGTTATATTTGGTATTATAACTGGGAACACTTGTATAGAAATATTTGAAGTATTTGTACAGCCTAAATCACTTGTTACTGTTAAACTATAGTTTGTAGATGTAGTTGGATATATTGTTGGATTTGATATTTGACTATTGCTAATCATTCCATTGTTTGTCCATTGGTAGGTTCCGCCTCCAGTGGCATTTAAAACTAAAGTATCTCCATTGCATAATTGGGTTACGCCTGAAATCTGAATGTTCGGCTTAGGATTTACGGTTACTTGAACCATATCAGTATTTGTACATGACGAAGCACCAGTTACAGTTACAACGTACGAACCTGATGAAGTAGGCACAAATGGTACATCTTGAACTGCTCCACCGTTCCAAACAGGGTTATTATCACCTATCGCATGGAGTGTAACCGAATTACCAGAACATATAATAATTTCATTTCCTGCTTCAACTATTGGCTTAGGAATTACGTTAACTATAATATTGTCGGTATTTGTACAACTATTTGCATCTGTTACTGTTACAGTATATGTGTTTGTTGCTGTAGGAAAAAATGCAAGACCGTTTGTTATTCCATTATTCCATACAGGAGTTCCACCACTAGCGATTAATGTGACACTTGCTCCAATACAAATCGATTGTTCTGCACCTGCTTCTGCAATAGGCAATGGATTTACTGTTACGGATACTTGACCCGTAACAGTATTAAATCCATCGCTCACTGTAACTGTAAAAACAGTGGAAATAGTTGGTAGCACTATTGGATTTTGAATATTTTGATTTGAACCATTAGCAGTCCAGTCATAAGAAGGAGAGGCAGACCACAAATACGAATATAAACCAGAACCACCTGAGGTATTTGCATTTAATTGGGTCTGCCCTCCTGTACATAAAATTGAATTGCTAGTATTAGTTATTACGTTTAAAGGACTTCCTGTTATTGATATTACAACAAAATCAGAAGCAGTACATCCATTAGCATCGGTAACGGTAAGATTATAGGTTGTATTACTCGACAAATTAGTTGTTTGAGGATTTTCAATATTTGAATTTGATAAATACAATGATGGATTCCATTGATAATTATATGTTGGAAGTCCGCCGCTAACTGATGGATCCAATGTGGTATTTGTTCCATTCAAAATAGTTTGATTTCCACCAGCATCAACAGTTGGCGTATTAAAAACATTAACAATTGCTGTAGCATCATCTGTACAACCAAATCCATTAGTTACAACTACTGTATATGTGGTGTTTTGGGCTGGTGATATAATTGGGTTTTGCAAGTTTGAAGTAAAACCAACCGGGTTTGACGTCCAGCTATAGCTTACACCGCCGCCTCCATTTATACTAGTTGTTAGCCCGTTGCAAATACTTCCACTTGTTGCTGAAGCAGTTGCTGAAGTCATTGGGTTAACCGTTACTATAGCTGTTGCATCATCTGTACAACCAAATCCATTTGTTACTACTACTGTATATGTGGTGTTTTGAGTTGGTGATATACTTGGGTTTTGCAAATTTGAAGTAAAACCGACCGGGTTTGATGTCCAGCTATAGCCTGCACCGCCGCCGCCATTTAAACTAGTTGTTTGTCCATTGCAAATACTTGCACTTGTTGCAGAAGCAGTTGCTGATGACATAGCAGTTACTGTTACTGCAACAGTTGCATCGTCTGTACAACCAAAGCCATTAGTAACAACAACTGTGTAGGTAGTGTTTTGCGTTGGAGATATTGTTGGATTTTGCAAATTGGAAGTAAAGCCGACAGGGTTTGATGTCCAACTATAGCTTACGCCACCTCCACCATTTAACGTAGTTGTTTGCCCATTACAAATATTTGAACTAACAGCAGTGGCAGTTGCCGTGGGGAAACTACTAACATTTAACACAAAATTTTCGGTATCAGAACATCCATTGCCATCAGTTACTTTTAACGTATATGTTGTATTTGCTACAGGCGAAACTGAAGGATTTTGATTATTGGAATTAAATCCTGCTGGACTTGAGCTCCAAACATAACTACCTCCACCACTTCCACTAAGCACTACAGAATTTCCAAGACATAAATTTGGAGAAGCTGAAATAGCAGCAATTGGAGCTGGATTTACATTTATTTGAATTGAATCCATTCTATTGAAATTACAACCATCTTTGTAGCTCACATAATACGTTGTGGTTACTGGAGGAAATACCGTAGGAGTTATTGAAGTAATATCAGAAATACTGGTATTTGGTGTCCAAAGCACATTTGTTAAATCAGTACCAGAAAGGTTTAATTCTACCGATTCATTCTGACAAATTGTAGTATTACCATACAAAGCTACAAGCATATTGTTATCAAGGCATACTACTTGCTGAACATGATATAAACCAGTAGCACCAGTAAAGCCAAACCATGCTTCGGTAGAGGGAGCAAAAATAGTTCTAATATTATAATTTAAATCTATTCGTAATTCGCAATCAAAGTATACTTTAAAATTGTTAGTAGCTGGATTCCACGAAATTCTAACTCTATGTGTGTTACCATCTGCAATATTTGTTGTTAAGGTTGTAGCTTGAACAGGTCCCGCTAAATTACCACCTCCAGTATGATCAGGATTGCCATTTTTTTGTACTGCAATATGGTCAGAAGATAAATCACCAAGCGAACTATTATCAAAAACATCAAATTCAACTCCTAGAGAAGGCGAAAAACCATCAAAACCCATTCCCTCTCCATCAAGTCCCATTGCAGTATTTCCAACTGTTTGTAAAACGAAAACCATACCATCAGCAGCAGGGTCGCCACCAGGGTCGCTAAACTGAATGTTAAAGTCAATATCGAATGGCGTATTCATATTGATTTTATTACTATACCAAATTGTTCCTTTTTGACTATTTAAATTAGGAGTAACATTAAAACAATCGCCTCCAATATGCGAAGCATCACCATTTAACGTATAGGAAGATTGAGCAAACAAGAAAGAATTCGCTACATTAAAAAGAAAAACTAGAAATAAACTTATTATTAACTTCAAACTAACTATATTTTTCATATCATTTCTGTTTAGTTAACGTTTAGTTATATCTAAAACGATTTAGGCTATCAAATTTATCTTCTTATTAAAGGATATTCAGCACTTATTATATCAACTGTTATTTTTATTATAATAACAACTTATATTTTCATAATTTTTGTTAAATATTTTCAAAAATCAATAATATAAAAGAAACTAAACGTATTTCATGTGTTTTAGACAAGTGTTATATTTATAAAAATACATTTTGTTAAAAAAGATAAATAATTATCAATATTTTGTAATTTCGCAATTCATTAATAAATGTTTTCTTTATGTCAATACAAGTTAGCAACATTACAAAACTCTATGGCGAACAAAAAGCGCTTGATAATATATCATTTTCTATTCAATCTGGTGAAATTGTAGGTTTTTTAGGTCCAAACGGAGCGGGAAAATCAACTATGATGAAAATTATCACTTGTTTTATTCCTCAGTCAGAAGGCGATGTTAAAGTTTGTGAATTTGATGTTGTTACTCAATCAATAGATGTTAGAAGAAAAGTAGGTTATCTTCCCGAAAATAATCCATTATATTTGGATATGTTTGTTAAAGAATATCTCGAATTTGCAGGTGGGATTTTTAAAATTGCAAATTTAAAAAACCGCATCGACGAAATGATTTCTTTAACAGGCTTGGAACTTGAATACAAAAAGAAAATAGGTCAATTATCTAAAGGATATCGTCAACGCGTAGGATTAGCTCAAGCACTTATACATAACCCTGAAGTTTTAATACTTGATGAACCAACATCTGGTTTAGATCCAAATCAGATTGTAGAAATTAGGGAGTTGATAAGAAATATTGGTAAAGAAAAAACAATTATGCTTTCAACGCATATTATGCAAGAAGTTGAAGCTATTTGTGATAGAGTAATTATTATCAATCAAGGAAAAATTGTAGCCGACGCACCTACAAAAGAAATTCATGCACTTTCTTCTTCAAAAAATATTATTCGAGTAGAATTTAACACTGCTTTCGATATTTCAAAACTATCAAGCATTCAAGGAATTCTAAAAGTAATTAAATCAGGCGAAAACGAATTTCAAATTCACACAAATACTAATAAAGACATTCGTTCTGAAATATTTAAGTTTGCAGTAGAAAACAAACTAGAGGTTCTTTCGATGAATAAAGAAGAACAAAGTTTAGAAAATATTTTCCACCAACTTACTAAAAAGTAAAAAACACAATTCAAAATAGACATCATTTAAAGATTGTGATCTTTTGAATTTCTAGTTAGTGTTTGTCCATATAGTCGGCGTTTTTCAATAATCAGCCTAGTGACTGTTTAGAAACTTCTTAATCGTAGCGAATAAAGTGTTAAAATTGAGAAGTTTACGTTTGCAAATTACTCAAGGGCAACACAACTTCAACGATGAGTATGGAGTTTATTGACAGACTCTAGTTAGGGACAACTCCTTTTGCAATAGTAACATCAGAAGCATTGAACCAACCTAAACCACCGTTAGAAATATTAGTTTTAACATTTGCTGGCGGTCCACCAATTCCACCTTGATTCCATCGAGTTTCTATCATAAAGCTAATGATAAAATCGAAATAACCTTTTGTGGCTGAAATAGTCTCAACAGTGATAGTATCACCAGGCAAAGCTGCCCCTGCAAAAATAGTAAATCCAGGCAAGTAGTTTCCATTTACCATATTATCATCTGAAAAAGCCAATTCATCAAGTGTATCTGATTCAAGTATGCCATTTTTGTAATATTTCCAAACATAATAATCGCCAGTTGTTGATGGCTCCTGCCCCCAGCCATTTATTGCATAAATTGGCGGATATTTTATACTATCAATTAGTTCAAATGAAATTGTGTCTAATGTTAGCACAGGTTTTAGCAAATCAGAAGCTGTATATTCTTCAGTTTTTCCATTTTTATCAATATCAACATTCGTTATTTTCAAAGTATAGGTTCTTCCAGCAATACCTTTAACATTTGCATCGGTATAATAAATACCTGAATTAGAAGGAATTTCAGTTAAAGGAAAAACATTTCCTAAATTATCGCTTATTGTAACTGTTGCACCACTAACTACAGGAGCAACTTGATTGTAGAAATAACTAGAAGACTCAGTAATAATAACTTTATGGGCTTTTGTTTCTGTGGTTATAGAACCTTCTACAACAATTCTTTTGTCCGAATCTTTAAGCTTAATATCTATCCGTTCTTCGCAAGAAGTAAAAACAAAAATAGCAATTAAAAAAAGACAAATATTTATATAATAAGATTTCATGTTTTCTAATATTTTAAAATTTGAAATTATATGTAATAGCAGGAATAATAGGGAATAAATAGGTTCGCCACGCCTGAGTTTCGGTATGATTATCTGGATTTTCTTTCAAGCTAATGCTATATGTATTATGTCGATTATAAGCGTTATAAACAGATACTGTAAGAGATCCATGATAACGTTTATTTGGTTTTTCTTTGCCTTCATAAGTCAATCCTAAATCTAAGCGATGGTAATCTGGAATTCTAAACGAATTTCTATCAGAATAAACAGGAGCTACAACATTTCCATATACAAATCGTCCAGTTGGGAATGTAATAGGAGCACCTGAAGCATAAACCCAGGTAGCTGAAACATTAATCCGTTTTGTAAGATCATAACTCATAACAATAGAAATATCGTGCGGACGCTCGTAAGGAGCTGAATATGGATTTCCATTATTAATATCTTTAAAAGTCCTTTTTACTCTTGAATAGGTATAGCCAATCCAACCAGTAAATTTGCCTTCTTGTTTTCTAATTAAAAATTCAATACCATAAGCATTCGCTTTTCCAAACCGCAATTCGCCTTCTATTTGCGGATTCATAAGCAGTTGAGCATGGTCTTTAAAATCAATTTGATTATGCATTTTTTTATAATACACCTCAATAGATGTTTCGAACATATTCTTTTTAAAATTTCTAAAATATCCAAAAGCAAATTGGTCGCCTTTCTGAGGTTTTATATTTGGAGTAGAGGGCAGCCAAATATCAAGTGGTGTGCCTACTGTAGAATTTGAAGCCAAATGGATGTATTGCATTGTTCTAGAATAACTGGCTTTGACAGAAGAGTTTTCGGTAAGTATAAACTTTGATCCTATTCTGGGTTCTAATCCGCCGTATGTATTAAAAATATCGCCTTTTGAATAAACTGTAGAATCAAGAGCATTATAATTTGCATCGAAATTATAAATAGTAGCTTTGCCCATATTTTGAAAAATTGAATACCTTAAACCATAATTAACAGAAAACAAAGCATTAAAAGCAACTTCATGCGACGCAAATATGCCATATTCTAAAGCATTAGATGCTGGTATTCGCATCTCGTTGATGAATGACTGCCCTCCTAATCCTTTTGTTATTCCAGGTTGAAATGTATGCATAGTTGCCGAAGCTCCAAATTTGACGGTATTGTCGGGATTTATGTAATAACCCATGTCTGCTTTTAATGTATAATCTTTAAGAGTAGAAGTCCATTTGAAACCAGAAACACTTGATTCTACACCTAACCCATAGTTATAAATACTATTTATATATGAGAAATTAGAAAACAGTTTTTTAGAAAAAAGATGATTCCACCTAGCTGTGATTGTAGAATTACCCCAGCTCATTTTAAAAGGATCAGTTTTGCCTACCGCAATAATGTCTCTACCATAATATCCCGAGAGAAACAAGCGATTATTTTGATTAAAAACATGATTTAATTTAAAATTCAAATCATAAAAATACAATGTGTTATGTCTAACATCTTTATTTTTAGCAAAGGGCAAAAACAAGTCGGCATACGAACGACGACCAGCAATAAGGAAAGAAGTTTTATCTTTAATAATTGGACCTTCTAAAGTTAGTCGACTAGAAATTGTACCAATTCCACCTGTTGCACAAATTCGTTTTGAATTTCCATCTTTTTGTCTAATATCTAATAAAGAAGCAAGTCTGCCACCATATTCAGCAGGAATGTCTCCTTTATAAAGTTTAAGTTCTTTTACCGCATCGTTATTAAAAACAGAGAAAAACCCCATCAAGTGCGAAGCATTATACACTGTAGCCTCATCCAGAAGAATTAAATTTTGATCCATTGAACCGCCTCTTACATTAAAACCAGAGCCTCCTTCTCCCGATGATTGAACACCAGGCATTAACTGAATAGCTTTAAGAATATCAACTTCGCCCATTAAAGCAGGAATTTTTTTTATGGTTTCCATTTTCATTAAAATTGTGCTCATTTGGTTAGAAGTAACATTTTCGTTAGTCCGTTCTGCTTGAATTACAACTTCTGATAAATCTTTTCTTTTGGGCAGAAGCTCAATATTAATAGAAGTGTTTTTTGATAAATCTATTTCAATATCATTAGACTCATAACCTATGTATGAATATTTAATAGTATATTTTCCAGGAATAAGGCTTATTGAATAAAAGCCGTAAACATTAGTTACCGTCCCAAATTTAAGTTCATTTACAAATAAAGCAGCTCCAATAAGTGCTTCGCCATTATCTTTATCTTTAATATATCCACTTAGGGTAACTTTTGCTATTTCTACTGGTGCCCCAGCGAAAGAAGAAAATGCAATTATTAAAAAGCAGCTTATTATTATTATTTTTAACTTCATATTAAATGATATTTCCTTTTTAAAGATTGAAAAAACAAAAGTAAGTTGCATTTCTTTGATAAAAAATTTTTTTTCGGTAAAATGAATAAATTAAAAGGTGAAAATTAAACATGAATTACGTATATAATTAGAAATTCAATCCATATTTAACAAATTTTAAATCAATGTTTACATATCATTAACAACAAGGCTTAGTATTTCTTAGTAAATTTGATTCAAATATTAACTAAACCCTAATTAACCATGAAAATTTTAAAAACTGTATTTTTGTTATTATTACCAATGATAATGTTTGTTGGTACAACAAAAGCAACCTTTGTTAACGAAAACGAAGCTGAATTAAAAGTAAAAGTTGATTTCCACTGCCCAAAAGGGAAAGCACGTATAGAAGAAGGCTTAATGAAAGAAGCTGGCGTAATTTCTGCAGTAGCAGATTTAGAAACAAAAGTTGTAACTATTAAGTACGACCCAACAAAACAAAACAAAGATTCTTTAGTTGCTGCAATTGAAAAAATTGGACACAGAACCGAATTTTCAAAAACTGAAACCCCAATTAAGAGTGCTTGTGAACACAGTAAAGAAGTTGCTACACCTGCTCAAACCACACCTGCACCAACTAAATAACATAAAATAAATAGAAGAAGAGTGATTAAGTTTCAAGTCTTAATCACTCTTTTTTGTATATGTTTAAAATCTATTTATGAATTTATTATTGCTTTAATCTGATTTAGTTTTTCATCAACTTCTCAATTTCATCAGCTTCAAAAGGTATTCCTACCATTAAATCAACAGAAATATCATCAACCATAATATCGTTTTCAATTCTTATTCCAATATTTTCGTCTTTGATATAAAGTCCTGGTTCGCATGTTAGCACCATTCCTTTAACAAAAGGCGTTTGCTTTGTGCCCACATCGTGAACATCTAATCCCATAAAGTGAGTGGTGCCATGCATAAAATATTTTTGATATATTGGTCGAGTTGGGTCTTGTTTTGCTACATCTTCTATGGTAAATAAGCCAAGCCCTATTAATTCTTCTTCCATATATTTGTTGGTTTCGGAATTAACAAAATCGATGGTATTTCCAGGAACAAACAATAATTTCGCTTTTTTGAAAACACGCAAAACTGCTTCATAACATTGGCGTTGACGAGGCGTAAATTTGCCATTTGCAGGAATTGTTCTAGACAAATCAGAAGCATAATTACCATATTCTGCGCCAAAATCAAGCAATACCAAATCGCCATCTTGGCATTGTTTATCATTATTTTCGTAATGAAGAATACATGCACTTTTGCCAGATGCAACTATTGAAGAATAAGCATCAGTAGCTCCATTTCTGATAAACTCATGCATTATTTCAGCTTCAACTTCATATTCCCAAACATTCGGTTTTGTGAATTTAAGCACTTTTTCAAATGCTTTTGAAGTGATTTCGCACGCTTTTTTAATTTGATTTATTTCTTCTTCTGATTTTACAGTTCTTAATTCGTAGATATATGGCGTAACTCTGCCATATTTATGAGTTGGATATTCTTTTTTTATCCAGTTAGCAAAGCGTTGTTGCTTGGTTTCAACTGGCGTTTTGTATTTAGCTTGTTCGTTGCTTTGCAAGAAAATATGTTCTGAATTGAGCATCAAATCGAGCAATACTGTTTCAAACTCATCCGTCCAAAAAACAGTTTTAATACCCGATAGGTTTTGAACTTCTTTTTTTGAGTATTTCGAACCATTCCAAATTTCGGTGATTTCATCTGTACGCTTTGTAAAAACGATTTCGCGATAATTTTTATTCGGATGCTCTGGACAAATACAAAGTATTGTTTCTGCTTGGTCTAGACCAGTAAGATAAAACAAATCAGAACTTTGACGAAACATGTAGTTTCTATCACCATTTCTTGGCATTTCATCATTGGATTGAATGATAACCAAAGATTTTGATTTTTTAAGATATTTATTTAATCGCTCGCGATTGTTTATATAGAAATTGGATGATAGTGGTTGATAACGCATACAAAATTGTTTTTACAAATATAATATGAATTAATGTAAAATCATTTAGAATTCTACCTTTTGTATACATCTGAAAAACAGTTGTTTCCATGTTTTTAAAAAATAATTACAAATAAACTTGACTTATTCAAAAACATTCACTTATATTTGCAGTGTATTAATGACGTAATACACTAAAACAATTTGATATGATAAAAATAAAAGAATTAACATTCGGCTATAAAAAGAACCAGCCTATTTTTAGCGATTTAAATTTATCGCTCAATGCTGGTTCAGTTTGTGGTTTTCTTGGCAAAAATGGTGCAGGAAAAACTACCTTATTGAAGCAAATCTGCGGACTTACTTTTCCTCAGAAAGGAAACTGTTTGGTTTTAGGATACAATCCAAAAGACCGCAATCCTGAATTTCTAGAAAAAATTTTCATAGTTCCAGAAGAATTTGAAATGCCTTCGATGTCTATCTGTAGCTATGAAAAATTGTATTCGCCTTTTTATAAAAACTTCGATCACAATCAGTTTGATCAGTTTTTAAAAGATTTTGAGGTAGATAAAAACAATAAAATTCAGAATCTTTCCTTTGGACAAAAGAAAAAGATCATGCTCTCGTTTGGTATTGCGACTAATACTCCAATTTTAATATTAGACGAACCAACTAATGGATTAGATATTCCTTCAAAAAGCACATTCAGAAAAATTGTTGCATCTACTATTAATGAAGAACGCCTGATTTTAATATCAACACATCAAGTGCGCGATTTAGACAGCTTGATCGACAATGTAATTATTGTTCACGAAAATAAAATTGCATTCAATCATTCAATAGAAGAAATAACAAATAAATTATGTTTTAAACATATTGTTGGTGATTCTCAGGAGACTGATATTATCTTCCATGATAATTCTATTTTTGGAGTAAATGCAATAAGCAAAAACACAAACAATTGCGACACCAGAGTTGATTTAGAACTTTTGTTTGGTGCTGTTATCAGCAATAATAATACAATTATTAATCATTTAAAAAACTAGAATTATGGATGCAATTAAAAACTTCAATATACGACGGGTTTTTCTTCTCTTAAAACTCAATTTTATGACTAATGCAAAACCATTTTTGTGGGCGCTAGTTGGTTACGTTGGCATGCTATTACTTATTTTAACTTTAGCTTTTTTAAATAAAAACTATAATCAAATGATGGCTATTACATCTTCCATATTTTTCATGTTTATTTTTGGAGGGATTTTTACTAGTTTTTCATTCAATAATATTCATAAAAGCCAACATTCATTCTCATTTTTAACATTACCAGCTTCTTCATTTGAAAAGTTTTTTGTTTCGTGGCTTCTTTCTTCAGTTATATATATAATTCTTTTTGTTCTTTTAAGTATGCTTGCAATAGCTATGACAAATGGAATAGCGTATTTTACAATTGGCTCAAAATTCGACTTCCCTGATATGTCTTATTTTATTAGTGCAGCAAAATATTATATGCTAATTAACCTTATTTATTTGTATGGTAGTGCTCATTTTAAAAAAGCTCAATTTATTCTTACTTCAGTTTTTTTAGGTGCATTCACTGTATTTTTAATTTTAGCATCTTTTTTTCTTTTCAAATATTCTATTACAGATATTGACGTTAGAGAAACTATTAATTTCGATGTTAGCGTGTTCATATTCAATAGCATTTTATTCAAAATTGTACTTGGAGTCATTTTGCCTTGTTCATTGCTAGTTGCAACATATTTCAGACTTAAAGAGAAAGAGGTATAAGATGGAATTTAAAGAAAGCAAATCAATTTATCAGCAAATAGCAGACTATTTGTATGAGAACATTCTACTCAAAAAGTGGAAAGAAAACGAGAGAATTCCTTCAGTACGTGAAATAGCAGTGATGCTTGAAGTAAATCCAAATACCGCTTTACGTTCATTCCTAATATTAGAAGAAAGAGGAATTATCTTTAACAAAAGAGGTGTTGGGTATTTTGTTAGCGAAAACGGGTATAAGAAAACATGTGAAGTGGTTAAAGAAGAATTTTTAAATAAAGAGCTTCCAGAAGTATTCAGAACCCTAAAATTGCTAAATATCTCAATTGACGAAGTGAAAACCCTTTATGAACAATATAAATAAATAAGAAGATATGAAAACAAGTAATAAAATAATTTTAGGTGCAATATTATTGGCAACAATAATTGTACTATATATTCCAGTGAAAGTTATTGGATTTGTAAATAAAAGCGTTGAGGAATCTGGCAGTTTCGAATTATATCAGTATTCAGATACAGATGTAAGAGATTTTATTTCTGACAGTAGCTTTAAAACAACTATTGGTCAGGGAAATGAAGTAAATAAAACCGTAAATATTGATAAAAGTTTTGCACATTTAAAAATTTCAGGGGCAGCAAGAATAGAGCTTTATCAAAAACAAAATATCAGCGTAGAACTTTCAGACTATGAAAACTTAATCGCACTAACTGAAATAAAAGTTGTTGCTGATACGCTTTTAATTAAATACAAAGATGAAATAAATCTTAAAAACCTGAAAACGAAAGTAAAAATTTCATTGCCTAATTTAAAATCTATAACATGCGAAAACAACAGAAATGAAATAAAAACTGTTGGAGACTTCAATTTCGATACTTTAGATTTGTCAGTAGCTGGATCGTCTAATTTCAGAATGAGAGGAAAAGTAAATAATTTGAAGCTAAATGTAAGTGGCAAATCGTATGCACAAATCAGAAAGTTAATTTGCAAAAATGCATCGTATGATATATCAGCAACAGGCAATGGAACAATTGAGACAACTGTAACAGACACTATGAATGCTGAAATTAGCGGATATGGCAGAATTTTTTATAAAGGAACGCCCAAAAAGATTAATAAAAACATATCGGGTGGAGGTGATATTATTGAATATCCATTAACAAAGTAAATTGAGTTTTTCTTCACAAAATCCTGTTGATTAAATATTCAACAGGATTTTTAATGGTTTATATATCAAAAATAGTTGATAAAAATTTTATCTAGCCCAAGATATAGTGGTGATAAGAAAGTTTATTGTAATTCGTTTCAATAAAAAATTTATATGCAGAAAACAAGAAAAAACGAAAATCTAGCTAACTAAAAATCCTTAAAGCATGGCTAGCATGGAATTACGGAGTATAGTAAAACTGCTTTACCTAATTGATGATAAAGACAAATATATTGTTCATTGGCACTAATGTTATGCTGATTATGTAAATCAAAAAACTTAAAAAACTCAAACAGTTAGATACGATTATACACACAAAGATATTAGAAAGTGTTTATTCATATAGGACTTTCAAAAGAGTATTACAAATACAATGTTAATTGTTATCTTTTCTTATAAAATCATAGAGATTTTATAACCATAGAGAATACCTATAACGAAAAAGGAATCTAAATATAGACTCCTTCTTCATTATTGTATTTTCAAAAATTTGTTGCTGATGAGTTGCTCTATAGCAGAGCTCATTTTCTCTTCACCTTTAGGGGCGTAAAGTAAAAAATCTTTTAGCAAAAACATCAACTATTTTTGATATCATTACATTATTTAAATATAGATATTCTTTTAGTAACAACCTTGTCATTATTTAGTATTGTAACATAATAAATTCCAGACTCAACATTATTTAATGAAATTGTTGAAATTTTATTCGTTGTTTCTGAATATTTATTTTCAGTTATAAGCGATCCCATATTGTTGTATATTCTAACAATAGCATTTCCAGAAAAATTGCTTCCATAAGCAATATTTACTTCGCCGTTAGTTGGATTAGGATAAACCATTACATCGTTTAAACCTAATGTTTCTTCGCTTCCTACAGTACCACTACAAACTATTGGGAAAATTGCTGCTGAAATTTTAGTGCCATTCCAATCTGCCTCAATTGTACTCCAAGTTCCACTATATAACTCCCATGCTGAACCTGTAGTAACGTCGCCATCAGTATTTGAACAAAGAGCTAATGTATCGCCATTAGTACCACTTGGGATAGAGGTTGCAATAATCATTCCACCTGTTGGAATTGCTATATCAGGAACAAAATCTACAATTATCGATCCACCTGGCTGACCGCCATAAGCTGTAACAATTGATGAAAGGGCAATAGATGTAGATCCAGCTGTAGTTGTTCCATTAGAGTTAAGAACTGAAAATGTTATGTTTCCTGTCGACCCAGATGCTTTAGCTAAAGTATAAATTGCTTTGTCTACTTTAGTGAATCCAGCTGTTTCTGTGCTTGAGAAATATTCTCCGTTTCCAGCAATACCATAACCATTTGTCCCAAGCATATAGCCATAATATGCATTATTAGCGTCTGACGCAGCATAATACGTAAGCGTTCCAACTAAAGGATAGTGCAATGTGTCGCATCCTCCAGTGCTAGGAGAAGTAACAGTAATTGTTGCAGTGTGAGTTGCAGAAGCTGTTCCATTTGAAGCAGTTAATGTTACAGTATATGAACCTGCGTTGTTAAATGTATGAGATTGTTGCGCCAAAGTAGTTACAACAGTATTTGCTGTTCCGTCTGCCCAAGCCCATGTATAAGAGTTTGGAGTAGGCGTTCCTGATGAAGTGTTTGTAAATTGAACACTTAAAGGAGCATTGCCAGAAGTAACTGATGGTGTAAACATTGCAGTAATGCCAGACGTAGAGGGCACACAGCCTAAAGCGGCAGAAGCATTAATAATTCCATTACCTGTTGAAATAGTATTTGACCCTGTAGCTAAAGCTTGATCAGTAGATTGTAAGCAACTTAATATTTGTGTTGGAGTAATAGTAGAATTTTTTGATAACATTAAAGCGCATAAACTTGCAGTTATTGGGCATGCCATTGAGGTTCCTTGCATAACATCATATTTGCCAGATAAAGGGCCGCTTCCACTAAAAACATAATCAACAACTGAATTTTCAACGTAAGTTGTACTCAATTGAGAGATTCCATAAGTAGCATAACTTGCAGTTTGTGAACCACCTGGAGCAGCTATGTCAACCCAAGTACCGTATTGAGAAAAGCTAGAAAGTTTTTTATCACCATCACATGAAGCAACAGAAATAACATTATTATAAGCAGCAGGATAAGATAGGGTTGTAACACCATCATTTCCAGCAGCTGCAACAACTGTTACGCCATTGTTAAAGAGAGAAGTGAAAAATGTTTGTTCTGTTGCACTAGATGTTGATCCTCCAAGTGATAAGCTTATTACTTTACAACCTTGATTTACGCACCAATTTATTCCGTTGGTAATATAATTGCTATACATTCCGCTTCCGCCATCAGCTCTTGCAGCATATAGTTGAACCCCAGATGCCTGAGTGCCGTTTCCGCCAGCTAAAGAAGCAACACCCACTCCATTGTTATTAATAGCCGCAATATTTCCAGCACAATGTGTACCATGCGACCATTCATAAGAAGGGCATGTATTAGGATCTGCACATTGCGTTTGTGTAATTGTTGTAGGTGGCGCTGAGCTACCAGCAGTTTGAGTTGCACCATTATATTGTTTTGATGAAGGTATTTGTAAATCAGGATGTTCTCCCCAAATAGCATTATCAACAAGACCAACTTTAACCGTATTAGATCCTTTTTGAATATCCCAAGCAGCTTCTGCATTTATTAAATCTAAATGCCAAGCCCAATTAATTGTTCCAATTCCAGTAGTAGAATTTAAAGTATAATATGGGTCGTTTGGAGCCCATAAAGGATATCTCCTCGGGCATTTTTCTGCAAATTCAATAATGGCAACATTTTCAAGCTCTTTTACTAATTCATCAATCTTTCCAATATTATCAAAATAAACAATAAAGATTTTCAAAAGTTTTGAATCATTAAATGCATCATAAGGGCGTTGAATTTGTTTAATCGCATATTTATTTGCAAGACGATTTAAAAAGCTTAATTGATTAATATCTACAGTTTTGTCTTCATTAACTTTAATTCTTATGTGGACGTCGTCTTTGATTTTAAAGTGAATTGCACCATCAAGGTAGTCTTTATTCACCGTTTGGGAGGTTGAAGCTAAGGGTATTATGGCAATAAAAATTGCTACCCATAAATTTCTAAAACTAAATGTAAATTTTCTCATTGTGGTTAGTTTTGGTTGTTGGTATGTTTTTTTTGTTAAATATAAAAGTAAAACTGGTAAAATACAACAAGGATTTTTTATTTTTGTAAATACTGGATTTATTTTTGTTTAAAAAGCTTTATCCTTTCAGAATAAAGCCTTTTATAATATGGCAATAAAACTACATTTTAATAAAAATTGCTATAGTAATTGAGTCTATCTTTGCTACTTAACAATGGATAATCTTTTTGTAATTGCATTTTTATCATTTATAATAGACACATAGTATATACCTGAATCAGTGTTGTTCAAAGAAAACGAAGAAACTTTATTTTTAGATTCTGGAATAAAATTTTCAAGAATCAATGAACCAACATTATTATAAACTCTAATGATAGTTGTTCCTGTAAAATTATCACCACAAACTAAATTAAACTCACCTGTTGTTGGATTAGGATAAATTGATACGTTGCTTGTTTCTACCAAATCGTCATCTCCTGTCCCTAAACACTGCAGTGCTGCCTGAGCATTTATAATGCCGTTTCCAGTCGATATTGCATTTGAACCAGTTGCTAATGCTTGGTCTGACGATTGTAGGCAAGATAATATTTGTGTTGGAGTTAAGTTAGGCTTTTTTGAAAGCATCAAGGCACATAAACTAGCAGTTATGGGACAAGCCATAGAGGTTCCTTGCATAACATCATATTTTCCAGATAAAGGGCCGCTGCCACTAAAAACATAATCTATTATTGTATTTTCAACGTATGTTGTACTTAACTGAGAAATTCCATAATTTTGCATATTTGTAGAATTATATCCACCTGGAGCAGCGATATCTACCCATGTGCCATATTCTGAAAAGCCCGATAATTTCTTGTCGCCATTAGCTGAAGCAACAGAAATAACATTTGCATATCCTGCGGGGTAGCAAATGGCATTTGCATTTGCGGCATCTTCAGCTCCATCTCCATTATTACCTGCTGCGGCAAGAACTGTTACGCCAGCATTGTAAGCTGCATTAATTACTAATATATCTGATTGGCTTTGTGAATAGCCTCCTAAAGATAAACTTATGACTTTACAGCCTTTATTTACGCACCAATTTATGCCATTGTTAATGTAGTTATTGTACATTCCACTTCCTCCGTCTGCTTTCGCAGCATAAAGTTGAACCCCCGAAACTTGAGATCCATTTCCTCCAGCTAAGGAGGCAACACCTACTCCATTATTATTGATTGCAGCAATATTTCCTGCACAATGTGTTCCATGACTCCATGTATAAGCATCGCAACCATTATTTGGGTCGGCGCACTGTGCTTGAGAAACTGATGATGGAGGAGCAGAGTTTCCTGTAACTTGAGTAGCGCCATTGTATTGGTTTGCTGATGGTATTTGCAAATCGGGATGTTCGCCCCAAATAGCATTATCAACAACTCCAACTTTTACAGTGTTAGAACCTTTTTGAATATCCCATGCCGCTTCAGCTTTTACAAGGTCTAAATGCCAACTCCAATTTATTGTTCCAGCACCTGTAGTGGAATTTAGGACATAATAAGGATCGTTAGGCACCCAATATGGGTATCTTCGTGGACACTTTTCGGCAAATTCAATATCACTATTATTTTCTAGCTCTTTTACAAATTCATCGATTTTATTAATATTGTCAAAATATACAATAAACATTCTTTGAAGCTTTGAATCGTTATTTATATCATAAGGTCGTTGTATTTGCTTAATAGCATATTTTGAAACTACACGAACCATGAAATCCATTTGATTTATATCAACTGTTTTATCTTCATTTACAGTTATATTTGAAGAAACATAATCTTTAATTTTAAAATGTATTGCTCCGTCTAAAAAGTCTTTATTAACTGTTTGAGCAAATAATAACACAGGAAAACAGCTTATAACCAAAGCAATAAAAAAAGGGTTAAGTTTAAATGTAGATTTTTTCATTAAATTAAGGTTTTGTTAGTAGTGGTGGATTATGTGGTTCGATTTAATTATCTCAAATATATGAATTGTGTTAATTTTTAGTTCGTTTTTTTATATAAAAGTACTGTTTTTTACAGCTATTTGTTAATGATTAACTTTTGTTAACATTACTCCGCAATTACTTTAACAGTAATGGAAAGTAAATATCTGAAAGTTCACAAATTTTATGTCATATAATTTAAAAATAGTTGTATAAAATTTTAAGCAATAAAAAAAGGCTTTACCGTATTCCGATAAAGCCTTGCTTATATATATAGATATTATTGTTCCATATTAGGAAGTTGTAAGCCATAGCCTTTTTTCTTGTCTTCAAGTTTAAGCAAGTATGCAACTAATAAAGCTAAGATACTTAAGCCCATAAAAATTAACATCGGGATGGTGTAATTATAAGTAGTATTTCCTTCAATAGTTTTTCCTGTTACACAATAAGCATCAAGTACCCAGCCAATAAGCGCAGGAACTCCCATTAAGCCCCAATTCTGAACCCAGAAAATTAAAGCATAAGCAGTACCAAGTTGTTTTTCAGGAATGATTTTTGGAACAGAAGGCCACATTGCAGATGGTACTAATGAGAACCCGATACCTAAAATTAGAATTAATGCAATTGCCATAATCCAGTTATTAATAAATGGAATAGCAAACATTGCATGAACAAATATTAAAAGAGTAGCACCAATAATCATAATTGTAGCACCTTTTCCTTTTCTATCATATAAATTTCCAAAGAAAGGAGTTAAAAACATTGTTCCAAAGGGCAACATTCCAGGAATAGTCCCAGCTAATTCGGGGTCAACATTAAATTTTTGAACCATTAAATCAGATGCATATTTTAAAAATGGAAATACTGCAGAATAGAATAAAACGCAAAGTATTGCTAACAACCACCAGCCTTTATTCGTAACAATTACCAAAATGTCAGATAATTTAAATGCTTCTTCTTCTTCTTTCATTCCAGCTTCAGATGCATCTAATTTTTTATCCATAAATGTATATATGAAAAAAGCAATTAATCCAATACAAAGCATTATTAAACAAAGTAGAATTGGAGTAGAAACGCCTCCAAATGCCTTAGCAATTGGATAAGATGTTGATAAAGCAAGAGTAGTTCCAATACGAGCAGTTGCCATTTCTAGTCCCATTGCAAGTGCAAGTTCTTTCCCCTTGAACCATTTTACGATAATTTTTGAAACTGTAATACCCGCAATTTCAACTCCAACACCAAATGTAGCATATCCTAATGCAGCAATTACAACTTGAGCTTTCATCCCAATAATAGTAGCTCCATCTAAAGAATGAGTTGTTATTGCCCAGTATTTTACGCCTGTACCAATAACCATTATTATTGCAGCCATCATTCCAGTAAAACGAACACCCATTTTGTCAAGAATAATACCTCCAAGGATTAGCATCATCAAAAATACGTTGAACCAGCCATAAGCACTTGTGAAAAATCCGTATTCGGTACTATTCCATAGTTTTTCAGTTTCTAAAAGACCTTTCAAAGGTGCCATTACATCTGCCAAATAATATCCGCAAAGCATTGTAAATGCAACAACTGCTAGTGCGGTCCATCTTGCAGCTTTTGATTCTCTGAGTGATTTTTGTATTGTTTCTGTCATAATTATTTTATTAAAATTTTAAGTTCGCAAATATAATTCAAGTTTTTATATTGTTTTATCTTTTTATACTTTTTTTTAGATTTATTATGATAATGCTTGATTAACCTTAGAAGATTCTTCCATAATACGTTGATATTCTTCGGGTGTAATATCCATATAAAAGTAATTTACTGGATTAATAGTTGATCCATTTTTCAATACCTCATAATGTAAATGAGGAGCAGTTGATAATCCGGTACTTCCAATATATCCTATTAAATCGCCTCGTTTAACTCTTTGTCCTTGTCTAACTGCAGCTTTTGATAAATGGGCATATTTTGTTCTGTAACCGTATCCATGATTGATATTTACTGCAATTCCATAACCGCTATCTTGTCCAGATCCAACAACTACACCGTCGCCAGAGGCATATACTGGTGTTCCCTTAGCAGCAGCTATGTCAATTCCTGTATGCATACGCATTGCTTTGAAAATTGGATGAATTCTATAGCCATATCCCGATACAATACTTGCTCGTTTTAATGATACCGGAAGTATAGCAGGAATTGATGCAAGCATTTTTGTTTTGTTTTTTACTAAATCAAAAATTTCATCAAACGATTTTGATTGAACATATAATTGCCTAGATAGCTTATCAATCTTCTTGGTTGTTTCTTCTAGCAAATCCGAGTTTGAATATCCTTGTAGCTTTTCATATTTATCGGCTCCACCGTAACCTGCATTTCTAACGCTTTTGGGTACAGGCTCAGCTTCAAAAATCATTCTATAAATATTGTCATCTCTACTCTCTAAATCTTTTGATACCAAACTAAGCTTATTAATTCTATCATTCATTACTTTAAACTGATACTTGTACAGCTCTATCTCTTTTTTTAATACTTTTTCTTTAGGAGAATCAACAACAGAGTACAAAACAACTAAAATAGCAGTTGAAAAAACCAAACTAGATGTAATAAAGGATAAAAACTTGAAGAATTTTTGCTTAAAAGACACACGAACCTTCTTGAACGTTAAAGTATTGTAATCAAAGTGGTATTTGTGTTTTTTTGCCATTAGCTAAATATCAATAATATAATAGGTTAACTACTTTTTTGTTAAAATTTAATTTCGCAAGATTACAAAAATAATAAAATAAACTAACTTTGCAATGGATTTTAACTATTCGTTAAGATACTTTAATACGAAATAAACATTCAAAAGTTATATGGAATCGAAAATAATTAGAGAAAAATTTCTGGAATTTTTTAAAAGTAAAGAACATGAAATTGTATCATCAGCACCAATGGTGTTGAAAAATGACCCTACATTAATGTTTACAAATGCAGGAATGAATCAATTTAAGGATTTATTTTTAGGCAACTCAACAATAAAATTTCCTCGCATAGCAGATACTCAGAAATGCTTGAGAGTTTCGGGAAAACACAATGATTTAGAAGAAGTTGGACACGATACGTATCATCATACCATGTTTGAAATGCTTGGTAATTGGTCGTTTGGAAATTATTTCAAAAAGGAAGCTATCGATTGGGCTTGGGAATTACTAACCGAAGTTTATAAAATTGACGAAAATATTATTTATGCTACCTATTTTGGTGGCGACCCAGCTGAATGTTTAGCTCCAGACATAGAAGCATTTGATTTATGGAAACAATATCTTCCAGAAGAAAGAATTCTTCCAGGTTCTAAAAAGGATAATTTTTGGGAAATGGGCGATCAGGGACCTTGCGGTCCTTGTTCCGAGATTCATGTTGATTTGCGTGATGAAGCAGATAAAAAATTAATTTCTGGTCGCGAATTAGTTAATGAAAGCCATCATTTGGTTATTGAAATTTGGAATTTGGTTTTCATTCAATTTAACCGAAAAGCAGATAGTAGTTTGGAGCAATTGCCCAATAAACATGTTGATACAGGAATGGGCTTTGAAAGATTATGTATGGTTCTGCAACATAAGAAATCAAATTATGATACCGATGTTTTCCAGCCATTATTGATGAAAATTGCTAGTCTTTCTAATCTATCTTATGGCAAAGACGAAAAGAAAGATATAGCAATGCGTGTAATTGCTGACCATGTTAGAGCCGTATCTTTTGCTATTGCAGATGGGCAACTTCCTTCAAATACTGGAGCAGGTTATGTTATTCGTAGAATTTTAAGAAGAGCCATTCGCTATGGATTTAGCTTCTTAGATATGAAATCGGCATTTATTTGCAATTTGGTTCAAGTTCTTTCAGAACAAATGGGTAGTCAGTTTCCTGAAATTCGCTCACAAAAACAACTTGTAGAAAGAGTTATTAGAGAAGAAGAAGAATCGTTTTTAAACACCCTAGATAAGGGAATTGCTAAATTTGAAAACTATATAAAAGTAAATACAAACAAGCTAATTGATGGACAATTTGCTTTTGAACTATATGATACTTATGGATTTCCAATAGATTTAACAGAACTTTTAGCTAAAGAAAAAGGATTTGAAGTTGATATGACCGAGTTTTTAAAATCGTTAGAAGCTCAAAAAGAACGCTCTCGTAAAGCTACAAAAGTTGAAACCGACGATTGGCAAGAATTATTTACTGCACAAACCGAATTTGTTGGTTATGATAATTTAATGTGCGAAGCAAAAATTGTAAAATATCGTAAAGTTAAGTCTCAGAATAAAGAATTGTTTCAACTTGTTTTAGACATAACGCCCTTTTATGCAGAATCAGGCGGACAAGCTGGCGACAAAGGTTGGCTGATAAATGGCGATGATAAAGTAGCTATTCTCAACACCATTAAAGAAAATAATCTCACAATTCATATAACTGAAGCATTGCCAATTGCATTCGATTCGGTTTTAACTGCAAAAGTGGATGAAAACAAGCGTAGATTAACGGAAAATAATCACTCTGCAACGCATTTAATTCATGCTGCACTTAAAAAAGTTCTTGGAACGCATGTTGAGCAAAAAGGCTCGCTGGTAAATGACGAACGTTTGCGTTTCGATTTTTCTCATTTTTCAAAACTTAGCGATTCGGAAATTGCTGAAATAGAAATGATTGTAAACACTAAGATCAGAGAGAATATTAAATTAGAAGAAAATAGAAATATGCCAATTGCTGAAGCTCAAAAATTGGGAGCTATGGCTTTATTTGGCGAAAAATATGGCGATTCGGTTAGAGTAATAACATTTGACAAGAATTATTCGATTGAACTTTGTGGAGGCACGCATGCTTCGGCAACAGGTAATATTGGAATGGTTAAAATAATAAGCGAAAGTGCTATTGCAGCAGGTATTAGAAGAATTGAAGCAATTACTTCAGATACTGCTGAAGCATTTATCAATTGCGAAATAGAAGCCTTAAATAATATTCGCCAATTGTTTAAAAACAATCAGAATGTATTTAAAAATGTGTCGGACTTAATTGATGAAAATGCAAAACTCAATAAATTAGTTGAGGAATTCAATAAAGAAAAAGCTAAAATAATAAAATCAGAATTAGCAAATAAATTTGAAATGATAAATGGTTTTAGATTTATTGCTACAAAACTTGATGCTGATGCTTCTACTATTAAAGATATTGCTTTTCAGCTGAAATCTCAATTCAACGATTTGTTTTTAATTATTGGCTCTGAAAGCAATGGAAAAGCTAATATTGCAGTAGCACTTTCGGATGATATTGTTAAGAAAGGACTAAATGCATCTGCTATAATTCGAGAGTTATCTAAAGAAATTAATGGCGGCGGCGGCGGCCAACCTTTCTTTGCAACAGCAGGTGGAACTAATATTGCTGGAATTGATAATACTATTGAAAAAGCCAAAGCATTTTTGAAATAAAGTAAGTTTTTATGATTGGATTTTTATCATTCCATTCAACTTTGTTGACAGGATAGAGAGTAATGCCTACTATTATATTAAGTGAAAATATAAAATTGTTTTTCTATGTGGTTCTTAATCTAGATTTATTTTAATCGCGAAAACATAGTCATATCATAATGCTTTTCATTCCAGAACATCCAATCTCTTAAAATTCCTTCGCGATAAAAACCTGCTTTCTCTAAAACTTTTTCCGAAGCAATGTTTCCTTGCATAACTTCTGCTTCTATGCGGTTAATCTCAAGTTTTTCAAAACCAAATTGAATAACTGGTTCTAGAGCTTCAGTTATGTAGCCATTATTCCAATAATCTGGATGTAAATCGTACCCAATATTTGCACGGTGATTCTTAGTGTAATTATTAAACCCAATAGTCCCTATTATTAAAGAAGAATTTTTTAGTGTAATTCCCCATCTAATAGCTAGGTTTTGCTCAAATCGGTTATGATACCAATCTATAAATCTCTGAGCGCTTGTTTCTTCCTTAAAAGGAAGCAGATTGTAATATTGGGTAACTCTCTCATTACTAAACAAATTATATATGTCAACTTTGTGTTTCGAACTTATTTCAATTAAGTTTAAGCGATTTGTTGCTAGTTCAGGAAAATTATCAATCATGTTTTTTAAAATTTAGAACCCAAATCCCATCCAAAATGCTATATACATGCCCATGATAAAAAGACTTATTAACGTAATTAATTTACCATGAAAGCGGTCGCTTTTAGTGTATATAAAAACTCTATCGCCATTTGGCAATGTTCGTTTTGCAGTCCAAAGCGAAAGACCTATGCCTACGCCAATTATACCTCCAAAAAATGCAAAAATATACCCAACCGATTTCCAAACAGAGCCATCTTTTTCTTCAACCGATAGCTGTTTTATACGTTTATCGAACATTGTTTTTTCTAGCGAACTCGAAATTTCGATACCTCTTTGGTTTAATATTTTTTTTGCTAGTTTTTTATCAAATTCGCACCATGCTTCAGGTTCCGAAATAATTTCTAATAATTCCTCGTTTTCAAAAGCAAATAAATAATAATCGGCATCCACATTTTCAATTTCTGTTTGAGCCTGATTATCCATGAATTCATTAACGATAGTAAAATCAGAAGATTTAATTTTTATCAATACCTTACTTTGAGTGTCTTGACCGATATAAAAATCAGCAATAGCTCGTGAATTATCCTCTACTAAATATGGAATATTTTTTTCATTTAACAAATCGATTAATTCCGACGCTTGCTCAATATCAAGAAATTTTTTATACGTAAGAAACTCACTCATAGATTTTGGTTTTCATTGAACAGCTAAATTACAAAGTATTAATTGTAAATCAGAATCAAATAAAAAAAATATTTTTAAACGATTGATGTACTAAAACTTATTATTGCAAATAAATTCAATTTTATCTAGAAATAATAAGGGAAATATACTTTTTTTTAGGCAATGACGTATGCAAATGTCTTTATCGATTAGATCTATTCCTAAGGTTTATTTGAACGAAATATTATGAAAAAAGCTTCGATGCACAAGCAATTAATTTGTTTGGAATGCATCGAAGCAAAAGAAGCGAATGCTTAAATACATTCGCTCTTTTTAATTAAACGCGAAACTAGATTGAAGTAACTAACCAAAACACTCAAATCTAATCTTTTCAAAACCCTGAGAGGTTTAAATTCATTATTATTCAGTTGACGAAATCAATGCCCCATTTATAATAGTATTGTAACGCTTCCCGATTTTTGATATTTAACAGAATGGTAATCTGCGTAATCAATAATATAATAATATGTTCCAGATGGGCAAATGTTTCCATTCATTCTTCCATCCCAACCATTTTCTATGTCGTTAGATTCATATATCTTTTGACCCCATCTATTAAAAATATAAATAGTAAAAGCAGAAATATTTTGAGCAACTACTCTAAAATTATCATTTTTGTTATCGCCATTAGGAGTGAAGCAATTTGGAATAAACATGTCTGAAAAACAACTATCAATTAATACTATTGTATCGCTGCTTTTACATCCATTATTATCAGTCACGCTTAGCGAATACGAATTAGCACTATTCGCTATTATTTCAGCGGTAGTATTTCCCGTCGACCATAAATAGCTTGCATATATGTCAGGGACATTAATAATTATATTATCTATACAACCTGTGAAATCGTTCCCAAGGTTTATACTTGGCATTGATAAGTAAGATAAGTTAATGCTATCAATTGCAGTTCCACATAAAGCAGATGAAACTGTAACGCTGTAATTACCAGCAGCTGAAACTGAAATAATTGGAGTTGTTTCTTGAGTAGACCAGTAGTAATTATAATTTGTATTACCTGCATTTAATAATGTTGAATTTCCTTCACAAATTGAGACGTCAGCGCCAAGATTAACTGTTGGTATTGGTTCAACAGAAACAGTCGCCATAGCCGAGCTTGAACAATTGTTTGCGGTTCCTGTTACATAATAAGTAGTGTTTGCATTTGGGGAAACAGTAATAGTGCTATTTCCTGAATAACCAGCCCAAATATACGTTGTTGCACCTGCAATATCGCTTATTGCATTTAAATCTATAGAAGATCCTTGGCAAATACTTGGAGAATTTGGCAATATGCTAATTGTTGGTATCGGATTAACTGTAACAACTACATCGGCCGTATTTGAACATCCATTTAACCCAATTACAGCAACAATATAAGTTGTTGTTATTGTTGGATTAACGATAGGATTAGAAATTAATGAGTTCGCTAATCCTATAGTTGGGCTCCAAGAATAGCTATTACCACCTGAAGCAGATAAATTTGCAGAATTTCCCTTGCATATTGAGATTGGAGCGCTTACATTGATATTTGGAGGTGTATTATTTAATGAAACTAATACACTATCAGTTGCAAAACATCCGTTGTTTGAGTTTGTAACAGTCAAAACATAAGTCCCACTAAGGTTAACAACTGGTGATTTTGTAAGTTCCCCAAAAAGAATTGAACCTGACCAAGAATAATCTATTCCTGTACCTGATTCAGAAAGTGTTCCATCTAAAACTACAGAAGGAATTAAACAAGTTATTGTTTTATCTGGTCCAGCTTCTGCAAGTGGAATTATTTTATTTACTGCTATTACTACATTGTCAGTGGCAGTACAAAGACTTAAACTATTTGTGGTTGTAACAGTATATGTAGTAGTTGCAGTAGGTGTTGCAGTAGGGTTTGAAATTGAAGAACTACTTAAGTCAGAAGTAGGATTCCAAATATAAGTATAAGCTGTATTATTAGTTGCTCCAATTGTTATACCACTCAAATTTTGCGTACAAGTAATTGTTCCAGCATTTCCTGCTTCAGAAATTGGCAAAATCTTATCAACAGTAACAATAACATTATCAGTACTTGAACAACCATTAGCCGTTGTGGTGGTTGTAACCGTATAAGTTGTAGTTGCCGTAGGGTTTGCATTAGGATTGGAAAGTGTAGGGCTGCTTAAACCTAAAGAAGGATTCCATAAGTACGTTTGTGCCACCAAATTTGCAGCTCCTATCACTAATCCATTTGTATTTTGTATGCAAGTAATTGTTCCTGCGTTCCCAGCTTCTGATATTGGTAAAACTTTATCAACAGAAACAATAACATTATCAGTAGCTGTACATCCATTTGAATTTGATGTTGTAGTAACTATATATGTTGTAGTTGCAGTAGGCGTTGCTATAGGATTTGAAATAGTAGAATTGGTTAAGTCAGATGTTGGATTCCAAATATAAGTATAAGCTGTATTATTCGTTGCTCCAATTGAGACTCCACTTAAATTTTGCGTACAAGTAATTGTTCCTGCATTTCCAGCTTCGGAATTTGGCAAAATCTTATCAACAGTAATAACTACATTATCAGAACTTGAACACCCATTAGCAGTTGTTGTAGTTGTAACAGTATATGTAGTAGTTGCAGTAGGTGTAGCAACAGGATTTGGAATAGTAGAATTGCTTAAATCAGAAGAAGGATTCCAAATATAAGTATAAGCTGTATTATTTGTTGTTCCAATGGAAACTCCACTTAAATTTTGAGTACAAGTAATTGTTCCAGCATTTCCTGCTTCAGAAATTGGCAAAATCTTATCAACAGTAACAATAACATTATCAGTACTTGAACAACCATTAGCCGTTGTGGTGGTTGTAACCGTATAAGTTGTAGTTGCCGTAGGGTTTGCATTAGGATTGGAAAGTGTAGGGCTGCTTAAACCTAAAGAAGGATTCCATAAGTACGTTTGTGCCACCAAATTTGCAGCTCCTATCACTAATCCATTTGTATTTTGTATGCAAGTAATTGTTCCTGCGTTCCCAGCTTCTGATATTGGTAAAACTTTATCAAAAGTAATAACTACATTATCTGAACTTGAACACCCATTAGCAGTTGATGTAGTTGTAACCGTATAAGTTGTAGTTGCAGTAGGTGTTGCAGTAGGGTTTGAAATAGAAGAACTACTTAAGTCAGAAGTTGGATTCCAAATATAAGTATATGCAGCATTATTAGTTGTTCCAATTGTTATTCCACTTAAATTTTGTGTACAAGTAATCGTTCCAGCTGAGCCTGCTTCAGAAGAAGGAAGTGTTTTGTTAACAGTAACAACTACATTATCTGTAGCAGTACATCCTGTAGAGGTTGTGGTGCAGGTGACTGTATAAGTGGTGCTTGTAACTGGATTTGCCGTTGGACTTGAAACGACAGAATTACTTAATCCAGCTACTGGACTCCAAGAATAAGTTTTCGCAGGATCATTTGCTTCTCCAATAGCTATTCCACTTGTATTTTGTATGCAAGTTATAGTTCCTGCGGCTCCTGCTTCTACTGAACATGTTATACAAGAACTTGGAGCATTGTAAGATGTAGTTTTAGTACAAGTTGTTGCTGAAAAGGAAGCAGTAATATTATGCGAAGCACCATCAGAAGTTAATCCAGTTAGTGTAAAGGCTTGAGGGCTGTTGAAAGGAGGGTTAAAAGTTTGAGAATGACCATTACCATCTGAAACGGTCAGAGTTCCTGTTGTTGGTGGGTTATTAAAAGTAATTGAGCCTGAAACAGAATATTGATTATTTGTAGTATTACATGCAGAAGGATTAGCAGTAAGTGCTGAAATATCGCATGGAATTACAATGCTACAATCGGTTGCTCCTGCTCCAACACCTGAATTAGTTTGGTTGAAAGTTATATTTGAAGCCACATTAGCATAATTTGCAATGCACAGTAAATAATACTGTCCAATAGTAGCATTATTAATATAACAATTCTCAGTTGCGTCTATACTAAAGCTGCAATCAACAATGTTTGTTCCCGCAGGAGGAGGTGTATGAGGATTATTCATACTTGTATAACTATTATCATCTAATCCAGCAATGCAATTGCTAGTTGGATTTGTAAATGGTCCCCAGCAAATAAAATCAACATCGTTTCCGCCATTAGAGCCTTGACTTGAAATATTTATTACGATGTTTCCTGCAGTTCCAATTTTCAAATAATAATATGCAGGATTATCAAAAATTCCACAGCCCGCACCATAAGGAAATTCAGATGCTGCATTTGTAGAAGCCGGGTAAGTTATTGGTAAGCCTGTGCAAAATGGACCAGCACCAGCACAAATGCTTGGGTCTAATGTAATACAAGATATTGCAGCAACCCAGCCTGCTCTTGCTGTTGTTGCATCTGATGTAAATTTAAATGTTAAACATCCTGTAGTTGAATTTACAGCAAAAGGAGTATTTCCAGAGTAAGTTCCTATTACTGTTGCAGAAGTTGAATTTCCATCATAAACTGTTAGAATGTCTAAATTTGCTTGTGTGTTAAAAGTTGTAAAATCAAACTTTATTTGATCTCCAGGCGTTGACGAGCAAAAGGTCATTGTGTATGACTCATTGTTAGTGTAATTTGCAGTTGTCCCTGAATCATAAAATGTACCAGCGCAAGTACTTACAGATCCGCCAGTGCTTATTTTATATGTTTGAGCATTAATTGTATTAAAGCCCAATATCGTTATTGCTAAAAATGTGTATAGCTGTTTCATTAGTATTGAGATTTAAAGGTTTGATTTTTCAATTGATTATATGTGAAATCATCAATATTTTCTAATCCCGTCATTTTTTTATATTCTTCAGGGTTGAAACGGATCCACTTTTGTTGGGCAATATCAAAATTCAAATCATCTAATTCTTTATTTCCAGTATTAATCCTTTTAGGGTATGATTCTGGATAAAGCCAATTTACAGGGTCGACAGGGGCTTTTATAGCAGAATACTTGGGGAAATAGGCTTTTTTATTTTTTAATTCTGTAGCAATGTTCTTGTCATTAGTACTTATTGTTATTATATCAAAATCTAAATTTGTTGTTAGAAAAATATTTCTCAATTCTAAGATATTCAAGTTGTTATCAAAAACAATTAGACATCTTCTTTCATAAAAAATTTTGAAAGAAATTACTCCTGGCAATTTCAACACATAGTTTTCTAATTGTTTTTTGTCAAAGGTTCCAATATTTCCAATTATACCAAAGGTGGCAGCATTGTAGTTATCGGATTTGAAATTATCCACAAAAAAGATTTGCTTATCTTGGGATTTTAATTTTGTTGGGATAACTAATAGCATTAAAAATATCCCACATAAAAGAAGATTATATCCTCTTTTTACAATGAAATTTGTTCTCATGTTTTTATTAACGTTAGTGACGAGGTAAAGATAATATAGCAATCTTTATTAAATCAATTAGTTGAAGTTTGAATAAATGCTATTTTGATTTAGTTTATATAAAATTGGGTTTAGCGTATTTTTTTCTGCCAATTCTTTATACCAAATTTCAAAAAAATGAAAAATTTAATTTTTTTTCAGTGTTTAATTTGCCATTTTTTCCTCAAATTCGGACTTAAATTTTTATTTTAAATTGATTCTTTAAATTAGGTGTTAATCTTTTGTTAATTTAATATTGATTGCACCTATACATTGATTGTTGTTTTATATTTGTAAAATCAAGATATTTTAATAAAAAACCAATGTTTAAAAAAGTTAGTCATATTAGTTTAATAGTTCTTCTCCTTGCTTATACAATGGGACTAACTATATATAAACACTACTGTGGCAGTGCTTTTGTAAATCAAACTGTTTTAGTGGAGCCTCACCGTTGTTGTGGTGATGCTTGTACACATTGTCACGATGAAGTTAAACAGTTTAAAATAACCGATAGCTTTGAGAATTCTGATTTTAGTTTTAATATTAAATCAGAATTAAACCAATTTTTTGAGCAATTATTTGTTCCAATTTCTGTGAATATTGCAACAATAAACCAAGTTTTTTCTAATTGCTTTTTCTATAAAGCTAAAATTTGCGAGAATAATTCGCATCCCTCTAGTATTTCTTTCTCTTTTTTACAGTCATTTCGTTTATGATTTTTTTAATGCTATTTAATTATTTAATAAATAGATTGTTAAATAATTAGATCCTATATTTTGCTTTTATTTTCAATTTTGCTTTGAAAATAAAATTCAATTTTTAAATTAAATGCATTAAAAAAACTAAGATGACAAAATTTAAAATACTAATAAGTTTTTTGTTGTTACTATTGTTTTATGTAACCACAAATGCTCAGACAATTAAAGGCAGAGTAGTTGAAATAGGAGACAAAAAAGAAAAACTTGCAATTGCAGGAGCTACAGTTGTTTGGATTGGAACAACACATGGAATAGGAACAGATTCTGACGGATACTTTCAAATTTCAAAAAGTGGAATTTCGGACCAAAGATTGGTTGTTAGTTTTTTGGGCTATAAAAATGACACAATACCTGTTAAAAAAGAAGATGTTTACTTTGAAATTGTTATTGTACCATCATCTACTCAATTAAAAGGTGTTGTAATATCCGAAAATGCAGGCAGTTATATATCAAAAATGGATCCACGAAAGGTTGAAAATATAACTACTGGCGAGTTATATCGAGCCGCGTGTTGTAATCTTTCCGAGAGTTTTGAGACAAATGCATCAGTTGATGTATCGTATAGCGATGCCATAACTGGTGCAAAACAAATTCAAATGCTTGGATTATCTGGAATATATAGTCAATTGCAAACCGAAAATATTCCTTTGCTTCGTGGAATGGCTTCTACTTATGGCTTAAATTATATTCCGGGCTCTTGGATGGAATCTATACAAATTTCTAAAGGGACATCTTCGGTAGTTAACGGATACGAATCAATTACAGGTCAGATAAATGTTGAATATAAAAAGCCTGCTACTAGCGACAAGCTATTTGTGAATATTTATGCTAATGAGCATCAACGAATGGAAGCGAATGTGAATGTGGCTCATAATTTCTCCGAAAAATTTAGCACAATGCTTATGCTTCATGGCGATGACTTTCAAAATAAAATAAACAATGTAAATACAACACAAATAAATTCGGGAGGTCAAAAAGTTACTATGCCCGAAAACTTCATGGATTTGCCTTTGCTTCGCACGCTAAGTATTTTCAATCGTTGGGATTATATCAACAAAGGAAAATATGTTTCACGCTTCGGTATTAAATATATGAAAGAAGATAGAACTGGAGGAACAATAGATTTTAATAAAAATACATTTGAGCTTGATACGGCAAAAATTAATGCAAAAACTTTACCGTATGGATTTGGCTTAAAAACCGAACGTGCCGAAGCATTTTGGAAAAATGGAATTATGTTTGCCAACAAACCTTATAAAAGTATAGGATTAATTGTTTCGGCTGTTTCACATAATCAAAGTGGTTTTTTTGGAGTTAATAATTATAGTGGACACGAACAAAGTTTATATGCAAATTTGATTTATCAGTCGATAATAAATAATACAAACCACAAGTTTAGCACTGGTTTTAGCTATTTGTATGATAAATATAGAGAAGCTTATGACCAAACTCAATTCCGATATATTTATCAGGTTGCAACGTATTTGCCAGGTGAAGCCGCTTCAATGCATGATATAACTTCACTTTATGATTATAAGCGAGTAAAATACAATTGGGATAGAACAGAGTCGGTACCTGGTGCTTTCTTCGAATATACGTATACTCCATCTGCTAAATTTACTGCAATTGCTGGAATACGTGCTGATTATCATAATAAATATGGTGCTTTTGTAACTCCTCGCATAAATTTAAAATACAAAATAGATTCAACTACTATTATCAGGGGTTCTGCTGGTTTAGGCTACAGAACAGCCAATATCATTGCAGAAAACATGTCGATACTAGCTAGTCAACGAATAATTGAAGTAGTTGGAAATTTAGATCAAGAAAAAGCAATTAATTTTGGTGTTAATTTGAGTAAGTCGTTCAAACTTTTTACTCGCAAAGCAGAATTTGATGTAGATGTGTATCGTACAAATTTCATGAATCAAGTGGTTGTAGATATGGATAAAGACCCAACAACAGTGTATTTTTATAATTTAGATGGAAAATCGTATGCTAATAGCTATCAAGTGCAGGTTTCGTTCGATCCTTTTAAAAGATTTACTACATTATTAGCATTTAGGATTAATGATGCAAAATCATCTTCAGATGGAATTGTTCAGCCAAAGCTTTTGCAAAACAAATATAAAGGTTTGGTTTCGTTATCTTATGAAACAAAATACGATAAATGGAAATTTGATTTAACAACTCAAATTATTGGACCAGCAAGAATTTCGCCTCAAAGCAAAATGCCCGAAATTGTTCGCCGTGATTACCAAACAACACCTATTTACAGTTTGGTAAATGCACAAATAACTCGAAAATTCAAATATTTTTCTGTATATTTAGGTGCAGAAAATGCATTAAATTATAAACAAAAAGATCCAATAACCGAACCTTTCATTCCGTATCATACTCATTTTGACACAACAATGGCTTGGGGTCCAATTATTGGAAGAACAGTATATGCAGGATTTAGGTTTTCAATTAAATAGAGTCTGTCCATAAACTCCGTACTCATCGTTGAAGTCGTGTTGCTCTTGAGTCATTTACAAACGTAAACTCCTCAATTTCAACACTTCCTTCGCCTCGATTACGAAGTCTATGAACAGCCTCTGTTGCGTTTGAAAAATATATTGACCTTATAGACAAATACGAAATAGATTATGTCAAATATAAAATTAAATATAAAAGTTTCAGGTATGTCATGCGCCTCATGTTCAATGAGTGTGCAGACAATACTTGAACATATACCTGGCGTAAAATCTGCATTTGTTAATCTAGCTATGAATACAGTGCTTATTCATTATGACGATGAGAAAACTTCTCTTTTTGAAATGAAGAAAGAACTCAAGAAAGCTGAATTTGATTTAATTTTGAATGATGAATATCAGACAGTAGAGAAATTAAGATTGAAAAAATTAAAATATCGCCTTTATGTTTCGATAGTATTTTCTTTGCCAATATTTGTGCTTTCTATGTTTTTTATGCATAGCATCGAAAATCTTCATAGCATCCTGCTAGTACTTTCAATCCCAGTAATTTTCTTTTCTGGAAAGGATTTCTATATTGCTGCTTATAAAAAAGCAAAGCAACTTTCGGCTAATATGGATACATTGGTGGCATTAAGCACTGGAATTGCATTTGTTTATAGTGCTTTTAATACATTGTTTCCCTATGCTTTTGAAGGAATGGGGACAGAAGTGTATTTTGAATCTTCAACTGTAATTATTACGTTAATTATTGTTGGAAAATTTTTAGAAGAAAGAGCAAAATCAAATGCTTCAGCTGCAATTAAGAAGCTAATAAGCATTCAAACAAAAACGATTTCGGTTACAAGAAAAGATACGCAAATAGAAATTGGAATTTCCGAAGTTAAAAAAAATGATGTTGTGCAGGTTAAGCCAGGCGATATAATTCCAGTAGATGGAATAATTTTATCAGGGATATCAAGCATAGATGAAAGTTCTATTTCCGGAGAGCCTATTCCAAAAGATAAATCTGAAGGAGATAAAGTTTTTTCTGGAACTATCAATCAAAATGGGGTATTAATTATTAAAGCCACCACAGCAGGAAGCAATACCGTGTTGTCTCAAATTATTGAGCAAATAGAATCGTCACAATACAGCCGACCACCGATTCAAAAATTAGTTGATAAAGTTTCTTCATGGTTTGTGCCAACAGTATTGGTTTTGAGCATTATAACTTTTTGCTTATGGTATATTTTTGGACCCGAACCCGTTTTGCATTATTCTATGTTAACTGCAATTTCGGTATTAATTATTGCTTGTCCTTGTGCACTTGGATTAGCAACTCCAACTGCATTAACAGTTGGAATTGGCAAGGGTGCTGAAAATGGCATATTGATAAAAGACGCACAGAGCTTAGAATTAGCAAATAAAATTAATATAATTGCCATGGATAAAACTGGAACGCTTACAGAAGGCATTCCATCTATTACTAGAGGCGAATTTTTGAGTCATACAAATTCAGATTTCTATGCTGCTATAATTTTTTCAATTGAAAATAAGTCGTCGCATCCTATTGCAAAGGCTTTAACTCAATATTTAAGTCTAAACTATACTGATATTCCTGAAATTACAGTAATTCAAAATATTCCGGGCATGGGAACTGTTGCCGATTTTAATAATGCAAAATATTTAATAGGCAATCTAAAATTAATGATGGCGAATAATATTCAAGTTCCTTCAGAAATTATTGACAATGAAATTAATGATAGTACCAAAGTTTATTTTGCAGAAAATCAGAGTCTTATTGCATATTTTGAAATAGAAGATATTTTAAAGTTAGAAAGCATTAGTGCAATCAATTCATTAAAAAAGCTAGGTATTGAAATAGTAATGTTGACAGGTGATAGCGAAAATTCTGCTGCAAAAATCGCTAAGAAATTGGGCATTAACAGGTATTTTGCAGGAATTCTTCCTACAGAAAAGGTTGATTATATTAAACAACTTCAAATGAATAACAATGTAGTAGCAATGGTTGGCGATGGAATAAATGATGCAGCTGCCATGAGTCAAGCTAATTTAAGTTTTGCTATGGCTACTGGTGCTGATATTGCTAAAGAAAGCGCAGGTATAACATTGCTTCGATCTAATATTACAGATGTTTACAAATCAATAATTTTGTCACGCTATATTTTAAAGATTATTAAGCAAAATTTATTTTGGGCTTTTGCTTATAATGTGCTTTCAATACCAATAGCAGCAGGTGTTTTATTTGCTTCCACTGGTTTGTTGCTAAGTCCTATGATAGCTGGAGCTGCAATGGCAATGAGTTCAGTGTCGGTAGTTTCTAATAGTCTTAGAATTAAAAATTTAAATATGAAACCAATATCCTGAAATAATTATATAAATCTTAAAACTATGAATATATGGAAATTTTAAAATTCAAAACCACTATTAAATGCAATGGATGTTTGAGTAAAGTGGAAAAACCATTAAATAATTTTAGCGAAATTAAAAATTGGGATGTAGATTTAAACAATCCCGATAGAATTCTAACAGTTGAAGCTGATAATGATATATCAGAGCAAATAATCGAAGAATTAGAAAAACTAGATTTTGAAATAGAAAAAATTAACTAAATAAATTTTAAATTATGAAAACACTAAAAACAATTGTATTATCTTTTTTGTTATTTTCTTTTGGCTTATTTGGCTGTGCACAAACTGCAGGAACTGTAGAAAAAACGTTTAAAACATCTGGACAGTGTGGCATGTGCAAGGACCGAATTGAAAAAATGCTTGCGTATGAAAAAGGCATTGTATCATCAGATTTCAATGTTGAAACAAAGGAATTAACCGTAAAATACAAATCGAACAAAACGAATGAAGCAGAAATAAAAAAAGCTGTTAGCAAGCTAGGTTACGACATTGACGATGTTATGGGCGACCAAGTAGCTTATGAAAAATTGCCTCCTTGTTGCAAAAAACCAAGCGATCCAAATCATGTAAAACATTAATTTAAATAGGGAAGTAGATTAAACATAAAATTACTTCCCTTTTTTACCATAAATCAGCACGCATTATATAACGCTCATATTATGAAAGCTCTTCGACTACGCTCAGTCTGACAGTCACTCTGAGCGTTGTCGAAGTATAAAATTGATTACAAAAAAAGCCCTTGCGGAATTTCAGGTTTTTTTTAAACCAATTTCTAATGTATAATTTTTTTGTATCGATTAATCAAATTTGATATATTTGCCGTATGAAAATTCTCTGTTATTTATTATCTATATATATAATTTGTTTGCTTGGTGTTCCTTGCCAAGATACATGTGATATGTCTGATAATCATAAAACAGAAGAACCAACTAGCCATGATGAAAAAGATTGTCATCAATGTTCACCATTTTGCCATTGTAATTGTTGTCATGTAAATACAATTGTTAGTTTGAAAATTATTTTAAATGCGATAGAAACCACACCATCTGTGTTTGTTAGCATTTATAAAGAAATACCTGTTAAAGATATTATCTTACATATTTGGCAACCGCCTAAGCTCTAGTCAATTTTATTGTTATTATTTTTTATCTATATTGTTTTAGCAATATAGATTAGACTGTGTTATTTCAGAAAATCTGATTAACAAGTAATTGTAATTATTTTATTGATTAAAGTTTAAGTTATTATGATAGAAGCAATAATTCGTTTTTCTATTAAAAACAAAATTATTATTGGTCTGTTTGTTTTGGCACTAGTTGTTTGGGGAGTTTTTTCATTGAAAGAATTACCTATTGACGCAGTTCCAGATATAACCAATAATCAGGTGCAAATTATTTCTGTAGCTCCAACGCTTGCAGCAAACGAGGTAGAACAGTTTATTACAGCACCTATAGAAGTTTCAGTTGCCAATATTCCCGACATAGTTGAGTTGCGCTCAATATCACGTTTGGGATTATCCGTAGTAACCGTCGTTTTCAAAGACAACGTAGATATTTATTGGTCGAGGCAGCAAATTTCTGAACGTTTGAAAGAAGCCGAAAGAAATATTCCCGCTGGAGTTACCGAACCAGAAATGGCCCCTATTTCTACAGGTTTGGGCGAAATATACCAATATATCCTAAAAGTAAAACCTGGATTCGAGCATAAATATAATGCAACTGAATTAAGAACTATCCAAGACTGGATTGTTCGTCGCGAAATGCTTGGTACGCCTGGCGTTGCCGATGTAAATAGTTATGGTGGTTTTCTGAAACAATTTGAAATTGCAGTAAATCCAGATCAGCTAAAAAGTATGAATTTAAGCCTTTCTGATATTTTTTCAGCGCTAGAAAAAAACAATGAGAATACTGGCAGTGCTTATATCGACAAAAAACCCAATGCCTATTTTATCAGAGGATTAGGTTTGGTAAAGACATTAGAAGATATTGAGAATATAGTAGTTAAAAGCTCTGCAAATGGAACTCCAATTTTAATTAGCGATGTGGCTAAAGTTCAGATTGGAACAGCTCCTCGATACGGCGCCTTTATTGTAGATACTACTGGCGAAGCAGTTGGGGGGGTTATTATGATGCTTAAGGGCAAAAACGCATCGCAAGTAATTGATGGTATTAAGGAAAAAATAAAAATAATTCAGAAGTCACTGCCAGAAGGTGTTTCTATTGAACCATTTATTGATAGAACAGATTTGGTAAATAGAGCCGTAGGAACAGTATCTACTAACTTAATAGAAGGTGGACTTATCGTTATCTTTATATTAGTTTTATTGCTTGGCAACTTCCGTGCAGGACTCATTGTTGCTTCAGTTATTCCATTAGCGATGCTTTTTGCAATTTCATTGATGAATCTTTTTGGCATTTCTGGAAATTTAATGAGTTTAGGGGCTATCGACTTTGGATTGATTGTAGATGGAGCTGTAATTATTGTTGAAAGCGTCGTCCATCGAATAACGCAAAGTAAAACTCATCATCAAGGAGTTAAAAAACTTAGTTCCGAACAAATGGATAATGAAGTCTTTGCCGCTGCTAAACGTATGATGAATTCGGCAACCTTTGGACAAGTAATAATTCTAATTGTGTATTTGCCAATTCTTGCATTAGTAGGTATTGAAGGCAAAATGTTCCGTCCTATGGCGCAAACAGTAAGTTTCGCAATACTTGGCGCATTAATTTTATCGCTTACTTATGTACCTGTTGCTTCTGCCTTATTCCTTAGCAAAAAAACAGAACGTAAAAGGAATATTGCCGATAAAATAATGGATCGTATTAACCAACTATTCATGCCTTTGTTGGAAGTTTCATTAAAGCATAAAATCACGGTAGTTATTGTTTCAGTCGCTTTGTTCTTAGGAAGTTTTCTAGTATTTAATTCATTAGGCGGCGAGTTTATTCCGCAACTTGAAGAAGGCGATTTGGCTTCTGGCGTAATGACTTTGCAAGGAGGTTCGCTTTCTAATACCATAGAAACTGTTGAAAAAGCGAATAAAATCTTAATGTCGAAGTTCCCTGAAGTGAAACATGCAATTTGCAAAATCGGGACTGGAGAAATTCCAACCGACCCTACTCCTATGGAAACTGGCGATTATATCATAGTGATGAAAGATAAAAGCGAGTGGACTTCAGCAAAAACCCGAGAAGAAATGATGGAGAAAATGCAAGAAGAGCTTTCTGTAATGAAAGGCGTTGTTTTCACATTACAACAGCCAATTCAAATGCGTTTTAACGAATTGATGACGGGTTCAAAACAAGATGTAGCTGTGAAAATTTTTGGTGATAATCTTGAAACACTTTCTCAAAAGGCAGAAGAAATAGAAAAAGTCATTAAAAATGTTGAAGGCGTTGAAGAAGTTGGAGTTGAACAAGTTACAGGTTCCGGGCAAGTTCAAGTTACCTATAATAGAAAGCTCATTGCTCAATATGGACTTAATATTTGCGATTTGAATGATATTTTAAAAACAGCTTTTGCAGGAAGTGCAGCTGGTGTAGTTTACGACGAAGAAAAACGCTTTGATTTAGTTGTCAGACTTGATAAAGAAAACCGTCAGGATTTGGATAATATTAAGAATCTTTTCGTTCCGTTACCAAACGGAGGTCAAATTCCACTTGAACAACTTGCAACTGTTGAAATTAAAACAGGAACTGCGCAAGTTTCTCGCGAAAGCACAAAACGTAGAATCACTGTAAGCTTTAATGTTAGAGGAAGAGATGTTGCCTCTATTATCAATGAAATAAGACCGTTGATTGATTCAAAGGTTAAACTTCCTGCTGGTTATTATGTTACTTATGGGGGACAATTCGAAAACCTTGTAGCTGCTAAAAACCGACTAGCAATTGCAGTTCCAGTAGCGCTATTATTAATTTTTGTGCTTTTATTTTTCTCATTTCGCTCGATAAAGCAAACCTTATTAATTTATTCGGCTGTTCCACTATCAGCAATTGGCGGAGTAATTGCACTTTACTTGCGCGATATGAATTTTAGCATTTCGGCTGGCATCGGTTTCATTGCCTTATTTGGCGTAGCGGTACTTAATGGCATTGTTCTCATTGCCGAATTTAACCGACTAGAAATTGAAGAAGGTATTGCTGACATCTATGAACGCGTTCGCTTAGGAATTAAATCACGACTTCGTCCAGTTATAATGACAGCAACAGTTGCTTCTCTAGGATTCCTACCAATGGCTATATCATCTTCTGCAGGTGCTGAAGTACAAAAACCATTGGCAACCGTTGTTATTGGAGGTTTAATTTCTGCTACCCTATTAACACTAATAGTTTTACCTGTTTTGTATGTTCTATTCTCCAGAAGAAGAAAGATAGAGCTCACGCCAGAAATCAAAGCTTTAATGATGTTAGTTGTTTGCGGAACTCTATTTTTTATTCCTTCTCTTTCAAAAGCACAAACAGGCAACACAAAAAGTTATACGCTGGATGAGGCGATAAAACAAGCCTTAGCAAATAATGGAAGTATTAAATCTGCATCGCTTCAGGTTGATTACCAAAAGAAAATCAAAGCTGCAAGCTGGGAGTTTGGAAATACCGATGTGGAATATGTTTATGGACAAACGAATTCAATAGTGAAAGATAATAATCTTACAATTTCACAGTCGTTTAAAAGCCCTGGGATGAATTTCGCACAATCGAAGCTTGCAAAAGAAAATGTTAAAAGTGCTGAAATTGACGTAAAACTAACCCAAGCGGAAATTATTAGCGCCGTAAAATCAAATTTTTATCAGCTTCAATATTTGTTGTCTAATTTGAAATTGCTTAATTATCAGGATAGTATTTATACAAATTTTTTAAAAGCAGCTGAATTAAAGGTTGAAAAGGGAGAAAGTCCGATGCTCGAAAAACTATCGGCACAAACACGCCAGATGGAAATTAAAACTCAGATAAATCAAGTTAATTCGGATATTATCAGTTCGAAAAACAGATTGAAAGCACTTTTAAATGAGTCGAATGATTTTGCAATAGCAAACACAGAACTTAAAAAAGAATCACTTTCTATTTCTACTGATAGTTCGGCAATTGCAAATAATCCTATTTTGGCTTTATATCAACAACAAATAAATATCAGCAATTTGGAAACTAAAGTTGAGCGCTTAAAACTATTACCTGAATTTTCTGTAGGCTATTTCAATCAATCAAATAAGGACTTGAAAGCAGACTATCGTTTCACGGGTATTCAAGCTGGCATTTCTATTCCATTGCTCTTCTTTTCGCAATCTGCAAAAATTAACGCTTCGAAAATCAATAACCAAATAGCTCAGAGCAATTTTGAATATAATAAATCAATGCTATTTGCCGAATTTCAATCGCTTTTGCAAGAAAATGTGAAATACAAAACAAGTTTGGAATATTACGAAACGGCTGCTGTTCCACAAGCAGATTTGATAATTTATCAAGCTTCTAAAAGCTATGCGGCTGGGAATATTGATTATGTTGAGTTTGTTCAAAACGTTGATAAAGCTCTGGAAATAAAATCGAACTATTTGCAAACGCTTAATCAGTTCAATCAGTCTATAGTGGATATATATAAGTTCTTAGGAATATCAAATTAAAAAACTCTTCGATTTTGCTCAGAGGGACTGTCAGACTGAGCTTAGTCGAAGTCAAAAAATAATTAATTTAAATCAAAATAAATGAAAACATTAATTTATTCTTTAATCATAGTTTCAAGTTTAGCAATTATTAGTTGCAAAAGCAAAACGAATGTTGCTGAAAAAGTAGAGGAAGAGTGCGTTCTTCCTGAAAATGTAGTTGAAATGAACGACGACCAAATAAAAATGGCAGCATTAGAATTTGGGACTATTGAACTAAAATCAATGAGTGGAATTCTAAAAGCAAACGGACTTATTAATGTTCCACCGCAAAATTTGATTTCAATTTCTGCAAGCATGGGTGGATATATCAAAAGCACCGATTTGCTTCAAGGAAGTCCGGTTACAAAAGGGCAAGTATTAGCTGTTGTGGAAAATCAGGAGTTTATAGAGCTTCAACAAAGTTATTTAGAAAGTAGAAACAGCTTAGAGTATGCTGAAGCTGAATATAATCGGCAAAATGATTTACACAAAGAGAATATAAACTCAACAAAAAGCCTCCAGCAAGCAGTTTCTGAATATAAAAACCTTAAAACGAAAGTATTTGCGCTAGAACAAAAACTTTCTCTTATTGGTATCAATGCAAAATCGTTGAGTGAAGATAAAATTTCTCGCTCTATATCTGTGGTTTCGCCAATAAGTGGTTATGTAAAATCAGTAAATGTTAATATTGGCAAATATGTGAATCCTACTGATGTGATGTTTGAAATTGTGAACAATCAAAAACTAACCTTGGAACTTTCATTGTTTGAAAAAGACATTACACGCGTTAATATTGGTCAGAAAATTCGTTTTTCTTTAGCAAACAATACAAGCAAAGAGCAATCTGCAATAATTTATCAGGTTGGCAAAACTATTGGCGACGATAAAACCGTGAAAGTTTATGCCTCAATTGACAATGAAGACAAGAATTTGCTTCCAGGAATGTATGTGAACGCCTCGATTGAAACTGCCAACTGCTCAACAACCACTTTGCCTAGTGATGCAGTACTGACTTTTGATGACAAAAATTATATCTTTACCTTTTTTGAAAAGGTAAAAGAGGGAGACAAATACATGACTCGATACAAAATGGTTGAAGTTAGAAAAGGCGTTTCGAATAATGGATTTACAGAGGTTATTCTACCTGCAAGCTTCGATACTGTAAAAAGCAAAATTGTAATTAAAGGCGCGTACAACTTGCTATCGGCATTGAAAAACGCTGGCGATATGGCTTGTTAAATTAGTTAGAAAGTTGAACGTTAGAAAAATAAAAAAGTAGATAGAAAAATTTAAGATGTATCCATACCACAATAAAATAAAGCAGCGGATTAAAAACAACGAGTTGGAAAGCTATGAGTTTGTGGAAAGATACAAAACCATAAGTCCGTGTTTGCTGTTGCACTTTTCTACTGAGCCAAAAATAAAACCTATCAGAGAGCATCGTTTCAAAGAATATGAAGAGTTGTTGAATGGTTTGGGGAAACTTTAGCAATTACTGATGTTTCTAATTTGTATTTGTTTAATAAACCTTCGAGGTTTCAAAAACCTCGAAGGTTTTAATTTTACATGTATTTTTAAAGGATTGGATTTGTTTTTTATATTTGTAGTTATACATTATCGATAATTATGAATAAAATTAACTGGGTATCCCCTTTACTCATCTAATATTATTTCGATTTTAC
>JBAXGW010000009.1:0-86886 GCA_037139195.1 Bacteroidota bacterium
ACCGTCATTTCGACCGCAGGGAGAAATCTAATATATTTTATCGGACAACAATGATTTGGTATATATGCAAAAATTGGTTGAAGTAAATTAAATCTTATTGAAAATCTTGATATAATCAAGCAGTTATCATTTTCTATTTAGTTTATTAATAATCTTTGTTGCTCTACTTTTAAAGCCAGCGGAGCAATCTAAAAGTTCTTTATTAAGAACCTCAATAAGTTCAGATTGAAGATCGGGTTCAATTAATGAAACTCTGTAAACAAACTCCATACAGTAAACTCTAATTGCTATCGCTTCCTTATGGTCGAGCAGACAATCAAAACATTTGCCAAAAGCATATCCTAAATCTGGAACATCATTAATATCAATAATTTCAGAAATAACTTTAATATAGCTTCTTTTAACACCTTCTACTTTCGATTCAAAGGCTAATGGGAGAAGTTCTGCTAATCGAGGTTTAATTAAATAATGATTTTCTTCGCAACAAAATTGAACAACACGAGCAGCACGCATCGAGACTGGATATGAATGGTTGAAACTTAAATCAACTATATAGTCAAATAAATTAGAGTCTTGTCTTACAAGCTTTCTAACTTCTTCTATAATTCGAGTAGAACTATCTGTTTTTAATAATTTGAGAATTGCAGATTCCACTGATAATAATTAAAAAAATAAAGTATATTAATCCGAAATTTCAATTTTAGTTTTCATGTTTTTTATCTTTTCGTTGGCAATCAACGATAGTAATTCTTTTACTTTGACTCGTTTTACAGCCACATACGAAAAGAAATCTTTAACTTCTATTAAGCCTATTTCATCTTTCTTTAAATTACCTTTTTGTGCCAAAAACCCAACAATATCAACTTTGTTAAGTTTGTCCTTTTTTCCTTTACCCATATACAAAGTAATCCAGTTTGGTTTTGATGGAACTCTGTAAGTTTCTTCTAATTCAATAAATTCAGGATTCTCAGTTATATATTTTGGCACAGTTTCTTCGGTATTTATTATCATATAAGAACTTCCTTCGGCATTCATTCGGGCAGTTCGACCGTTTCTGTGAATGTACGCTTCTTCGGTTAATGGCAAATGATAATGAATAATATTTTTAATTTCTGGAATATCCAAACCCCTTGAAGCAAGGTCGGTACAGATAAGTAAATTGCTACTTCCATTACGAAATTTTGCAAGTGCACGTTCGCGAACATGTTGCTCTAGTCCACCATGGAAAACTGCGCTAATTACATTGTTTTCTTTTAGCGAATCGCTAACATATTCAGCCGATTCTCTATGATTACAAAATACTAAAATTGATTCATTGCCAAGCATGCAAACCAATTGAAAAAGGGTTTTTGATTTGTCTTTTTCATCCGATTTAACCAAATGCAATTTCAAGCCTGCCGTTTCTTTTTTCTCAGTAAGAAAATTAAGAACGAATGGATTTGTAACTCCTGCAAACTCGGGTATTTCGATAGAATTTGTTGCAGAAGTTAATATGCGTTTTGTAATATAATGAGTTCTAGCTAAAATCTCAGACATTTCTTCTTGAAAACCAAGTTCTAGCGATTTGTCAAATTCATCTAATACCAGTGTGTGAACAGTATTTACATCTATAATTCTACGGTGAATATGATCGAGGATTCTACCTGGAGTTCCAATAAGCAATGCAGGAGGTTCCGATAAATTTTTCCTTTCTACGCTCATAGCATGTCCGCCATAGCAACAATTCACTTTAAAGCCTGTGCTCATTGACTTGAAAACTTGTTCAATCTGAATAGCCAATTCCCGTGATGGAGCCAAAATCAGGGCTTGAATATCTTTGTTATTTGGATCAAGCCGTTTCAAAACAGGAATTAAAAAGGCAAGCGTTTTTCCCGAACCTGTTGAGGATAGTAAAATTACATCGTTGTTATTTTCATTTGCAGCAATAGCCTGTTCCTGCATTTCGTTAAGTGCCTTAATATTTAGGCTATTTAATATTTTTTCTATCATGGTGTAAAGGTACGTGAAAACTATCAACTAGAAAAGTTCAAAAAGTTTCATCATTACTTTTAATAAAAAAACACATTTGTTGAAAAGCAAATGTGTTTTTTATATTTATAATTACAAGAAAAAATTATGATATTTTTTCTATTAAATCAACAACTCTTGCAGAATATCCCCACTCGTTGTCGTACCACGAAATTACTTTAACTGTTTTTCCTTTAACCATAGTTAAACCAGCATCAAAAATTGATGAATGTGGGTTATGTATTATATCAACAGATACGATTGGATCTTCAGTATATTCTAAAATGCCTTTCATTGGGCCATCTGCAGCAGCTTTCATTGCGGCATTGATTTCCTCTTTAGTAACTTCCTTTTTCAAAACAGCAACGAAATCAACCATAGAACCTGTTGGTGTTGGCACTCTTACAGCAAAACCATCTAGCTTGCCTTTTAATTCAGGAATAACTTTTCCAACTGCTTTTGCAGCACCTGTTGTAGTAGGTATTTGAGAAACAGCACATGAGCGAGCTCTTCTTAAATCAGAATGTGGAGCATCTAATATTTGCTGATCGTTTGTATAAGAATGAATAGTAGTCATTAAACCATTTTCTATTCCAAAAGAATCGTTAAGTACTTTCGCTATTGGAGCCAAACAGTTTGTTGTACAAGATGCGTTCGAAATACATTGATGTTTTGGGTCTAACATATCTTCATTAACACCAAGAACAATGGTTGATTCAATTTCATCTTTTGAAGGAACGGTAAGAATTACTTTTTTGGCTCCATTTTTCAAATGGTCTCCATAACCGCCTTTTGGACTTTCTTTAGAAGTAAAAACACCAGTTGATTCAATTACAACATCTGGTTTTTCGTTCCAAGGTATGTTAATTGGACTTCTTTCAGCAGAAACTTTAATTTTCTTGCCGTTAACAATAATACTGTCTTGGTCGAAAGAAACGGTTCCATTAAACTTTCCTTGTGTTGAGTCATATTTTAACAGATGAGCTAATGTTTTTGTATCTGTTAAGTCATTAATACCAACAATTTCGATATTTGCTCTTTCAAAAGCAATTTTTAATACGTTTCTGCCAATTCGACCGAATCCGTTAATAGCTACTTTTATCATTTTTTATTTGTTTAAAATTACTTTTCAAAAGTACATTTAAAATACGGGAAAAACAAATAAAAAATTTGCTAAATCGTTTTAAATATAAATAATTTATTTAACTAAAGTTAATGAGCCAACTAGTAATTGTTTCCGATGTTTTCCATCTATAATGTTAATTATATAACAATATACTCCTACTTCACATGGTGTTCCATTCTTTTTACCATCCCATGGACTATCCATATCTACACTTTCAAAAACAACTTGTCCCCAACGATTTAAAATTTGCAATTTATAATCTAAAATATTTACTCCCTTAACTTCCCATGTATCATTTAATAAGTCCCCATCTGGAGTAAAGGCTTTAGGCGTGTAAATAGTATAATCAGGAGATACGTAAACTCTTTGATAAGCAGTGTCAACACAACCAAAGTCGTTCATAGCTATTAAAGAAGTATAATAGTAACCAGTATCAGGATATGTATGATAAAAAGAAGGCAAATTGCTGCTTGTACCATCACCTAAATTCCATTCAAAAGATGAAACCGTATTGTAAAAACGACCTGCAAAATGAATTACGGGGTCAAATTCTGAAACATATTCTTCGTCCGTTGAAATCTCAACTGAAGGAATTGGGTAAACTGTTACTAAGGCTGTTCTTGTGAGAGTATTTGTACATGAACCATTGTTTGTTACTTTTAGAGACACATCATAAATACCATCATTTTGATAACTATGACGAGGGTTTTGGTCTGTTGAAACCATTCCGTCGCCAAAGTTCCACAAATAATTAGTTGTTGGATTAGTATACATTGAACTATCGCTAAAAATTGTAAGCAAAGGCGTACACCCCTCAATATTTTGTGCAGAAAAAAGAGCAATAGGAATTGGATTAACATTAACGGTATTCTTAGTAATAGTACTGGTACATCCATCTTTTGTCACACTAAGTGTTACAGTATATGCGCCTAGGCTATCCCACGTTATTGTATAAGGACCAAAAGCATTTGGACCAGATGTTAATATTGATGCATCGTTAAAATCCCATTGATACGTAGCATTTAATGAAATAGTGCCGTTAAATTGTATTGTTACATCCTGACCAATGCATATATCACTAGGACTTATAGTAAATGATGATGATGGAATTGGATTTACTAAAATAGATACCGTATCAGAAGATTGACAAGTGTTTGCATCAGTTCCTACAACTAAATAAGTTGTACTAACTAAGGGATTAGCAATAGGATTTTGTAAAATTTCTTGACCTGCTATGCTACTTCCTGTTGGATTATCAGTCCAAAGATAATTTACTGCCCCAGTAGCATTAAGTTGAGCATCTTGTCCCACACAAATAACATTAGGAGTAATAGTTGCATCAATATTTGGCAGTGTATGTAATCCTACACTCACAGAATCGTATCCAGGGCAAGCTCCATATACAGTAACTAAATAATATGTAAAGTTTGTTGGAGTAACATTTATAGATTGTGTTGTTTCTCCATTGCTCCATAAATATGTATTTCCACCATAAGCTGTTAAGGTAGCAGTTCCGCCAGGACAAATAGTTGTATCATTACTTGTTTGTGCAAAGCCATGAGATATATCTACTGCAACCTGTTCTGTTTTTATTGCACCACAAGCATCAGTAACAGAAACAGTATAAGTTGTAGATACCAGTGGCGAAACACTTGTATGTGATGCTGTTCCTGCACCATTTGTCCAAGAATAAGTATATGGAGGTATTCCTCCAGTAGCAGTAACTCCAATATTAGCAGAGCCGCCACAAATGGCAGTATCATTTGTAGAAATTAATACAACAGGTGTATTGTCCTGAATATTAAAAACTATAGTATCAAAACCACAAATAGATGTTTGAACAACTAACATTACTGTTTCATTTCCTTCTGTAACACCGTCCATATAAGGAGAAACAACTATTTGAGCAGTAGTTTGTCCCGCAGGAATTGTAATGTTATCAGCTATAGTAGTATAATCTATTCCATTTGTTGCTGTTCCTTGTATACCAAAATATACAGTTTTATCAACTGTAAGGGCTTGAGGCAAGGTGAAATTAACAATAGCATCGTTGCAGCCTTCTACTGCATTATTAGCAACTGTGGGTTGAGAATAATTTGTTGATACAGCTACACTGCTACTTGAAAAACTATTTGCTTCTAAAAATACAGCTGAATCATAACTAGAATCACCTGCATCTCCAACGGCAAGTTTAATGTGATATGTCATACAAGGTGAAACAATTGCCCATGCAGTCATAACAGTAGTAAATCCATCGTATTCTATTGTTACACCAGAAGTATTATCAATATAATATTGAGCATTTGTGTAGTCATTAAGGTTGTTTATAGAAATAGGAGTTGTTGTTCCCGGCAAATAAGCAATATTTTTACTTGTATAACTGCCTCCAGCAGGATTTGGACCTGTAATAAAAAAGCCAAAAACATCGTTGAAGCTGCCTCCAACAAATTCTGGATACTCTTCTGATCCAAATACGTACCTAAATTTTATTGTATCTGATGTAGGAACAAAATCAAACTGTAAAACAGTGGCGTCATTTATTGTAAAACCAGTAACAAGAGAAGCTAAATCAACATCGCTTCCAGTGCCATTAGACGAAGTTGTACTTGACATGTCATTTGGACCTACGGCATCGCTTGCACTTCCTGAAGAAAGAATTACCCCTTCAGCTAGACCTAAATTGGTACTTGCTCCTCCAGTAAATTTTCCTCTTGCCAAACTGCCCCCTGAGAAAGTAATATTAGAAACGGTAACCCCTGTTCCTACTAAAACATCTTGTACTAACTGCTGCGGTGTTTGCGAGGTGGATACTACTAACTGAGCTCTTCCCTGTAACTGAAATAAAAACAAGAAAGACAATAAAAATATAGTTAATCGCAAGGTCTTCGATAACTGTATCAAATGTTTCAATATTGTGGTGGCTTCCATTTTCATTGATTATATATATTTTTTCTTTTATCGCATTATTGTTACTGTGCCGGTATAATTTTCTCCTTCATTAATTTGAAGAATGTAATAATAAGTCCCATCGGAAGATTTATCGCCGTTCCAATCATTTTTGTAATTAGTACTTTCTAGTACTTTCTTTCCCCATCTATTAAAAACTAACAAAGTATAATTTGAATAATACTCAATATTAATAATTTCAAAATTATCATTTAACCCATCTCCATTTGGGGTAAATACATTTGGAATTGTTAAAGGACAATTTATCAAATTTATTGAATCAATTGTTATTATACTTGAACAACCCAAACTTGTTACAAAAAGGCTAACATTTTTTCCACCTTCTAAATTCCATTTTATTTGATATGGTCCACCACCGCTGCCACTCTCAATGCTACCATCTCCAAAATTCCATGAAAAATTAGCATTAGAAGGAGCATTTCCAGTATAGATAATGTTTGCTTCTTGTAAAACACAAATTTCATCTGGAATATCGAAAGTTGAAGTAGGTATTGGATTAACTTTAAGCTCAAATGATTTCTCTGCAAAATTTCCGCAGGAATCTGTAACTTCAACGGAATAAATATAAGTTCCAATCGCAGGCGTTTCGACAAAGGAAGGTGTTGTTTGATTAGTGCTCCATAGATAGGTAAAAGGAGCTATGCCATCTAAAGGAGTGACACCAACAGAAAAACTATTTCCATCACAAATGGCAGTATCATTATTTACATTTATTTTTAACGAATCAACATTTAAAAGATAGATAGTTGCAGAAATAGGAACAGTAACGCAAGATAATACCTGAGGAATTGTTAACACAATTGTTTCGTCGTTTTCTGTAATCCCATCCCATTTAGGGTCAATTATAATTGAAACTGTATCTTCGCCAGGATAAAATACAACGCTATCAATTATTGGATTTCCGCTAGAGTCAACATAATCAACTCCATTGCTAGCAGATCCACCAATTGTATAATGAATTACCAATGTGTCATTTATAATACCACCTCTAGAAAAATAATAGGTAGCAGCACCACACCCTTCAGCCATTGTTGAGTCACCAGTTGAAGACACTGCAGTTAAATTTAAAGAAGGAGAACTAAAACTTTTTGCCTGAAGAAATACTCCTGAATCATAAACCCCATCGCCCCCATCAGCTATTGCAATTCTAATTGTATAAGTTTGACAAGGAGTTACAACTGCCATAGCTTGAAAAACATCAGTATATCCATCGTATTGAATAGCAGAACCAACGTTAGCATTAAAAAAATTTGAATGATTCAATGCATTAGAACCATATTTATCAGTGCACCCACTAGAAGAATAGCTACCTCCAGGCGATCCAACATTAACAGAATTAATTGCAACAGGAGTATTAGTACCTGGAATTAATGCGATATTAGTTTTATTATAAGCTGTTCCAATAGGATTTGGACCTGTAAGAAAAAAAGCAAAAATATCGTTCATGTCTGAACAAACAAATTCATTATATTCCTCTGAACCAAACACATAATTAAACCTTATAGTATCGGCTGAAGGAATAAAATCGAATTCTAGAATTGCTGCATCATAAGTATCTACTCCAGATAAAGCATCCAAATCAACATTACCTGCTTGCGATAAATCCTCGCCATTAGAACCTGAACTATTAGGCCCAACAGCATCAGAAGCCTTTCCTGTTGTTAAAATTACTCCAACAGGAATTCCAATGCTTCCAGCACCTGTAAACTTCCCAATTGCTTGTAAACTTCCTGTAAAGTGTATATTAGAAACTGATACACCAGACCCAACAAGTATATTTTGAACTAATTGTTGTGGAGTCATTGATGTAACAACAACTTGTGCAGACAAGTGTAGTGAAAATAGAAAAAAAGGTACTATTGAATAATAACAAATAATTTTCTTTATCTTATTTTTCATGGCGGTTAATCGTAAAAAAGTGTGCGTATGCTATTAAAAACTCTAATATCACCGCAATTTATAAATAATATCTTTAATTATCAAACACTTATATATAATAATACTTCTATTACATATAATAAATTTTTAGATAACTTGCTCTAATTCATATATTAATAAGACAGTAAAGTAATAGAAATGGTTGCCTTTATTCAGAATAATTAAACTAATAGAGTAAAAAATTCGAAAACCTTAGATTTATTATCGAATAGAAAAATCTAGAAAATTTGTTTTTGCTTCTATTTCGTTCCATTCAACATTTTCGACTCTTGATCGAGAAGGTCCTTTATGGCACCATAATATTAGGTTTTGAATATTTTCTTCTCTGCCTTGTGCAATAATCTCAACAGAACCGTCAGGAAAATTCTTAGCATAGCCCTTTATTTCTAGTTTATTTGCATAATGTTGAGCCGAATACCTATATGCAACGCCCTGAACTTTTCCAGAAACAATAATACGTATTGTCATTCAATTAAAATTGAAAATATATAAATGGCTGAATTTCGGCCGATTTTGTTTGAATAATAATCCAAATAACAAAAGTTAAAAATAAAGCTTTTAGAATTAAAGGAGCTTTGGTAATAATTAATTCAGATTTTGCTTTAACTATACGAGGTATAAAATGAATTATATAACCAATTACAAATAAGGCAAATACCGCTTTATAGCCTAAAATAACTTGTTGGGCTATTTGACCATTAAATGAATTAAATATTTGATTTAAAACGGCCACTGCATCTTGAAATGAGGCTGCTCTAAAATAAATCCAACAGAAACAAACAAAATGAAACGTAAATATGATTCCAAGAATTCTGAAAAATAGATTTTTAGGCACTTTAATGAATGACCCAATAAACTTTTCTACTGCCAGTAACCCACCATGCATAGCACCCCAAAACACAAATTTCCATGATGCACCATGCCATAAACCGCCTAAAAGCATTGTTACTATTAAATTAAAATACTGACGAAGTTTTCCTTTACGGTTTCCTCCTAAAGAAATATATAAGTAATCTTTTAGCCAGGTTGATAATGAAATATGCCAACGTCGCCAAAAGTCGGTTAAACTACTTGCTTGATATGGGGAGTTGAAGTTAATACACAATTGAAAACCCATTAGCAATGCTATGCCAATTGCAACATCCGAATAACCAGAGAAATCACAATATATTTGTAAAGCATAACCATATACTGCCATCAAATTTTCAAATCCCGAATATAAAGTAGGATTGTCAAATACTCTATCTACGAAGTTGATACTAATATAATCAGAAATTACTGCCTTTTTAATTAATCCACAAGCTATTAAATACACTGCATGTCCCATCTGTTCGCGATTGATAAATATGGGCTTTCTAATTTGTGGAATAAAATCTCGCGCGCGAACAATTGGACCGGCAACTAATTGAGGAAAAAATGAAACAAAAAATCCAAAATCTAGCAGTTTTCTAAGAGGTTTCAATTCTCCTTTATAAACATCAATTGTATAACTGAGGGTTTGGAATACGAAGAATGAAATTCCAACTGGCAAAAAGATTTTAGCAAAGCTAATATCGCCATGAAACAAGCTATTGTATAAATCAATTAAAAAGTTTGTGTATTTGAAATAAGCCAGCATTCCTAAATTAGCTGACAAACTAAGTATTAGCAGTGCTTTTTTTGCAAGTTTCTTTTTAGATAAGTAAATCCATTTTGCAAGATAAAAGTCGACAAAAGTTGAAATAATAAGCAAAACAAAGTAGTCTCCACTAGACTTGTAATAGAAATAAAGAGAAACTATAGTGAGGTAGGCAATTTTTAAGTTTTGTCGGTCTTTTACTATTTGATAAATTAGCATAATACCTAAAAACCACCACAAAAAAAATCCAGTGTTGAAAATCATTGGTGCTTTTGGGTCGTATATAAATTGACTCAGTAAGCTATTAATGTCTATTTTCAAATTTAATAAATCCATTCATCAGTGCATTGTAAAACATATCAGCTTGAAGCTCATAACCAGATAAAGTATAATGAACTCTATCGCGTTGAGCCAATTTTTTAACTTGCCATTTCGCTACAGAACCAGAGCCTCCCATGATATTGAAAAGATTCCAGTAGGCAATATTTTCAAGGGTGCAAATATCTGTTAAAATTTCGACAACTTGAAGTAAATTTTTATTTTTATACCTTCTTTTTTTGAAAGAATCGGGTGGTGTCATAATCAGAATTTCAACATTTGGATTGAAAAGCCTTAAATTGCTAATCAAACACATTACTTGATTTCGAAAAGCAATAGAATCAAATCTATCGTGAAAAGAATCGTTGGTTCCTAGCGATATTATTAATAAATCTGGTTTTGTATAACTAAGTTGTTCTTGAAAATAGGCTGCCTCATTGAAATGAGAAAATTCAGCTCCATTAATTCCAATTGTATTATACTGAACGCCTGCTCTATTATTTTCTAACAAAAAGCCGTAAAGTTGAGTTGTAGTTTGAAATGAATCTATTTTAACACTTTGAAAAACGACTTCATTTATTAAAGTATCGAGATTTATTTTCGACATTCGATAATCTCCAAGATATTTAGATGATTTTAAAAACCCTAAACTTTTTCCAGTTGTATCTTTTATTAGCAAATCATAATTTTCAGCATTTTGCTCACTGAAAATTTTTACGGTATTAAACCTATAATCCATATTATCACAGTTTGTTCTGATATGAACAAAAGATGAATCGCAATTTGTTTTTATGGTAATTCCACATATTCCAATTGGCAAGGGATTTGAAGTGGAAATTATTCTTTTTATGTCCCATGTTGTATTAGTTCTCGACCTGTAATCGTCGGGACCATTGGTTTTTGCAACTCTGTATGGAAATATTAACCCTCTTCCAGCGTTTCCAAACTGCTTTTGTAGTTGTTTTCTTATTTTTCCCGAAAACATATCGGCTTGAATATGCGAATCGCCAATATGAGCAATTACTAATTTGGTACTATCGCCATTTTTCAATAACAGCAGTTTACTATAAAAATTGGGAAGTGAGATAGAATCGTTGTTAACGATGTTTAATGAATCAATAATAAATGGGTATTTAGCCGAAAATAAAGAGGAATCACTTTGAGCCTTAATATTGCTAAAGGCAAATAGTGATAATAAAATAAAGATATATTTTAGTGTGCAATTTCTCAGTTTATTGTTTTTTGAATTTATATATTTTATATTCATTTAATAGCTTATCGCTAATTAAATTGCCTATTCTTTCAGCTCCATGATGGTTAAAATGCGTATAATCCTTATTTGCCATCGATGGAATAGTATCTACCCACTGAACCATAGAATTATAGCCGCCCATCGTTTGAAATAGATTTAGAAATGCGCAATTTGTTTCTTTTGCAATTTGACGCTGGGCTTCTACAAGATAAGGTATACTTGGCATTGTTTTCATTTCAGAACCTTCTTTATAGCTTCTATCTCCCACACTAATGATTAATATATCAGCATTAGGCATGCATTGTTTAATATGCTTAATAACTTTCACCATTCCTTGTTCGTACCACGAAAAATCCTTTCCTTTTGGTGTTGTAACATTCATCCCATATTGTAATACAACTAAATTATAATTTAAATAATCATTCATCCCCTTTAAAACAGAATACGGAATAGACAATATTGGTAATCCTGAATTTGAGCGAACAGAGAAATTATCTAAATACACTCCTTCTTTACCTTCGAAACTAAAACCATATACATCTGTAAGCGTATCGGTGAAGAAGTTATAACTAATTCTTCTAATTGGTTTTTTAAAATCTATTGAAATCTCATTAACCATATTATTTCCAACTAGCGGATAAAATTTCTTAATAGTATCGTAATCAGTGCGAATATAATTTTTTTTGTCACTTTTTCCATAGAACAAACGAGCAGCTTCAAAGTTTCGCAAACGAGAATAAGTGTCGAAAGGAGCAGTAAATTCGACCCAACTAATTCCTTTATTAATCAAAGTATCATTAAGCATTCCTTTGTATAGTATGTTCGGATTGAAAACGTATCCAGAAATTCCAAAATTTTTATAACCTCTTTTATCAAGATATGAATACCCTCTCCAATTTGAAGAATACTTAGAATGAATAGTACTTCTGAAATCTCCTGTTTTTGAAAACACTGGAACAAATCCAACTCCATTACCTCCAAACATCGATTGTAAAGCTGCACGTAGCGTTTGAGTTATTAAATCGCCTTCTATCATCGAATCGCCAAAATATGCAATTCGCGTAATACTCTCTTTGTTTTGGGTTTTGGTAAGTGCCGAAAAGAATCTTCCAAGTAGCCCCAAACTATCGTTTCTGAAATCCGTAATTCGTAAATCTTGCTCTTCTGCAATTTTAATTGAATCGAAATTCAGTTTTAATGAATCGGCAATTCTTTTATAAGCAAGTAATGAATCGGTATTTTTTTTAACAAATAAAACTGAATCTATAGCTGGTTTGCCCGAAATATCCGCAATAATAGATGTAGGTTTGAATTCGAAACTGCCAATTTTAAATGAACTATCGAAAATAGAAAGCACCGCAAGAAATGCAACAGTGAAAACAACTAATAAAAGTGAGCGATATTTTATATATCTGCGAATCAAATTTTATATCTTTTTAAGGAGGTGCAAAAGTAATACCTAAAAAGAATAAAAACAAATAACATATTTCGATATTTCGATAAAAACAATATATGAGACAACTGAAAAGTATGCCTCTTTTTTACTCTCGTTATGATAGCAGGTTTTTTTCATAATATTTCTGATATCAAATTAAAACCCGAAAGTAATTTGTGCTTTTAAAATCCCTCTTTTTTCTTTACCTTTGCCATATTATGATTACAATTAGCAACCTTACAATTCGTTTTTCGGAACGAGCCCTTTTTGAAAATATCACATTCGTTATTGGCGATAAAGACCGCATTGGTTTAGTTGGACATAATGGGGCAGGAAAATCTACCCTTATGAAACTCATTGCTGGACGCCAAAAGCCAGAAGAGGGAAATGTAATTTACCCAACTGACAACACAATTGGCTATCTTCCTCAAGAAATGGCCTCAAAAAGTGATAAAACTGTTTTCGACGAAGCCCTTACTGCTTTTGATGAAATACACAAATTAGAAAAAGAAATAAATTATATCACAAATCAATTATCTGAACGCTCAGATTATGAATCAATTGAATATTTAAAGCTTATTGAAAATCTTGAACACGCTAATCATCGTTTTCATTTATTTGAGGGTTTTAATATTGAAGCTCAAACTGAAAAAATTCTTACAGGGCTAGGTTTTGATAGAAATGATTTGACTAGAAAAATGCGCGAATTTAGCGGCGGTTGGCAAATGCGTGTTGAATTAGCCAAAATATTATTAAAAAAACCTGATATAATATTGCTCGATGAACCGACCAATCACTTAGATATTGAGTCGATTCAGTGGCTAGAAAATTATTTACAAGTATTTGAAGGTGCTGTAATGTTAGTTTCACACGATAGAGCTTTTCTTGATAATGTTACAACTAGAACCGTTGAAATTACTTCTGGTAAAATATACGATTACAAAACATCATACTCTGAATACATTGTTCTTCAGCAAGAACGTATTGAAAATCAAATGGCTCAACTAAGTGGTCAGCAACGACAAATGCAAGATACCTTAAAATTTATTGAGCGTTTTAGATATAAAGCCACAAAGTCTCGACAAGTTCAATCTAAAATAAAAATGATTGAAAAAGTTGAGTTAATTCGAGTAGATGAACGTGATGATTCTACCATAAATTTTAGTTTTCCTCCGGCTCCTCATGCAGGCAAAATTGCAGTAGAAGCCCAGCTACTTTGCAAAGCTTATGGCGAAAAAGAAATACTTAAGAATCTTGATTTTATAATAGATAATGGCGACAAAGTTGCTTTTGTAGGCAGAAATGGCGAAGGGAAAACAACACTTTCGAAAATTATAGTTGGCGATACTGATATTTCTTCTGGCATATGCCGAACAGGTCATCAAATAAAGATTGGATACTATGCCCAAAATCAAGATGAACTGCTAAACCATGAGAAAACAGTATTTCAAATTATTGATGATGTAGCAGTTGGTGATATTAGAAAAAAAATTAGAGGTATTTTAGGATCATTTTTGTTTGGCGAAGATGATATAGATAAAAAGGTGAAAGTTTTATCGGGTGGAGAAAAATCAAGATTAGCACTTGCTAAATTATTATTAGAACCAGTCAACTTGTTGGTATTAGATGAACCAACAAATCATTTAGACATGCGCTCGAAAGATATATTAAAACGTGCACTAATGGAATACGATGGCACTATGCTTATAGTATCTCACGATCGTGATTTCTTGCAAGGATTAACAAATAAAGTATTTGAATTTAAAAACAAAGTAATTCGTCAAATTCATGGTGACGTATATGATTTCCTTGAGACTCGCAAGATAGAACATCTCAACGAGTTAAATGCCATTGCAGCTTCAAATGCCATTAATCCAAAAGAAGAAATTGTTTCACAAAACAAGCAATCCTACGAAGACCGCAAACTTTTTGATAAGGAAATTAGAAAAATAAAAAACAAAATTTCTGAACATGAAGAGATAATTTCGAAATTGGAAACAAAATTAGAAGAAATAAACAAACATCTTTCAGAAGCATCGGATCAAATTGATAATCAGGATATTTTCTTAAGCTACGACCGCTGTAAAAAAGAACTCGAAAATAAAATGTACGAGTGGGAATTGATGCAAATGGAAGTGGAAGAAAAAGAAAAAATGAGGTAGTTAGTATTTAATATTTGAAGGATAAGACGTCAACAAATCTAATAATTAAATTTAAACGAAGCATGGAACTCAACCCAATCATAGAACTTGCCGATAGATGCCAGAAAATTTTTGGAGCTAATATCGAAACAAGAGTTATAGGAAAAGATGGTCCTCCGCATTGTCCTATTATTACTGTAGAAATTGAACTGCCAAATGGCACAACTTATATTGCATCAGGATTAAACCAAAAAGAAGCGAAACAAAAAGCGGCAAGAGAAGCATTAGGCAATCTGTTACTTTAAAAAAGATATTCTAAAACTTAAGTACTTACCTGAGATTTCAATAAATTTTCTTTCTTTATCAAGTATTCAATAGTTTTTTAATCTAAATTATTTATAAATTAGCAGTATTGTATAACACTATAAAAATAAAAAAATATGTATAAAATTTTCTTCGTGCTTACTTTCATTTTCACAATGAATATCAATGTTTTAATGGCTCAATATGAAAAAGTTGAAACAGCAAAAGTTCCTCAAACAATTGTTACTGCTTTCAAAGAAAAATATCCAAAAGCCACAGATGAAGCTTGGACTAAAGACCGTAAAAAAAACTATACCGTAAAGTTTAAAATGGGGAAATATAAATGCTTTAGTAATTATGATAAAGATGCAAAATGGAATGGTGCTAGTATTACTTATACATTTGATGAACTTCCAGAAATTATTAAAGATGCTTTCAAAAAATCGGAATATGCAACTTGGAAAATTCAAGATATAACAAAATCTGAAAATGATTACGAAAATGTTTTTGTTTTTATTGTTAAAAACAAAGAGCAAAAACTTATTTCTTTTAAAGAAGATGGTACTTTGAAAAAACAATAATTAATAATTTATTATAAAGCATTAATAATATAAACAATGAAAAATATTTTTGTCATTTCTATAGTACTAACTATTGGAATATTCTCATTTACATCATGCAAAAAAGGACATCCAAAAAAAGTTGCAACAATTGACAGCTTACTTATTAGAATCGACTCTTCTACAACAGAATTTAATAAGATTAATAGAGATTCAATAAACGCTAAAAATACTTTTTTTAAAAATTCATTGCCCACAATTGCTATTTTTTTAGAAAAACCAGTTGAACCAGATGAATTAAATATGCTTCAACGTTGGGGTCAAAATAAAAAGCCATTTAGAAATTTTTTAGAAAAGAAGGACCAATTTGATACTGAACTGGAGTTCTCGAAAAAACAACTGGAATCTCTAAAACAAAGTTTGAAGACAAATGAAATTCCTAAAGACAGTATTGATATTTATTTAAATCAGGAAACAATAGCAGCAAAACACATAATAAGTGAAACTATTATTGCAATTACTATGGTAAATAAACAAGTGAAAGAATTCGATACACTAAAACCGCTTGTAAATAAGTTTATTGAAAAATATACGCAAATTAAGATTAAAAATTTAAACAAGTAGTGCAAAATATAATACGTTTTCTTTCTTTTATTTTTATTTGTTCGTTTATTCAAGCAAATGCTCAAACCGACCCAAAACAAAGTCAGGAGCTGCTTGCTGCACAATATTATCAGAATAAAGAATATGATAAAGCAGCCGAATTATATGAAGAACTATTTAATAAAAATCCAAGCCCTTATTACTATACACCATTTTTTAACAGTTTAATTCAGCTAAAAGACTATGAAAAAGCAGAAAAAGCAGTTAAGAAATTAATAAAAAAATCACCTGATGATCTATCGTACATTACCGATTTGGGTTTTCTTTACGATCTAGAAGGAGATAAAAAGAAAAGTGAAAAAACGTATGAATCTGCTATAAAATCAATTACTTTCAACGAAAATCAAATTTTTGGTTTGGCAAATTCTTTTGTACAGAAAGGTCTATTCGATTATGCAATAAAAACATATACTGAAGCTAGAAAAATTTCAGATGGCAATTTGCCTTTCTTTTTAGAAATTGCAGAAATTTACCAGAAGAAACAAGACTTTCAGTCTATGCTCGAAATTTATATGCAGGCTTTAGCATATAGCGAACAATATATTGAACCCATCCAGAATCGCTTACAAGACTTTATTTCGGACGATTCGGATAATAAAAAAATGGATTTTTTAAAACAAATAGTTTTAAGAGCAATTCAAAAAAATTCTGACAAAGTAATTTACAGCGAATTAATGATTTGGCTTGCTGTTCAATCAAAAGATTTTGAAGCCGCTTTTGTTCAAAGTAAAGCACTAGATAAAAAATTTAAAGAAGATGGAAAGCGAGTTTTTGATTTGGCAAATATTGCCCTCGAAAACGATTCATATAATATTGCTCGTCAGTGCTATAAATATGTAATATCAAAAGGCGACAATGGGTTTTTTTATTTAAATAGCAAAATAGCCTTAGTTAATACAGAATATAAAAGAATTTGTGCTGGATATTCAGTTAGTACAGATGATTTGAATTCTTTAAAATCCGAATTTCAATCTACAATTACTGAACTTGGGATTTCAGCAAATACCATGCAATTGGTACTTGATTATGCCCATTTTCTAGCATTTTATATGCATAACACCAAAGATGCAATAGAAAATTTGAATCAAATAATTGAAATTCCAAATGCACAGCCCAAAAACAAAGCACTTGCAAAAATTGAATTGGCTGACATACTATTATTAACAGGCGATATTTGGGAATCAACATTACTTTATAGTCAAGTTGACAAAGCGTTTAAAAGCGAACCTATTGGGCATGAAGCAAAATTTAAAAATGCTAAATTATCATACTATCGTGGCGAATTCTTTTGGGCATTGGCTCAGTTAGATGTTCTAAAAGCAGCCACTTCAAAATTGATTGCTAATGATGCTCTTCAACTTTCATTACTTATTAGCGATAATATTGAATGGGACAGTTCACTAGTTGAACTAACTATATATGCTCGTGCCGACTTATTATTTTTTCAAAATAAATATGATTCGGCTTTGCTAAGGCTCGATTCTATAAAATCAGTTTCTCTTAATCACCCAATTAATGACGAAGTGTTGTTTAAAAAAGCACAAATATATTCAAATCAAGGTAATTACGAAAAAGCTATTAGCTATTTAGAACAAATTACAATTGCTTATCCCGATGATATTTTAGGCGATGATGCTCTATTTTTAATGGCTGAGATGTATCAGAAAAAACTAAACAATACCGAGAAAGCAAAAGAAATATATAAAAGCTTTTTGGAAAAATATACTGGAAGTGTTTATACTACCGAAGCAAGAAAAAGATATAGAGCATTACGTGGCGATGCTATAAATTAAAATTACACCCAAATACATTTAAATGGAATTTGTAAAAGCAAAAAAAGGGCTAGGTCAACATTTTTTAACCGACGAAAACATTGCATTAGAAATAGTAAATAGTTTAACAATTTATCCTAATACAAGCGTTTTAGAAATTGGACCTGGAATGGGGGTATTGACAAAATACCTAAAAGTAATTCCAAATATTCAATTAAAAGTGATGGATATCGATCACGAATCTGTCGCTTATCTTTTAGAAAAATACCCCGAAATGGCCGATCAGGTTATCCTTGCAGATTTTCTAAATTTTGACTACAATAAAATATCCGAAAATAAAATATCCATTATAGGAAATTTCCCTTATAATATTTCTACTCAAATTCTTTTTAGTGTATACGACCACCGAAACCAAGTTCCAGAAGTTGTTGGAATGTTTCAAAAAGAAGTTGCTGAAAGAATAGCATCAAAAAAAGGCAATAAATCGTATGGAATATTAAGTGTTTTATTACAAGCCTTTTACGACATCGAATATCTTTTCACTGTTGAGGCTAATGTTTTTAATCCGCCTCCAAAAGTTAAATCAGGGGTTATTCGTTTAAAAAGAAATAATGTGAATGAATTACCATGCGACGAGAAATTATTTGTGCGAGTTGTTAAAGCTATATTTAACCAAAGGAGAAAAACTATTCGCAACTCTCTTAAAAATGCAGGATTGTTGAAACTAGATTTTATACACCCTTTTTTAGAAAAGCGACCTGAACAATTAAGTGTAGAAGATTTTATTGAGTTGACAAGATTGTTAGAAATTTAGTATTGTCGAATTTTTACACTTATATCCTCAATTTTTTATTTTTCATGAAGTAATAATTCATCAATACACTCACTAACTATATCAGACTCAAACCCTTTAGAAACAAGAATTCCAATAAGTTTGTACTTTCTTTTGTATTCATTTGTTTCTTTAATTTCACTGTGTTTTTTTTCGGCAATCGTTTTTAACGTTTGGTAATATTCTTCAGAGTCGATTGAGGATAATGCTTTTTTTATTAAATAATCCGAAATCTTCTTAAACTTCAATCCTTGTTTAATCTTAACTCTTCCCCATTGTTTTTGTTTGAATTTTCCTCGAACATAAGCCATTGCAAAGCGTTCTTCATTTAAAAAACCACTTTCAATGAGCTGAACAATAATTCCGTCAACGTTTTCGGGGTCTTGATCCAAAGTATAAAGCTTATCTCGCACTTCCTGCTGACAACGCTCTTGATATGCACAATATGCCTCTGCCTTTTTTATGGCAACTAAAGGGGTAATTATTTTTTTAGGTTTATTTTCCATCAATAAAAAGGTACAGGGTGAAAGGATTAAAAAAACAAAGGGAATTTAACTAACTTAAATCCCCTTTGCCATAAACCGTGAACCGTTCACCATGAACCATTCATTGTTTAAGTTTACCATTTAATTTCGTTTATTATCAAATCGTCTACTATATTTGGCAGTGTAACTTTCAATTTTGGTTCTTGTTCCATTGCCCGTTTTATAGCAAATATTGCTTCTTCGTTTCTAGCCCAACTTCTTCTTGCAATACCGTTGTTGACATCCCAATGTAACATTAAGCGCAATCTTCGTTCTGCATCATCAGAACCATCTAAAAGCATCCCAAAACCACCATTCATAACTTCACCCCAACCAACACCGCCGCCATTGTGGATAGATACCCAAGTAGCTCCACGGAATGAATCGCCAATTACATTATGTATTGCCATATCTGCTGTAAATGAAGAACCATCGTAAATGTTAGATGTTTCTCTATAAGGAGAATCTGTTCCTGATACATCGTGGTGGTCGCGACCAAGAACAACTGGACCCGAAAGTTTTCCTTCTTTTATTGCTTTGTTAAATGCAGCTGCAATGTTAATACGACCTTCAGCATCAGCATATAATATTCTCGCTTGCGAACCAACTACTAAATTGTTTTGTTTTGCTTCGCGAATCCAACGAATATTATCTTTCATTTGCTGTTGAATTTCTTTTGGAGATGTTTTAGCCATTTCTTCCAGCACATCCATTGCAATTTTATCTGTTTTATCTAAATCTTCAGGATTAGAAGAAGCGCAAACCCAACGAAATGGGCCAAATCCATAGTCAAAACACATAGGTCCCATGATATCCTGAACATAAGATTGGTATTTGAATTTGCCATCTTCTTTCATAATATCAGCACCAGCTCTACTTGCTTCAAGTAAGAATGCATTTCCATAATCGAAGAAATACATGCCTTTCGCGGTCAATTTATTAATTGCAGCAACATGACGACGAAGTGTTTCTTGAACTTTTTCTTTGAATAATTCAGGTTGTTCTGCCATCATTTTCTTTGCATCTTCAAAAGAAATACCTACTGGATAATAACCACCAGCCCAAGGATTATGTAATGAAGTTTGGTCAGAACCTAAATGAATAAGCATATCTTCTTCAACAAAGCGTTCCCATAAATCAACGATATTTCCTTGGTATGCAATTGAAACAACTTCTTTGCCTTCAACTGCTTTCTTAATTCTAACGATAATTTCGTCAAGACTTGTATAAACTTCATCAACCCATTTTTGAGAATATCTTGTTTGAACCACTTTAGGATTTACTTCGGCAACAATGCCAATAGCACCAGCAATTACAGCTGCTTTAGGTTGAGCACCCGACATGCCTCCTAAACCACTAGAAACAAAAAGTTTTCCAGCAAGTCCTTCATTATCTTTTTCAATTTTTCTTCCAGCATTAAGAACCGTAATTGTAGTTCCGTGAACAATTCCTTGTGGTCCTATATACATGAAAGAACCAGCTGTCATTTGTCCGTATTGAGTTACACCAAGAGCATTAAATCTTTCCCAATCATCAGGTTTAGAATAATTAGGGATCATCATTCCATTGGTTACTACAACTCTTGGAGCATCTTTATGCGATGGGAACAATCCCATTGGATGGCCAGAATACATCACTAAAGTCTGTTCGTCTGTCATTTCTGAAAGATATTTCATTGTAAGGCGATATTGTGCCCAATTTTGAAATACAGCTCCATTTCCGCCATAGGTAATTAATTCATGAGGGTGTTGAGCAACAGCATAATCTAAATTATTGCTCAACATGAGCATAATAGCAGCAGCTTGTTGACATTTATGTGGAAAATCGTTTATGCTTCTAGCATATATTTTATAATCTGGGCGAAATCTATACATATAGATTCGACCATATTCATTTAATTCTTTAGAGAATTCTTCAGCTAAAACTGCATGATGTTTAGCAGGAAAATAACGTAATGCATTTCGTAAAGCTAGTTTCTTTTCTTCTTTTGTTAATATCTCTTTGCGTTTTGGAGCATGATTAATTTCAGCTTCATAAGCCTTATGAGCCGGCAATTCGCTTGGAATACCTTGTTTAATATCGTTTTGAAAATCTGAAAGTGTCATATAACTTAAAATTGCGGTTTTTTATACAATGCTGCAAAAATAAAACATTCTATTTGTTTTATAAAGGGATTACGTATAAAAAAAATAAAATTATTGGTTTACAACAATAATAGATAAATTGTCGTAATAACCATTACTTCCTGTTATAGCATCAGAAGAACTTGCGTCAACTTTTCTAACTCTAACTTCAATGGTGTGAGAACCCGTTGGCAAGTTTTCTATGGTTACAATATCCCAATTGGTTGAAGTGTATTGAACTGTTGTATAGCTGGGAAGAGGAAACCACACCCAATAATCATTGTTAATAGCATCAACCTGTTGAACACCCAAAGTAGAAGCAACACCATCAATAAATACTGCAACTCTCGCTTCAGTATAGCCAGCAGTAGCACCACTATTTGTTTTTACATTGCCAGTAGTTTTTATAAAAACTTTAGCTGTTGTTCCAGTTACATCAATGGTTTGAGATAAACCAGGTACTTGTTGATATGTTGTTGAGTTAACCGTTAAAGATGCTGTATTAAATGCAGTATAAACAGGATTTCCACCTCTATAACCCGTTGCTCCAGTTGAACCTGTTAATCCAACAGCTCCATTAACTGTTGCTCCAACAGCTCCAGTTGCTCCAGTTGGACCAGTTGCCCCAACTAAACCATTTGTTCCATTAGTTCCTGTAGGTCCAGTCGCACCAACAATACTAATGCCTGTAGCGCCAGTAACCCCATTTGTTCCGTTTACACCAGTTCCTCCGGTAATTCCTATAGCACCAGATGCTCCCATTGGGCCTGTATTTCCAGTAACTCCAGGGTTTCCAACTGGAATAGTTTTCCAAACATTTCCATCAAAATACCATAGCTGGTTTAAATTGGTGTCATAAACCAATAAACCACGAGCTGGATCTACTATCGCATTTCTCTGAGCAGTAGTTAAGCGAGGCAATAAAAGTCCTTTATTTAAAGACGATATATCTAATATTGCAGAAGGATCAGGCGTAGATGTCCCTAATCCTGTATTAGATTGAGAATAACCTAATTTGCATATAAATATGGATATTAACAGTATTAATAGTTTTATTTTCATCGATTTTTTTCTATTGAGGAATAATAAAAATAACCATATTTCCTGGATGATTTGCTGTACCAATAGTAGCAGAGGACCCTCCATAATAATCTTTAGCTCTAACGTCTATTGTATAAGTAGTACTTGCTGCTAAATCAACCTTATAAACAATGCCCCATGATTTTGACGCATTGCCAATCCCAGAATTATTAACGGCATCTACAGTTTGTACTGCACTAGTACCAGCTAAAGCTCCACCCATATATATTGCTATATTTATTCCTGAAGCATTATCATCTGCAATACCATTAGATTCAATTGACCCAGATGTATAAATAATGGCTTTACAAGGATCAACACCAGTAGTTATTGACTGTGTTAGGCCAGGTATTACTTGATATCCAGAATTAGGAGTTAATGTACCAGTATTTGAAACTTGATAAACGTTTGCATATTGCAATAGCTCGCCAGTAACACCAGTAGCTCCTGTAATACCAGTTGCTCCTGTTGCTCCTGTTGCTCCAATTGAGCCAGTAGCTCCAGTTACTCCTGTAGGTCCAGTAGCTCCGGTGGCTCCATTTGATCCATTTGTTCCATTTGTTCCGGTGGCTCCTGTGGCTCCTGTAGGACCTGTAGACCCGGTAGCTCCATTTAAACCCGCTGATCCAGGAGGCCCTTGTGGTCCAGCAATCCCTTGTGGTCCAGTTGGCCCGGTAGGTCCGGTAGGTCCTATTGGTCCATCATTAGCAACAGCAGGAAGCCATGTAGTTCCATCAAAATACCAAAACTGACTCAAATCAATATCGTAAACGATCAAACCTTTTGCCGGATTTGGTATTGCGAGCCTTTGAGTTTTAGTCATTCTAGGCATTAAAAGACCTTTATTGGTTGTGGACAAATCTAATATTGAGCTTGGATCTGGAGTTAAAGTTCCAATTCCCATGTTATTTTGCGATAATAATTTGCCTGAAAAACTAATCAGAAACAAAGTAATGGCAAATATTTTTATTTTATGAACCATAAATTAGTGTTTTAAAATGCTAAAATACATAAATAATTTTATATAAGTCAATAATATGTATATACTAAATATGTAATTAGCCTGATTTATTTAAAAAATAACCCTATTAATATTGAAAAATTATATTTTAATTGAACACATAACTAAAAAGAGTATACCTCCCAAACAAGTCAATATTTCGACAAGATTCAACTTTAATAGAGTGTTGGAAAAGTAATACTGAGTATTTGTACGAAACAATTTATGAAAAGATACAAGCAATTGTTAAAAATTCAAAAAAATAAATAAAATACTTTTGTGCTATTTAATAAAATTTTCCAAATTTTGACTTTGAAAATATTCCTTTATTTCATCGGTAACTTTATAAACCAAATTTCCCATTAAACATTTGTTAAATGGACATATCTGACGATCAAGAGGACAACCAGCCATGTCAATAGCACCCTCAATTGATTCATAAATATTTAGTAAAGAAATAGTTTTAGCAGGTTTATTTAGTAAAAATCCGCCAGAAGGGCCACGTGTGGATTTCACTAAACCACCCTTTACCAATCGTTGCATTACCTTTGCTAAATGATTTCTAGAGGCACCTGTTGCTTCAGAAATAGTATTTACGTTAATCATTTTGTTTGATTGTGCTATCATAACCATTGCATGAATGGCTAACGATGAAGCTTCGGATAATGATACTACTTTCGACACGTTTTCGGGTTTTAATATTTAAGCATTCAAATATCGTAATTATTTTTTTAAAGAAAAAGTATTATTATCTTCTTAATTCAAATTTTTCACCTAAATACAACTTCCTAACTTGTGGGTCATTGGCTAATTCTTCTGCAGTTCCTGATTTTAAAATGCTACCATCGTACAAAAGATATGCTCTGTCTGTTATGTTTAGTGTTTCGTGCACATTATGGTCGGTAATTAATATTCCTATATTTTTATCTCTTAATTTGGAAATAATTGATTGAATATCTTCAACTGCAATTGGGTCAACTCCAGCAAAAGGCTCGTCGAGTAAAATAAATTTAGGATTTACTGCTAGTGCCCTTGCAATTTCTGTTCTTCTGCGCTCTCCCCCAGATAATACTATTCCTTTTGATTTTCTAATATGTTGCAAATTAAATTCATCAAGTAAAATTTCGAGTTTTTCTTTTTGTTCAAGTTGCGACATCTTGGTCATTTCCATTACAGCTTTCAAATTATCTTCGATACTTAAAGTCCTGAAGACAGAAGCTTCTTGTGCTAAATATCCAATTCCTTTTTGAGCTCGTTTATACATTGGCAAATCGGTAATATTTTCATCGTTCAGAAAAATTTGTCCAGAATTTGCTTTAATTAAACCAACTATCATATAAAAAGTAGTAGTTTTTCCTGCACCATTAGGTCCAAGTAAACCTACAATTTCACCTTGCTTAACTTCTATAGAAACGCTTTTAACAACAGTTCTCTTTTTATATGTTTTTATTAGTTCCTCAGCTCGTATTATCATTCCCATTATATTAATTCTTTTTATATTAATGAAATTGTTGCAGTTGCAAATTTATTAATTATTCAGTAAAAAAATGTCGATTTCTAATTTCTTATATTTTTAAATTCTATTAATATTTGGCAATAACCTAATTAGCTTGATTAAGAATGGTTATGCTGCAAAAATATCATAGTTTTTAATCCTAAATATTAAATTTCACAGCTCTAACTTAAGTCTATTTTCCCTTAACGCTTTTTCTATATTCAAGTTTTGTAATCATCATTTCATATTGCTGATAATCATCTGGATAATATAATCCAGCGGCAATTCTTTTTAAAGAATAGAGTATATTTAAATCCTCTTTATTTCGTTCAAATGCACTTTGCATCCAAACATAGGCTTCTGCATATTTTTCTTGATAATTAAAGTAATATTGTTTTGCCAGCTTTGGGTCTTTTGTTGTTTTTGATAAGTCGAAAAAATTAATTCCTTCGTTCAAATATATTGCTCCTAAGTTATAATATGCCGTATAATTACTGGGGTCAATTTGTATTGCTTTATTGTAATAATCTATCGCTTCTTCTTTATGATTTTTTGAAAGAAGTTGTGCCAAAGAAATAGTCAAGGAATAATTATTAAGATTATTTGTAATTGCCTCTTTAAATTTTATTATTGCTTCTTCCTCTTTTTCTGGAATATTTAAATATATATCCAATAGATAAGAACTGTACGTTTTTTTATTCTCCCAATAATCACTTGTCGTAATGCTGTTTTCTGTTTTCCCTTTTTCTAATATTCTAATAGCTTCATTTATTTTCACAATAGCTAAATCTGCGTTTTTATATAATCTATTGTCAATAATTGCTAAAAAATATAGTGATTTTGAAATCATTAAGGTGTTATTTGAATTATTTGTGTCCAATTCGATTAAAACAGTTTTAAATAAATTTTCTGCACTCACTGTATCTTCTCTTTTAAAGTCAATTACAGCTGAAATATATTTATTTTGAATATTATCTTTATCAATAATTTTCGCAATACTAGAAAAATTTTGAGCGTAAGTTAATAAATCTTCTTCTAAAGCAGTATTAGCAGCTTTTATTATAAATGGAAGCAGTTCTTTAAAATCAGCATTTATTTTTTCACTATAATTTATATCAGAAGAAAGTGCTATTTCATAACTTTTGAAACATTGTAAAGGCAAATTATAGCCTGACAAAGATAGTTTTGTACTTACTGAGTCATTTGAATTATTGATTAGATACAAAAGACTTTTTGCATACATATAATTGATAAGAGCATTTTTCTTCTCTAAAATTTGGTCTTGTGAATTAATTAATTGATGTAAATCGCCAAGAGCTCCATAATAATTTCCTATTTCAAAACTCTTATTAGCCGAAGCAAAAAGCTCTTTAATATTCTGAGAACCAGCTGATAATGAGTTCAGAAAGAGAGCCACAAAAAACAAAACAATTATACTATATTTTATATTTTTCATAACAACGCTAAATTAATAGATAAGATTTTTCTGTTTACAACAATATCCATAAGCTTATTAACAATTGTATTGTGAATAAGTTACTACCCTGATTCTTTGATTCTCATAATATTTTTCTCCTTTCATCAATAAATTTTATTAATTTTAACAGCTTAAATGTCTACAAAATCTACAATTATCATTCCCCTATTTGCTTTAATCTTTTGCTTTTTTTCTTTAAAAGTAAGAGCCAACAACGATTTTTTTTTAGTGAGAAAAATTGAAATTACAGGAAATAAAACTACAAAACAGCCCATAATATTACGTGAACTAACTTTTAATATCAACGATACTATAAATAGAGCAAATATTGATGACCTAATAGATAAATGTAAAAAGAATTTGCTTAACACCTCTCTTTTTAATTTTGTAACTATAACATACACAATAGATAGTGTTTTTATTAATTTTATTATTACAGTAAAAGAGCGATGGTATACATGGCCGTTTCCATTGTTCGAGCTTTCTGATAGGAATTTTAATACATGGCTTCAGTCTAAAAATTTTAATAGAGTAAACTACGGCTTATATTTAGTACAAGAAAATTTCAGAGGGAGAAAAGAATCATTAAAACTTCTAGTTCGACTAGGATACGACGAAGAAATAGGATTATCCTACCAAATTCCTTATATTGGTAAAAAACAACATCTAGGCATGGGAATCTCTGGTATTTATTCGCAGAATCATGAAATCCCTGTAAGTAGCGAAAAAAACAAGCAACTTTTTTTTAAATTATATAGTCAACGAGCATTAAAAGAGTACGCAATAAATTATAGTTTGACGTATCGCTCCGAAATTCATAATACCTTTTCTGTTCAATTTAGCTACCAAGAAGCATTAATTAGCGATTCTGTTTACGCACTTTATCCATTTTATCTTGAAAATAACAAAAGAAATCGTTTTTTTTCTTTAACCACTAGATATCGAAATGATTATAGAGATTTTATATCATATCCTTTAACAGGTCATTATTTTGATGTGGAAATTTCAAAAAAAGGAATAGGAATATTTAAAAATGAAATTAATAATCTGTATATCAAATCAAGCATTCGAAAATATTCAAAATTATTTTCTAATGTCTATAATTCGATAGGAATAGGTGTTAAATATATGCCTCTTAAAACAAAATCTTTTTATTTTCAGCGAGGATTAGGCTATGGCAATGAATTCGTTCGTGGATACGAATACTATGTTATTGAAGGACAAGATTACATTTTCGGGAAAGCTAATTTAAGCTATAATTTAATTCCTACAAAAATAGGCTATGCCAAATGGCTTCCATTTCATAAATTTAATACCATTCACTATGCTCTTTTCTCAAATATATTTTTTGATGCAGGATATTCAAAAGATATTTATTATAAATACAACAATACATTAAATAATACGTTATTACTCGGCGGAGGAATAGGGTTAGACTTTGTAACATACTATGATAAAGTTATTAGAGTTGAGTTTTCATACAATAAATTAAAAGAAAAAGGTGTATTTTTACATTTTGTCGCACCTCTATAAGTGAATATGAATATAGCTATATTTGGAAAATCGTTTGAAGAATCATCTTCAAAATACATACAACAACTAATTTGTTTTTTAGAAGAAAATAAATTTGGTATCTCAGTTTACGATGTGTTTTTCGATTTTTTGAAAAAGAAAATAAAATTTGCAAATGACCCTAAGCTTTTTAATAAAAGTGCCGATATTGCTCATACCATTGATTTTTTAATTAGTATTGGTGGCGATGGTACTATACTTGGCACTTTACCTCTGGTTCACGATTCAAAAATTCCCATTTTAGGCATTAATACAGGTCGATTAGGTTTTTTATCAAGTGTATCGGCTGAAAACGCTGTTGAAGCAATTCAGCTATTAATAAAAAAAGAGTATGATATTGATCAACGAACTGTTTTAAAAGTTGAAGCTGGTGATAATAATTTAATTGAATATAATTTTGGTTTAAATGAATTGTCTGTCCACAAAAAGGCAATTCAGGCAATGATTACCGTTCATACTTTTTTAAACAATGATTTTTTAAATTCATATTGGGCTGATGGATTAATAATTTCAACTACAACAGGTTCAACTGCATATTCGTTAAGTTGCGGAGGACCAATACTATTGCCAGAGTCAAAAAACTTTGTTATAACACCAATAGCGCCTCATACATTAACTGTTCGACCTATAGTTGTTCCCGACAATGTAAAAATTAAACTGAAAATTGAAAGTAGGAGTAAAAAATTCATGCTAAATATAGATTCTAGGACTTATTTAATTGATTCTTCCAATGAAATTACTATACAAAAGGCAAATTTTAATATTAATTTAATAATATTAAAAAATCAAAAATTTTTAGTTACGCTTAGAAATAAGCTAATGTGGGGCATTGATAAAAGGAATTAACAGAGAAACAATAACTTTAACTTTTTTTTAGCGTAATAAGATTTTTAGTTTTTATTTTTTTTAAATACTTTTGTAAATTGAAATCAATCTGTATTGATATAATATTAAAATGAAAATAAAACATTCAATTATTCTTTTACTACTCATAGTTCCTATTTTTGCGAATGCTCAATTATGGAAAAGAAGTAGAGCAGAGGCTTATATATCGGGAGGAGCAACCAATTTTCTTGGAGAACTTGGTGGAGCAAACAGAATTGGAACAAATGGGATTAGAGATTTTGATTTCCCAGCAACTCGCCCTGTATTTTTAGCTGGATATTCTTACCGCTTTACAAAGCAAACAGCTTTACAACTTGAATTAGGATATGGCTTCCTTAATGGAAATGATAAATTAACTCAAGAACCTTTTCGTCAAAACAGAAATTTAAATTTTCGAACTGCTATTTATCAATTTGATGCAAAATATTGTTTAACTGTTAGTAAACAACGACCTGGTCATATATATAATCTTAGGGGTGTTAGGGGGATGAAGAATGTGCAAATAATATCTTATGTTTTTGCAGGAGTTGGTCTATTTTGGTTTAATCCAAAAGGGTTTTCTGAAACTACTGGAAAATGGGTTGCATTGCATCCATTATCAACCGAAGGCCAAGGATTATATCCATCTAGAAAAAATTATCATAGATTACAGCCCACCATTCCTGTTGGTTTTGGTTTTAAATGGCTGATTACTCGCGATTGGATGGTTGGAATTGAATATACCTTGCATAAAACATTTACCGATTATATTGATGATGTGAGCACAACTTACCCAAATTACAATCTTCTTAGATCTAAAAAAGGACAGGAAGCAGTCGACTTTTCAAATCCTTCTCTTGGGTTAATAAATTCTACTGAGCCTAATATGCAACGTGGAGACCCTTCAGACAAAGATTCATATATGTTTGCAGTAATTTCTCTTAGATATAAAATACCTTATTCAAGAAGATTTTTGGGTATACCAAAATTTTAATCAATTTTTTGCGTTCTTATGTAAATTTTTTAATGTCATGCGTAAAGTATTATTTGTCTTTCTCATATTTATCAGTTTCAGTTCTTTTGCTCAAAGATCTGAATTTGGACTGTTTGGAGGAGGTTCGTACTATATTGGAGACTTAAATCCCAAAGCTCATTTTTTGCTTACAAAGCCTGCTGTAGGTATTATATATCGATATAATTTTGATCCTCGTTTTGCTTTTAAAGGTAATGCTTATTTTGGAAGCGTTGCTGGTGACGATGCAGTTTCGAAATATAATGTAAAAAGAAATTTAAGTTTTACTTCTACTATTAGCGAATTTTCTGCTCAACTCGAATTTAACTTTTTCCCTTTTATCACTGGAAATGAAAAATATCCTTTTTCGCCTTATGTTTTTGCTGGTGTAAGTTTGTTCAGATTTAATCCTAAAGCCGAATTAAAAGATGATATAGTTAATGGAAATGGGAAAATCGTTTACCACAAAGGTATATATGAGCTACAACCACTAGGCACTGAAGGACAAGGAACTTCTGCATATCCCGACAGGAAAGCGTACTCTTTAACCAAATTTGCAATTCCATTTGGTGTAGGAATAAAATATAATTTATTTAAAAAAGTATCCATTGGTTTAGAATATGGTTTACGAAGAACTCAAACAGATTATCTAGATGACGTTAGTACCACTTATGCCGATCCAACAGTTTTAAGTTCAGAAAACACGCCTGTTGCTTCTGCATTAGCAGATAAAACGGTTCCAGTTACGGGACAAGTTGTTAATAATAAAGACTTGCAAAGAGGAAACTCAAAAAACAAAGATTGGTATTCGTTTTTTGGAGTGTCAATTGTTTTCCGTTTAAAATTTGGAAATGAAACTTGTCCTGCGTATGGAAAACAAAAAAATTATAAAGAATACCGAAATAAATATTAATTGTTAACGAATATGTCTTTAAAAGAAAGTATTGATTTAACCCGTTTACCTAACCATATTGCAATAATTATGGATGGAAATGGACGTTGGGCAAAAAAACATGGACACATTCGAACGATAGGACACCAACATGGCGTTAAACCTGTTAGAGAAGTGTCTGAAGCTTGTGCCGAACTAGGAGTAAAACATGTTACTTTGTATGCATTTTCCACAGAAAACTGGAATAGACCTATCGAAGAAGTAAACGCTTTAATGGAACTCCTTGTTTTAACAATAAACGCTGAAATACCGACCCTCCAAAAAAATAATATAAAACTCAATGCTTTTGGCGATTTAAGTAAACTCCCCGAAAATTGTAGAAAACAATTAAATGATGCAATTGAAATTACTTCATCAAATAGCCGAATGACACTGCACCTTGCACTAAGCTATAGTTCAAGATGGGAAATTATGGATGCTGCTAAAAAATTTGCAAAAGATTGTATCAGTAATAATATTAGTCCTGAAGCAATTGATGAAAAATTATTTTCATCATTTCTAGCAACAAAAAATATTCCCGATCCTGAATTAATGATTAGAACTAGTGGAGAATACAGAATAAGTAATTTTTTATTATGGCAAATCGCCTATTCTGAATTGTATTTTACTCAAACTCTTTGGCCTGATTTTGATAGAAACGAATTATACAATGCAATTTTAGACTATCAAAAACGCGAAAGACGATTTGGTAAAACCAGTGAACAATTAACTCAAACAACTTAATGAATAAAAGAATCATCATCATCATACTAGCTTTTTTATTTTCTAATTATATAGTAAAAGCGCAAATATCTTTATCTGATAATTATAAAGTAGATTACACAAATCCTCAAGAATTTGAAATTGGCGGTATTACTGTCACTGGTGCACAATTTTTAGATAACAATGCTTTAACACTTATTTCTGGGTTGAGCGTTGGAGAAAAAATTAAAGTGCCTAGCGATAAAATCTCTAAAGCTATAAATAATCTTTGGAAACAAGGTCTGTTCTCTGATGTATCAATAAAAATAACAAAGATATACAATGGTCTAATCTTTTTCGACATAAGTTTAAAAGAAAGACCTCGCTTGAGTAAATTCTCATTTAATGGGGTAAAAAAAGCAGAAGCCGATAACCTTCGTGATGAAATAAAACTCACAAAAGGAGACGTAGTAACCGAAAATTTAATTCTAAATTCTGAAAGCAAAGTTAGAAATTACTTAATTGGCAAAGGATACCTAAATAATGAAGTTCAAATAACTCAGAAAAATGACACTGCTATTACCAACAGTGTTATACTTAATATTAATATAAAGAAAAATGGCAAAGTAAAAGTCAACGACATTATAATTGAAGGAAACAACGATTTATTAAAAAGAAAAATTTATCATGCCATGAAAAACACCAAGAAAAAACATTGGTGGAATATTTTCAAAAAATCAAAGTATATTGAAAAAGACTATAAAGAAGATAAAGGCAAAATAATTGATAAATATAATACTTTAGGCTTCAGAGATGCTAGAATTATTAGCGATAGCATTTATAAAAACGATGCAAAAACAATAAATATAAAAATAAAAGTTAGCGAAGGTCATAAATATTATTTCAGAAATATCACTTGGGTTGGAAATACAAAATATACAGATAAACAATTAGCAGAAGTATTGAAAATTAAAAAAGGAGACATATATAACCAAGCGGTGTTAGATGCGAATCTATTCATGTCTCAAGAATCTACCGATATTTCTTCCTTATACATGGACGATGGATACTTATTTTTCTCTGTTACTCCTACCGAAATTAATGTAGAAAACGACTCTATTGATTTAGAAATGCGAATATATGAAGGGCGTCAAGCTACAATAAACAAAGTAACTATTGTAGGAAATACGAAAACTCGCGACCATGTTATTCTTAGAGAAATTAGAACAAAACCAGGTCAGCTTTTTAGTAGATCAGACATTATTCGCTCTCAACGCGAGCTAGCTCAATTAAGATATTTTAATGCAGAAAAACTTAATGTAACGCCAAAACCAAATCAAGCCGATGGTACTGTTGATATTGAATACACAGTAGAGGAAACTTCTTCTGATCAGGTCGAACTATCTGGAGGTTGGGGTGCAGGAAGAGTAGTAGGAACACTGGGTGTTTCATTCAATAATTTTTCTGCTCGCAATATTTTTAAGAAAAATGCTTGGGCTCCACTACCTTCAGGAGATGGTCAAATGTTAAGTATGAGAGCTCAATCAAATGGATTATATTATCAATCATACAATGCTTCTTTCACAGAACCATGGCTAGGAGGGAAAAAACCCAATGCTTTAAGTGTTTCTTTATATCATTCGGTGCAAACTAATGGTTTAACCCGAAAAGAAGTAGGAAGAGAATCCATTTTTATTAATGGATTAACCATTGGCTTAGGCAGGCGATTAACTTGGCCTGATGATTACTTTACTTTATACCAAGATATTAGTTTTCAAAATTACTTGTTAAATAATTGGGGTTATACATTTATGTTCCAAAATGGCAGAGCAAATAATATTAGTTACAGTATCTCTTTTGGAAGAAACTCAGTGGATCAACCAATCTATGCTCGCTCAGGTTCATTAGTTAATATCAGATTACAAGCTACTCCTCCATACTCATTGCTGAATAACAAAGATTATGGTAAAATGGAAGCAAGTGAGAAATATAAATGGATAGAATACCATAAATGGAAATTCAATTCATCTTGGTTTACAAGTTTGGCAGGAAATTTGGTATTGAACACTCGCTGTCAATTTGGTTATTTAGGGCATTATAATTCAACTATTGGAACATCTCCTTTCGGCCGTTTTTACGTAGGAGGTGATGGACTCACAGGTTATGCTCTTGACGATAGAGAAGTTGTTGCGATGCGTGGTTATGCTAATCAATCATTAACACCTGCTAACGGCGCATCAATATATGATAAATATACTATAGAGTTAAGATATCCTATATCACTAAATCCTATGGCAACTGTTTATGTACTTGGATTTGCAGAAGGAGGAAATGCTTGGACTAGATTCGACAGCTTTAATCCGTTCGAGTTCAAACGTTCTGCTGGTGCTGGTGTTAGAATATTTTTGCCAATGTTTGGATTACTAGGATTAGACTGGGGATATGGTTTCGATGAAATACCAGGAGCTCCAAGTGCAAACAAAGGTCAGTTCCATTTTTCAATTGGACAATCAATTGATTAATAAAAATGAAATATTAAAATAAATTTTATAATTTTGGAGGAAATTACTATGAAAAAATTACTTGCAATACTATCGTTTGTTTTATTTAGCTCTTTTGCATTTTCACAAAAAATTGCAGTTGTAGATTCTAAATATATAATGGAAAATATTCCTGAATATAATGCAGCACAAGATCAATTAGATGATTTATCAGTAGAATGGCAAAAAGAAATTGAAGCAAAATTTACTGAAATTTCAAAACTATATGATAATTATAAAGCGGAACAAGTTCTTTTGCCAGAAGATTTAAAGCAAAAGAGAATTGCTGAAATTGAGAAAAAAGAAAAAGAAGCAAAAGAATTACAAAAAAAGCGTTTTGGGAAAGATGGAGATTTATTTAAAAAACGTCAGGAGCTTATAAAACCTATTCAAGATAAAGTATATAATGCTATAAATGATTTATCAACCCAAGGTAATTATCAAATTGTTTTTGATAAATCAAGTGATTTAATTATGCTTTATGTTAATAGCAAAATTGACATCAGCGACGATGTACTTTCTAAACTAGGCTATACTCCAGGGGGACAAAAAAAACAATAACTAATAATAATTTAACAATTTAAAAAATGAAAAACATCTTAAAATTAGGACTTCTAGTTGCATTATTTTTTACTTTTAATGCTTCATTTGCACAATCTAAAACTAAAATTGGACATATTAATTCTGCCGATTTATTAGCTGCTATGCCACAACGCGATAGCGCTCAAAAAGTTTTAGAAGCATATTCAAAATCTTTAGAAAAAACACTTATTGAAATGCAATCTGAAGTAGAGTCGAAATATCAAAAATATATGGCTGACCAAAAAACTATGAACGAAATAGTAAAGCAAAGTAAAGAAAAAGAGATTCAAGAAATGCAAAAAAGACTTGAAGATTTTCAAAAATCAGCTCAAGAAGATGTTTCTAAAAAAGAACAAGAATTAGTTGCACCAATCTTAGATAAAGCCAAAAAAGCAATAGAAGATGTAGCTAAAGAAAATGGATATACTTATATTCTAGATACAAGTGCTGGCTTAGTACTTTATTTTGACAAAGGAGACGATATTATCGCATTAGTAAAAAAGAAATTAGGAATTGTAAAGTAATCAGAATATAGTTATCTTAGGCTAATAATTTTTAATTATGAGTACTTATTTAATAACACAATAGTATTACAATGAAAGAGACTGTTTAAAAGCAGTCTCTTTTTTTTTAAATAACTAAATTCGATATGTTATATATTACATATCGAAAATATTTTTTAATTTTGTTTGAATTTTAAAAAAATCAACTTATAGCAATATATTAATCAATATAAAACATAAATTACTATGAATAACGCCCTTTTTAATTTTGAAATACCTAAGAATGAAACAATTCTTAATTATGCATCCAATAGTAATGAAAGGACTAATTTAGTTAATGAAATTGAAAAAGTTCAATCTGTTGAGATTGAAATCCCATTATTAATTGGAGGAAAGGAAGTAAGGACAGGCAAGCTTGGAAAAGTTGTAATGCCTCATGATCATAAGCATGTGCTTGCATCGTATCACATGGCTGGAGAAAAAGAGATTAATCAGGCTATTGAGGCATCAATGGAAGCTCATAAATTATGGTCTGGGATAGAATGGACAGTGAGAGCTTCAATTCTTGTAAAAGCAGCAGAATTGATATCTACAAAATACAGATCTTTAGTAAATGCTTCTACTATGCTAGGTCAGAGCAAGAATGCATACCAAGCTGAAATTGATTCAGCATGTGAAACTATCGATTTTTTAAGGTATAATGCATATTTTGCTTCAAAAATATATTCTGAGCAACCTGAATCAGGGTTTAACCAGCTTAATCGCATGGAATATAGACCTCTTGAAGGTTTTGTTTTTACAGTTTGCCCTTTTAATTTTACAGCAATAGCTTCAAATTTAAATATGGCTCCAGTAATGATGGGAAACACTACTATTTGGAAGCCAGCAACAACAGCCATTCTTTCAAATTATCACTTAATGAAAATATTTCAAGAAGCTGGAATGCCAGATGGAGTAGTAAATTTTTTGCCAGGAAGTGGTGCTTTAATCGGAAATACAGTATTAGCTAATAAGGATTTAGGCGGTATACACTTTACAGGATCAAATAACACATTTAATACTCTTTGGAAAACTATTAGCAATAATCTTTCTAACTATAAATCATACCCAAGAATAGTAGGTGAAACAGGCGGAAAAGACTTTATTTTTGTTCATCCATCTGCACAACCATTAGAAGTTGCTGTTGGAATAATAAGAGGAGCTTTTGAATATCAAGGACAAAAATGTTCTGCTGCTTCCAGAGCTTATATCCCAAAATCACTTTGGGCTCAAATAAAAAATCATTTACTTGAAATGGCCAATGATATAAAAACGGGAGATGTTAGAGATTTTAAAAATTTCGTGAATGCAGTAATTGATGAGAATTCATTTGACTCAATTATGGATTATATTAACTATACGAAAAACTCCTCAGATGCATCAATAATAGCTGGAGGCAGAGGAGATAAATCAGTAGGTTATTTTATTGAACCAACAATAATTGAAACCACAAATCCTTATTTTAAAACTATGGTAGAAGAGATTTTTGGACCAGTTATGACAATTTTTGTTTATGAAGATAAAGATTATGAAGAAACATTAACAATATGTGATAATACTTCACCTTATGGTTTAACAGGTGCAATTTTCTCGCAAGACCGAGTTGCAGCAGCAAAAGCATGTAACAAATTAAAATATGCAGCTGGGAATTTCTATATCAACGATAAACCAACTGGAGCAATGGTAGGTATGCAGCCATTTGGTGGAGCCAGAGGCTCAGGAACAAACGACAAAGCTGGGGGAAATTTAAATTTATATAGATGGATAAGTCCAAGAACAATTAAAGAAACCTTTGCTCCAGCGACTGATTACAAATATCCTTTTATGATGTAAAAGGGTATGTAAAAGAGTTTAGGATAATAAGAGGTGCTTAAATAAGTTTTTTTTTGAAACTTATTAAGCACTTCTTTTTACTCTTTTGTTATAACGAAAATATCTTCTGAATCTTTTTTCATTAAATATTTTTCGCGTGCAAATTTTTCAAGCTTTTTAAGACGAATAGGGTCAGAGATAGAATCTTGGTCAATAGACAATTCATCCATTTCTTCTTTATTTATTTCAATCTCATCTTTGTAGTATTTTTTTATCTGTTCTAACTGATTCAATTTGTCTTTATACTCTTGTTGTGAAATCATATTGTTTTTATCAAAAAATACAACCCAAACAATAAAAAGTATCGTAATAAATATATACTTATTAAGAAATATGGGCAATATTTTTTTTATCCACTTCATTTAAAATCTATTCGTCTGTTTTTATATTGTTTAAAGAGAGTTCTTCTTCTAAAATTCTTTTAATTATTACTCCGCATCTACCACATCCAGTGCTTGCAGCCGTAATGCGTTGAATATCGCCAATATTCTTCGCATTTTGCCTGCGAATAGCGTATAAAATTTCTTCTTTAGATACTGCATGACATTTGCAGATAATATCTTCCACTGTTATTAATTTTTGTTGTCTGCAAAAATAATCAATAATACTATTCAATGCTGAAATTAAAAAAAATATTCAAACAATATAATTGTTGATAAAAGGAAAATTCAAATATCAAAAATTCAACAACATTTTTCTAATATTCATCAATAGCAACTACGAGTTTGTAAAGCTTATCGCCTCTTCTTACTATTTCTGGGACAGCAACGGAACAGAGTTCGCCTTTAATTGCTTTTACTACAGGTTTTAAATTGACTCTAATTTCTGAAATTGTAGTTTCAACAACTCCCGAAGAAGGTCCAATAATTAATACTTCATCTCCAACAGCTATTTCATCTGTTTCAATTTGCAATTCGGCAATGTTTATATTAGAGAAAAAATTTGTTACTTTTCCTATATGCTGTTTTACTTTTGATGATTGCGAACCGTATCGCTCGCTCCATTCGCCCATTGTTCTTCCCAAGTAGTATCCATCCCAAAATCCACGATTGAAAACTGTTTTCAGCTGTTCATTCCAATTATCTACCTTCTCTTTTGAATAGCTTCCATCTAAAACAGCGAGAGAGGCTTCTTTATAACATTTTGTAACTGTTTTTACATATTCAGGAGAGCGTCCGCGTCCTTCTATTTTTAAAACTCTTACTCCCGCTTTCATTATTTTATCAATAAAACCTATGGTACATAAGTCTTTTGGAGACATAATGTATTCATGGTCAATTTCATATTCATGTCTGTCCTCTTTGTCGGTTACAATGTATGAACGACGGCACATTTGCAAGCAAGCACCTCTATTTGCCGAATAATTTTTGTTATCCAAGCTTAAATAGCATTTTCCAGATACAGCCATACACAAAGCACCATGAGCAAAGACTTCTATTTCTACCAATTTGCCAGAAGGACCAATAATTTTTTCTTCATTAATAATATCAATTATATCGGCAACTTGCTTAAGAGAAAGTTCTCTAGCAGTAACCATTACATCAGCAAAGCGAGAATAAAATCTAACTGCATCAATATTTGTAACATTACATTGAGTAGAAATATGCACCTCAACACCATTTCTATATGCAAAATCGATGACTGATATATCTGAAGCTATTATTGCAGTAATACCAGCCGATTTGGCTCTTAATACAACTTGCTTCATTTCTTCAATTTCATTGTTATAAATAATTGTATTTACAGTAAGGTAAGTACGTATAGCATGTTCTTTAGCCGTTTTAACAATTTCATCTAAATCATTGAGAGTAAAATTAACAGAAGAGCGAGAGCGCATATTTAACTTGCCAACTCCAAAATAAACCGAATCGGCTCCTCCCTGAATCGCTGCCATCAATGATTCATAAGAACCAACTGGTGACATTATTTCTATTTTTTTATTTTGCATAAAAACGTTTTTATCATCATAATTTTCATCTAAGAACTTCAATTATATAGAAATTCTTAAATTAAATAACAATCAGTCTATTTGAGTCAAGTTTAATTAAAATAAAAAGCAAAATTGTAAATGACCAAAGAGACGACCCTCCATAGCTAAAAAATGGCAATGGAATTCCAATTACAGGAATTACACCAATTGCCATACCTATATTTACAGCAAAGTGAAAAAACAAAATGGCTGCAACTCCATAGGCATAAACTCTACTGAAAACAGAACGTTGTCGTTCGGCAATAAAAAGCAGTCGCATGAGTAGCGCCAAAAACAGACCTATAACAACAGAACTGCCAACAAAACCCCATTCCTCTCCTATTGTGCAAAAAATAAAGTCGGTACTTTGTTCAGGCACAAAATCATATTTAGTTTGAGTGCCCTGAAGGAATCCTTTTCCCCAAAAACCCCCTGAGCCAATAGCTATTTTTGATTGATTAACGTTGTACCCAATTCCTCGAGGATCAACCTCTTTGCCTAATAATACATTAATTCTGTCCTTTTGATGAGCTATTAAAACATTTTCGAAAATATAATCAACACTAGAAGTAAAGCCAATACTTAATACTAAGAATGTTACGACTTTAATTAAATTTTTTTTATTTCTTCTTAACATGAAAAATATTAGAATTGAAGCAAATACGAGTATTCCCATTAATACAAAATTATTTATTAGCAAAGCCATAATAAATAATACGATGGATAAAAAGCCAAATATTAATATATTTTCAGACAAACCTTCACGATATAGAACTAGGACAAATGCTAAAAAAACCATTGCAGAGCCTGTGTCATTTTGTATTAATATGAAAAGTAGAGGAACGGCCAAAATTGCATAAGAAATAAGTTTAGTTCTAAGATCTTCAAAACGAATATTTAAGGTGCTTAAAAACTTTGATAGAGCTAAACAAGTTGCAAACTTGGCAAATTCGGAAGGTTGAATTTTAAATTCACCGATTTCAAACCATGATTGTGCGCCAGAAGTTGCTTTCCCTATTATTAAGACCGCAACAAGCATTAAAATAACAACTCCATAAATTATATACGCAAATGTGGAGTAAAATTTTGAATCAATTATTAACAAAGCTATTGCAATTACTATAGCAGTTCCAATCCAAATAAGTTGTTTCCCATATTTTTGCGACATGTCGAGAATACTTCTGTGTTCTTCATTATATGCAGACGCGTATATGCTAACCCAACCCATAAAAACAAGACCTAGATACATAAAAACTGTGGTCCAGTCTATTCCATCAAATATACTTTTTTGTTCTCTCATTTTTTCTTTTTTGGAGCATTATAATTAATAACACCTTCAAACATTTTCTTCTCTAATTCTGGTCGTTTAATAGTATCATTCAAATATTTTTCCACCATTAAACTAGCAATTGGGCATCCCCAAGTTGCTCCAAATCCACCATTTTCAATAATAACTGAAATAGCAATTTTAGGTTTATCTAAAGGAGCAAATAATACAAATATAGAATGATCTTCGCCATGAGGATTCTGAGCGGTCCCAGTTTTACCAGCCATTTGAATCGAATCAAATTGAGCCCCTCTACCAGTTCCTGATTGTATTACACGATGCATTCCCTCAACAACAATATCAAAGTATTTTTCATCAATAGTAGTATAATGTTTTTTAATGAATTTTGGATGAGGGATTCTATTAGCACCAAATCCTTGAATTATATGTGGAGTATAGTAATAACCGCGGTTAGCAAAGATAGCTGCTTGATTAGCCAATTGCAGCGGTGTTAATAGTATTTCTCCTTGTCCAATGGCTATAGATATTATTGATAAAGCCTTCCAACGACCTTTGCCATGAAAACGGTCGTAATAAGAAGCTGTTGGAATATTTCCATTTAATTCTGAAGGCAAATCATCGTCAAATCTTTTTCCAAATCCGAAACTCACAACGTGTTTTCTCCAAACATTAAAGGCTTCTTCTGTAGTTTTATATCCAGATTTATCTATCATTGACCAGAATGCATAACAAAAATATGAATTACAGGATATTTGAACTGCACCCAATAAATCCTGAGGTGATGGGTGTTCATGACAAGCTAAGTTCAATCCCCCAACATGAAATCCTAAACTGCAAGGATAGCGAGTTTCTGCATGTAAAACTCCCATCTGCTGACCGATTAGAGCATTAATAAGCTTGAAAGTTGAGCCCGGCGGGTATTGTGCAATCAGCGCTCGATTCATTAATGGTTTATTAATATCTTTTGAGAGTATACCATAATTTTTTGAGAACTCGCGACCAACAAAATCGTTTGGATTAAAGGTAGGAGAACTAACCATTGCTAATATTTCTCCTGTTGATGGGTCAATGGCAACGATGCTCCCTCTTTTATTCTGCATCAATTTTTCGCCATATTCTTGCAAATCAGCATCAATTGATGTGTATAAGTCATAGCCGGAAACTGCAAGTGTATCGTATCTTCCATTTTTAAAGCTTCCCTTTACACGATTAAAAACATCTACCATTTGAATTTTCAACCCCCTTTTCCCACGTAATTCATCTTCATAAGCTTTTTCAATTCCACTTATCCCAATATAGTCCCCAGATTTATAATACGGGTTTTTGTCAACAGTTGCCTGACTTACTTCTCCAATATATCCTAAAATATGAGCTGCAATCGATTTTGGGTATTTTCTAACAGTTCTTCTTTCAATATGAAAACCCTTAAATTTAAATAGTTTTTCTTGTAATTTGGCATAAGTTTGCTTCGATATTTCTTTTTCAAAAATAGATGCTTTGTGTCGAGAGTACTTTGAAGCCTTATTAAATTTTTCGTAAAAATCGGCTTTTGTCATAGAAAGAATATTACACAACTCTAAAGTGTCTAGTTCTTTTACTAAGCGTGGAGTAACAAGTAAGTCATAACTTATTTCGTTTTCTACCAAAGGCTTTCCGTGCCTATCAAAAATAAGTCCACGGTCAGGATATATGGTTACATAACGCAACACATTATTGTCGGCATTTATTTTATATTCATCAAAAATAACCTGAATAATAAACAATCGTAATATATATACCACCGCAATTGAAGTAAATATAAAACCGATAATTACTCTTCGGTCGGAATAATTATTTTTCATTTAGTAACAAACGTTTAACGAATGTCAAATTTACTAAAAAATTCAGGGTTACTTCTTCTTTGAAAAAAGATATTGAATAAATATTATTAACAAAATAGTGAAAATTGAGCTGGTAATTGCTCTGAAAAATGTAGAAAAGAAATAGCTTATTTTAAAAACTTCAATATAGAATAAAGCAAAATGATGAACTAAAGTTAAAAAGATAGAAAAAGATAAAAATCGATTAAGGCCCAATTCTTTATGTGTTGGCGAAGGGAATGCATCAAAATCATTTTTTGGAATTAACAGTCGTATAAAAGCAGGACGAACAAAACACATTAAAACAGTTGCAGTTGTGTGCATTCCCATCGTATTTGAAAACATATCAATTGATATACCTAAAATAAAACCAAGAGCCATTACAAAAGAAGGATTTGTATCGAAGGGCAGTGTAATTATGAATAGTATGTATACAAATGGATTAATGTATCCACTAAACTGCACATTATTGAGAATCAAAACTTGTAAAAGAATCAATGCAATAAAGCGAAATATATATATTAAGAAGTTAATTTTCATTGGGCAATTTAGATTCTAAAGTTTCTTGCTCTTCTTTATACAAATTTCTAACAATATAAACATAAGATAAGTTGCTGAAATCAGAAGTTAATTCAACATCAATGGTATAAAAATTTTCTCCTGCATTTATTTCAAAATCGGATATTATACCTACTAGAATTCCTTCCGGAAATTCGCTTGAATACCCACTTGTAATTATACTATCTCCTTTATTTATTTTAACATACGTTGAAATGTCTCTTAATATAGCTTCTCTTGAACCCTTTCCACTCCATTGAAGCGTTCCTGCATGTCCAGTTTTTTTTATTTTGGCACTAATTTCAATTTCATTATTTAAAAAAGAAACAATGGAGCAGAAATTTTCAGAAACATTTTTTACTACACCTACAATTCCAGAACTTGAAATAACAGCCATATTGGGCGTTACTCCGTCTTTGCGCCCTTTATTTAAAGTAATATAATTTTTTTGCTTTTTAGTTGTATTGCTAATTACTTTTGCAGTAATGTATTCGTATCGTTGTTTAAAAATGGAATCGCTAACTCTTACCTTAACAGTGTCGTTAATCATCACTGAGTCAATTATTTTGGCACGAAGCATTGCGTTCTCCTCAGCAAGAGTTTTATTAACCTGTTTTAGCGAAAAATATTCTGTTATTTCGTCAACAGCTCCATATATGCTTCCAGCAAAGGAATTTGCAGAACTCACAGCCACATTTTTATGATAATAATTATTCTGTACTACTAGATATATGGAAAAAGACTCTAGCAATAAAAAAAATATAATATAATTATGCTTAATTAAAAAAAGAAGTAGATTTCGCATAATAATAGATGAGTGATTCCAACTTTAGTTCAGAAAAACAATAACACTTAGTTTGGCTATACTAGCTTAAACTTTATTTAATTAAGAATGGGAATCGATCAAAATTCTTAAGAGCAATTCCAGTGCCCCTTGCTACTGCACGAAGTGGGTCTTCTGCTACATGAACAGGCAATTTGGTTTTTAGTGAAATACGTTTGTCTAATCCTCTTAATAATCCACCACCACCAGCTAAATAAATACCAGTTCTGAAAATATCCGCCGAAAGTTCTGGTGGAGTCATTTCAAGAGCATTCATAATAGCAGTTTCAATTTTAGCAATTGATTTATCTAATGCATGAGCTATTTCTTGGTAAGAAACTTTGATTTCTTTAGGGGTTCCAGTCATTAAATCACGACCGTGAACCGCATAATCTTCTGGTGGATTGTCTAATTCAGTCATTGCTGCCCCAACTTCAATTTTAATTCTTTCAGCTGTACGCTCCCCAATAAGAATATTATGTTGTCTTCTCATGTAATCTTCAATATCAGCATTGAAAACGTCTCCAGCTGTACGAACAGATTTATTACAAACAATTCCTCCCAATGCTATAACTGCTATTTCACTAGTTCCGCCGCCAATATCAATAATCATATTTCCAGTTGGCTCAAGTACATCAATTCCTATACCAATGGCTGCTGCCATAGGTTCATGAATTAAACGAACTTCTTTTGCTCCTGCATGTTCTGCAGAATCTCTAACAGCTCTTTCTTCAACTTCGGTAATACCAGATGGAATACATATAACCATACGCAATGATGGTGCAAAAACACTATTTCTAGCGCCAATCATTTTTATAAGTCCACGAATCATTTGTTCAGCAGCTTGAAAATCAGCAATAACACCGTCTTTCAGAGGGCGTATAGTTTTAATATTTTCATGCGTTTTTCCATGCATCATCATTGCTTGTTTCCCAACTGCTATTATTCTTCCTGTCTGTCTATCAATAGCAACAATGGACGGTTCGTCCACAACAACTTTGTCATTATAAATAATTAGCGTGTTAGCTGTACCAAGATCGATAGCAATTTCTTTTTTAAAAAGCGAAAATAATCCCATTTAAACAATAAAATTAAAAAGTTTTTATATTTAACTTATTCAAAATCAAACAACTAAGAATAAGGCGAATATGTCCATTAACGAATCTGCTAAGTTAAAGAAAATATTTTTCAACAAGCATAATTATTCGGTATTTTTTTAGATTAATTATTTTTTAAATTTCATGCAACCTTTTTCGTATATTAGTAGTCTATTATATTAATAGACGAATTGTTTTTAATCACGAATTAACCTTAAAACCAAAAACTATGAAAAAACTATCAGTATCATTTTTTTGTTTGGTATTATTTGCATTAACTATTAATGCACAAAATGTTGTTATCCCAGATGCTAATTTTAAAGCAGCTTTAATTCAACATGGAGTTGATACAAATAACGATGGCATAATTCAAGTTAGTGAAGCTAATATTGTTGATTCGTTGAATATTGCAAACAAATTGATTACTGATTTTACAGGAATTGAAGAATTTACGTCTTTAGAATATTTAAATGCATCTACAAATCCTATTAATACAATTAATTTAACAGGAAATACTAACTTGAAAATTTTAGAATGTTATAATAACAGTCTTACAGGAATTGATTTATCACAAAATATTCATCTTGAACAATTATATTTGCTTAATACATCTATAAACTCACTCGATTTAAGTTACAACTCATCTTTGATTTGGGTCTTTTGTCCAGGTAATCAAATTGTTTCAATTAACTTTGGCAATAATAGTTCTATTAAGTATCTTTTTATTTCTGATAATAAACTTACATCTATAGATTTGAGCAAACTTACAAACCTAGAGCAATTAGACTGCTTTAATAATCAACTTAGTAGTTTGGATATTAGTAATAATACATCACTATTAGGAGTGGGCTGTTCTAAAAATTATCTGACTATTTTGGATTTCAGTAATAATCCCAATTTGACATCTATTGATATATCTTATAATGCTATATCAACATTAAATTTAAGTGCTAATACGGATTTGGAGCTGCTTGCTTGTAACAACAATCAGCTTCAAACATTAAATGCTCTTTCAAATACTAAACTTCAAGAAGTTCACTGCGACAGCAATAATCTTGTTACATTAGACTTTAGCAATAGTGACTCGTTACAATCTGTCGAATGTAACTATAATGAATTAACATCAATTAATTTAGGTAATAGCAAAAAAATGAACAATTTATCATGTTGCTTTAACCATTTATCAAACTTAGATATTAGCAAAAATACTGGTTTATTCCATGTGTATTGCTTTAACAATCAAATTACAACTTTAGATTTGAGTAAAAACCTTGTTTTATTAAATCTTTATTGCTCTCATAATCTGCTAACTTCACTTGATATTTCAAAAAATTTAGATATAGAAAGAATAGTTGTTTCAAATAATACTATTTCAACAATGGACTTTACTAGTAGTTCAAAGTTGACTTTTTTTGGTTGTAATGATAATAATTTTAGCACCCTCAATTTTAGTAACAATCCACAGTTATTAGAATTATATTGCGATGGCAATTCATTAACAAACATAAATTTAGATGTGTCTTCAGAATTGAAACATTTTTCATGTAGAAATAATTTACTAACTAGTCTTAATATTGAATCAAACAATGCACTAGAAACTCTTGATTGCAGAAACAACCTATTAAGCACATTAAATGTTGTTGAAAATACGTCATTAAGTTCGTTGTTTTGTGAAAACAATCTAAGTATACAAAAAATTTGTCTCAATACGACTCAGCTTTCAATGGCAAATAGTTATCCTACCTATTGGACAAAAGATAATTTTGCAACTTGGAGTGCAGATTGTGCTACTTCCATAGATGAGATGAAATATTTAAGCAAAAATCTTAAAATAACACACATCTATAATATGTTAGGACAAGAAATGGAATTAGAAAACGCAGTAAATGGAATTTTCATATACCAATATAGCGATGGAAGCACGAAAAAAGTAGGAAACTTTAGTAAGCAGATAAAATAACTTTAATGCAATAATTATTTTGGGCTGTTTAGTTCAGTATGTCTAATTTTGCCACCAGTTCTGCCTACTTCCATCATCAAGGCATATGTGACAATTGATAAAACAAGCGCTAGAATGCATGCTATTTTATATTTCTGATGTGCTTTGTAAGCTAAATATAGGGTTAATAAGGAAATTCCTCCAAGAATTTGGATAGACCATATTGCTTTTTCAGCAATTTCTTCATGCGATTCTATTAATTCTTTAGAAATATTTGGGATGTTTTTTAATGCTTCGCTTGCTTCCTCTCCTGTCATAAATCCAGGAATAGCAATTAGTGCAGTAAAAACAAATGTTGCTAAACCTGTATTTTTAATCGAATTATTTTTTAAATAAATGCCAAACGCAATTATAATTAAACCGAAAAAAGTTCCAATTATTGGGAAATGAGTTAATGATAAATGTAAATAGGTAGAATTCATGGTTATTATTTTGTAATTTTCAAAGTGCTCAATTTATCCAAAAAAATAATGCAATTTAGTAGTTATTTAAAAAAATAATATCCAATTGATTGGGTAAATCATTATTCGTATCATGTAGATTATTTAATATAAAATATGCATGAAAAACTATTAAAGCAATCTTTAATATAGATTAGTTCAAAGTTATTAAAAAAATTGTGAATGACAATAGAAAATTAATCAATTGTTTTAGAATTAATTAGAAGCAACTACTTCAATTCTATTGAATGCACTAGAAAGTTGCAACAACTAAAACGAAGAAATTAATTTATACAATTATTTTTTATTCAGCATATATTTTATCTTTGCATACTGAAAATAATCGAATGAAATTTAATTTAACAAACAAAGATTTACAAAGCAAAGCTCGTGCTGGCATTGTTTCAACCGACCATGGCGATATCCTAACGCCAATTTTTATGCCTGTTGGAACAGCAGGGACGGTTAAAGCAGTCCATCAACGCGAGCTTAAAGATGATATTAAAGCTCATATTATTTTGGGAAACACATACCATTTATATTTGCGTCCTGGTCTTAAAATTATTGAAAAAGCAGGCGGTCTTCATAAATTTAATGGTTGGGACAAACCCATTTTAACCGATAGCGGGGGTTACCAGGTATATTCGCTTTCGGGAACACGCAAAATTAAAGAAGAAGGCGTAGTTTTTCAGTCGCATATCGACGGTTCTAGGCATACATTTTCGCCCGAATATGTGATGGACATTGAACGTACTATTGGAGCTGATATTATGATGGCTTTTGATGAATGTACTCCTTATCCTTGCGAATATGATTATGCTAAAAAATCTTTAGATATTACACATCGCTGGCTCGACCGATGCATTGAAAGATATAAAACTACTGAATGCCCTTATGGATATAGTCAAACTTTGTTTCCAATAGTGCAAGGAAGTGTTTATAAGGATTTACGCATAAAGTCGGCCGAATACATTGCATCTAAAAATATGGGAGGCAACGCAATAGGCGGCTTATCGGTTGGTGAACCAGCTGAAATGATGTATGAAATGACCGAATTGGTTTGTGATATACTTCCTGCTGATAAACCACGTTATTTAATGGGAGTTGGTACTCCAACAAATATTTTAGAATGTATTGCCTTAGGAATTGACATGTTTGATTGCGTTATGCCCACACGAAACGGACGAAACGGAATGTTATTTACAAGCCAGGGAATTATAAATATTAAAAACGAAAAATGGAAAGAAGATCTAAGCCCAATTGATGAAAACGGCACTTCTTACGTCGATTCGTTTTATTCAAAAGCATATTTAAGACATTTATTTTCGAGTAACGAAATTCTTGGCTTGCAAATTGCTTCAATACACAATCTTGCATTTTACGTTTGGTTAGTTGGCGAAGCACGGAAGCATATTATTGAAGGAGACTTTTTATCTTGGAAGAACAAAATGGTTAAACAAGTATCAACTCGATTATAGGTGATTAAAAAACTCGATTTATATATAATCCGTAAGTTTTTAGGGACTTTTGTTTTCGCAATTCTCTTAATAATTACTATTGTAATTGTTTTTGATATTTCTGAAAAAATTGATGATTTTTTAGAAAGAAATGCCCCAATTTATGATATCATTTTTGTTTATTACCTAAATTTTGTTCCATATTTTGTAAATCTTTTCAGTCCATTATTCACTTTTATTTCGGTTATTTTCTTCACTTCAAAGATGGCGGCAAATACCGAAATAATTGCTATTTTAGGCAGCGGCATTAGCTTTAATCGAATACTTCGACCATATATTTTTTCATCAATTATAATTGGAATTTTTTCATTTTATCTCACAAATTTTGTTATTCCGCCTACTAATTTAGTTCGATTGAATTTTGAGGCCAGATATTTAAAAAACCCAAAAAAAGTTAGCGATTATAATATTCATAGACAATTAAACCCTAACACCAATATTTATTTAGAAACCTATTATACCGACTCGGATATTGGTTACGAATTTACTCAAGAAATGTTTTCGGAAAATAAACTTGCATATAAATTAACTGCCAGTACAATTACATGGGATTCAATCAAAAAATCTTGGAAATTACAAGATGTTAGGATAAGAAAAATTTATGGAATGCAAGAAGAATTAAAATACTATCAAGAAATTGATACGGTATTGCAATTCAAACCGATAGATTTAAGCAAAGAAGTTGCAAATATGGATGCGATGAATATGTTTGAACTAAATCGCTATATTGATAAAGAAGAAATACGAGGCTCCGACAATTTGGTTTTTTTATTGGTTGAACGGCATAAGCGCTTTGCGACGCCTTTTTGTACAATTATCCTAACCTTAATTGGCGTTTCGCTAGCAAGCAGAAAAACCAGGGGCGGCATTGGTGTTCATATTGGACTTGGAATAACACTAAGCTTTGCATATATACTTTTTATTCAGGTTACCACTACATTTGCTACATTAGGCAGCACTCCTCCAATAGTAGCAGTTTGGATACCAAATATGGTGTTTGCTTTATTGTCAGTATATTTGATAAAAAAAGCCCCAAAATAAACTGACTGCAACTATAAATACCCCTCCCAAACAACTGGTAAATTAAGGAGTTTGGTGTCGATTTTCTTTTCAAAGATAGCAAAAACGGATGACCCACTACCTGACATGGAAGAGTAAGTTGCTCCAGCTTGATAAAAACAATCTTTAATTTTTGATATATCAGGATATTTCTTAAAAATTGATTTTTCAAAATCATTCTTTATAGCGTTTTTCCATTCTAAAATATCTTTATTAATAAGCACTTGAAGGTTTTCAATTGGTTTTTCGGGTTTTACTCCCGAATAGGCATCGGCTGTGCCTACATGAATAGGAGGAAAAGCCAATACAAAATAATAATCTTTCAAATTTAAATCAATTAACTGATAATCATCACCTTTGTTAAAATTATAAGTGGGTTTATTTTCAATAAAAAAAGCACAATCACTACCCAACTGCGATGCATATTTTTTTAAATCTAAATTAGAAATATTTAAATGAAATAATTTGTTAATTCCAATTAAAGTGAATGCAGCGTCTGATGAACCTCCTCCAAGACCTGCGCCTATTGGAATTTGTTTGTGAAGATGAAATTTTACGCAAGGCAAATCATATTTTTCCCTAAGCAAATAATATGCTTTAACGCATAGATTGGAAGCTGAATCGCCAGGAATATAAATGCCTGAACTGGAAAAAGACACTTTGTTTTCAGATTTGGTTTCAACTATTTCCAAAATATCGCTTAATCCTATAGGCACAAAAATACTTTCAATATTATGAAAGCCATCGCTGCGCTTTTCAACAATGTTTAACCCGATATTTATTTTTGCATTTGGATAAAGAATCATCTATTGATTTTTTAATATGTATTCAAAAATAGGAATTTTTTTAACAACAAATATTTTCAGGTTCAATATATTTAAACTATTTTTAACTTTTTAAATTTAAAGTATGCCAATATTTAACTCAATTATTGCTTGGATTATGAAGAATAGAATTCATCAAATTGAGCTATTCATCAAATATCCAATCGACGTGCAAGTTGATTTATTAAGAAAACATTTAAATAGTGCCAAAGATACCGAATGGGGAATAAAATATGATTTTGCATCAATAAAAAATTGGGAAGAATTTAAAAATAGAGTTCCGCTACAAGACTACGAGAGCCTTAAGCCTTCTATTGAAAGAATTAGAAGAGGCGAACAAAATATATTATGGCATACCGATATTAAATGGTTTGCAAAATCATCGGGTACCACCTCCGATAAAAGCAAATTTATTCCTGTCAGTCAAGAAGCATTGGAAGAATGCCATTTTAAAGGCGGAAAAGATTTAATTTCAATTTATTGCAATAATAATCCTGATACACAAATATTTTCGGGTAAAAATCTTACTCTTGGCGGAAGTCATCAGGTTTGTGATATGAATACAGATGCTTATTATGGTGATGTTTCTGCAATACTAATGCAAAACCTTCCTTTCTGGGCCGAACTTGTTCGTGTTCCAAACTTATCAATAGCTTTGATGGATGAATGGGAACAAAAAATAGAAGAAATATCAAAAGCAACAATCGATCAAAATATCACAAATATTGCAGGTGTGCCTTCGTGGACATTGATTTTACTTCGAAATATTTTAATTAAAGCAGGCAAATCAGATATTTCAGAAATATGGCCAAACCTCGAGCTTTATTTACATGGAGGAGTAAATTTTACTCCATACCACGAGCAGTTTAAACAAATAATTAGTTCGGGGAAAATGAATTATATCGAAACTTATAATGCTAGCGAAGGTTTTTTTGGAATTCAAGACCGTTTAGTTGCTGACGACATGCTACTTATGCTTGATTATGGAATTTTTTATGAGTTTATTCCGATGGAGCATTTCCATGAGCTAAATGACCAAACAATTTCGCTTGAAGATGTTAGAATTGGTCAAAATTACGCAATGGTAATATCAACCAATGCTGGCTTATGGCGTTATCAAATTGGGGATATGATAGAATTTACCTCGTTAAGTCCATACAGAATAAGAATTACCGGTAGAACCAAATCTTTTATTAATGCTTTTGGCGAAGAATTAATTGTTGATAATGCAGAAAAGGCAATTAGTAAGGCATGTGAAAAATCTGGAGCTGTGGTTAAAGATTATACAGCTGCACCAATTTATTTTTCTGACACTGATGGAGGCTCGCATCAATGGGCTATCGAATTTGAAGTAGCTCCTAATGATGAGGAATATTTTATGGAACTTCTAGACAATGCTTTAAAGGCTTTAAACTCAGATTATGAAGCAAAAAGATATCACAGCATTGCACTGAAAACACCTGTTTTAACAAGTTTACCTACTGGAACATTTTACAAATGGCTTAAAAGCAAAGGGAAATTAGGCGGTCAGCATAAAGTGCCTCGATTATCAAACAATAGAAAACTTATTGATGAAATTTTATCTTTAATTTAAATCCAATTTTTTTGTAAGAAAAAAGATTTGTAATTTAGTGGTTAATATGAAAGCTATAAAAATTATTATATTTTCATTAATAACTTGTTTTATCCTTGCCGCAACTTGGACTACACAAAAATTTGTTTTAGTAAAAACCATTACTCAGTCGCAAATATTACCTTTTACTACCGATAGATTGGGGAATACCTACACTTATAGCGAGAGCTCGATTTTTAAATATAGTTTAAACAGCGAAAATCCTATTACATTTAGCAAAAAAGATTTAAACGGTATATCTTTTGTAGATGCTTCTAATCCTTTGAAAACATTAGTTTTTTACAAGGATTTTCAAACAGTTTTATTTTTAGACAATACACTTTCTCCTAATGGCGACCCAATTGTATTATCCGATTATAATATCAATCAACCACTGGCAGTTTGTACTTCTAACAATAATAATTTTTGGGTGTACAATAATGAAAATGCGCAACTGATTTGTTTCGACAATAAAATGCAGCAAATATTTAAAAGCGGAAATATTAACCAGCTATTAAATAGTAGTATTCAACCAAACTTTATAACTGAACAAACTAATTTTGTTTATGTAAATGACCCTGCATTAGGAGTTTTGATTTTTGATACTTACGCAAATTATATTAAAACCTTGCCAATAAAAAATTTGAAATCGTTTCAAGTAATTGGAGAAACTATTTTTTATTATAGCGAAAATACGCTTAAAACATACAACAGCAGAACTTTAACAGAAAACACCATAAAAATACCCAATGCTGAAACTATATTTTGTAGAATAGAGCAGCAAAAAATATATATTCAGAAAAAATTGGGAATAGAAATTTTTGACGTAGAATTTTAAAAGATTTAACTATGCATATAGCAGTTGCCGGAAATATAGGCGCAGGAAAAACAACGCTAACAACCATGTTAGCGAAACATTTTAAATGGGAACCTCATTTTGAAGATGCTGATAATAATCCGTATCTCGACAATTTTTACGAGGATATGCAAAGATGGTCATTCAATCTTCAAATCTATTTTTTAAATAATAGGTTTCGTCAAATTATTGAATTACGTAAAAGTGGAAAATCGGTAATTCAAGACCGTACCATTTATGAAGATGCATATATATTTGCTCCAAACTTACATGCTATGGGGTTAATGTCAACTCGCGATTATCAGAATTATTTGTCATTATTTGAATTGATGTCAGAATTAGTTCAACCACCAGATTTGATGATTTACATGAGAGCTTCAGTTCCTACATTGGTGAACCAAATTCAGCAAAGAGGACGTGAATACGAAAATTCTATCCGCCTCGATTATCTTAAAAGGCTGAATGAACGATACGAAGCATGGATTTCTACTTATGACAAAAGCAAAATGTTAATTTTTGATATTGATAACCTTAATATCACTTCAAAACCCGAAGATTTAGGGCATATTATTAATACAATTAATGGTGAAATTAACGGTTTATTTAAGTAAATTAATAATACAATCTTATTAAGTACTCTTCTACTTCGCTCAGAATGACAGCAGACTGAGCGGAATAGAAGTCTACCAAGTGATTAAAAAATGTTTGTGCATTGAAGTAAAATTAAATGAAAATTATTGGAATCATACCTGCACGTTATCAATCAACTCGCTTTCCTGGGAAACCTTTGGTTTTGATTAATGGGAAAACGATGATTCAGCGTGTGTATGAACAATGTTTGAAAACGAATATCCTTTCCAAAGTTGTTGTTGCTACAGACGACAGTAGAATTTTTGAGCATATAAAGGCTTTTGGTGGAAATGTGGTATTGACTTCGCCTGATCATTGCAGTGGAACCGACCGATGCAACGAAGTAATTTCAAAATTAAAAGCACATAATGAATTATTTGATATTGCAATTAATATTCAAGGCGACGAGCCATACATCAATCCTATTCAAATTGAAGAATTAGTTGCTTGCTTTAATGATTCCGAAACGCAAATAGCTACACTAATTAAGAAAATTGAAAACGCAGAAGACTTATTCTCTCCAAATTGCGTTAAAGCCATTGCAGATTCGTCTAATAGAGCTATATATTTCAGCAGAAATCCTATTCCATACGTTAGAAATGCTGAACAAAAGGACTGGTTAGCACATCGCACCTTCTACAAGCATATTGGAATATATGGTTATAAAACGAGTGTTCTGGAAGAAATAACAAAATTAGAAGTTTCGTCCTTAGAAAAAGCTGAATCGCTAGAACAATTAAGATGGATAGAAAATAAATATATAATTAAAACATCTATTACAACTTTCGAAAGTATCGCAATTGATACCCCTTCTGACATTGAAAAAATAATAATTTAACTTTCAACTTTATAAACTTTTAACTACTCCAGTCATGCTAATAAAGTATATTTCTGAAATTTTAAAGAAAAAGGAACTTGTAATAATTCCTGATTTTGGTGCTATCTTTAAAAATCAAATGTCGGCAGTTGTTGATAACGATAAAAACGTATTAAAACCACCTTATATTACATATACTTTCAACGAGTTTTTAAAATATAATGATGGAGAAATTGCTGGTTTAGTTAAAGAAGCTGAATCAATCACTCAAATTGAAGCCGAAGAAAAAATTAAACTAGAAGTTCAAGAAATTAAGCAAAAGCTTGAACAAGGAAGTAAAATTCAGATTGATGGCGTGGGAGATTTGACTTTAGGAGCTAATGGAAAAACGATTCTGATTTCTCTAGATATAAAAGATAAAGATGAAAATTTTGGGTTGCCCGAAATAAAGGTAGAGGCGGTAACTAAGGAAGAGCCTGTTGTTGTAGAAGAAAAGGCAGAAGAAGTTATTGTACCTATAATTGAAGAAATAACTACTGAACCAGCCGAAATTGAGATTGTTGATGCAGATAAAGTAATTGAAGAAAAGAAAAAAGAAATAATAATTGAAGAAGTACCTATTGCAACTACACATTGGAGCGAAAATGAGGAACCACAGGTAAATACAGTTCCAATTAATAATATTGAAGAACCTGCTGAAAAAGAAGAATTCATTCAATCAGATGTATTGGAGCCTGTTATTGAGCCTAAAAGGAAGAAAAGAACGGGACTTGTAATTTTCTTATCTATACTTGTTTTATTAATTTGTATTATTTCTGTGGCTTTAATTGTTGCTCCCGAAAAAGTAAAAGAAATGACTAAAAATCTTCCTTTTATTGGTCATACAAATGATACGGTAATAACTAGGGATACCGTAATTAAAAAAGATACCGTTATAGAAAATACAACAGTTGAAGAGCAAGCAGCAGATTCAGTTATTGTAGATGAGCCAACTCCTGAAAAAGTTAAAGCGGAGCCAGTTAAACCCAAAGAACCCCCAAAGTCAAAAGAAAGTGCAACAAATGGCAATTTTTATATTGTAGCAGGAAGCTTTTCAGTAGCAGCAAATGCCGAAAAATTAAGTACACAACTTCAAGTTAAAGGATTTAGTGCACAAGTTATCAATTATAAAGGCAAAAGCACCGTTGTTTACGGAACTTATACAACTCAAACAGAAGTGAATGAAGCCTTGGCGAAGATAAGAAGTGGCGAGAATAAGGATGCATGGATATTGAAGAAGTAGTATTTAAATTACTATGCACTTTTTAAGCATTTAAAGCAATTTATGAAGTCATTAAGTAAATCCATATTAGTAATAATTTTTTTTGCCATTATTGCTTATGATAATCCTGTTATTCCAAATACTAATGATGAAATTTCAAATAAAGAATCTACGCTAGATACGACAGTATTAGTTAAAGGTGTATTTCCTTCAAAATATAGAGGACCTAATTTATCGTTAAAACTTGCAAAAAAAATTCTTTACGAATATTTTAATAAAAAAGGAATTTATAATTCGGATAACATCCCCAGCATAATAGAAGACTCTGACACATCTGCCCTTAGTGTAGATTTTGATACTATTTATAAAGTTAACTTAAATGGCAATAAGTTTGAAGATGCGATAATTACATATTGGTTGGCTCTGCCATATTCTTCTGGACATTGTTTGCAGCCATTAAGAGCGGTAATAATTGATACTGATAATGGCTACACTATTACCAATGAGGAATTTATTCCTGATAGATATATTATTGATAGCGTGAAAAATTCATCAAGTGGTAATTATATTTATGGGTATGATTATGAGTGTGCAAATGATAAAGTTTTAAGAAAACTTCGAATTAAAATAATCAAATTATATAGTATTAATAAATCATTATAAAAAAACTTCTTCAAAATATAGAAACCTTAACTAAAGAGATTATAATTTTTTATATTATAAGCATATAATAAAGTTTATTGAAACGAATTTCAATAAACTATCTTACAATAATCTTCTTAGTATAAACTTTATTATTTGCATTTACCTTGCAAAGGTAAACCCCTTCTGAAAGCTGAGGTATGTTTATGTCAATTGAATTTAAACCAACAGGACGAGATGAAGTATTATTATAAACAGCTTGTCCAATTGTGTTTATAATTGTAATCCCCACATTAGAATTTTCTTGAACATCAATAGATATAATCATTCTATCATTAACAGGGTTTGGATAAATCGATATTCCAGCGTTTCCATTCACATTGTTAATATTTGAAGAAATTTGAATTGGAGGGAACACAATATAATCAACCCAAGCACAGTCTTCGCCACCAAGCTCAGTATAATCTTTTGAATATGTCCAAGTAAAAGTATGTTGACCTGTAGTTACTGCATAAGATGAGCGGCTCCAATCGGCAATCCCGTCCCACCATCCTTGAGATACATTATCAATTGAGAAGTCTAGAAAGTCCCATTGTTGGGTAGTTCCACTTTCTTCGCAAGAAACTTTTTTGTAAAAAGAGATAGAATCAGGAGCAACAACATTAACAGTAACTTGCATTACTGATGTTTGGTTGTCTATAACACTTCCTGATTTACTGCAATTGGCACCTTCATACATTCCAGTAGATGAAACAACCCAAGGCGAGTTTCCTCCTGATTGCCATGAGTATTTAGAAAAGTCGCCAGTTTCAAAATCTTCGTCAATAATTCCAACCGTTTTAACAAATGTTTTTTGTACAGTATAACTTCCAGATGTTAATGTGTAGGTGAATTCTGCATTTGTTCCAATTGGCGTGTTAGGTGCAACCAGAATATCAAATGATACTTCTTTGCTTGCTTGTGCATCTATTGTTCCAACAGGGGCAGTAGAATTTATTATTGAAACATAAGTACTTGTAGTTGATAAAACACCTGTAGTTGTATTTGCATTAGCATGACCATTATTTAATGATGGTATAATTATATTGGCAGCTTCGCCGGCATCAAGTTTGCCACTGCTATTTCCAGCAATGGTGTCAATAATAAATGGGTTTCCAATTGCAAGCGCAGGAGCATTAATTTTAAGATTAAAGTTTGCAGTCCATGCATTTGATGAAGCATCTGTTATATTCATAGAAAATGGTGCAATATGTTGGTCTGGAACATTATTAGCAAGTGTAAGAGCATAAGCATTATATTGAGTGCTAGTTGCTGAACTACTTATTGTTCCCCATGATTGAGAGTTATCGGTAATAGTAACGTAGGCATCAGTTGTGCTAATTGTAGCATTTATATTTGTAGCATCTGCTGGTCCAACATTCTCTAATGTTACATCTAAAGTAATATTTTCAGAAAAATCGGCTTGTTGGTTGTTATTTCCAGCAACATCTGCAATTACTTTTGTATTATAAATTACAAATGGTCCTGATGGAGCAATGATTTTAATATCACCTAAGTAAGGAATATAATTAAAAGCAGTTGCAGTAACATGAATAGTATCAATAATACTAAGAGCTGTAAATGAAATTGTAGTAGAACCTCCAGAAACTATTCCAGTGCCAAGTATTTCATTGTTCATAGTTAATGCAATTCTAGCGCCTTCAACATTGCAATTAATCGCAAGTTGTGTAGTTCCAATTGGAACGGTAGACTGGTGTGTAACAGCCATAGTTTTTGCACTATCAGTTCTAATCATAAGAGAAGGGTCGCCAAAAAGAGTCCAAGTATCAGTCATATCGTATCCGCCTTGAGCATATTCATCGTTCATCAAAGCACAGCCGTTCATTGCTATTCCTCCAAAAGTACGTTTAATATTATTTGGTTGAAGCTCTGTTAAAATATCTACCATTTCATCTTGTGCACACATAGGTGGATTCCAGCTTTGATTGATTGTTGACATAAGAGCACCAATAGCTCCAACTGGACGACCATTATAGGTTGCTCTTAACCAGCCTTCTGCAAAACATGTTTGGTTTACAAAATTCCCATTTACACATGCTACAGAAAAAATAAATGGCAACTTTTCAACATTGGTAAGCGAAGTCATGTTTGTATTTGAGAAACCTGATGTTACAAAAGAAAAATCGCTGCCATGACCTGTATATAAAATAATTCCAGTTCCTTTATTTACTTCGTTTAAAACGGATGTTGGATTTGGATCCCCTGCATCATCTGATCCACCTGTTTGTGTTCCATCAAAAAGTTCTTTAACATCAGAATAGGTGAAGTTAAGTAAATCAGTTCTCATGTTTCGTTGGTGTAACCAATCAACTTCGCCATCATCACCACTACCATTCCCGCCTTCTGTTGAGCCAATGCATACACCTTTGCTAAGCCAATCGCTATTAATAGGATTTTTCTCATAATTAATCATTCTATCAGCTTGAGTTTGAACATCAGATATGTTTTCAGCTGAAAAACGACCTACAAAAATGTCTGGATAATGATCGTTTCCAACGATATATCCATAATCGTTGTCAGAATCGCCACTGGTAGTTGAGCTAGAAGGCACTTGTGCTGCATCACCAACCAATAAAAGATATTTTAATCCTTTGGTGTTGTAATAATTGGCAACATAGCTTTTTATGGCAGCAGCATTCCCAATTGTAGAAACATCAATAATTTCAGTAGCAATCCCTATCTGTTTTTTCCAATTCAAAAATGCTTCCATAGAAGGCATAAACGAACCATAAGAAATAATAAGCATATTGCCTTCTTCGCTAGTAGGAGAATATCTAGTTGTAGAATAATTTAAAAAATGTCTTTTATAAATATCCGAAAATTCCTTGTCGATTTTTGATGGACTTTTTGCTATTCCTTTTTTTGAAGGAGAAGCCATAATAGAAATTTTAATTTTGGTATAAACTCTTAATATTTTTTTAACTGGATTATATTGGAAAGGGTAAATAACGGCTGTTTGACCCGAGAAATCTCTAAAAGTATATGGATTTCTTAGTTCTGCCAGTTTGCCTGGAAAAAATTCATCTTTTAAGTACGATGCGCCATAATAAAAAGCCACCGATTCAGGGTTCACATTTCTAATCAAATTACCTTTTGATGGGGCAACTTCAGTATTAGGAAAATCTGTATATTCCGATTCATCTATATTAATATTCATTGTAGCACCATCGGGAATGATAAAAGATGATGTTAATTTGCACAAATCGGGTGCTCCAGCTTTTAGTAATGGAGTTGCATTATCTAATTCAATAATAGAAGCTTTTCCACGAGGGGTTACAACTGATTTTTGAGAAAACCCAGATATTTGGTAGGTAACAGTAGTTGAAAAATCGCTAGCCTTATTTACTGTTACTATTGGAGTTTTATTTTGTAAACTTGTTAATGCCGTCCAAGTAGAAGAAAAGGCTTGGGTTGCAAATAGGGTAAAAATAAGTATTGATAATGTAAATTTTTTCATTAGGCGGCGTATTTAGTTTTAAGCTAAGCAATTTACGATGGGGAATTGGAAAAGTCAAATATATTATACAAAGAAAGGGAAGAAATATACGTTAACGATGTGTTATTGATTCAGAGTTTTTTTATAAAAAAAATCAATAACAATCTTTGCTTTCGCTTTACCAACTATTTTAGTCAATTCCACTACCGAAGTTTCTTTAATTTTCTGAATCGTTTTTAATTCAGTAAGCAATAATTCTTTTGTTTTCGGGCCAATTCCTGCTATTTGATCTAATTCAGATTTTATAAAATCGTTACTACGTCTAGCTCTGTGATGCGTAATACCAAATCGGTGAGCTTCATCTCTAAGTTGTTGAATAATTTTTAGTGTATTCGATTTTTTATCTAGATGCAGAGGGTATTTGTCATTTGGATAATACAATTCTTCTAGCTTCTTAGCAATACCTATTATAGTTATTTTTCCTCTTAAATCAAGCTTTTCTAAACTTTTCAATGCAGAACTAAGTTGTCCTTTTCCGCCATCAATAAGTATTAACTGAGGCAAAGCTTGGTTTTCTTCCAGCAATCGCTTATATCTTCTATAAACAACCTCTTCCATCGTTGCATAATCATCAGGACCAACTACTGTTTTAATATTGAAATGCCGGTAATCATTTTTAGAAGGTTTAGCATCTTTAAAAACAACCATTGCGGCCACTGGGTATTCGCCCTGTATATTCGAATTATCAAAGCATTCGATGTGTTTTGGAAGTACAGGCATTCTCAAATCTTTTTGCATTCTTTCGAGTATGGCGAGTGTTCCTGTTTTTTTCTTTTCGTCGAATTCAATTTTTGCTTTATTAGCTTCAAACTTAAAAAACTTGGCATTTCTTTCCGAGAGCTCAATCAGTTTCTTTTTATCGCCTAGCTTTGGAATTGTGAGATGTAACTTTGGTATGTCAATTTTAAAGGGGACAATAACTTCTCTCGAAGTGCTTTTAAAACGTTGTCGCAGATCAACTATAGCAAAAGCTAAAAGTTCCTCGTCAGTTTCATCTAATTTTTTCTTTATTTCTAATGTATGAGCTTGAACTACCGAGCCATTCATCACTTTCAGAAAGTTTACAAATGCCGAATCTTCATCGCTAACTATCGAAAACACATCAACATCATTAATTGTTGCACTTACAATGGTTGATTTTGCTTGGTACTTTTCAATAATATCTATCTTTTCTTTTACTAAATAGGCTTTTTCGAATTCAAGATTTTCGGAATATCCTTTCATCAATAATTTCAAATGGCTAATAACATTGCTAATGTTTCCTTTCAGTATATCTTTAATTTGATTTATCGATTCCAAATAATCTTCTTCTGTTTGATGCCCTTCACAAGCACCTTTACAGTTTCCAAGGTGATATTCTAAACAAACTTTAAATTTATATTTAGTAATATTTTCATGAGATAAATTAAAGTTGCAATTTCGTAATGGATATAATTTTTTAATTAATTCCATTAAAATATTTAGCAATTTCAAAGATGTATAAGGTCCAAAGTATTGCGAACCGTCTTTGATAAAGTTTCTGGTAAAAATAACTCTTGGGAAACGCTCGTTTTTAATACAAATCCAAGGGAAAGTCTTGTCGTCTTTCAGTAAAATATTGTAGCGAGGCAGATACTTCTTTATCAAATTGTTTTCAAGAAGCAATGCATCCATTTCGGTTTCTACCACAATAAACTTGATGTCGGCAATTTTTTTTACCATCACCATCAATTTACCATTTTCTGGATTTGGCTTATTAAAATAAGAAAGGACGCGTTTTTTTAGGTTTTTGGCTTTGCCAATGTAAATGATAGTTCCAGTTTTATCAAAATACTGATACACACCAGGATTATCTGGAAGCGTTTTTAAAATATCTTGAAGTGAATTTTCCATCAAATTATTGGCTCAAAGTGAAAAGTAAAAAAACAAAAAAGGTGCAAAGCAAAGATAAATGAATTCCTTTTATCTTTTACCTTGCACCCTTAACTTGGTTTATTATTCTTTTACTTGTCTAATTACATCGATAATAGTTCCGTCTCTGTATTCAACAATACCAACAATTTTATCCGTAAATTCAATCAGTTTTGGAACACCTGTTATACTATCAACTTCAAGTTCCATTTCACGAATATCGCGAACATTCAATCCAGCAGCTTTTAATCTTGCTTCTAATCCTTTATTTATAGGATTAACGCATATTCCACGTTCTGTAACAAGCACATCAACGCTTTCACCAGGGGTAACAATTGTATTCACTCGCTTTTTAATAATAGGTAGTCGACCTCTGAACGAAGGACAAACTGCAACTGTTAGTTTAGCACCAGAAGCAGTATCAGAATGACCGCCCGAAGCACCTCTGATATAACCTTCAGAACCTGTTATAACATTTATATTGAAATCTACATCAATTTCTAAAGCACCTAAAACTACAACATCTAATTTATTAGTCATACAACCACAATTAAATGGGTTTGCGTATAATGTTGAAGGTATTTCTATATGACGTTTGTTGGTAAGTAGCGAAGAACTAACGGCAGCGTCAAAAGACTGAACATCAAATATAGATTTGAAAAGCCCTTCGTTTAACATATCAACGCAATATGAAGTTACGCCACCAAGTAGGAAACTACCAACGATGTTGTTTTTCTTCATTTTGTCGCGAATAAATTTAGCAACCGCTAAAGAAGCACCACCAGCACCAACTTGGAAAGAAAAATCGTTTACAAAATATCCAGAATGCTCAATTACATCAGCGGCAAGACTAGCAATACGTAAATCCATAGGCGATTTAGTAATACGAGTTGTTCCTGTTGCAATTTTAGAGGCATCTCCAATGCTATCAACTTGCACAACATAGTCGATAAAGCTTTGACGTATAGAAATTGGAATACAAGGGAAATCTACTAAGTTATCTGTTACAACAATTGAATATTTTGCGTATTGAACGTCAATCATAGAATAACCAATTGAGCCAAAGGCTGATTTTCCAGTTGCTCCAGTAGCATTTCCTTCGCAATCAGCAGCAGAAGCAGCAACAATTACAAGGTCAATTTTAATTTTTCCTGTTTTAATAGCTCTCGCACGTCCACCATGAGAATGAATAATTACTGGAATCTTCATTATTCCTCTAGAAATTTCATTTCCTAGTTCGCCTCTAATACCAGAAGAATAAATTTTAGTAATAGTTCCATCTTTGATATATGGTATTAAATCGTCGTGAGCTGATGTTAAGGATGAAGAAGCAAGTGTAATGTCTCTAACACCTAATTTATTTAATATTTCAATACAAGGAACTATTATTCCATCTCCACCTCTAAGGTGATGATGAAATGTAACGGTCATTCCATTGGTAGGATTAGATTTGCGAATGGCATCTTCTAAAGATTCGCAAACTTTATTTTGATGAGGAAGCTTTGCTTTATTAGCTGGAGCCATTGTTGGTTCATCCATCCAACCTTTTTCTAATTTTTTCCAAGCACCTTGAAATGGTTCAAGTGTGCCTATGCCTTCTATATATTCGGGGATTTCGCGTCCTAAACTATTTTTCATTTCAAGTTTTATTAATCGTTAATATCAATATTTGCTAAGTTTAAAATTGTTTGAGCTCTTGTAACTACAGGAGCATCAATCATTTTGCCATCAAGAGCAAAAACACCAATTCCTTTGGCTATGTTTTCGTTGTATGCTCTTACAATTTTGATAGCCTTTCTGATTTCTTCATCGGTTGGATTATATACTTCATGAATAATCTCAATTTGACGAGGATTGATAACTGCTTTTCCAGTAAATCCAATCTTTTTAGCATATTCTGTTTCTGCTCTTAAGCCTTCATCATCGTCAACATCAGCAAAAATTGAATCTAAAGCGTCGATTCTGTATGCTTTTGCAGCCATAATAATTGCTTTACGAGCATAATCAAGACCTGCATTATCTTTTGTTTTAACTATTCCCATATCGGCAGTCAAATCCTGACCTCCAATTGTAATTGCATCAATACAAGGATGAGCTCCTGCGATTTCAAATGCATTCTGAACGCCTAGAGCAGTCTCAATCATAGGGTGAATTTTAATATTTCCAGATTGAATGCCATGTTGAGCCTCAATTTTTTCAATAATGCTAATAACATTCAATACATCAGCTTTTGTTTCAATCTTTGGCAAACGAATCGCCTGGGGTCTAACAGGAACAATTTGTTCTAAATCCGTTAATCCAAAAGGAGTGTCGATATGATTAATTCTTACTGTAACTTCTGTATTGTAGAAATTGATTGTTTTAATCATATTTCTAATTAAAATACGTGCGGCATCTTTTTCCGAGAATGCCACTGAATCTTCAAGATCGAGCAAAACGCTATCAGCTCCATAAACACCACCTTGCTGAATCATTGCTGGATTATTTCCAGGAATATATAAAGCGGTTCTTCTTTTTAATGTTTTCATATTTCAAATTTAATGGTTAATGGTGCAGGGTTCACGGTACAGGGTGAAAATATTAGCGAAAATTTATTGGATATATAGTTAACCTTGTACCTTGCACCGTTTACCATGTGCCAATTTTTGTTTAAATTTCTTTTATTGCTCTAGTAATTGCGGTTTCAACTCGTGCACTTATTGTAGCACTAAGAGCGCCTTTGTCATTACAAATTAGACGAGCGTCTGAAATATCATATTTATCGAGTATTTGATTAATTTCAGATTTAATATCATCGCCATATTGAAGCATAACAGGAGATTTAAGTTCAATAATTCGTCCTGTGCCTTTTGCAACTGGCTCAACAAGCACTAGCATATCGCTCGATTCAAATGTGCCAGCTTGTGCATTTTGTTTTAATTCCATATCTTTTATTGGTTAATAGTGAAAGGTACAAGGTGCAGGGTAATACCATTTACCTTGCTCCTTGAACCTTTTACCAATTATATATTATCAATAATTCCATTTAAAGTTGCACTTGGACGTAATATTTTAGAAACCAAATTGAAATCTGGTCTATAGTATCCGCCAATATTCACAGCATGTCCTTGAACAGCAATTAATTCGTCAACGATTTTTTGCTCGTTATCGGTTAATGCTATTGCAATACTTTGGAATTTGTTTTTCAATTCTAAATCAGCATTTTGATCTGCTAAAGCCTGTGCCCAATACATTGCTAAATAGAAGTGACTTCCTCTATTATCTATTCCACCTACTTTACGCGATGGAGATTTGTCGGTATCCAAGAATTTTCCAGTTGCAGCATCTAAAGTATCAGCTAGAACTTTTGCTTTTGGGTTGTTTCTAGTTATACTTAAGTGTTCGAAAGAAGCAGCTAAAGCTAAGAATTCGCCAAGTGAATCCCATCTCAAATAGTTTTCTTCCATTAATTGTTGTACGTGTTTTGGAGCAGAACCGCCAGCACCAGTCTCAAATAAACCACCACCATTCATTAAAGGAACGATAGAAAGCATTTTAGCACTTGTTCCAACTTCTAAAATTGGGAAAAGGTCGGTTAAGTAGTCACGTAATACGTTTCCTGTAACTGATATGGTATCTTTTCCTTCTTTAATTCTTTCAAAAGAAACCTTGGTAGCTTCAATTGGCGACATAATCTTAATGTCTAAACCAGTTGTATCGTGATTTTCTAAATAACGTTTTACTTTTCCAATTAACACTCTATCGTGAGCTCTTTCTTCTGTTAGCCAGAAAATGGCAGGTGTATTTGATAATCTAGCTCTTGTAACAGCTAATTTTACCCAGTCTTGAATAGGTGCATCTTTCACTTGACACATTCTCCATATATCACCAGCTTCAACTCTGTGTTCCATTAAAGTAACACCATTGTTATCAACCACTCTTACAACTCCATCAGCAGCAACTTGGAATGTTTTATCGTGAGAACCATATTCTTCAGCAGCTTGAGCCATCAAACCAACGTTTGGAACAGTTCCCATTGTGCGTGGATCTAAAGCGCCATTTTTCTTACAGAAATCAATAGTTGCTTGGTAAACACCAGCATAACAATTATCAGGAATTACTGCTTTAGTATCTTCTAATTTGCCTTCAGCATTCCACATTTTTCCAGAGTCGCGGATACAAGCTGGCATAGAAGCATCTATAATTACATCACTAGGTACGTGAAGGTTTGTAATGCCTTTGTCAGAATTTACCATTGCAATCTTTGGGCGTTTAGCATAAGTAGCTTTGATATCTGCTTCAATTGCAGCTTTTTCAGCTTCTGGCAAGTTTTGTATTTTAGCATAAACATCACCTAATCCATTGTTTGCATCAACGCCTAATTTAGCGAAAGTTGCAGCGTGTTTTTCAAATACGTCTTTGAAGAAAACAGTAACTACATGACCAAACATAATAGGGTCCGATATTTTCATCATAGTAGCTTTCAAATGAACTGAAAACAATACATCTTTTTGTTTTGCATCTTCCATTTGCTCTTCTAAGAAGGTACGAAGCGCTTTTTTGCTCATGAAAGTTCCGTCAATTACTTCACCAGCTAATAAAGAAGTTTTTTCTTTAAGAACTTGAACAGAACCATCGTTTTTAACCAACTCAATTCTCACATCGCAAGCATTGTCAACAACTACCGATTTTTCGTTTGAGAAGAAATCTCCACCATTCATGTGTGCAACGTGTGATTTAGAATCAGCAGACCAAGCACCCATTTTATGAGGGTTTTTTCTAGCGTAGTTTTTCACTGAAAGAGGAGCTCTTCTGTCTGAATTTCCTTCTCTTAACACAGGATTAACAGCGCTACCTTTTATTTTATCGTATTTTGACTTAATGGTTTTTTCTTCTTCATTACTAGGATTTTCTGGATATTCAGGAAGTGCGTAGCCTTTTTCTTGAAGTTCTTTAATGGCAGCTTTCAGCTGAGGCATTGAAGCGCTTATATTTGGTAATTTAATGATATTAGCTTCTGGAGATTTTGCTAATTCACCTAATTCAGCTAAATCATTAGGAATTCTTTGTTCTTCTTTTAAAAATTCAGGGAAATTAGCTATAATTCTACCTGCTAAAGAAATATCTTTAGTTTCGATATCGATGCCACAACCTTTTGTAAAAGCCTGAACCATCGGTAAAAATGAATACGTTGCTAAAGCCGGAGCTTCGTCAATTTTGGTATAGATTATTTTTGAATTTGACATTTTATGTTTGTTTAGTGGTTTATCTTTTTTTTGTTAATTAAAATTTATTCAATTTATATAGGCTTCGACTTCGCTCAGCCTGACAATTGAAAACTATCAATTTGTCATATTGAGCGTAGTCGAAATAGGGTGTTATCCTATATTATTGTCATTACAAATCTCTAGATTGATACAAAGTATCCGTCATATCCAATTCATCGAACTGCATATATTTGTATATTTCTTCACTTGCAGGAGCAATTTTAGCATTATACATTTCCATATATTCAGCAACCGTTGGAAGTTTTCCAAGAACGGCAGTTACAGCACCAAGTTCGGCAGAACCCAAGTAAACTTGAGCGCCTTCGCCTAATCTATTGTTGAAGTTACGAGTAGAAGTTGCGTAAACAGTAACATTATCAGGAACTCTTAGTTGATTTCCCATACACAACGAGCAACCTGGAGTTTCGATGCGGGCTCCAACTTTGTTGAAATTAGCAAAATGAGCTTCTTGCTTTAAAATTGATTGATCCATTCTTGTTGGAGGTGCTAAATAAGTACGAACATTAGCACTTAATTTTGCATTTGCCCAAATTTTTGAAGTAGCACGGAAATGACCAATATTTGTCATACAAGAACCAATAAATACATCTTGAATTGCAGTACCAGCCACTTCGCTCAATAAACGAACATCATCTGGATCGTTTGGACAAGCAAGAATTGGCTCTGTAATTTGATTCAAGTCAATTTCAATAACGTGTTTGTATTGAGCATTTTGGTCTCTATCAAGTAATTGTGGGTTTTTTAACCACTCGTTGCATTCGTTTATTCTATTTTGAATTGTTGTAGCATCAGAATATCCGTTTTTAATCATACTTTCCATTAAAGCAACGTTAGAACGAACAAATTCTACCACTTTTTCAAGGCTTAGCTTAATACAACCAGCCGCAGCACTTCTTTCAGCTGTTGCATCAGTTAATTCAAATGCTTGTTCTACAGTAATATCGTCCAAACCTTCCATTTCAATGATTGTTCCATTGAAAATGTTTACTTTATTTTTCTTAGGAACTGTTAAGTTTCCATCTTTAATTGCAAAATAAGGAATTGCATTTACAACATCTCTTAATGTGATACCAGCTTGCATTTTTCCTTTGAATTTAATCAAAATAGATTCAGGCATATCTAAAGGCATAAAACCTAAAGCACCAGCAAAAGCAACTAAACCAGAACCAGCAGGGAATGAAATACCTAGCGGGAAACGAGTGTGCGAATCGCCACCAGTGCCACAAGTATCAGGTAATAAAAGTCTATTTAACCAAGAGTGAATAACGCCATCGCCTTGTTTTAAAGCGATACCTTTACGTTCAGTTATAAATTTAGGAAGTGTTCTGTGAGTTTTAACATCAGCAGGCTTTGGATAAGCAGCTGTATGGCAGAAAGACTGCATAAATACAGGAGCTTCAAATGATAAACAAGCTAATTCTTTAATTTCGTCAGCAGTCATTGGTCCAGTGGTATCTTGAGAACCAACAGTTGCCATTTTTGGTAAGCAAGAAGCACCGGGAAGAACTCCCTCAACTCCACAAGCTCTACCAACTATTTTTTGGGCTAAAGTAAATCCTTGTCCAGCTTGTGGTTTTGGATTTTCAACTTCAGTAAATAAAGTTGTAGCAGGCATTCCTAAGAATTTTCTAGCTCTATCTGTCAAAGCTTTTCCAATAATTAGAGAAATTCTACCACCTGCTCTATATTCGTCTCTAAGTGTATCAGGTTTCAATTCGAAAGTAGAAACTACCGCACCGTTTTTAGTTATTTCTTGTTTTTTTGTATTGATAACAATTTCGTCACCCATATTAAGGTTTGTAACGTCTGTTTGAATTGGAAGTCCGCCAGAATCTTCAGTTGTGTTGAAGAAAATTGGAGCAATTGCACCACCAATAACCAAACCCAAATTACGTTTGTTTGGAACATAAGGAATATCTTCGCCAATGTGCCACATCAATGAGTTACTTGCTGATTTTCTAGAAGAACCAGTTCCAACAACATCACCAACGAAAGCAATTTTATGACCTTCTTTTCTCCATTGAGCCATTGTTTCAATGCCACCATCAAATTTTCCTCTTCCCATTGACAAAGCGTGCATAGGAATATCAGGTCGTGTAAATGCTTCACTTGCAGGAGAAAAATCGTCGGTATTGATTTCGCCTTCTACTTTGAAAACTTTTACTTTGAATTCTTCTGGCATTTCTGGTTTGTTTGTGTACCATTCTGCATTTGCCCAAGATTCAATAACCGATTTTGCTGCAGCATTTGTTTTCGACATTTCTGCAACTTTGTTAAATGCATCATAAACAAGGATAGTTCCTTTTAAAGCTTCAGCGCTATCGCTTGCTAATTCAGAAACTGATAAAGCTTGAATAAGCACTGGAACGTTATATCCGCCCATCATTGTGCCTAAAATACGAATTGCTTCCTTTTTGTTGATAATTGGAGATGTTTTTTCACCAATTAAAATTTGTTTCAAGAAATTGGCTTTTACTTCTGCAGAAGGGTCAACTCCTGGCGAAACTCTTTCAATAAAGAGGTTAAGCAACATTTCTTCTTTTCCTTTTTCAGGATTTTCCAACATAACACAAAGCTCCGCTACTTGAATTGGTGTTAACGGTAGGGCTGGAATGCCCATTGCATTTCTTAATTCTTCCTGTTTTTGATACGTTTTCATAAACTTTTCAGTTTCTTTTGGTTTGGTTAATTATTCGGTTTAGTTTTGAGTGTTTCAGCTGAATTTTAAAAATGAAAAATATTAAAAAATCAATGTCGTAACTTCAATTATATAATACTTAATTATAAGGCAAAATAAAGAAATTATTACCGATTAATAAAATGCTTTTTTTAAGAAAAATGGCTTTTGTGAGATTTTCTGTATATTCAAACTTATTTAATACAAAAACAAACTGATAACAACTTGTTAACAAGGCATGAAGATGATTTAAAATTAACTAAACTATTTAATCTAATTTGTCATTTTTCATCCATTTTCATCCAATCAACCCAAAATATTTGAAAATTTTATGACTGAATAAGGGTCATAAACTTGATAAATTCCCAAAAATAATGTTCTTTTGAATAAAATTTGACAACATGAAAGCGCTAGAAATAATTAATGAAATTGAGAAATTTGCTCCAAAGGCATATCAAGAGAGCTATGATAACTCGGGATTGCAAATAGGACAGGCTAATTCTGAAGTTAACAGTTGTATTATTGCATTGGATTGTACCGAAAAATTAATTGATTATGCAATTGATAAAAAAATTGATTTAGTAATTACGCATCATCCACTTATTTTCTCAGGCTTGAAAAGTATAACAGGCAAAAATGAACAAGAACGAATTATTGCTAAAGCGATTAAACATGATATTATAGTATATTCGGCACATACAAATCTAGATAGCGTTACAAATGGTGTTAGTTTTGAACTAGCAAAAAAATTAAATCTTAAAAACATCGAAATCCTTGATAATGCAGAAGGAAACTTGAAAAAGCTTGTTGTTTTCTGCCCCATTACTCATATTGAAAAAGTTAAATATGCTTTATTTGAAGCTGGAGCCGGAAATATTGGGAATTATGACCAATGTAGCTTTTCAACTCAGGGAAAAGGCAGTTTTAGAGCATTAGAAGGTTCAAATCCTTATGTTGGCGAAAAAAATAAATGTCATTTTGAGGAAGAAGAGCGAATAGAAACGATATTTCCTGCTCATAAAGAGAGTAGCGTGCTTCAGGCTTTATTCCAATCGCATCCTTATGAAGAAGTAGCTTATGACGTTTATAATTTGACAAATACAAATAAACAAGTTGGTTTAGGTGCAATTGGAACTCTAGAAAAAGAGATGACAGAAACCGAATTTTTTGCTTTTTTATCAGGTATAACTAAATGCAAAAGCATAAGACATTCCTCATTTAATGGCAAAAGCATTAAAAAAGTAGCTCTTTGTGGCGGTTCGGGAAGCCATTTAATAAAAAAAGCGAAATTAAAAAAAGCAGACCTATTTATCACTGGAGACATTAAATATCATGCGTTTGCAGAAGCTGAAGATAAAATTATAATAGCTGATATTGGACATTTTGAGAGCGAACAATTCACAAAAGAATTATTATTTGAAATAATTTCAAAAAAATTTCATAATTTTGCAGCTTATATTTATAAGGAAGAAGAAAATCCTGTTAATTACTTTCCTATCAAATAATTGGATTTAATTTAAAAACTAAAGTTAATATGGCAAAAACCAAATCTTCAAGCAGCAAAACTCAAGATCTAGACGACTCAACAATGCAAGCAGAAATAGCACAACCAAAAGTTGTTACAGATATTTCTGAAGATAGAGATTCATCGGTTGAAGAAAAATTAAGAGCATTATTTAATCTTCAAAAAATAGATTCGCAAATTGATAGAATTCGTATAGTTCGAGGCGAATTGCCTTTAGAGGTTCAGGATTTGGAAGATGAAATTGCTGGATTAGAAACTAGAATTAGCAATTTTTCGGAAGAATTAACTTCATTAAATGATATGATTGTTGAAAAAAACAATCTTATTGTTGAAGCGAATAACTTAATAAAAAAATATCAATCGCAACTTGATAATGTTAGAAATAACAGAGAGTTTGATTCATTGAACAAAGAAATTGAATTTCAAAACTTAGAAATACAATTAGCTGAAAAAAGAATTAAAGAGTTTAAATTAACTCTTGAAAACAAAACTGCTATTATCACCGAATCGGCTAAAGTTATTGAAGATAAAAAAAATACACTTGAAAACAAGCGTAAAGAACTAGATGATATAGTTGCTGAAAATGAAAAAGAAGAAGAACACTTGAAACAACTATCAAATAGCAATGAAAAAATTGTTGAAGAGCGTTTAGTTACTGCATATAAGAGAATTAGAAAAAATGCTAGAAATGGATTAGCAGTTGTTCCAATTCAACGCGATGCATGTGGCGGTTGTTTTAACAAAATACCACCACAACGCCAATTAGAAATTCGTATGCGTAAAAAAGTTATTGTTTGCGAATACTGTGGAAGAATTTTGGTGGATGCTGAAATTGCTGGTATCGAAGCTAACTAAAAATGGTAACGGGTTGCCGGTGAACGGTAACAGGTAAATATATAGAGGCTGCAATTTGCAGCCTTTTTTGTGCCTAACAAATTTATTAGGAGTTTTAGAATATATTTTATAGGTTTGTGGGGTAGTTATTCGATTGCAAATGCTTATAAGTGTTTGTTGTCGTATAATAGCATATGATTATCAATAAATTAAGCACTTTGGCGCAGCAAGCCGATAGTTACCACCAATATTAACAAACGACAACAAACATTAGAGACAGTGAAAAAGACGATTTTTATTTTATTGACAGCATTTGCATTTAATCTAAATGCTCAAAATTTATTCCCAGTAAAACTTGACAATTGCAATACTTCAAAATTTTGTCTTGACTGTGGAGACATTAAAGCAGGCTACATTGAAAAGGACTTCAAAAAATTAGAAGATAGACTAAAAAAGTCTTTAAATCTAAACGGAATTAGCGGTTCGGTTAAACTTCAAGTGCTCGTTGACTCAAAAGGAAAAGGCTGTGTTCTAAGTCATACAGACCAATCAAAAAGCCCAATTACTTTAAAAATTATTGAAGAACTCAACAAGTTTAACAAATGGACACCTGCGATAAAAGATGGTCTTAAGCTGGAAAAATCTTCAATCAACTTGGTCTTTACAATCAAAGACAACAGCATTTCGGGACAAATAGAACGAGTTGATATGAATGCTTTTAAAAAATCTTTTGACAAACCGAAAAGTCCTGAAATATTTAATAAGGACTACGTTTATAAAAATGAAAACTTAAAGAATTACAAGATTACTGTTTGGAATTCAGGAAATTCAAACCTGCCAAACAATATGAATGACCACATTTCAATTGATAGTAACGGATTAATTTGGCTTACAACAGACGAAGGACTTGTTACTTTTAATGGCAAGGAATTTCAAAATGCTGAACAGAATATTACCGACAAAGGAAAGTATTTTAGATATTTTGGACTTTCCACTGACAATAGCAACACAAAATGGTTTTTCGCAACAGGAAACATTTATAGCTTTAATGATGGTAAGTGGTCTAAATATGAAGAAAGCGAAATCGGGATAAAAAGCGGTTACAAAATCATAAATAACCCAAAGACTAACGAAGTGTTTTTCACCTCTGACAAAGGTCTTACAATTTTCAAAAATGAAAAATGGAGTTTAATCAATCAAGATAATATTCCTAGACTGCCTTCAAATAGAGTTTATTTTGCCAAACGAGATTCAAAAAACAGGATTTGGATTGGGACATATAGCGGGAGCGTTTTGATTGACGAAAATAATCAAGTGACAAATTTTGAAAACACTGAAACAGTTCTTAAAGGAAAGTGCATTACTTCTATGGACGAAGATGAAGATGGAAATCTTTATTTTACGCTTTATGAATTTGACCGTAAAGACAAACAAAAAGTAAATAATGATGAAGGAATAGCTATTAGATACGCTGACGGAACTTTTAAGCAGTTTACAACAGAGAATTCAGGAATGCCATTTAATCATACCAATTACGTTCTCTATGACAATAGGGAAAAAATCCTTTGGATTTCAACAGACAGAGCAGGTTTGGTAAGGTTTGACATAAAAGATGGTTGGGAAAACTATCACAGTGAGAATTCTGACATTCCAACTTCTTACATATCAACAATGACTTTCGACAAGGAAGGAAATTTATATTTGGCAACAAGACAAGGACTGGTTAAAATTGAAAGAAAATAGAAATACTGTTGGTAACAGCCGTTAATAAATATTAAAGACCTCAAAAACCTTAAACAAACTCCACAGCAAAAAGTGGAATATTAAGCATCCACGATTCTTCTTGTTTGCTTTAGTTCATCGAATTTCAATAAGACATTATTTGCATAATTCCCACATCAATTCAATTGGATGAAATGCAGCAACGCCAGTTCCATCTTTTATCTGATGTCGGCAACTGGTTCCTGGTGCAGAAATAATATAGTCCGCTTTATTATTAATTATTTCTGGAAATAAAACTAAGCCACCTACTTTCATCGAAACATCGTAATGTTCTTTCTCGTAACCAAAACTGCCAGCCATTCCGCAACAACCCGATTTTATTTCTTCAACACTATATAAATTAGTATATTCCAGCATTTGTTTTGTTGGAAGTAACGAAGCTAAAGACTTTTGGTGGCAATGACCATGTAATTTAACCTTTTTCTTAGAACCTTTAAAAATTGAAGAATCTATCTTCCCTAGTTCCACTTCTCTCATGAAAAATTCATCAAATAAAAATGCATTTTTTGCAATATTTTTTGAAGCTTCAACCAATTCTTTGTTTACTAAATCGGGATATTCGTCGCGAAAAGATAAAATTCCCGATGGTTCAATTCCAATTAACGGAGTATCCTTATTTATAAGGTCTTTCAGTAATTTAACATTCTTATTTGCTAGTTTTTGTGCCGTTCTTATTAAACCTTTCGACAAAAAAGTACGTCCGCTTTCATCATGCGAAGGAAGTTCAACGTAATACCCAAGTTTATTAAGTAATTGTATTGTTTTTATTCCAATTAGGGTGTCGTTATATTCGGTAAATTCATCCACAAATAGGCAAACTTTGCCATTAGGAAAGTCTTGTAGCTGTTGACTTTTCAAGTTCTTCTTTGCCCATTGGCGTAATGTATATTTGTAAAGAGCTGGGATGCTACGCTTTGGAGCAAATCCCAAAATAGATTTTAATATTGACGAAGTAAATTTATTTCCAGCAAAAAAATTAAAAACGGATGGTAAAATCATTCCCAACTTATTAATGTAGCTAATATAAGCAATCATTCTAGAGCGAAGAGGAATACCATTAGAATCGTAATAATGTTGCATAAATTCTGCCTTCAATCTCGTCATATCCACACTTGATGGGCATTCCGACTTACAACCTTTACAAGATAGGCACAAATCCATAATTTCATAAATTTCTTTATGGTCGAACGGGTTTTGTTTTGTTGAATGTAAAAGGTACTCTCTTAAAATATTTGCCCGACCTCTAGTTGTTGCATTTTCGTTGCGCGTTGCCATATAACTTGGACACATTGAGCCCCCAATAACTTCTGTCTTTCTGCAATCGCCAGATCCATTGCATTTTTCAACAGCCCTCATAAAGCCAAGATCGGAAGAAAAGTCGAAAATTGTTTTTATTTCTTTCGTTTCTTTTCCTACTTCGTAACGAAGAAACGAATTCATTTTAGGTGTATCAACTATTTTGCCTGGATTAAAAATTCCTTTCGAATCCCAAACTTTTTTAATGTCTGTAACTAGCTTATAATTATGATCTCCAATCATCAATGGAATAAATTCGCCTCGTAAACGACCATCTCCATGTTCACCACTTAACGAACCTTTATATTTTTTAACCAATTTTGCAGTTTCTAAAGCAATTGTATGAAATAACTCAACATCTTTAGGATCCTTTAAATTCAAAAGAGGTCGAAGATGTAGTTCTCCTGTCGCAATATGTGCATGATAAACGCATTTTAGCTTATGTTTTGCTAATAGAATATCAAATTCTCTTATGTAATCAGGCAATCGTTCGGGTGCAACTGCTGTATCTTCAATTACAGGAACAGGTTTTGCATCTCCTGGCATATTAGAAAGAACACCAAGTCCAGCTTTTCGCAAATTCCAAACTTTCTTAATATCATCTCCAAAAATCATAGGGAAATGGTAGCCTAAGTTATTGGCAATCATCTCTGCTTCCATAGCTTGAGCCAAAGGCATCACTTCTTCACGAGTATTTTTGGCAAATTCAACAATAAGTATTGCTCCGGGTTCGCCCTGAACAAAGAAACGATTTTTACGTTGCTCAATATTTTCTTTTGTCAGCTCAATTATCACACTATCCATAAGCTCAACTGCAACTGGTTGATGTTTTAATGCAATTAAATTTGCTCTAAGCGATTCTTCAACCGTTTTTAAATGTACGCATACTAAAACAGTTTCTTTTGGAGGAATTGGGACAAGATTTAATTTTATTTCTGTTATAAAAGCAAGTGTTCCTTCGCTTCCAGCTAATAATTTACAAAAATTGAAAGGCTCACCACCATTTGTAAAAGGCTCACAATCTAATAATAAATCGATTGCATAACCTGTGTTTCTGCGTTTCAGAGATTTATCAGGATATTCATTGATAATTTCTTCTTGGTTCTTAGAATCTGAAAGCATGGCATTTACATGACGATAAATTTCGCCTTCTAAATTCTGCAAATTGCATTTCTCTACAAATTTTTCTTTAGTAATTGAACCAAAAATAGCTTCAGATCTATCGCTCAAAATGGCTTTTATTTCAAGAGTATGGTCGCGAGTACTTCCATAAACCAAAGAATGTGCTCCACAAGAATTATTTCCAACCATGCCCGCAATCATACATCTACTCGATGTTGAGGTTTCTGGGCCAAAAAACAATCCATAGTTTTCTAAGTATTTATTCAATTCATCTAATACTACCGATGGTTGCACACGAACCCAATTCTCTTTCTCATTTAATTCAATGATATTTCGCATGTATTTGCTCACATCTACAATAATTCCATTGCCCACAACCTGACCGGCTAGCGAAGTACCAGCAGTTCGGGGAATAAGAGGAACATCAAACTCATTTGCAAAAGATATTAAAGCTTTTATGTCATCATTATCTTTCGGCAAGGCAATAGCAACAGGCATTTCTCTATATGCTGACGCATCTGTAGCATATAGGGTTCGCCAAATATCGTTGGTATAAATTTCGCCTTTAAATTCTTGTTTTAATGAATTAAGGCTATTATGAGTTTGAGAAATAGAGTTCATAGTAATTAAAATAAGCAATGCGAAATTATGCAAATTATAAGATACGAGCAAAGTAAAACATGTGATTTATGTTTTCAAAAATACGATACATTCAAAAAAATTTATATCTTTGCAATCTATACTGGGGCATTAGCTCATCTGGCTAGAGCGTTTGGCTGGCAGCCAAGAGGTGATCGGTTCGATCCCGATATGCTCCACCAACAATATCAAGCCTTTCAGAAATGGAAGGCTTTTTAACTTTCAGCTAGGTGCATAATTTAGGTGAAAAGTTGCCAGATTTCACTGCTTCTTAAATTTGAAAAACCCGTAAATTCTTTCGTTAAAAAGCAGTTACGGGCTTATTTTTGAGGTTTCGTCCGGATTCGAACCGGAGTGGACGGTTTTGCAGACCGGTGCCTAGCCGCTCGGCCACGAAACCAAATCATTATTTGTGCAAAGGTATTAAAAAAAAATTATCTGCCAAATATTTTTTTTAACGAGAAAGCGTAACACTTACTTTTCCAATGACGCCTTCTAATGGAGGATTTAATTTGCTTACTTTTATTGTAATTTTATCTATACCATTAGGAAATGAGATGTATATCTTGTCAATTATCCTTTTAGCAATATTTTCAAGTAAATTTGAAATAACTTTCATCTCTTCACATATTATTTCATAAATTATTTGATAATTAATTGCATCATTAATATCGTCTGTTTGGGCTGCTTTTTCGCAATTAGCATCAATCCACGCATCAACTACAAATTTATTTCCAATTATTTTTTCTTCTTTAAAACAACCATGGTATGCGTAAAACTCCATGTTTTCTATTTGAATTAATCCCATTTGGAGGTACTTTTAAGTTTATAAAGACATAAAATAAAAAAAGCGAAACAAATTGTTTCGCTTTTTTTGTGGCATCGGCCGGATTTGAACCAGCGACACAAGGATTTTCAGTCCTCTGCTCTACCAACTGAGCTACGACGCCAACTTATTTTGAATTGGGCTGCAAAGATATACAAGATTTTTTATTACACAAAAAAAAATCAAAATTTTTTAGTAAAATCCCTAAATAATAAGTTTGTTCTTATCTTTTCAAATAGTTACCTTTGTCGCACAAGTAAATAATATGCAGTTAATAATCGATAGAGGTAATTCTTTTTGGAAAATAGCAATATTTGATGAAAACAACATTGTTTTTTCTGAAAGGCTTGAAAAAGTAAACTCCTTGGTTTTTGATTCCATTTTAAACCAATTTAATGTTGAATCGGGCATTATTTCTTCCGTTTCATATATTGATGAAGAAATTATTGCTTTTTTAAAGTCAAAGCTATTTCTTGTAGAATTTACTCAGCAAACAAAAGTGCCTATACAAATTGACTATCAAACGCCTGAAACTTTAGGAAAGGATAGAATTGCAGCCGCAGTTGGTGCATTTTCGCAGTGGGGAAACGAGAATTGTTTAATTATTGATGCAGGAACTTGCATTACGTATGATATTTTAGAAAAAGGTGGCAAATATGTTGGAGGAAGTATTTCTCCAGGAATTCAAATGAGATTTAGGGCATTAAACAATTTTACGGGGAAATTACCGTTAATAGAAATCAAGAAATTCGAAAATACAAATGGCAAAACTACTGAAGAATCAATATTGTCAGGTGTTTTAAAAGGAGTATGTTTTGAAGTAGATGGATTTATTTCACATTATACAAATGAAATAAACTCACTTAAAATTATTTTTACGGGTGGCGATGTAGTTTTTTTTGATAAAAACTTAAAAAATAGCATCTTTGTAGATTCAAATTTGGTTATAACAGGATTAAAAGAAATACTTAAGTACAATGCATAAAATAAAACAGATTACCTTAATATTATTATTACTCATTTCTAGCAATTTTATTATTGCTCAAAGTACTGTAAATTCTCCATATTCCAGATTTGGAGTAGGTGATATTATTACAAATAGTAATTCAAAAAATTTGTCATTAGGAGGAACCTGCCTTGGTGAAAGGAGTTCAACTTCTGTAAATTACACCAATCCAGCATCATATAGTGCTTTTGATACATTATCATTTGTATTCGAAACTGGTGTTTGTGGCAATTTTTCTCGACTTACTACATCAAGTGCTACTAATGAAAATGCAAATGTTTATTTAAATCACATGCTATTCGGTTTTCCTATTACAAAAAATTTAGGAGCAAGTTTTGGGCTTTTGCCTTTTTCTAGTGTTGGATATAATATAAAAGACAGCGAAAGCATCGATTCTGTGGGCAGTATAGATTATTTGTACAAAGGAAAGGGTGGTTTAAATCAAATTTATTTTGGCTCTGCCTATTCTCTAACAAAAAATTTCTCTCTTGGTTTCAATGCTTCTTATGTTTTCGGAAATATTATTCAAGAAAGAACCATAAGTTTTCCTAGTCTTTCAAATTTCTTCAATCAATATACAATTAATAAAACTAAAGTTGGTGATGCAAAATTTGATATAGGGATTCAATACCAAGCAAAATTTAAAAACGACCTTAAATTAACTATTGGCGGAGTATATTATCTTAAATCCGAAATGAATGCATCAAATACTGTTTTATCAAAAAGATATACTCCTTATTCAAACACAACGTCCATTATCACTAGAGATACCATAGTTAATGAAACGTTGAGCAACGAAAGTGTAACAATACCTAGTGGCTTAGCATTGGGTTTTGTAATAGAAAAGGAGAAAAAATGGGCTTTCAGAGCAGATATTTCTCAAACAAATTGGAGCGAATATAAAACATTTGGTATATCAGATTCTTTATCAAACAGCATGCGTGCTTCTTTCGGATTTGAATTTATTCCAGAAGCAAACGCAATGAAAAATTATCTTAAGAAAACATATTATAGAATAGGTGCGCACTACGGAAATTCTTTCTTACAACTAAATAATACTCAACTTAAAGAATATGGTATGAGTTTTGGCTTAGGACTTCCAGTAAGAAGCAGGGCAAGAAAGCCAAGTTATGTAAATGTTGGTGTTGAGATAGGAGCAAGAGGAACAACCGATTTTAGCTTAATAAAAGAAGAGTTTGTAAGAATAAATTTAAGCTTTAGTTTTTATGAACTTTGGTTTATGAAAAGAAAATATGAATAATTTAACAGGTTTTAAAAAAAATCGAAACTGTTTATTATTAAGGCTTGAATATTCATATATCAATAATTTAAACAAAAGATTGACTTTAAACAATGCTTAATGAAGTGCTTTAAAAATATATTTTCACTTTATATCGTTGCCGTAGTTTTTTCAACTACGGCAATACTGTTTTCATGCAATAATGATATAAAAAAAGTTAATTCTATAGCAAATGCAAGCACACTTCCTATTCAAGTAGGAACAAATGTTGAAATAATTTATAGCGAAAAAGCTGATATTTTGGCAAAATTAACAACTCCCTTACTAAAAAGATTTGAAAATGATAAGCCTTATACTGAAATGCCAAAAGGTATAAAAATATTGTTTTATGACTCAATTAAACAAGTTGATTCAAAACTAATTGCCAAATATGCAATTAGTTATGAAGTTTCAAAAATTATGGAAGCAAAAAATGATGTTCAGGTTACAAATAAAAAAGGGGAATTACTAAATACCGAACACTTGGTTTGGGATCAAAAAAAAGAAAAAATATATTCAGATGTATTCGTTAAAGTAACAACGAAAGATGAAGTTATGTGGGGCGAGGGGTTTGAATCCGATCAGTATTTCGAAAAGTGGGAGATTAAAAAACCCAAAGGAGTAATTTCAATAAAGCAAAACTAATAATGAATAATTGGGTAATAATTATTATAACACTGGCATTTTCCGCATTTTTCTCAGGAATGGAAATTGCTTTTATATCATCCAATAAATTAAAAATAGAACTTGATAAAAAACATGGATTATTTTATGCAAAATTATATTCAAAATTTTTAAATCAACCGCAAAATTTTATATCCTCAATGCTTGTTGGAAACAACGTCGTTTTAGTGGTTTATAGCATTTTTATGGCAAAAAATCTTGAACCTTTTATTACTAATACAATATTTAGCGGATATTCGAATGAAACATTATTAATGGTTCTTCAAACAATCTTATCTACTTTAGTAATTCTATTTGTTGCCGAATTTTTCCCTAAAACAATATTTCAACTTAACCCCAATCGAATACTTAGATTATTTGCATTCCCAGGCATATTATTCTATTATTTGCTTTATCCAATTGTTATTATTACAACCAAAACATCTGTGTTTTTATTAAAAAAAATATTTAGAATCAACATTACCGAGTCAAAAATAGTTTTTGAAAAAATAGATTTGGAATCTTTTATCGAAGAAGCAACGGCAAATAACGAGTTAAACGCAGACGTTAATCACGAAATTCAAATGTTTCAGAATGCCATGGATTTCTCAAAAATTAAAGTCAGAGAATGCATGTTGCCTCGTACCGAGATTATTGCTGTTGAAGTAACCGAAGATATTCAAATATTAAAAGAAAAATTCATAGAAACCGAACTATCACGGATATTAATCTATCGTAATAATATCGATAATATTATTGGATATGTTCATTCCCATGAAATGTTTAATTGTCCAGAGTATATTGGAACTGCTCTACTTCCAATACCAATTGTCCCCGAATCGATGTTAGTTAGCAAAATTTTAACTATGTTTATTCAGCAACGAAAAAGCATTGCACTTGTGGTTGATGAATTTGGTGGTACAGCTGGACTTCTAACTATGGAAGATATCATAGAAGAAATATTTGGAGAAATAAATGACGAATACGATGTAGACGAATACACTGAAAAGAAAATTTCGGAAAATGAATTTTTATTTTCGGGAAGATTAGAAATAGATTATCTGAATGATAAATATTGTTTTAACTTGCCCGAATCAGATGATTATGAAACTTTGGCAGGATTGATATTGTCAAGCTACAGAAGCGTTCCTGCAAAAAATGATGTTATTACGATTGAAAATTTTGTTTTTATAATTACAGATGTAACAGATACAAAAATTAATTCTGTTCACCTCACAATAAGGAATGAATAAATTATTTCAATTTTTTTTAAACTAAATTAAATCAAAATATCTAATTTTATAATAAAATTGTATATTTGCAAGTTCAATAGAAAATTTAATAATACAAAAAGATGGCAATAATAGGCAAAATTAGAAGCTACTCATGGCTGCTTCTAGCATTTATCGGGTTAGCATTGTTAGCATTTATTCTCGGTGATTTTATCAAAAAGGGCAGTTCTAAAGGAGCAGATACAACTCTTGCAGAGGTTGCTGGTGAAACTGTGAATTACATAGATTTTGATGCAGAATACCAAGAACAAGTTGAATTATACAAGCAACAGTATAAAAAATCTTCACTTGACAAACAAACAAGCGATCAAATCAGAGAAGAAATTTGGAATCAGAAATTACGCGAAATTATTATTCACAAACAAGCAAAACGTTTGGGTTTAATTGTATCAGGAAAAGAATCTAAAGATTATATTATCAGCCCCGAAGAATTAAAAGAGCTTACAATGGGAAAAGAACCACACCCTTTTGTTACTCAATTTTTCACTCAAGGAAATCCTCAGAGTTTCAACCCTCAACAGGTTGTACAGTTCATAACAAACTTCGATCAACAAGACGAATTTGTTAAGAAACTTTGGCTTTTTTATGAAAAAAATATTAAAGAAGACCGTTTAAATAACAAATACTTTGCCTTAATTTCAAAGGGTTTATATGTTACAAAAGCCGAAGCAAAAAGAAGCTTTGATTCAAGAAACAAATTAGTAAAATTCCGTTTTACTTCTTTAAGATATAACACTATTTCTGATTCAGCTGTTAAAGTTACGGATCAAGAAATTCAAAAGTATTATGACAAACAAAAATTTAAATACGAACAAGAAGCTGGTAGAGACTTGGAATATGTTTTGTTTGATGTTGTTCCTTCTAAAGAAGATTTCAATCTAGCAAAAGAAGAAATTACCAAACTTGCTGCTGAATTCCAAAAAGATGAAGATGCAGCTGCCTTCGTCAATTATAATGCTGATACAAAATACAGTAATTTGTACCAAAGAAAAGGCGTTTTAGATCCTGAAGTTGACTCTGTTATGTTTAAAGCACCAATTGGAACAATGGTTGGTCCGTATTTAATAAACAACACCTACAAGTTAGCAAAACTTATTGACAGAAAGGTTCGCCCAGATTCGTTAGAGGCACGTCATATTTTAATTGCATACAAAGGTTCATTACGTGCCGATGCAAAAGTTACTCTTACTAAAGAGCAGGCTAAAGCCAAAGCTGATAGTATTATGATGGCAGTTAAAAAAGATACATCAAAATTTGGAGCAATGGCTATTCAATTATCTAACGACCCATCTGCTAAAGAAAATAAAGGCAATTTAGGTTGGTTTACTGATGGTTCAATGGTTAAAGAGTTTAACGAAGCTTGTATTAATAACAAAAAAGGCGATATTTTTGTTGTTGCAACAGACTTTGGTTACCATGTAATCAATTTGATTAATAAAACAGTACCTGCTGAAAAAATTCAGGTTGCAATTGTTGATAGATTAGTTGAACCTAGCGAAACAACTTTTAATAAAGTATACTCTGATGCAAATACATTTGCTAGCGAAGTTACAACTCCTGAATTATTTGAAAGCAAAATTGTTGAAAAAGGCTTAAACAAGCGCATTGCAGAAAGCGTTAAAGAAACCGACAGAGCTCTTCCAGGCATGGAAAATCCTATTGAACTTGTAAGATGGGCATACAAATCTGAAAAGGGTGCAATTTCTCAAGCTTTTGATGTTACCGATAAATATGTAGTTGCAATATTGAAAAGCGTTAAACTTAAAGGTTATGCAACTCTTGAACAAATAAAAAGCGAAATGGAACTTGGCGCAAAACAAGTTAAAAAAGGAGAAATGTTAGCTGATAAAATTAAAGCTGCAAATGCAAAATCAATAGAAGAGCTAGCTACAAAACTTAATACTAAAGTTGATACTGCAGATGGTTTATCATTTTCATCTTTTGGCATACCACTATTAGGAGCTGAACCTGCTGTAATTGGAAGCGTATTTGGCTTAAAACAAGGTCAATTATCAAAACCAATTATTGGTAAAACGGGTGTAGTTGTAGTAATCGTAGATGAATTTAAAGATGTGGCAACAACTGCCGACTTAGTTCAAACTAAAGCTCAAATGGTTGGATATCTTGGACAAAGAGCTAAATCAGAAGGTTACAATGCATTAATGAAATTAGCAGATGTAAAAGATTTAAGAGGAAAATTTTATTAAGAAAACAAATTAATAGTCGATTTAGATTTATCAGATAAAATTAAATAATTAAACAGTTGTAGATTAAATCTTACAACTGTTTTTTTTATAGTAAATTTTCAGATTACTATAAATATCACGTATCAATATGATTTTTGTATGTACTGTATTCACATTAAGCAGACCGGAATAATAAAAAAGAATTAATTTAATATTTAATTCCTTTTCCTCATTTTTCTTGCTAATTTTGACCAATTAAAATTTAAACAATGAATAATAAAGCTCTTCTTGTAATTCTCGATGGTTGGGGAATTGGAAATGGCACTAAATCGGATGCAATTTCGCAAGCAAATACTCCATTTATAGATAGTCTTAATCAATATGCACATTCAACGCTTGCCACTTCGGGCGAAGAGGTTGGGTTGCCTGAAGGTCAGATGGGAAATTCTGAAGTTGGGCACCTTAATATTGGTGCAGGAAGAGTTGTTTATCAAGATTTTGTCCTTATTAATAATGAAGTAAAAACAAATGCCATTTCGAAAAATAAAGCTTTAGTCGATGCATATTCTTATGCCAAGCAAAATAATAAAAGTATTCATTTGATTGGTCTTGTTTCTGATGGCGGAGTGCATTCACATACTTCTCATTTGATGAAACTGTGCGATGTTGCTAAAGATTTTGGCTTGAAAGATGTATTCATTCATGCATTAACAGATGGAAGAGATACCGATCCCAAGAGTGGATATGATTTTGTGAAAAATGTTGCTGAGCATTTGAAGAATTCTGTAGGGAAGTTTGCTACACTTTCAGGAAGATACTACACAATGGATAGAGATAAACGTTGGGAACGAGTAAAAATCGGTTACGACGTACTTGTTAATGGAATTGGCAAAAAGCATACGGATATTTTAAAAGCAATTGAAGAGTCTTACGCTGAAGGAAAAACGGATGAGTTCATCAATCCTGTAGTTTTTGTTGATGAAAATGCCAATCCTATTGCGACAATAAAAGAAGGTGATGTAGTTATTTGTTTTAATTTCCGTACTGACAGACTGCGTCAAATTACCACTGCTCTTTCACAGAAAGATTTTCCAGAGTTTGGAATGAAGAAAATGAATTTACATTATGTTACATTAACGAAATACGACGAAAGTTTCAAAAACGTAAATATCATGTACGACAAGCAAGATTTGTCGATGACTTTAGGCGAAGTTGTTTCTAGAAAAGGATTGAAACAGCTTAGAATTGCCGAAACCGAAAAATATGCTCATGTTACTTTTTTCTTTTCTGGCGGAAGAGAAGATATTTTTCAAGGTGAAGAACGAGTTTTAATTTCATCGCCAAAAGTTGCAACCTACGATTTGCAGCCAGCAATGAGCGCTGTTGAAGTTAAGGATGCTGTAGTTACAGAAATTAACAAAAACAAATTCGATTTTATCTGCTTGAATTTTGCAAACGCTGATATGGTTGGACATACAGGAATCTATCCAGCAATAATTGAGGCATTAGAAACAGTTGATTATTGCATGAAAGAGGTTGTTACAAGTGCAATTGCCAATAAATATTCGGTAGTTATAATTGCCGACCACGGAAATTCAGATATGACAATAAACGAGGACGGTTCGCCAAACACAGCTCATACTACTAATCCAGTTCCTATTTATGTGATAAATGAAACCACTAAATCCGTAAGTGCTGGAAAATTATCTGATGTAGCACCTACAATTTTAAAGTTGATGGGGATTGAAATTCCAAAGGAGATGACTGGGAAGGTTTTAATAAAATACTAACTATTAAAATAGTCTTCAGGAGTCATTACTGGAAGTTTGCTATTTTTATAGTCTTTAGTATTTCTAGTAATGATAATATTTATTTTGCTTTTTTGTAAAGCCGCTAAGTATTGTAAAGCGTCTTCAAAATCTTTGAAATCGGAGGAAAGAGCTAAATCTACTGTATTTGAATCAACGCATAAAATTTCTGTTATTTTTGCTAGTTTTTTCAAACTCTCAATAACGGTATCATGAGATCCAACCTGCCTCAAAATATAATATGAATTGCTATAACTCAAAGATGTAACAAAAACTTTTATTTTTTTTCTTTCGGCTAAAGTAAAAATTTTCAATGCATCATGAAAAAATGGTTTTCTTTCTAAAAAAAAATCCAAAATGATATTTGTGTCTATTAATACATGTGTCATTTCGAATATTTTTTATTTAAACCGTCAATCAATGCTTGGTTTTCATCAAAATTTTCAGGTACAACAAACTTTCCCATCATTGATTTTACAATAGGTGTAATCTCAATATCTTCAATTTTATCATTTGCCGAAACCATCAATTTTAAGTAGTTTTCAATTAAATCAGAAAGACTCCTGCCCTTTTTTTGAGCATACTCTTTTGCTTGTTTGATTATATCTTTCTCAATGGTGAGGGTTAGTTTAGTATCCATCGTATTTTATATAAAATTTATAATACAAAGATACAATATACGTGTTTAACCCAACTTGCAACCCTTATCCGGTAATTTTCTGAGAATCTGGAGGGTTGA
>JBAXGW010000010.1:0-83985 GCA_037139195.1 Bacteroidota bacterium
TCCATCCCCTAAAGATAGGCATTTTTTAAGATGAGCTAAGGGGATACCCAGTTAACTTTATTCCCATCTATGTATTTTTTAAGATTATTTAGTTTCAGCCCATCAAGGTTTTCATTATCAATTTCCCTCCAATTAATAATCTCAGAAAAATCATTTATTTTAGACCATTTATTAATTTCTCCTTTACCTTTGATAGAATCTTTATACAAATCCCAAACATATTTATTAAATCTCATAAAATTCTCCTATTAAAATTTCTATTTCCCCTCCATTAAAAACTCCTTAATATTTTGCCATTTCACGCCCTTATAGTTTGTGTCAAAGCCACTATCGAGCGAAAGAACAATTTTTGGAAAATGATTATCGATATTTTCAAGAGATTTGTATTCTCTGTCTATTACTTTTGGGTCGTTTAGCGTAGTGCAAACTTGAATGTACATTCTTTCATTCGATTTTTCAGCTATGAAATCAATTTCTAAGTCATTATATTTGCCAATATTAATGGCGTATCCTCTCGACATTAACTCATGAAAAACAAGATTTTCTAATTGTCCAGATATGCCTTCTGGTGTATAACCAATAGTACCAAAACGGAATCCTATATCACTTAAATAATACTTTTCTAGACTTTCTAATAATCGTTTCCCTTTTACATCAAATCGTTTTACTTGATATGCAAAAATTGAATTACATAAATAATTAATATAATTCTGAACTGTATCTACAGATGTTTTTCGCTGTTGAGATTTAATAAATTCACTAATTTTATTAGCAGAAGTGATATTTCCACAATTTGAGATTAAAAATTCAGTAATCTTTTCTAATAAATACGCATCTCTGAGATTGTATCTTACAATAACATCTTTTAATATTATTGTGCTATACAGCGATTGAATGTATTGCTTTACGACATTATCATCCCATGGCAATGCGTGAATCCCAGGAAAACCACCATATCTTAAATATTTTTCAAATGAATCATTAAGATTATATTCACGTCCCGTTTGTGAACTTAATAGGTTAAATTCAGAAAAAGTTAAGGTTTGCATTTTTACTTCAATATACCTACCAGCTAATAATGTTGCTAATTCCGAAGATAACAGTCTTGCATTAGATCCAGTTATATAAATATCAGTTTTTTTCTCTGCTAACAATGATGCAATGGTTTTCTCCCATTGGTCAACCTCTTGCACCTCATCAATAAATAAATAATGAATTTTGCTACTAGAAAGTTTTGCTTTTACATATTTATCTAAATCTAAATAGTTTTTAATGTTGTCAAAATCTATGAGTTCTTTATTAATATAAATTATTCTCTCTGATTTTATTCCATTTTCTTCCAAATTAGACATCAACTGAGTTAAAAGAGTGCTCTTCCCGCATCTCCTAACTCCTGTAATTGCTTTTATTAAGGGTTTATCAATAAAAGGCTTAATTGAATTTATATATTGATTTCGATTTAACATAAAAGAAATATTTATGCAAATATAGTATTTTTTTTATCGATTACAGTCGATAAAACTCAAATTATTTTATATTTTATCGAGTATAGTCGATATACTTTGTTTTATCGAATACTTTTTCGAGTATAATCGATGAAATTAATATTTCACATTAAAACCCATATCAGCCGAATCGCTAATATTTCCCTTAGTATCTTTTAGTTTTATATTTGTAATCCAAACTTGCGTAGGTTTTTTCATTTTCAATGTGCCTATCAAACTTATTGGTATTAAATTGCCTTCCACTTTAATGATCTTCTTGCCCGAAGCAGTCTCAAAGGTAACCTCATAACTTATTACGGTATATCCTTCTTGGCTTACAGCAAGCGTGTTTCCTTCAAGTGTATTGATAGAAACAGTTTCGGCACATCCTGTTTTTAAATGACCATAAGGCTTAGTAGCTTCTTGTGAAAAAAGATGAGAACTTAACAAAACAACGAAAAATAAAATCAAGAGTTTAAATTTCATAGCAAACAATATAAAGTTATTAATTTCTAAATTTAAGAAATTTTTATTTAATAAAAACGATTATTTTTGCATAAAACTTATCCGCTATGAACTATCAATCAAACGACATAAAAAGCTTGATCCGTTCTATCTTCAAAAAGATGAATTGCTCAGATGCAGACACACAAATAATTGCCGACGTACTTGTAGAAGCAGAACTTAGAGGCATTTCATCTCATGGAATTATTCGTATTACTGATTATTATAATCTTTGGAAAGTAGGCAGAGCCAATGCAAAACCAAACGTTAGAGTTGTTTACGAAACGCCAAGTACTGCAGTTGTTGATGGTGACGGTGCTTTTGGAATGATTGCAGCTCATTACGCCATGCAAATTGCAATTGAAAAGGCTAAAATAGCAGGAACTGGCTGGGTAAGCGTTAAAAACTCAAATCACTACGGAATTGCTGGATATTATGCAATGATGGCATTAAAAAATGATATGATTGGAATGGCAATGACCAATGCAAATCCGCTAGTTGCACCAACATTTTCAACTGCTCAAATGCTTGGTACAAACCCAATAGCAGTAGCTATTCCAGCAAAAGAACAACCAGCTTATGTTGCTGATTTTGCTACTACGCCAATAGCTCGTGGCAAGTTGGCAATAATGGCAAAGAAAGGCGATAAATCTCCGCTTGGTTTTGTTCAGGATAAAGATGGCAATGCTTCTGATAATCCTGATATTTTAAAAGAAGGCGGTTCTATGCTTACACTTGGAGGTGATTACGTTCATGGAAGCCATAAAGGGTATTGCTTAAGTTCTATAGTAGATATTTTTTCGGCAGTGCTTTCTGGGGCTAATTTCGGACCTTTTGTTCCACCATCAGTAGCATATTTGCCAGTTCTTGAGAAAAAAGTGGGCGAAGGCACAGGCCATTTCTTCGGTGCAATGCGTATAGATGCATTTCAGCCAGCAAGTGAAATAAAAGCTAAAATGGATGAGTGGATTCTTACATTCCGCAATGCTAAACCTGCAAAAGGATATGAAAAAGTTTTAATACCAGGTGATATTGAAAGAGAACTTACCGAAAAACAATTAATTGAAGGATTCCCAGTTTTACCAGTCGTTATAAATGAATTGAAAACAATTGCTGAAGAATTGGGAGTTGTAACAGCTTTGTAGGTTAAGGGTAAACGATGCAATATAGGAAGGCAAGGGTTAGAAAGTCTTGAACCGTTTACCGTGCACCTTGAACCATTAAAATTTAACAGGTCCAGTTTTCCCCATATTATTTAATATCCACTGCGAATGGCGAGCCACTTTTGGTGATTTCTTTATTGGCGACCATTTTCGTGGGGCAGGCACAACTGCGGCAATAGCTGCAGCTTCTGCATTTGTAAGGTCTTTGGCTGGTTTATGATAATAATATTCAGATGCCGCTTCAATGCCATAAACTCCATTTCCAAATTCAATAACATTAAGATAAACCTCCATTATACGTTCCTTACTCCAAAAAACCTCAATCAACAAAGTAAAGTAAGCTTCCAAGCCTTTGCGAACCCAATCGCGATGAGGCCATAAAAAAACATTTTTAGCCGTTTGCTGACTTATAGTACTTGCTCCTTTTACAACTCTAACATTTTCCTTTGCATTATGTGCTGCGGCTTTTTGTATCGCTTTAAAGTCAAAACCAAAATGCTCTTTGAAATTTTGATCTTCTGAAGTCATAATTGCGATAATAATTTTTGGAGAAATTTCCTCTATTGGCTTCCACGTTTTGTCAATCTTCATTTCTTTGCCATCAAATTTCATCTGAACCGCTCTTATAACCATCAGTGGCGTAAAAGGAGGATTAACAAATCTGAAAAAAATTACTGAAAAAATGCTTAGAATAAAGAAAATTAGCGCGGCATACTTAACAAATTTAATAAACTTACTAAATCTTACTTTAAACCTGCTAGCACCCGAAGTCTTTTTCTTAGCAACGGGTTTTGATGACTTAGCGGATTTTAAATTATTTAAGGGTTTTACTGCCATACTTATTTGCAATTCTTGAGTTCTGAAATTGTTTGCATAGGATTGCTTGACGAAAACACATAGTTTCCAGCAACTAATGCGTCTGCACCTGTTTCAACAAGCTTCTTCGCATTTTTACCATCAACACCTCCATCTATCTGTATAATACATTTTGAACCTTTTGCACTGATCATTTCTTTTAATTCAGCAATTTTATTATATGTATTTTCAATAAATTTCTGACCGCCAAAACCAGGATTAACAGACATTAGCAAAACTAAATCTAAATCGCAAATCATATCTTTTAATAAAGATACTGGAGTGTGCGGATTTAAAACCACTCCTGCTTTCATTTTGTTTTCTTTAATTTTTGCAATCACTCTGTTTAAATGAGTACAAGCTTCGTAATGCACAGTAATTACATCAGCACCAACAGCAGCAAATGTTTCAATATATCTATCAGGGTCAACAATCATTAAATGTACATCTAATACTTTTTTTGTGGCCTGACGAATATGCTTAATAACAGGCATTCCGAATGAAATATTTGGAACAAATACACCATCCATCACATCGATATGAATCCATTGTGCTTCGCTTTGGTTGAGCATTTCAATATCTTTACCTAATTGCAAGAAATTTGCAGATAAAAGAGATGGAGATATTATTATTTCAGACATATTCTATTTTTTTTTGCAAAAATACAAAAAAGAATAAAGCCAATAAACTTTTGTTTACTGGCTTTATTATCATTTAATTGTTGAAAAATCATTTAAGATTTCCACTTGGTGGTTTCAACCAAATTGATTCAGTTGCAAATGTTTCAAAAACTGGCACTTCAATTACAGATGGATATCTCCAAGCCCAGATAAAACCAGAATAGTAAGTACATAAACCTGCTAATAAAGTAACTGCATCGAATTTCCTTGAAGCTTTTATACTCCCAATTTCAGTGTTATTAACTTGAGCAATTATTTGAGCTTTATGCGGCACTCCTATTCTTTTTATTTTTACTGTACCTTTTCCCTTGCAAACGCCATCAACAAATATATCAGCATCGGTTCTTTTGCATGTAACTATTGTTGCTCCACAACTAGAAAGCATTAAGGTTATTATAAACAGGAGGCAACTTTTCTTGATAATAGTTATTGTTTTCATCGTTATTAAGATTAAATTTAATATTTATTAACGTAATATTTGATTAAATTTAGAAACTAATACCTACGCTCAACCTACAAATCGGCACATACTTATTGTTAATGTTGAATGCCGGAAGTGAAATAGTTCCTCCAATTCTCATTCCCACAGCGGCATTTCTCATCACAAGTGCCCCTCCAGAAGCAACTAATTCAAGTCCATTTGAATGTTGTCTATAGTAGGAATAGGAGCTAGAATTATTGTTAAAACTATAAGTGCTCATTCCTAATCCACCACCAATATATGGTGTAATTCCTTTGCTTGTAAGTGGATAAAGCAATCCAACTTCCATTCTAGAGTACCTTTGTTCTCCCCATAAATAGCTTGCACTTATATTAAAGATAAATTTTTTCACATCAAAAGATTTAGTATAACCCAAACCATTTAGAAATTGTGATTTAACAACAGAATTAGAAATAAAAGCACCCTCTATACTTATGATATTTCTAGATTGAGCAAAAAATGTTTTATTGGTAGCAGCTTCATAATCAGTAACTGTTGCAATATCGTTATCGATATGAGCTTTGCTTGTTGTTCCAATATTATTGGCAATTTTTTGCATTGATGGATCTAAATCCGACAAAGAATTAGCCTTAATAACATCATTCCAATAGAGCTTTCCGGTGGATGTTTCATACATTTTAACAGAAATAATTAATAAATTTCCTACTGCATTCATATCTCCTAATACAAAATAATTTGCTGAAATTTCAAATGCTTCCTTTTGAACTTTTACGAGATTTAAATCAAAACTTGAAGTATCAATATAGTTTGACAAAATGACTTGATATCTATTAGTACTCTCGATGTATGTTTTCAGCATTTTAGTAGTGCTGACTTTATAATCTGCATGTACACCTGAAATAGTAAAATATGGCATATAAATTTTTTCTTGCCCAAAAATATTTGAAGCTAGGAAAACGAGGATTGATAATGCTATTCCTCTGAAATTTTTAATTTGTGCTTTCATGATATTAAGTTTTAGATTAGTTCGTAATTAATTATAAAGTAAAATTACACCATCTAAAACCTCTATGAAAATTGATATTTGCAGAGTATTTAGCTCAATTTGCAAAATATAAAAAACAGAAATCAATTTTAACAATCAACAATAATTTTTTGCGATTTTCGCAAATCTAGAAGACAAATCTATAATTTTTGCAGATTTATTTATCTTTATTAAGGAATATTCAATAAAAAAAGGTCGACAAAATACACTGTCGACCTTTTATAAATCTTGAGAATAAAAACTATTGCTTTTTAATATATGTTTTGGGGTCAATTGCTGTTTTTGACCAATGATTTAAAACTCCAACAATTTTTTCTTCACTATAACCTTTTCCTTCTTCGAGCAAACCTGTTTCTTGGATATGAATCAACTTGCCATTTTCATCTAAAATTAGCCATACTGGGTATCCAAAACGCTGCACTGGACCAAATTGAGAAAGAATCTCTTCGTTTTTATTGTCTTTGCTAAAATTAATCAAAGTAAAAACATAGTTCGCTTTTAGCGTAGAATCAACTTTTTGGTTTTTTGCACAAAACTCATGAAGTCGTAAACACCATATACACCAATTTCCTCCTACTTGAATAAGCACGTGTTTGTTTTGAGCTTTAGCCAAGCTTACAGCGCTAGCTAATTCTGCTTTTGCGTTGGCTTGAGGATTATATATTTTTGGTGGCAAGGAGTCTTTGGTTTGAGCTTTAACAGCAATAAAAGTGCAAAGAAGAAGCAAAAACAATGAATTCTTTATTATAGTTTTCATAAAATTACATTTTTAATTAAGAATTCAAAGATACTGAAAAAACACAAAAAAAGAGAACTGATTGCTCAATTCTCTTTCATCTCAATTAAAATTAATATTTCTTTCTCTAAAAATATTACAAAAGTTGTAGAAAACTATCCCAAGTAAGTTTTTAATATTTTACTTCTTGTTGTGTGCTTCAACCTGCGGATAGCTTTTTCTTTAATCTGACGAACACGTTCACGTGTTAAATCAAAACGCTCGCCAATTTCTTCTAATGTAAGAGCGTGTCCTCCATTTAAACCAAAATATAATCTAATTACGTCGGCTTCTCTGGGTGTTAATGTAGATATTGCTCTTTCAATTTCTCTACGTAGTGATTCCTTAATCAATCCTGTTTCAGGACTTGGGCTATCATCACTTCTTAAAACATCATACATATTAGACTCTTCTCCTTGAACAAGTGGAGCATCCATAGATACGTGACGACCTGAATTACGAAGCGATTCTTTAACTTCATTTTCAGGAAGCTCTAATAAATCAGCTATTTCATCAGCAGACGGTTCGCGTTCGTATTCTTGTTCTAATTGCGAAAAGGCTTTGTTAATTTTATTGATAGAACCAATCTTATTCAGTGGCAAGCGAACGATACGAGATTGTTCGGCTAAAGCTTGAAGAATAGATTGACGAATCCACCAAACAGCATAGGAAATAAATTTAAATCCACGAGTTTCATCAAAACGCTGAGCAGCTTTAATCAAACCAAGATTTCCTTCGTTGATTAAATCAGGCAAGCTTAACCCTTGATTTTGATATTGCTTTGAAACAGACACCACAAATCTTAAATTTGCTTTAGTAAGTTTTTCAAGAGCAACCTGATCTCCTGCTTTAATTCTTCTCGCCAAATCAACTTCTTCCTCAGCAGAAATCAAGTCCACCTTCCCTATCTCTTGTAGATATTTGTCTAAGGATGCGGTTTCTCTGTTGGTTACTTGTTTGGTAATTTTTAATTGTCTCATATTATAAGTTTCATTTACTAATCTTTATTTTCTGTTGTTGTTCCTCTTGACAGGAAACAATTCTTCTACGACATTGAAATAGGTTTTGTTACAAAAAGGCTAATATTTTTTTAAACCTCTACTGCTACTATACAAAAAGAGATGTTTAAAAGATTGAATTTTATTAGCAAGCTTTTATATCGCTTTGCTTAATTCATTGTTTTAAAAATTTTTGAAATTAATTATTTACTCTGCAAACTTATAATTTCAAAAAGCTTCAAAACCTTGAATTTTCAATCTTTTAAACATCTAAAATTATTTAATAGGCTATCTAGTTAGCCTCGATAATTTGTGTTTATTATTTTACTATTCAGCTTTGAAAGGGAAAAATTTATCTAATGCTTTTGTAACAAAGAAGAATAAAAACATAAATGCAAAAATTCCAAGCATACCAAAGGTCATAACCTTTAACCCTGCATTAAAATTATCCATCATTGTCATACCTTCTTTAAAGAACATTGGAACAAACATAAGAACTAATCCTCCTGCTATCACTGAACCAATTTGTCCACTAACATTTGAACTTACAGCGTGCATTAACAAGAAGTTGTGTTTATCTTCTTTTTGTCCCATGTTATGAACAACGCGAGCCGACATAGGGAATGCTGAAATACCACATGCACCAACCATAGGATTTATTTTTCTATCTGCAGGCAAGAAAATATTAATTAGTTTAGCAAAAAATACTCCTCCAATTGTGTCAAATATAAAAGCAAATAATCCAAGACCAATAATCATAAGCGTTTGAACATTTACAAATTTATCAGCAGTCATAGTAGATGCGATGCTTATTCCAAGAAGAATTGTCACCAAACTAGCTAACTCATTTTGTGCTGCTAAAGAAAGTTTGTTAAGTACACCACATTCGCGAATAAGATTCCCAAACATCAAAAAGCCAATAAGAGCTAAAGATGAAGGAGCAACAATTCCTGCAAAAACAGTAACTAAAATAGGAAATAAAATTAAAGACGTTCTTGAAACAGATTTTGCGGTTGCTTTCATTCTGATCAAACGTTCTTTGCGAGTGGTAATCAATTTAATAATTGGCGGTTGAATAATTGGAACTAATGCCATATATGAGTATGCTGCCACAGAAATTGGACCTAAAAGATGTTTAGCAAATTGTGAAGAAACAAATATAGATGTTGGACCATCAGCAGCTCCAATAATACCTATTGATGCAGCTTCATGAAGTGTAAATCCTAATAATGTTGCAAGAACGATTGTTGCAAAAATTCCAAATTGAGCTGCTCCACCAAAAAACATTAAAAATGGATTTTTAAAAAGCGGCGAAAAATCAATCATTGCACCAATTGCAACAAATATTAACAGTGGGAAAACCTCATTAGCAATACCAGCGTTAAAAAAAACGGATAAAGCTCCCTCATCGCCAATAACGGTTGACAAAGGCAGGTTAACGATAATTGCGCCAAATCCCATTGGAAGTAGCAATGCAGGTTCATATTCTTTAGCTATTGCTAAGTAAATAAGTATAGCTCCAACGGAAATCATAACTAGATGTTGCCATGTAAATGCAGCTAAAACGGGAAATAATTGTGAAAATTCCATAAAAAATTAATTATTATTATTGTTAATGTCTTTCTTCATATCTTCAATCTCACTCTTTAATTCATCTATCTCTTCCTTCTCTTCAATTACCATTGATAAAATAATTGAAAAAATTAGAGAAAACAGAATAACGAATAAAGTTATCCATTGATAACTTTCAAAAAAGTTTTTTATAGGTTCATAGCATTCAGCAATCATTTTAAATCCTATAAAAAACAAAATAAAGCAAACTCCTTGCTGCATAAAACGGAACATCTTCATTATTCCTTTTAATGCAAAAAACAGAGAAACTAAACCCATTACGGCAAAAACACTCGATGAAATTGCAATAAAATTTCTAGGATCTAAATCAGGAATACTTTTAACAATACCTATAATTGCAGGTATTGAATCTAAAGAAAAAATAATGTTTGTTGAACCTATTACTAATAAAACAAGAAAAATAGTTGTTATATGTCTTTTCCCATTTATCACTGTAAAGAATTTTTCTGAATGTGTGTCAGGGTCAACTGGAAATAATTTTGAAGCCCATTTGTACATAAAATTATTTTTTGGATCTACGTCTTCTTCTCCACCTGAAAATGCCATTTTGTAAGCAGTCCAAATTAAAATTGCACCAAAAATATACATTACCCATTCAAACTTCTGAACTAATTCAGTACCAGCTAGAATAAATAGAATTCTAAAAATTATCGACATAAAAACCCCTAATTTAAGAAGCTTTGGCTGGTTTGATTCACTAACTCCCATAAGAGAGAAAATCATAATAAATGCAAAAAGGTTATCTACCGAAAGAGAGTACTCAATTAAATACCCTTGAAGATATAAATTAAATAAATCTGTAGAGCTAACACTAGATGTTGCTGGATAAAATAAATAGACGAAAAAACCAAACAAAAGAGCTATCGAAACCCATAATCCAGTCCATCTTAATGCGACTTTTTCAGTCATAATAGTTTTTCTGCTTGTTGTAGCATACATATCTATCAAAAAAGCAATGACAAATACTACCGTAAAAGCCACCCAAAATATTGCGTTTTCATTCATAATAATATTAATTTTCAGTTACAATTTCTACTAAAATATCTCCCTCCATTACAGCATCGCCTTTTGCAATTTTAATTGCAGTTACAACACCTTCTACATCCGAGGTTATGTTGTTTTCCATTTTCATAGCTTCAAGTACAACCAGCTTTTGTCCAGATGCTACTTTATCTCCAACATTTACATTAATGCTTAGTATTATACCAGGAAGTGGAGACAGAAATTTATAGTTTCCTTGCATAAAGTCGGTAGTATCTTGTGCTACAGCTTGAGGTTTACTTACAGGTTCATTAACAACTTGTGAATTAGCTACAGGTTGTGAATTATTTGAAGCTTGAATAGATTGAGGGGCAAAGGCATTTTCAATATTTACATCAAAAACTTCTCCGTTAACTTTAACTTGAGCTTGTGTCCCTTCCATTTTAAGCATTTCTACATTATAGACGCTTCCTTGAATGTTTATTTTCATAATAAGTAAAGTATTTATTTAGTAATTTAATTGTTTTTTATTTATAGCTTCTATTTAATTTGGTAGGTATTTGGCGAAGTTGATAAATTTTCGAACTCCAAGGCGTATAAGGCCTGTCAATACGTTTAATTGTAAGTATTGGAGATTGAAAATCATGAACGTCTTGTGAATTAATAAATGGATAAAGAGATATTGTAATTGCAGCAACAATTTTAGGATCAACCTTGCAATTATGATTAATCGCCAAGGCTATAGCAGCTGCAATTTTTTTGTTTTCGGAATCCTTGGTTAAAGCTACTGAAATTGCTGCAACCGTTTTATTGTCAATCATATAGAAATAATTTTTAATAATTAGAGAACTGATTTCATTTGTTAATCCAGCCTTTTTATAATGGCAAATTGTCATGTTTTTTGGGTGGATTTACATCTTTTTTAGTCGCTAATGATTGTAATGCTCTAATAATTCTAAAACGAGTATTTCTTGGTTCAATAACATCATCAATATAACCAAATTTTGCTGCTACGTAAGGATTAGCAAATTTTTCTCTATATTCATTCTCTTTTTCTAGCAAAAATTGAATTTTTGATTTTTCATCTTCAATTGTTCCTAAATCTCTGCTCAATAATACTTCAATCGCCCCTTTTGGTCCCATTACAGCAATTTCTGCCATTGGCCATGCGTAATTAATATCACCACGTAAATGTTTAGAACTCATAACATCGTAAGCGCCGCCATAAGCCTTTCTTAAAATAATTGTTACTTTTGGCACAGTAGCTTCTCCATAAGCATAAAGAAGCTTAGCTCCGTGAACAATAATACCTCCATATTCTTGTGCAGTTCCAGGTAAGAAACCAGGTACATCAACCAAAGTTACTAATGGAATATTGAAAGCATCACAAAAGCGAACAAAACGAGCAGCCTTACGAGATGCATTGATATCTAAAACTCCTGCCAAAAAACTAGGCTGATTTGCAACTATACCAACAGAAATTCCATTAAAGCGGGCGAATCCAGTAATAATATTAGGAGCAAAAAGTTCTTGTACTTCTAAAAAATCTGAATAATCAACAATGCTATGAATTACATCCTTTACATTATATGGCTTATTAGTATTTTCTGGAATTATTTCATTTAAATAATCATCAAGTCTATCAATAGGATCTGTGCATTCCATTAAAGGAGCTTCCTCTAAGTTATTTTGTGGTAGAAAGCTCATTAGTTTTCTAATCAATAGAATTCCAGCTTTTTCACCATCAACGGCAAAGTGTGCAACTCCAGATTTTGTTGCGTGAATACTTGCACCACCTAATTCTTCTTGGGTTACATTTTCGCCAGTAACAGTTTTAACAACCTTAGGCCCTGTTACAAACATATAACTTGTTCCCTTGGTCATAATGTTAAAATCCGTTAGAGCAGGTGAATAAACAGCACCACCAGCACAAGGACCAAAAATTGCTGAAATTTGAGGAATTACGCCAGAAGCCATAATATTTCTTTGAAAAATATCTGCATATCCTCCTAAACTTTTAACACCTTCTTGAATACGTGCACCGCCGCTATCGTTTATGCCAATAACAGGGGCTCCCATTTTCATAGCTTTATCCATCACTTTGCATATTTTCTCTGCAAACATTTCAGATAAAGAACCTCCAAAAACGGTAAAATCTTGCGAAAAAACATAAACAAGTCTTCCGTCTATTGTTCCATAGCCAGTAACAACGCCATCTGATAAATAGGATTCCTTTTCTAAGCCGAAGTCAATACATCTGTGCGAAACAAACATATCAAACTCTTCAAAACTGCCTTCATCTAATAAAAGTTCAATTCGCTCACGTGCAGTATATTTGCCTTTTTTGTGTTGAGCTTCAATCCTTTTTTCACCTCCACCTAATTTAGCTCTTTCTCTAAGGTCAATTAGTTCTTGAATTTTGTCTTGTATAGCCATTGTTATTTGTAATTATTTATTATTTTTATTTTCACATAGTTCCATTAAAACGCCAACAGTTGATTTTGGGTGTAAAAACGCAATATCAAGTCCTTCTGCACCTTTTCTTGGAGCTTTATCTATTAGTTGAATACCTTTACTTTCAACTTCTGCCAATGAGTTTTCTATTCCTTTAACTGCAAATGCCAAATGATGAATACCCTCTCCTTTTTTCTCAATAAATTTTGCAATTGAACTTTCTTCTGATGTTGATTCAAGAAGTTCGATTTTTGATTGTCCAACCATAAAAAAAGCAGTACGTACTTTTTGGTCTTTTACTTCCTCAATGTTATAGCATTTTAATCCTAATGCTTCTTCATAAAACTTAATGGATTCTTCAAGATTTTTAACGGCGATTCCAATGTGCTCAATGTGAGTTACTTCCATGTTTCAATGTGTTAGTTAAATAGTAGTTTTTTCCTCTTTGAATTTGGGTGCAAATTATTTTTAATTATTCACAAATACAACATTTTTTTAACTTTTTTTTTTATTTATTATTTATAAAAAAAAAGCAAAATAAAATCATAATTCTTTGATATTGAATCAAAATAAATGATTATTTTTGCAGGTTGGGTTTTAATTTAACATTTTATAATTATTATTTAAAATGTGTAATAAATATTCTTTTGCTTTGCCAACCTAAATCTTTTTAGTCTACATTTTAAGCCTGATTATATTAAATATTTATGTTTTAGAAATATTTTTCATGAAATTCCTTTTTTATATTTTCATTTTTCTTCTTTATTCTATTAGCATTTCTGCTCAAATAATTTTAAAACAAGCAAACACTATTGCTTCTGAAATTTATGCCGATGCTCCGTACAGAATGAAAAAATTAGATTCATTAGGTGCGCTTAATGGAATTCCCATTTATATCGTTTGTCATGATGCTGATGCTAATAATGCTAATAATAAAATAGTAGAAATAAATATTCGAATAAAAAATGCGAAAGACACCCTTTTTGGGAATCCGTTGAGTTTTTTTAGCTATTCAAATACTGAATTTAATAAGTTGTTTTTTTTAGGTTCAAAAGATGATGCCACTTTTAATATTCAAAAATTTGATACCTTGAGTGTTGTTAAAAGTTCATCTTCAACATTAGATTTTATAGGCGAAACAAGTATTTGGATTCCGCCTCTTACTTATCTTAATATTACTAAGCGGTGGTGGTACTTTGCTTTTACTATTCCTCCTGAAAAGCTGATTGGTTACGATGATGAAGTTGATGTATCTGTTGAATTTGTTCTCGATTATGCTAGCGATGAGAAAACTTTTTTAAGGGTTTACCGTGAGACGGAAGATTTGCCTTCTATCAATAATTGGTATAGAGGCGACACGCATTACCATACTTTTTTTACTCAAAACACCGCCGAATATGGACATCCACTAGCATCTACTAGCTTTTTTGCCAAGCAAACTGGGCTACAATGGTTATCAACAACCGATCATTCATGCGATTTTGATAATTATGGATTAAACCCTAAAAGCAATTGGAATGAACTCGGATCCCAAATACAACAATTAAACAATATAGATTCTTCCTTTAAATTTATCCGAGGCATAGAAATGTCAGTTAACAACTCTAATGGGAACATAGTTCATGGATTAGTTTATCCTTCCGAAAGCAATGTACTTAGCTTGCCTTATATTGCTGATGCTGGAGGAGATTTAAGCGGGACCGCTATAAATATTGACATGATGCTTGATTCTTGTTCGAAATACAATGCATTTTGCTATGCAGCTCACCCTTTCTCTGAAGGGGATAAACTTTCAGTAACAATTGGCGGCAATGTTTGGAATGTTAACGATGCCAATTTCCCCGAAAATGGTAATAATCATCCAAGCATAGGTTCGGTTATTTGCAATGATCTAGGAAATCCCTCAGATATTTACTCAAACAATACTCAAAAAGTTTTTAAAGATGCACTAGTTGGAGGACAATTATTGAATTTATATAATACCTTAACCAACGCTGATGAGTTCTTAAATCCTTGGAATGCTGAATACTCAAGCACAACAGACAATTTTTCTAAGCTAGACTCCAATAATTATATGCAGTATTTATATAGATATGCTCAAAATTTAGATGCCTATCTATTTAGCCTTAAAAAAGGCATACATTTGAAAAACACTTCAAATAACACAAATTGGAAATGGTTTCAGAGTTCAGGGAGTGATGCTCATGCTTCATTTAATTTTTCAAATACCGATTATACATTTGGTTATGTTGGGGGAATCACTAATAATGCAATCGGGCGCCTATCAACACTTGCATACTGCCCTAATGGAATGGGGCTGAATGGCGAAAATATTCTAAAAGCCTTAAGAAATGGACAAACTATTCTTTCTGATGGACCAATTGTTACATTTACCATCGAAAATACAGATGCAACAAATACAATAATTATTGGTTCTGATACAAGCATAAATTTTTCAAACTATTACCTAAAGTACAATTTGCAAACCACAACTGAATTCGGAAATTTCACAGATTTATGGATCACTGCTATATCACAAGACACCATTATTAACTATCATCTGCCAAGTTTTCACCAGGGTGAAAATACATTAAAATTAGACAGCCTTATTTCGTCCATTTTTGGGCAGATACCTGTAAATAAATATATTGCTTTGCTTTTAAATGCTAAAACCGCAAAAGAACATACTCAGAATCCGCAAGTTTTTGGCATGAATATAGAAAAACATTTCTGTACTACAAATCCAATATGGCTTAAAAATGATGTAGCAACCATTATTGCAAAAAGAAATTCTGACAATATTAACATTTTCCCAAATCCTTTCAACAGTGTTATTAATTTAAATTTCGTTAATGATAATACGCTGAAATCGATAGAAATATTTGATGTTACAGGTAATCTCCAATTTTCGTCCTATTCCTTTAATTCGAACAATAATAGTTACATTATTGACGTAAGTTCTTTGATTAAAGGAGTTTATTTAATGAGAATCAACTTAGAAAGCGAAACTATAATTAAGCGCATTGTTAAAATGTAAGTTAAAATTATGTGTCATTCCTAAATTACTCTGATAGATTCTTTATATTTGTTTCATAAATAATAATAAGCTATGACTAAAAATTCTCGTTTATCAATACTCTTACCAATACTTTTAACTGTAGTTTTTGCTTTAGGGTTCTTTTTTGGAGCAAAAATATTTAATTCCAATGGTCGAAATACTTTTTCAAATCAAACTCAAAACAATGGAAATAAAATAAACGAAATTATCCAATACATTGATGATAATTATGTAGACACGGTGAATCATAAAAAATTGATAGATATATCAATCGCATCAATGTTAGAAACTCTCGACCCACATAGCAATTATATTACAGCTGAAGAATTAAACAGTGTTAACGAATCACTTGAAGGTAGTTTTGATGGAATTGGAATAGAATTCAATATTCAGCGCGATACAATTATGGTAGTATCTGCTATTCCTGGCGGTCCATCAGAAAAAATGGGAATTTTAGCTGGTGATAGAATTGTTAAAATTGATAACAAAAAAGCTGCTGGCGTGAAAATCACAAATGATCAAGTTTTTAAAAAGTTAAGAGGAAAAGCTGGTACAATAGTAACTATTTCTATTTTAAGAAATGGACATTCAAAACTTGCTGACTATACCATTGAACGTGACAAAATTCCTAGCAAAAGCATCGATACCTATTATATGATTACCAATGAAATAGGGTTTATAAAATTAAATAAGTTCTCATTAACATCTTATGATGAATTTTTGGAAGGCGTAAAATCATTGATGAATCAAGGAATGAAAAAGCTTATTTTCGATTTAAGAGGAAATGGAGGTGGATATTTAAATGCAGCAATTGATATTTGCGATGAATTTTTGCCAAAAAACAAACTAATAGTATACACCGAAGGGAAATCACGACCTAGGAAAGACTATTTCGCTACTAGAAAAGGTATTTTAACAGATATAAAAGTATTAGTATTAATTGATGAGTTTTCGGCTTCGGCTAGCGAAATTGTAGCTGGTGCCATTCAAGACAACGACAGAGGTTTAATAGCTGGTAGACGTTCTTTTGGGAAAGGCCTAGTACAAGAACAAATTGAAATGGCAGATGGCTCAGCATTGCGATTGACAGTAGCTCGCTATCATACACCAACTGGAAGATGTATTCAAAAGCCCTATGGCGAAAACATTAGCGATTATTATGATGAATTTGCTAAGCGCTTTACAGATGGCGAGTTGAAAACGGCTGATAGCATTAAATTCAATGATTCTTTAAAATACAAAACTCCAGCAGGAAATGTAGTATACGGCGGTGGCGGAATTATGCCCGATAAATTTATATCTATTGATACGGTTGGAACATCTATGTATTTAAACCAACTAGCTGTTCAGGGTGTGATAAATCAGTTTGCTTTTAATTTCGTTGATAAGAATAGAGAAAACATAAAGAAAACATATAAAAATGCAGCGTTTTTTGTTGCAAATTTCAATGTTACTCCTGCTATGTTTGACGAATTAATTAAAATTGCTTCTGTTAAAGGTATTGAAAAAAACGATAAGCAAATAGCAACCTCACAATCAATAATAAAAGCACAAATGAAAGCTTTGATTGGAAGAAACCTTTTTGGTAGCGAGGCTTTTTATCCTGTTATTTTTAAAATTGATGAAACATATACTAAAGCTATTGATTTGATCAAGAATATGTAAAAGACTAAAAATAGCTGTTTATAATTTCAAATAAGATTATTGATGAATAAATTTTTAAACAAAAATACGTTATACAGTATAATTATAATATTAGCGGTGCTTGCGACTTACTGCTCTGCTTTTTTCCACACCTTTACCAATTGGGATGATGATATTAATGTTGTAAATAATCCATTTATTCAGTCATTAAATTTCAATAATTTAAAATATATCTTCTCTAATGAATTCGTTGGCATGTATGTTCCGCTTACGATGCTTACTTATATGTTTAATTTTATAATTGGAGGATTAAACCCACTTGGGTTTTTAGCATTTAATATTATTATACATATTTTAAATGCATTGCTTGTTTTTTCATTGATGAAGCATTTTTTCAAGAATGAAATATTTCCTTTATTTATAGCGCTAATATTTGCAGTGCATCCTATGGGTGTAGAAGGCGTATCATGGATATCGGCAAGAAGCAATGTGTTATTTGCATTTTTCTATCTTTTGGCTTTATTGTCATATATAACTTATAAAAGTATTGGCAATAAAAAGGATTATTATTTAACACTGATTTTATTTTTGTTATCCTGTTTTTCTAAATCACCAGCTGTTTCACTTCCACTATTACTAATTGCAATAGATTGGTACGAAGGAAGAAAAATAAATATTAAGTCCCAATTAGATAAAATACCTTTTTTAATATTATCCCTAATTTTTGGGGTTCTTACTATTTATTTTCGTTCAAAAAGCAATCATTTTATTGATTTAAGTACATTATACAATCCAATTGACCGAATATTTTTTGTTTTATATTCATTTGATTTTTATAGCATAAAGTTATTGTTCCCCTTTAATTTAAATCCTTTTTATGTTTATCCAGAAAAGACAAATAGTTTTTTGCCAAACATCTATTATGTTTCGCTTGTTCTGCCTATTTTACTAGCTTTTGTGTTTTATTATTTTAAAGCAAGCCGAAAAATAATCCTATTTACTATTCTATCCTATTTAATAACTGTTCTATTTGTATTGAAATACGTCCCAGTTGGAAATCAAATTGTAGCAGACAGATATGCATACTTGCCATGTATTTTCTTATTTTTAGGAATCTACAAACTAATTGAAAACATACTTGAAATAAAATATATTTATTGGTTATCAGCTGCAATAGTGTTAGGCTTTGGATTTTTGAGTTATGAGCAAAATAAAAAATGGGACAATAGCATTGAACTTTATAACAATATGATTATCTATAATTCTAATGTATCTCTTCCTTATTATAACCGTGCATTAGCTTGGGCCGATTTGCAGAATTTTCAAAAAGCAGAAGAAGATTTTACTAAAGCCATTGAGTTTGATCAAAGAACTCCTTACTGGGCATATATGAACAGAGGAAATGCTCGAAAATATTTAAAAAACTTCGACGGGGCAATGAGCGACTACAAGAAAGCCCTTGAGTATAATCCTAAAAACATTAAAATTATTTATAATATTGGCAATCTGCAATTAATGATGATTGATGGACGTGGCGCCATTTCTTCTTTTCAGACATATATTTCTGTTGAAAAAAATAATCCCGCAGCTTATAATTGTCTGGGACAAGCATACACAATAGAGACAAAATATACAGAGGCAATTGCATCATTTTCTGAAGCTATAAAAATTAATTCTAATTATACAGAAGCTATTTACAATAGAGCTTTGGCATATATGAACTTAAAAATGTATGATAAAGCTATAATTGATTTTTCAACTGTTTTATTGTCGAATCCTAATGATGCGATGGCATATTATAATCGTGGGCTTTCGTATTCAGCAATTAATAAAGAAGACTATGCATGTCAAGACATTCGACAAAGTGCAAATTTAGGATATAAAGATGCAGAAATTATGTTTAATAATTTCTGCAAATAGCAATTCTTGGAATTGTTCTCTTATTTAATTTCTGTTCGTTTTTTATATTCTGCTTTTCCCTCTTCAAGGAATTTTGCAAAAGCTTCTACGTCTTTATTATAGCCTCTGGGCTTATTTAACGGTTCCCCATTTCCATCAACTAAAACATAATATGGTTGACCATTTGCATTGTATTTCGACATTTGATAATCGAAATTTTTTGCACTCATGGTTTTAATCAGCTTGTTATTATATGTTGAAGTGTAGTATTCCTTTTCTGGAAGCATTATTTCTTTGTCATCTACATATAATGCAACAACAATGTAATCATTTTTAAGTTGTTTCAAGACTTGAGATTCTGACCAAACTGATGCTTCCATTTCTCGACAATTTACGCAACCATGGCCAGTAAAATCTATAAATATTGGTTTACCTGTCGCTTTTGAACATTTCAGAGCCTGGTCTAAATCAAAATATCCTTGTAAGCCATGAGGCAATTCTAGTTTGTCGGCATATTTTGGTTTCTCGCAAAGGTCTAGTGTTGTAGAAGCTGTTGCACCTCCACCGCTACCAGCATTTTCACGAATTATTTTTGTTAAATCAAAGTCGTGTGTTTTCATTGGAGGCAACCATCCTGCTAAAGCTTTCAAAGGAGCTCCAAACATACCTGGGAATAAATACATTACAAATGTAAAAGAAGCAATAGCCATCAATAATTTAGGAACACTTATAAATTTGGTATCGCTATCGTGAGCAAATTTAAGCTTCCCTAATAAATAGAATCCCATTAAAGTGAAAATAACTATCCATAAGGCAATATAAACTTCTCTATCTAAATAGCCCCAATGATACGTTTGATCAGCAACACTTAAAAACTTCAATCCTAATGCTAGTTCAATAAAGCCAAGTATTACTTTAACATTATTAAGCCAACCACCTGATTTAGGCAAACTATTTAATCCTGATGGAAAAATTGCAAATGCTGTAAAAGGAATTGCAAATGCTAATGAAAAACCAAGCATTCCAATAATTGGTCTAAGAACTTGACCTTGAGTAGATAAAGCCAAAATTGATCCAACAATTGGTGCGGTGCAAGAGAATGACACTAATACTAGTGTAAATGCCATAAAGAAAGCACCCAAATAACCACCTTTGTCTGCTTGCTTGTCAGTGCTATTAATCATCCAACTTGGCAACGTAAGTTCAAACATACCAAAGAATGAAGCTGCAAAAATTGTGAAAAGAATAAAGAAGAAAATATTTGGCAGCCAATGAGTACTAAGCCAGCTCGAGAACTCTTCTCCAAGAGTAACAGCAACAACAGTTCCAACTAAAACATATATAACAATTATTGAAATACCATAAACGCTTGCAGACATGATTGATTTTCTCTTACTGCCAGAACTATTCATGAAAAATGAAACAGTCATAGGAATCATTGGATAAATACAAGGAGTTAATAATGCAATTAACCCGCCTCCTAAAGCAAAAAAGAAAAAGGCCCATAACGACATATTATTTATATCTTCATCAGTTTTATTTGCAGAAATTTTTGAAGTATCCGCTTTAGGTGTTTCATTTAAGGGAGCAACTGCAACTTTTGTGCTATCAATAATTTTCACAGTATCTTCTACAGGCTCAATCGTTTTTTCGCCATTTGAAGAAACGGTGGCAGTTCCGTTAAAAGCTTCTACGTTAAAATAAAAATCTACTAAAGCAGGTGGTAAACACTTTTCATCGTCACAACACATAAATTCCAGTTCACCAGTAATTTTAAGAGGTTTATTATTTAGCAAACTAACTTTTTGAACAAATGAAGCTTTATGATTAAAATACTTTAAAGTCATTTTAAAGTTTTTATCGTATTCAGTTATTGGTTTTGGCTCTTTTGCTCTTCCAATTTTTTTATACTCTTTCGATTCTTTAAATGAAAGCGAAGTTGCAACAGGTCCACCTTCAGGAATATCCTGTGAATATAAATGCCAACCTTTTTCAATAGTAGCAGTAAAGGTTAGTTCAGCTTCTTTTTCGCTGAGTCTTTTCGCTGAAAATTTCCATTTTACAGGCTCAAGAATTTGAGAGAAGGTGCTAATAAAAAAACTAAAGGCTAAAATAATGGTAAGTGCTATTTGCTTTCTCATAGTTGAAATTTTTTTCAAATTTAATATATTTTAACTAAAATATCAAGAAAATTATATATATAGATTTATATTTAAGACAAACTTTAGTATTACTGATGTTTCCGAATTAATTTTATATCTATCATCAATTCTATGACCTACAATCCATACAATTTCATCATTATTACATAAAACCCAAGTGCTCTCTTTCTCTGAAATAGAAAATTTATTGTCATTAAAAAAATCACTCAATTTCTTTTTATTTTTCATTCCTAGTGGATAGAAAAAATCACCATGCTTCCATCTTCTAAGTGTTAAAGGAAAATCAAGCTTTTCTTTGTCGAAAAAAGCAATATTATTTGCGTTGTTTTTTAAATCAGGTTTGTCTTTTGTTTCTTCAATAGATAAAAAACTAGGATAATCGTTAAGTGTAATTTTATAAGTAGTTGTGTCAATTTCCTTTTTCAACTCAATTATCAGATACTCTCTATCTCTTATTAATCGATGGGTTTTTGAAAAAAACTCTTTCCCCGATTCGCCGTTTAAATGTTCGGCAATGTTCACTGCTTTTGAGCGGTCGAAGCCAAATTCTCTTAGCATTTCAAACAAATAGGTTTTTATGGGAGAAAGCTGCTTAAGTTTCTCAATAGAAAGTAAAGTCTTTCCATTTTCTATTGAAACGCATTTTTGTTTTTCTTCTTCAATTTTTTGCTTGAATATTTGCTCTGTTTCGCTCATTATTTCAATGGTTCGATTCAGATTATTTCTGAAAGACTGATTTAATAATTCAAAGCGAGGAATTATTTCATGACGAATTAAATTTCGTTTTATTTGAACCGACTTATTCGTGCTGTCTTCACGATAAGTAATAGAATTTTGCAAGGCATAGTCATTAATATCATTTCTGGAAAAAGCCAAAAGTGGGCGAATTATATTCCCATTCACAGGTCGGATTCCGTGAATACCCGAAATGCCAGTTCCACGAGCTATATTAAGCATAAATGTCTCAATGGAATCGTCGGAATGATGACCAACTGCTATTTTTGTAAATCCATGTTTTTCGGAAATTTCTTTAAACCAATTATAGCGGAGCTCGCGTGCAGCCATTTCTATTGAAATAAACCGATATTTAGCAATTTGAGTTGTTTCAAATTCAGTTATAAAAAGTTCAATATTATTTTCTTCGGCATAGTTAAACACAAATTCAGCATCTCCGTTAGATTCTTCGCCTCTAAGCTTAAAGTTGCAATGAGCAATGGCAAAATTGAAATTGCTTTTTTTAAATAAGTCTAATAACACCATAGAATCGACGCCTCCGCTAACTGCAACCAAAATTTTATCATTCGATTGAATTAGGTTTTGTTCTTTTATAAACTGAAGGAAACGATTTAGCATAAAGCAAAGTTAAAGTTTTTTCATAAAATTTAATTAATTATTTTATTTTTGTTCATCAAGCATGTACAATATTGTTTTAATTAACACGTTACAATCTATCTACTTAAAATAAAGATTTATGAAACATCTTATTCTTGCATTCTCTCTAATTATTAATCTATGTTTCTATCACGCTCAAAACAAACCTATTGGCAATAATTCTATCAAGTCATTTGGAAAAAATGTCACAGAAATTACAGATTTTCAGTTTGTCCCTGCAGGTTCATTTTCTATAGCAGATAAAGAAGGTTTTAAAAGAATTGACAACCTAAAACCTTTCTATATTTCAGAAACGGAAGTAACAAATGAGATGTATCTAGGTTTTCTTAGTGATTTGAAAAAGCAAAATCGATTATCAGATTTTGAAAAAGCGAAAATTGATACTAATAATTGGGATAAAGTTGACATTATCGGGAAAGAACAACTTGTCAAAGAATATCACAAATGGCTTGATTTTCCCGTAGTTAATATATCAAAAGAAGGAGCTCAACTTTATTGCAAATGGCTTCTTGACAAAATGACAAAAGAAGGCAAATTTTCGAATATCAAAGAAATTAGATTGCCGACTTCAAATGAATGGATGTGCGCTGCAAGTGGAAGTATCTCTGAAGCAGAATTCGGCATTTCAAACATTATAAATCAAAAAAGCGAATATCAGGCTCAAATTAAAGCGTTTGGATTGCCTGTTGGTCCTAGAAAAATAAAATCATACCCAGCAAATGATTTTGGCATTTACGACATGTCTGGAAATGTTGCCGAAATGATTAATGATATTGAAGCAACTAAAGGTGGAAGTTGGAACTCAGACTTTAAAAACCTTTATATTTCTAGTCAAGAAGAAATCGCAATTTCTCCAATGGTTGGATTTAGAGTGGTGATTATTTTTTAAGATAAAATATTAAAAATAGCTTGCGCTTTTAGCATTGATTCTTCATACTCGCCCTCAATATCTGAATTAATAGTGATTGCTCCACCGGCAGAAAATGAAAGATATTTGTTTTCAGAATTATAAATAATTGAGCGAATTACAACATTAAAATCAAAATTACCTTCTGGATCAATATAGCCAATACTTCCAGAATAAATTCCACGCTTGAATGATTCGTATTTCTCAATAAGTTCCATTGCGCGGATTTTAGGTGCTCCAGTCATTGAACCCATGGGAAACGAATGTTTAATAGCATCAATAAAGTGACAATCATTTCTAAGTTCAGACTTTACAGTTGAAATCATTTGATAAACTTGTGGAAACTCATAAATACCAAATAATTCATCAACATTTACGCTTGCTTTTTCAGCGGTGATAGACAAATCATTTCTAACCAAATCAACAATCATCACATTTTCAGAGCGGTCTTTATGACTGTTTAATAGTTTTTCTTTTAGCTGTTCATCCTCCTCTTTATTTGTGCCTCTTTTAATTGTTCCTTTTATAGGTTGAGAAATCAAGGTGTTATTTTGTTTCATTAAGTAGCGTTCAGGACTAGCACACATCACGTCGATACTATCAAATCTAGCGAAAGCAGAAAAGGGAGTCGGCGAAATTTTGTTTAATTTTTGATAAATAGTTGCACTATCTAATTCAATATTTTCAGCATAAAACTCTTGGCAAAAATTGAGTTCATAAATATCGCCAATTTGTATATGATGTTTGATTTCTGAAACTGCTTTATAATATTGCTCTTTAGAAATTCTGCTTTTAATTGACCCTATTTTTACTGTGCTTTCAATAATATGAGTGTTTTCAATTTCTTGAATCATCAACTCAATAGCACTTATATTGCAATTGACATATTGAATTTGTAATTCATTTTCATTAATAATAAATACAAATTCAGGATTAAAAAAGAAATAATCAGGAGCTTTGACGCCATCAATATTTTCGGATTTTAGGTTCTCGGAATAGTTTTTTAAGTCGTAACCAAAAAATCCAAAAGTCCAGTCTTTATTGCAATTATAAAATTCTTTTATTTCTTCAAACGGATTTATCGAAGTATTTGAATTGCTATTATTACCAAAAGCTGCTATAAAATAATATTTTGAATACGGATTATTATTATATCCATTAGAATTAAGAATGCAGAAATTGCTCCATTTTTTCGCCCAAAAGTAGAGCTTTTGTTTGAAATGTGAAGGATATTGAATATGATATTTATAGCTATTTCTCATAAAAAAAGAGGTCGCCAATGGCGACCTCAAAAATAATATAAATTTTCGAATATCTAGTTCACTTCAATGATTTCGCCAGAATTCAACAAATCATCAACACACTTAATTGGAGAATTTGATTTTGCATAATCTAAAGATTCTTCCATTAAATCGTCATAAGTTGGATACATTGCAGAACGGATAACGCCCATTGCAACAGGAAATTCTGGCAATTGCATTTTAGCAAGCATCAAATGAACAGCTGGATCTTTTTCGTATTGGTCGTGAACAAGTAAATCTTTTTCTGTTATTCCGTTTACACCAATAGTAACCACTTCCAAACGTGTGCCATTTAAACGAATACCTTTGTTTCCTTCTTTTCCGAAAATCATTGGTTCGCCATTTTTTAAATGGATTTGATTATCATCGCGTACTTCTTTACCAAGAACCTCATCATGAGTACCATCAGCAAAAATAATACAGTTTTGAAGTATTTCAACGATAGATGTTCCATCGTGCTTAGCAGCTTCAAACATTACTTCTGTCATCATTTTAACATTATAGTCAGGAACACGAGCAAAAAATGTGCCTTGAGCACCTAATACAAGTTCGCCTGGATTGAAAGGATGTTCAATAGTTCCAAAAGGAGATGTTTTAGTTACAGAACCCATAGGAGTAGTTGGTGAATACTGTCCTTTTGTTAAACCATAAATTTGGTTATTAAAAAGAAGAATATTAACATCAATATTTCTGCGAATAATATGAATAAAATGGTTTCCACCAATTGCCATAGAGTCTCCGTCGCCAGAAGCAATCCAAACACTTAATTTTGGATTAGAAATTTTTACCCCTGAAGCGATTGCATGAGCACGTCCATGAATACCATGGAATCCATAAGTATTAACGTAATATGGGAATCTGGAAGAACATCCAATACCCGATACTACCATGAAATTTTCTTTTTTGTAACCAATTTTAGGGAAAACATTAGCTACAGCTGCAAGAATGGCATGTGCACCGCATCCTGGGCACCACTTTACCATTTGGTCGCTTACAAAGTCTTGTTTTGTAAGCTCAACATTTGATCTTTCGATGGTGTTGTTTATCATAGCTTATTTCTCCTGTAATGATTGGTTTAACTGTTCAATTAATTCGCTTTGGATAAAAGGTAATCCTTTAACTTTATTGATTTGGTCGTAGTTGTGTTTGTTGAATGTAGATTTCAAATATTTAACAAACTGACCGCTGTTCAATTCACAAACTGTGATTTTATTGAAACTATTAAGGATTTTTTCAGTATTTTTTGGAAGTGGCATAATATAATTAAAATGAGCATGGCTCACTTTTTTACCTTGTTTTTGAAGTGCCATTACTGACTGACGAACAGCTCCAAAAGTACTTCCCCAACTTACCACTAGCATATCACCACTTGCATCGCCAAAAACTTCTTGTTCGGGGATGTAGTTTGCAATGCGTTGCACTTTTTCTTCGCGCAAATTGGTCATTGTTTGGTGATTATCAGGGTCTGTAGAGATTATACCTTTACCGTCTTCTTTTTCTAAACCACCCACTCTATGACGTAAGCCTTCAGTTCCTGGAATTGCCCATTTTCTAGCAAGCGTTTCTTGGTTGCGATTATATGGTAAATATTCAGGATCGTTTGGTTTTGCCATCGGAGGAGTTATTGAAGGAAGACTTGCAACAGTTGGAATTTTAAATAATTCTGAGCAGAATCCTAAATAACCATCCGTTAATAATTGCACTGGAGTCATGTGCTCCATTGCTATTTTAGATGCCATGTAAGCCATGTGAAAACACTCTGGAACGCTTGAAGCAGCCATTACCACAGTTGGACATTCACCATTTCTGCCATAAAGAGCTTGCATTAAATCCGATTGTTCCGATTTTGTAGGAAGACCAGTAGATGGACCACCACGTTGTACATCAACAATAACTAATGGAAGTTCAGTAATAACAGCAAGACCAATAGCTTCACTCTTAAGCGATAAACCTGGACCTGAAGTTGTTGTTATTGCCAAAGACCCAGTAAATGCGGCACCTATAGCAGAGCAGATACCTGCAATTTCGTCTTCAGCTTGGAAAACTTTTGCTCCTAATGATTTCCATTTAGCAAGTTCCATTAATATTTCAGTAGCAGGAGTAATAGGATATGAACCTAAAAACAAAGGACGACCTGAACGCTCGGCAGCAGCAAGGAATCCCCATGCAGTTGCAACGTTTCCTGTAATATTTCTATACTTTCCTTTTTCTAATTCAGCTGCAGGAACATTAATTTTAGACTCAACTGCCTCAATAGTTTCTCCGTAGTTATATCCTGTTTGAAGAACTATTTTATTTATTTCAACCAGATGAGGTTTCTTCTTGAATTTTAAAGCCAAATAATTAAAAGTACCTTCTAAATTCTTATCAAATATATTGAAAAGAACACCTAAGACAAACATGTTTTTACTCTTTTCTGCAGTTTTGTTGTCAATGTTATGAGGTTTAAGGCTTTCTTTGGTCAACAAAGTAGCAGGAGCAGCTATTAAATGATAATTTTCTAAACTGCCATCCTCTAGCGGATTAGTAGTATAACCTGCTTTTTCGAACGATTTTTCATCAAAAGCATCTTTGTCTACAATGATTATTGCTCCTTTTTTAGCCCATTTTAAATTCGACTTTAAAGATGCTGGATTCATTGCAACAAGCACATCGCACATGTCGCCAGAATTATACACTTTAGTATGTCCAAAATGTACTTGAAATCCAGAAACACCAGCTATGGTGTTGTGAGGCGCCCTGATTTCTGCTGGGAAATCGGGAAATGTAGCTATATCATTTCCTGAAATAGCCATTGAATCTGAAAATAGTGTACCTGCTAGTTGCATTCCGTCGCCAGAATCTCCTACAAACTTAACAACTACATCGTGCTTTTCGATTAAGTTCTTTTTTATTTCGGTCATAATGAATTATTTTTGTAATAAGCACGGCAAAGTTATATGAATTATTATTAAACACACAAAGATTTTTTGTTAATTTATTAACCTTTTATTTTTCATACTAAATCAACGGCATGAGTGCTTATACAGTATAATTTTCAAACTTATTACCACCTGCTGTTTCAAAAACTTATTGCAACAATTTAATTTAAAATCACCGTTGTTGAAGCTTAACAAATTCAAAACACAACTATTATTAAGGATTTTGAGAGTCTAGCAATAATAAATTTGCTGATAATATGCAGATACAAGCTTATTGAAATCAAAAATTCCCTTAATAGTTAAAGGGAATTACTTTGTTTGAAATAATTATGACTTAAGCTTTAAAAAAAATTATCGACTAATTATATACTCATCCGCAAGTTAGCGGATGAATATATAATTCAACTTTTATGATATTATATTAATCTTCTTTTATGGAGCTATTTTCCTTTGCAAGTTTTCTGCGGTGACTTGCTTTTTTTGCTTTTAGCTTTAAACCAAAAGCGATCTGATACATTGCTGGAACTAAGAATAAAGTAAGCAATGTAGCAAACGATAATCCGAAAACAATAGCCCATGCAAGAGGACCAAAAAACATAGTATTATCTCCACCAATGTGAATATGTGGTTCAAAATGTGTAAAAAGAGACACAAAATCAATATTGAAACCAACTGCTAATGGAATTAATCCTAAGATAGTAGCGGTAGCGGTTAAAATGATGGGGGTGATACGAGATTGTGCAGCTTGAACAATAGCTTCACGAGATTTCATTCCTCGAGCAATAAGCACATCGGTAAATTCAACGAGAAGGATACCATTTCTGATAACAATACCTCCTAAAGCGATGATTCCCATCCCTGTCATGATTATTGAAATAGATAAATCGAACATAACAAAACCTAGAAGCACTCCAGCAACACTAAATATTATTTCACTTAAAATAATTAATGGCTTGCTAAACGAATTGAACTGGCTTACCAAAATGATAATAATTAAGAATACCGATAATAACATAGCTGTCATCATAAATTTCGATGATTCAGCTTGGTCTTCACGCTCCCCAGTTAAATTAATATCAACAGATTCTAGATGTCTGAAGGAAGGAAGTGATGCTATTACACGTGCAGTAACTTCATTTGCAGTTGCGTTACCTTTTAAATTCGAAGAAAGTACTATTGTTCGTTTTAAATTTTTACGATTTATTCCACCATAAGAATTTTCATATTCTAACGTTGCAACTGTTGAAACAGGAATGCTTCTAACACGACCCATGGTCATATCCATAAATGTTATTTTATGATTCATCAGTTGATCGATGTCTTTTCTTGTACTCTCAGAATAGCGAAGCTGGATTGGGTATTGATCTTCTCCTTCTCTAAATTTTGAAACTTCTGTTCCTGTGATAGCAGTTCTAAGGTCGCCACCTATTTGTCCTGCACTCAAACCTTCACGATTAGCTCTAACTCTGTCAATATCCACTCTTAATTCAGGCTTACTTACGGTAAAATCCGATTTCAATTCTTCAATTCCAGGAATATCAATTGAATCAAGATATTTTTTCAGATGTTCGGAAGTTGTGATTAATTCATCAATATTATCTCCACTTATTTCAATATTAACTGGTTTTCCTGTTGGAGGTCCCATTCTGTTTTTCTCAACAGCTATTTCAGTACCTGGAATTCCTTTTAATGCTTCTCTAATTGAATCAATATATTTTGAAGTCCTTAAACCAGGCGTTCTTTTTGAGAACTCAACAAAATTAACGGTTATTTTACCTAAATGAGTTGAAACGGTTATTCTGTCGAACATATTATCTGAAGCTCCTTTTGCAATATTAGTAATTACAGATTCCACATTAGGATTATCTTTTCCTATTACATTATAAATACGTGTTTCAGCAATTTTTGTAATCGAATCGGTCACTCTAAGTTCTGTTCCCACAGGCATTTTCACATAAACCATTACGCTATTTGGGTCATTATCAGGGAAAAATACAACTCTTGGTTTTGCAATTCCAGTTAAAATAAATGAGAATATTAATAAAGCAGAAACTGAAATTAGTAGGTATACAGGTCTTCTGCCAATTAAAAACTTAGCTAAAAATCTTGCATATTTCTTTTGCATGTTTGGCATAACTTGAGTTTCGAACTTATGCAAAGTTTTATGTCCGAAGAATTGATAGCCTAAATATAAGAATGCCATTAAGATAGCAAAGTTGCCAAATCCTGGAAAGCTAACCAAATGACAAAAAATTCCAATTCCAATGATTATAGCAGTATTTCTGTATATTTTCTTGTTAGTAGTACGTTTGCCATCACCGTGTTTCATAAAATCAACAGCAAACACAGGATTAATGATATAAGCAACTATCAAAGAAGCAAACAATGTAATCATAATGGTTATTGGCAAGTATTTCATAAACTTACCCACAATTCCAGGCCAGAATGCTAATGGCAAAAATGGAGCTATGGTTGTTAGTGTTCCTGTAAGTATTGGCAAGAAAACTTCTCCAGCAGCCATTTTCGCAGCATCTACAATGCTTAAATTTTGGTCCTTCCCTTCTCTGAAAATACGATGTGTATTTTCAACAACCACAATGGCATCATCCACCACAATACCTAACGCAAAAATAAACGAGAACATTACCAACATATTCATAGTAAATCCTATTTGTGGAAGTACAATATATGCCAACGCCATACTTAAAGGCACAGATAAGCCAACAAACATGGCATTAGTTATACCCATAAAGAACATCAACACTATTACAACAAGTATGAACCCAATTATAATCGTATTATTAAGTTCTGTCAAGGTATTTCTAGTAAATCTAGACATATCTCCAGTATAATCTACATTTACATTTGCAGGAAGTTTATGAGCTTTATAATCAGCAATAATATCTTTTGTTTTATCAGATGCGTCAAGCAAATTTTGTCCGCTTTTCTTGATAATATTCAATGTAATTACTTCTTTCCCATTAAAGCGTGCAGTGCTTTCTCTGTCTTTGTTGCCAAAATTAATATCAGCAATGTCTTTCAAAAAAATAACCGTTCCTGTCATTGATCGTAGAGTAATATTCCTTAACACATCAAGGTCTTTAAACTCTCCAACAACACGAATATTACGTTTCATACCTGCCATATCAATGGCACCACTTGAAACAGTAACATTATCATAAGCTACCGCATTTTGAATATCTCTAAAAGAAAGATTTGCAGCTTGCATTTTATACATGTCAACATCAATTTGAACTTCTTTATCGAGAGCTCCAACAATATCAACACGAGTAATTTCTTTTAGAGTTTCTATTTTATCTTTTAATTCATCAGCATAAATTTTAAGCTTGTCAAGTCCAACATTTCCAGCAATGTTAATATACATAATTGGAATTTCAGAAAAATCTACTTCTGCAACATCAGGGTCTCTTAGTAAATTATTTGGCAAGTCTTTCTTTGTTTTGTCAACCGCATCTTTTACCTTTTGCTTTGCTTCTGCAACCACAACATCAGTATTGAACTCAACAGAAATCATTGAAAAGTCTTGTACTGAACTACTTGTAACTTTTTTAACACCATTAATTCCTTTGATGTTTTTTTCTAAAGGACGAGTTACAAGATTTTCCATATCACTAGGCGAAGTGCCAGGATAAATAGTGCTTACCATAATTGTTGGTATAACAATTTCGGGATATTGTTCCTTTGGAATTGAGTTATAACTCATCAAACCAAAGATAGAAATCACAATGGTAAGTAAATAAACACTTGTTTTATTGTTTATGGCCCAACTGGTACCTACAAACTCTTTATATTTTAACTTTTTCATTCTTATTAGATTTTTAGTGAGTGGTGAGTGGTGAGTAGTTATTAGTGGCTTCGAATCCGCTCAGCCACCGGTTTTTTCTATTCACAAATCACGATTTTATAACTTGATTTCCTGTCCGTCCACTAAATTCTGGTATCCTGTAGATATTAGTTGATCGCCTTTGCTTAATCCATTGGTTATTTCAACCAACCCATTACATGTCATACCTGTTGAAACAATACTTTTTTTAGCAACTAGCTTATCTTTTACTTTTACAGCAATGTAAACGCAACTACCTTCTGTGCTATTTTGAACCATACTAACAGGAATAACAATTGCATTCTTTGAATTGTAGTCATTTATCTTTACAACAGCAATCATATTCGCTCTATATTCCGTTCCATCAGGTTTTAAACCAACTTCCACTTGGAAAGTTCTATTAATTGGGTTAATAAATTTACTTGCAAAAGATACGTTTGCAATTATTTCTTTATTCAAATCGGGTAATTTTACTATTACATTATTCCCAGTTTTAATCTTAGAGCTAAAAGATTCTGCAACATCTGCTTGAACTTTAACTTTAGCAAAGTTAACAACTCTAAATGGCACTAAAGTAGGCATAGCAGTGGACAAACCAACTTTAGCTTGTATTTCTTCAACATTTCCATCAATCGGAGATGTGATTTTATACATATCTAATTGTTCCCCAAGCGTTTTTAATTTTTGTTCTAAGCTTTCTTTATTGTTTTTAGCTGAAAGATACTGAACTTCGCTTCCAATATTCTGTTCCCAAAGACTTTTTTGTTTTTCATACAAATCGGTAATGAAAGCTAAAGAAGTTTTAAGTTCAACTAAAGTTTGTTGAAGTACTTGAGCATCTAATTCGGCTAAAACTTGACCTTTTTTAACAAAATCTCCTTCTTTAACATAAATTTTTGTTATTGTTCCTGGAACTTTAGCTAAAACCATTACATTCTCATCACCATCAATTTTACCTTGAACTTCAACATAGTGATTGAATTCTTGAAGTTCTATAGGTGTAATTGCTATTGTTTTATTTCCATCATTTTTTGTAGAATCTTTAAGTTCAAGTTCGAGTGCAGCAATTTGAGCGCTGATTTTATCTCGATCTTGTTTTAATTTTTCCAATTGTGCTTTTTTGTCGCCATTTTTTGAGCATGATAAAAGTGCTAATGCTACAAATACGATTAAGATTTTTGATTTCATATTTTATTTTTTTTATGGTGAACGGTTCATGGTGCATGGTTGAGGGTGTTTGCATTAAAGCCTTTCACCGTTTACCTTGTACCTTTTACCAATTTATTTATTTTAACATTTTTTCTAGTTTCGAATATGCTGAGCTTAACTCTATTATTGATGTAAACAAGTTAGATTGAGCTTGAAGATATTGCGTTTGAGCTTGAGTAAGTTCTAAACTGCTTATGATTCCTTCTTTTTGCTTTATAATAGATTTGTTATATATTCTATTTGCAAGTTCTACGCTTTGTTTGTTGGTTGAATATTTACTAATAGCAGTAATATAAGCTGAACGAGAAGTTTCAAAATCTAATTGCAATCCAAGCGAGGCTTGATATTTTGTATTTTTCATTTTCTCAAGACCTATTTTGGCTTGTGATACTTTTGCTAATTTCATACCACTACCAAATAATGGAATACTCACGCTTAAACCAACAGAATTTGGAGGAGTAAACGAGAAAGATTTATCATTGAAGTTTTCGTCATGCATGTAATAAGCAGCAATGTCAGGCAAAAATGTAGATTTTTGCAATTTAACATTCAAGCCCATCATTCTTTCTTGTGTTTCGAGCATTTTATAATCCGAATAATTCTCAACTTTAAATTCACTTTTTGAAAGAGTTTCTACATTCACTAACTGAGTAATTACATCTAGTTTATCTGCAAATTCAATCTTAGAAGTAAGCGAAACGCCCAATTGAAATTTCAAAAGATTTGCAGCAATTTCGCATTGGCGAGCTAGCATTTCTTTGGTGTTTTTCAAATTTGCAAGTGTAAGCGTCAATTGGTCAACATCAGTAACATCTATAAATCCTTTTTGATTTAATTGAGTTATTTCATACAGAATAGTTTCCGTATTCTTATAAATGCTATCAATAACTCTCAAATTCTCATTTACAACCAAATTCATAAAATAAGCATTTGTAATAGACTCATTTAAATCGTTTTGAGATTTGGTAATATTTATTTCTGATAGCGATTTAAACGTTTTTGCTGTTTGCAAACCAACAATATAAGCTCCGCTAAAAAGCAATTGTGTAGCAGTAATATCGTAAGTCAATCCCCATTTCATGTCATTTTCATTTGTAGGCTCTTGAGGTGCGGGTGCCGGAATATTTCCAAACTGTGGATTACCTGTTATTCCTCTTAAAGCTTGATCTGCTCCATACATCCATGGACTAAGATTACTTAAACCTGAAAAAGATTTAATACTTGCAGGAACTGTAAGCATATAAGAATATGCTAGTTTGGAATTAACTTGTGGCAATCCCATTGCAGTAGTTTCCCATACCTTCTTCTTGGCCGATTCTAAATCGAGATTTGCATTTTTAATTACAGGACTATTCTTCAAGGCATAGTCCTGAGCCTGCTTCAGTGTAAGCATCAGCGTCGTATCTTGATTTTGGGCAAATATTGTTGTTCCCAAAAATAAAAAGACCACTGAAAATAATAAAATTAACCTATTCATAAATTACTTGTTTATTGTTCGTTTTTTATTTTATTTTCGTAATACTCAATTCCTTTTTTGTTTGCAATTCCTCTTATATGGTAATGGAAAAGCGTTTTGAAAATTTCGTCAGTAGTATATTTTTTAAAAAAATCGTCATCTGGTCGAAGGAAAACTTCTTCCATTTTTAGAACATAGGAATGCGAAATAATATCTACATTTAAATCATCAAGGTATAAACCTTGCTCAATTCCTTGAATCATATTTGTTCTAACGTGTTGGTATATATGTGTGCGCCTATAATCAACTATTTTATTCCACGATTGTGGATAGTATTTTTGCAAGTCGTAAGAAATAGATGGATTTATGTGTTGGAATTGTTCGGCAACAAACTGGCTTGCCATTATTAAAATATCAATTGCATTTAGGTTTTGCATTTCTAAATTCCGCATTTCACAACGATGAATATCAAGCTGATGTGTAACAGCCTTATCAACTAAATCCGTCTTGTCTGTAACAAACTGATAAAGCGTTTTTTTAGAAATTGTTAATTCGCGGGCAACATCGTCCATGGTAATACTTTTTATGCCATACTTTAAGTATAGCTGAAGTACACGTTCAACGATATCTTTAAATTTTTCTTCCATTCCGCAAAAGTATAAATTAAATACATAGGAAACAAAAAATATGATAAACGTTTCTTATGTTTTTTGCAAAAGTAAAAACAAGTTATAAGGCAAAAAAAATAAAATCGGCGAATGGAGGCAAAATACAGGCAAAAATTAGAAAATGCTGAAGTGAAAAACAGGATCAATAGGTGAAGAAAAATTGTACTTAAACAGAAATAATTACCATTCAATTTTTATTTGGTCTTCAATTTCTTCGTCCTTCTTCTTCTCCTTCTTTTTATTATTGTTAGAATTTGTTGTATTGTTTTTTGGTATAGTACTATCTTTTTTAAACCAACCAAATTCTTCGTTCAAAATCTGCTTAAGATTTTGTTTTTCAGTTTTAATATCTGTTTTAAGTTTTTGTTTTAAGCCTTGCCTATCATAAGAATATTGAGGATTAGCAGTTGTGCCAAAAATTTTAACAAACAATTTTGTTTTTCCCAAGCCATCATCTATTTCTACGCCAAATTCTTCATTTTCTTTCTTTGCACTCTTGGCTTTCTTCGACAATATTGCTGATAGCAATAATTCTACTCGATAATTGATATTATTATCAAACGAATGCGTTCCTGCAAGGGTAATATCCATTGCATTGGATTTTATATCCATGCGAGGAATTGTAATTGCCTTATCTTGAATTTGTATTGTATTTTTAAGGGTAGAAAACTTAACGTTCTTGAGTTCATTAATATTTACAAACTTCGACAAGCCATTTAATGCTTCATAATTAATGAGTTCGCCTTTGTCGATAGTAATATCTGCATTTGATTTAATTGATGCTGGGTCAATCTCTAATTTGTTATTTAGCAATGCCGAAAATTGTATGGTAGAATTAAGCGTTCCCTTTATATTTTCCGACTTCAAACTATTCTGACCGAAATCTTCAAACTGATAAAACATCTTTTGAATGTTTACGCGGTTAATTTTCCCATCACAAATAATTCTAATATCTTTTGGATTACAATCATCTATCATCGCATTTAGCAATACAGCTCCATCCATTGAATTCATGGAAACATCTTGCAAAATGCACTTTTTATTTCTAACGCTAAATTGTCCGTGAATTTCCGATGCAATAAATTTTCTAAATTGTATATTATTAATATACGTACTAACATCAATATCAAAATTATCACTAATACTAAGATTATATGAGTTGTTATTTTTGCTCTTACCATCTGTAGAAAGCAATTCGTTTAGATTTATGTTTTTTGATCGTACATCGGCTCTTATAATAAGCTTTTGATTTTCAATAAACAGAAAGGAAAGAAAATTTTTGAAATCACCATTTATAGCAAAATCAGACTGACCGACAATTCCTGAAAAATTATTGCTTGTTACGTCATTATTATTAAATGCAAAATCGCCATTAATTGCCGAAAATGGCAAATTGCTATTTTTAAGTTTAAGCAAACCATCTGTTATTTTTAAAGTTCCAGAGCTGGTGCTTTTTATAAAATCAGATGGCGAAAATTTAGAGATACATTCTAATTGAGATTCGAAATTAAAGTTGAGTTGTGCTTGTCCTTCAATATTTTCAATAGTATCCAATGGGAATAATTCAAACCACTTTTTAATATCTAATGAAGCTTGAGTATTAAATTTCAATTTCGGTTTTGCAAAATCAATTATTTCTACATATCCATTTACTTTGCTAGCAGCAAATGTGAATGTAAAATCTTTAAGCATTAACGATGAACTTGAGGCGGTTTGAAATTCACCATTATCGTATTTCCCAGTAAAACCAACATTTTTAAGTTCAATTTTTGATTCGTTTCTTTTTACATATCCGTTATTAATACCAAATGTAGCATTTATTCGGGGCGACGAGCGATTATCTAATTTCCCTTTAATACTTGCATTGAAATAAAAAGCTCCTTCAAATTCATAGTCTTTCCAATAATTTTGATATACAGTTGGAACAAAATCAAGCACTTTTTCTAATCGCAAATCGTTTCCTGAAACACTTAAATTTATTGAAGCTGGTGATTTTGTTGAATTTAGATTTCCAGTAACTGAAAAATATTGATTTGCCAAGCTTATATTTCCTCGTTTAACATTAAATAATTCATTATTCTCAACATTTATAAGCAAGTCGAGCGATACATTGTCTTGTTTAAGGTAATTTACTTTTTCGAACGTGATATGCTGAAAATTTGTATTGGTATAAATTGCTAGGTCGAAATTCTTTTCACTAAACCGTCCTTGAAGTGATAAATGATTAAAGAAACAAGAGACATCAGCTTTTTTAATCAAGTTAAGATACTGAAAACTAACATCTTTAATACTTACTTTATTTAAATTAAAACTAAATTTTCCTCCACTTGTTGAATCGCTCTTTGTTTTCCAAAAATGGAAATTATCGGTTCCATCTTCAAACACTTTTATATTGCACTTGCCGTTTTCTAGGTGCACCTTTTTAATCGTATAATTCGAAGCGAAAATATCCCAAATATTAAAAGAAACTTTAAGCTTCTCGAATTTAAAAAGTGCTTTGTTAGAAGGCTTGGCTAAAGCCTCATTCGCCGAAATATTAGTAAAAACAAGTGAAGCATCAGGGAAAGTTGAAATAATAGTTAAATCAACTTTTTCAATATTGACATCGGTGTTTATTTGTTTCTGAATTTGATTAAGTGCATACTTAATAATGTCATCCTCGTAAAAATACACTATTGTAACACAAGCAGTGATAACGAGCAATACCAACAAACCTATTGTAGCTGCTGTAATTTTTAAGTACCGTAACCACTTTTTCATTTAAATAAGTTTAATTGTTTTTACTCGTTAAAAAAGCTTTTTTATTAAACGTATAATTCTGAAATAAATTATTATCTAGAGAAAACATTCATTTTTAAACGATTCAACTCTTCCTCTGTTAAAAATCTCCATCTTCCACGAGGCAAATTTTTCTTAGTAAGTCCAGCAAAAACAACTCTATCTAGCTTAACTACATTATACCCTAATTGTTCGAACATACGACGAACAATGCGATTACGTCCAATATGAATTTCTACCCCAACTTCTTTTTTTGATGTAGGTGAAATGTAAGCAACTTCGTCAACCTCAACTCTACCATCTTCCAACTCAAAACCCTGCGCAATTTTATCAAAATCCACTTGAGTTAATGATTTATCTAATTCGGCGTGGTATATCTTTTTCACACGGTATCTTGGATGCGTAAGCTTTTTAGCTAATTCGCCATCATTTGTTAGCATTAACAAGCCAGTTGTATTTCTATCTAATCTGCCAACCGGATAAATGCGTTCTCTGCATGCATCACGAACTAAATCCATTACGGTATTTCGTTTTTGTGGGTCGTCAACAGTTGTAATATAGTCTTTTGGCTTATTAAGTAATACGTATTGAAATTTTTCACTTTTCAAGGTTTCGCCACCAACCTGAATTTTATCTGTAGATTTTACTTTTATTCCAAGTTCGGTAACAATAACTCCATTAACAGTTATTGCTCCTGAGGTAATCATTACGTCAGCTTCACGACGAGAACAAATTCCAGCTTGTGCAATATATCTGTTTAGGCGAATTCCTTCTTCCGAAAAAGTGCTTGCAACTTCCTTTTTGTGAGGTTTACGGTCTAAAGTAGATTCAGACCTTGGGCGAATGCCAGCTCTTTCTTTAAAAGTATGGTGCGATTCGTCATCCTTTGGATCCGAGGAATAAATACTTTTTCGTTCTGGATATTCACGTTCAGAAGCAAATGGGTTTTTCTCAATAACTATTCGGCGAGCGTTTCCTTTATTTGGCGTTTTTTCATACGCTTTTTTCTCAAAAGGCTTCCCCGAATCACTTCTTCTTTTTGGGCGTTCATTTCCACCATCAAAAGGAGTTTCAGAAGATTCTTTTCTTTCTTTTTTTATGAAATTGTCGTTATTGCTTCTTTTTTCGAAAGGAGTATTTCTGGGTTTTTCAGAATCATCTGATGAAAATCTTTTCTTACCTTTTGGTTCATCAGCTTGTTTGTCAGATCCAGCTGTAAAGCGTCTTGGCTTTTCTTTGTCGTCGTTCCATAAATCCCTTTTATCAGTCCAAACTTTTTTCCTGTCTGTTGATCCATTTTCTTTTTTATCCGAATCATTAGAGAAACGTTTAGGTTTATCAGAAAACGATTTTTTATCTAAGCTAAAACTTCCTTTGCGGTCAGAATTATCCGATGAAAATCTTTTTCTATCGGTTAACTCTCCTTCTTTTTTGTCAGAATCTTTAGAAAATCTAGAAGGTTTATCATTATTTTTGTCAGCAAACTTGCGTTTATCTGAATTATACGGTTTTTTGTTCTCCGAATCATCACTCGAAAATTTCCTTTTAACTGGAGCATCACCATAGCTTTTTTCAGAGTCTCTAGAAAAACGTTTTGGCTTGTCAGAATCTCTTTCCGATGATTTTCGTTTGTCAGAAATAAAACTCTTTTTTCTATCCGATTCATCTGATGAAAATCTTTTGCTTCTTACAGAAGATGCACTATCTCTTTTTTCTGAATCTTTAGAAAAGCGAGCAGGTTTATCTGCAGATGCATCTGAGAATTTTCTTTTATCCGAAGCATAGGTTTTCTTTTTATCTGAATCTACAGACGAAAATCTGCTTTTTCTTTCGGGTTTAGCATCTGCACTCTTTCTTCTATCCGAAGATGGTTTTCTTTTGTTTTCTGATTTGTCGGTTGAAGAACGTCTTTTCTTCGGCTCTGAAGCTTTATCGCTTTTGGGTCTCATGGTATTTTATTATAATTTGCAAAGATAGCTAGAATCTTGATATAATTAGCATTTCGTCAAAATGAATTTATATAAATATTAAAAATAAATGTATTTTTATTGTTTTATTCATAAAAATGAGAGAATTTTCAATAATAAAAACCATTTGACTTCATTTTTTATGAAAGAATACGATATAGTAAGATTAAACAAACAAATTCAGGATGTTCTTGAAGACTCAATTGGAACTATTTTGCTGGTTTATGAAGACAATAAAAGCTGCGAGGTAGAGTTTGTTAATGATGCTGGAGAAACAATTAATATATTAACCGTGAAATTCAACGACTTATACTGATATCATTTATTTTTAGTTCGATATTTTTATTGTTTTTTCCATTTTGACAGTATCGGTAATTAAATTTTTATAGTGCATAAACCGCTCCATAACGTCGCTAACTAAACGCGTTGTTTCATGTCCTTTGCATGGTCCATTTTTAACCAATGGATCGTTATAATATTTTGATTCAGACTTCTTTTTCAGGTAGACAGCAACGTTTTTATCCCACAATCGAGCATTGCCTCCATATTTTTTGGTGAGTTTTATTGCATCTACTATATGTCCAAAACCTATGTTATATGACGCTAGCACAAATTTTGCACGTTCTAAAGAGTCGGGCACCGATTTTTTAAGCGATTCGTCAATTCTTTTTAAATAAAGTGCTCCCGCCTTAATATTTTGCGTTACCGAAGAACTAGAGTCTACTCCAAAACGTTTCGCTGTTTCGGGCATCATTTGCATAATACCAAATGCTCCTCTTTTAGAAACTGTATCATTTCTAAATTGCGATTCTTGGTACATTAACGATGCCAGTAACATCCAATCCCACTTTAATTCAATAGCATTCTTTTTTATTATTTCGTCGTAATTCGAAATTTTGGACGAATTTATAGAGTTATAATTTTTCTGAGATGCAATAATAATCCACTTACTATTAAAATATTTATAATATAAAAATTTATAAAAATAGGTATGCCTTATTTCCGAAATCCACGAATTCAATAGTTTTAGTAAATTGGGCGACTCCTTTCTCATTGCCCAAGATATATTTTCGTTATCCGTTAAGGAAAAATCAACATCTAAATGGGGATAGAGCTGTTTGCTTATATTCGCAATATTTTTATCACTTACGGTATAATCGATTTCGCAATTAGCAACCTTTCTAATTAATTGTTCAGTGGTGATTTTTGGTGTTTCTAATACAATTATTCTTGCTTTAAATAACTTCGAAATTTGAGTAAGTGTGTTTTTATAAACCGACTTATTAGGAATATAAATAATTTTGTTTTCTAAGTTTGATGTATTTCTAACTAAAAAACTTTCCCTCCATACATTACTCATAAACTGCCATCCTTTAGGATTTCTCTGTACAAGTACTTGCTGTGTTTTAGTTAGTGGAGTTGAGAAGCTAACAAAGCGTTCCCTGAAATCGCTTACCGTTAAATTATCTGCAATAATATCGCACTTTCCTGTTGCTAAATTTTTATATGCATCGGCAATATCTTTATAAACAATTACTTCTAATTTAACACCTAAAAAATTGGCAAAGTTTTTCATCAATTCATAATGAAATCCCATTGGCCTACCCTTGTATATGAAGTAATTAGTTGTGCTGTGACTCATACAAGCCACAATGGTTCCACGTTCTTTTATTTGTGCAATATCAATTAGCGGATATATTACAGAGTTTTGTTTCTTCTCTTTACACGATAAAATAAAGAGCATTGAAAAAAGAAGGGAAATAAAAATTAATCGAAATTTCATTAATATTATTTGGATGTGCAAAGATAATCATTTTTTTTTAAGGTTATTTAATCTTCAAATTTTGATTTAAAAACACCTTTTAAGGTAAAACTTTTGTTTTTAAAACTTCCAGTTTTTCTATCGCTAGGTATCTCGTTTTTCTTCTTCCTATGCGATATTCAATTACAGCTTCACCAGTAGGGATTGCTGTTGTTTTTAAATTTGTTTTGTTTAATGAATCTGAAAAGCTTGGGTCGATATTATAAAACTTATCATAATAGCCAGCAACAACAAATACGGTATCGCTTTTTTTGTAGTGTGGATAGGAAGCAGTGTCTTGTTTTTTTAAAACCGAAAAGTTGTATTCTTGATTATTAATCCAGAGTTTTTGGAATTTCAGTCTGCGATAGCTTTTATTTACTTTAAGAGCAATACGGTACGACATACCGTTGCCTGAGTTTGCTCGCCCTCCCATCCATTTTTGCGATGTAGCTTTTATTAATTCCACTTCTTTTGGCGGACTAATTAACAAAACACCTAATAATACCCAATATATTGAATTCATAAAAATATTATTGACCAACCCTCATTGCCTCAACTGGATCGAGTTTTGACGCAACATAAGCTGGTATTATTCCCGAAAACAAACCAACAATGGCTGATATTGAAAACCCCCAGAGAATATTTCCTAAAGTAAGGTTGAGATTAAAATCTAAGGTGCTACTAACAATTGTAGTTCCAATATAAATTAATAATAATCCTAAGGCTCCACCCAGTAAACTCAGTATTATTGCTTCAAATAAAAATTGAAACATAATAAAATAATTTTTCGCACCTAAAGATTTCTGTATTCCAATAATGCCAGTTCGCTCTTTAACGGATACAAACATAATATTAGCTATGCCAAATCCACCAACTAAAATAGATAATCCACCAATAAACCATCCAGCAATAGATATTACAACAAACAAACCATCAAAATTTTTGGTAAGTAAGCTGGTTTCATTGATAGCAAAATTGTCTTCGGTTATCGGCTTCAATTTTCTTAGGGATCTGAGCAATCCAACAAGTTCATCTCTTAGCTCTTCGTTCGAAACACCAACTTTTGCTTTAACCATAATAGTGGGATTGGTTCTTTGTCCCTTAATATCAACAAAATTTCGTAAAAAGTTTACAGGAATCACCACTGCATCGTCCATTGATTCACCAAATGTATTCGACCCCTCTTTTTTAAACAGACCAATTACCTCCACTTTTCTGCCAAATATTTTTAAACTTTTGCCAATAGGATTGTACTTGTCAAATAAATTCTCAACTATATTATTTCCAATTACAACCACATTCTTTCCACTCGAAAATTCAGCATCGGAAATAAATCTACCCTCGGATATTTCGAAGTTTCGCACTTTTTCATATTCGTTTGATGAGCCGGTTATATTAGTATTTGTCATACTATTGGCTTCAAACTCTATTGTTTTCTGAGTGTTAACAACAAAAACAGAAGCATCAGCAGTAGTTATTCTTCTTTTTATTTCAAATGTTTCGTCAATCGTAGGTTGCGGTCTGTTCCAATACTTCCACCAAGGATAATCTGAGCCAAAGCTCCAAGGCCATTTTTGAACAAATAATACATCGTCGCCAAGCGATTCGATGCTAGTTCGAATAGAACTTTCCATGGAATCGACAATTGTAAAAACAGTGATTATTGCAAAAATGCCTATTGTTACGCCCAATAACGAAAGAAAAGTTCGTAATTTATTAGAAATAAGAGCTCCCATTGAAAAAACAGCACTTTCCCTAACCAAACGTAAAAACAGCCTTAACTTCATGAGTTTAATTAATAAATATAATTGGGGTAAAATTAATTATAATTTTAGATAGATAAGCCGATTATTTAATAAATATTTTCTTTTGCTGTTCAAATAAAGAATTATTTTTTAAATTTAAATATTTAGAAACAATTACAGGGTTTTTACGTTTTAATGATATATAAAAACGTGTGGCATGAAAAAAGCAGCTTTAACAATCGCATTGGTATACGGAATATTTAGTATCTTTTCATTTATTCCGTTCAAAAATGATGAGATTACAAGCAAACGTAATTTCAATGTTTGCAAAAAATTAAAAGGCAATGTATTGGTATATGTGGTGTTTGTGGAAACAAAGCAAACCTCAACATGGGATGATTTTGATATTAATACCACTCGCGATTCGATAAATAAAGCTGTAAAATGGATTGAAAAACAGGCGATTAAAAGCAATGTTAACGATTTAAACTTCAAGGTAGAGTATTATCGCAACGATACATCTCAATACGTTTATCAAAACCTTAATACTCCAGTAAAAAAGATATTATCAAAACCCGAAGGCGCTTTAGAAATTAACTCTTGGACTGATAAAATTGCAAAAAAGATAGCAGGCGTGAAAAACAGAGAGCGTTTAATTGCAAAACTTCGTGATGAGCATAATGTAGAAAGCGTAGTATTAATGTTTATGGTTAATAACTATTATAAAGCAGGTTATTCTTATTCGTTAAATACCCAAAGCACTGATGATGTGGAGTATACTCTTGTTGGGACAAAAGAACCCACTCAAATTGCATCTGAGATAATGAGTCTTTTTGGAGCACACTATATGTACAGCCATCCATCTGTGCTTGACAAACGTAATAGAGCCAAACTAAAAGAAATATTTCCGTATGATATAATGGCATCGCCCGAAAAACCAATCAGTCAGTTGTATGTTGGAGAGATAACTCAATACTATATTGGCTGGAAAGAGGATATAAATTCGGAATATGATAATATTATTAAAGAAAATAAATATAAATATTAGAGATACTTCTAAAAAAATTCCCTTGTTTGGTTTTAGGAACCATTGCTTGTTCAGTCGGGGTTTAAGTGGCAATTGATAATATATTAATACAAAATCCGATATATGAAAAAATGCACTTTACTCTTTTGTTTGATTGTTAGTTTGCAATCTCTTTTTGGGAAATCAGTTGAACTCACAGGAGTAATAAATGATGTGAGTCCCGATGAAACTAAAGTGCTTTATACCTGCAAAACAGATATTAGCGAAGCTTATTCTGATGGCGCACTATATCTTTATGACAGAATTACTGAAAGGAGTATACAAATTGCTTATGAAAAATTCCTTGACTATTCGAGAAAATCATTTTTTATTAACAATGACTCAATTCTAATAATACAGTCTGACAGTGTTTTCATTTATAGCTTAAAGTCAAAAGCAAAGCGAAACATTTTCAGTTGTCCCGACAAACTTGAATATATTTTATCATCATTTATAGGATCAGAATCGAATATTTTTTTAAACATTCAAAATTCAGACAAATCAGAAGTTACTTTACTTAAATTCAGTAATAAATCTCGAACCTTAGAAAAAGTAACCTCGAATAAAGTAACTATAATTCCGACAGATAATTTCTTTTTCTATTACACATTTGAGGATAAAATTTATCTTCTAGACAATTCTTCTTTTTATAATATAGCTGACTTTAAACAAAAAGAAAACCCATTGAAAATAGGATTTAATGATGACCTTGGAAATTATGTTATTTCTTCAAATGAGAAATTTATTTGTTTACTAGAGAAGAATGAAAGTGGTTGCCAAATTTTGGTTATCTCTAAAATTGCTCCAAATAAAATAGTGGTAAATATTCCTATAAAGAATAATGATAGAATTTGGATTGAACCGAGAATTCACAGCGATAAATTAATGCTAAGTATTATGAACGTTATATATTCTATTAGTCCAACGGGTCAATTTAAGGAAGAACCCTCTAATATCATTTTTCAAGGCAAAACCTTTTTTGTAACAAAAAAAGAACCCTTTAAAATTGAGCTTTCATAAGTTATTTTTCATTGACCGCTGTCTAATGATTAATACCCAAGTGGACAACAAAATTGCAGGGTCATTGAAACGGCAAGACAATGGATAAAATAAAAACTGCAATTAAAAGCATTTTGCTGTTCAGTAGTGGCCTAAGTGGCAGTTGATAATTTAGGATATATTAATTACATTTCCTCTGTATATTATATTTTTAAGATCAGAGGGAACCATACATAAATTTTCATATGGTATTTTTATATTTTAGAAAATTTATGTGGGTTTGTAGCAGGTGGACAGTGAGGTGGCTTCAAAACCGCTACCCGAAAAAGCCAACTGTCAACCCTATTTGCCATTTTAACGACTGACACAATGAAATACAAATATTCCATATTAATTATTTTATTCGTTTTTCTATCCTGTAAAAATTCAAATAAAAAACTTACAGATGAAAAGCCACCTGCTAAAATGGAGAAGGCAGATGAAAAGTCGCATGTAGAACTACATGATGAAATGGACAAGGTCGACAAAGAGTTTTATAAATTCATGAGAATTTTAATCATATTATACAAACAGGCAGATATAAATCCAAAACGCGTAATCATAAAGGCTGACAGTTTACTGATAATAAACGAAAAAGAGAAAGACCCAATTAAATCAAGAATTAAAAATAGTATTTCAAATTCTTTACATTACTTAAAAGCTGAGTTATATTATAAAATCGGAGACCATAAAAAATCAATAAAAGAACTAGAAACTAAAAACTATGTTGGTGATGATATTGCAGTTGCACTTGCATCAAATTACATTAAACTCAAACAATTTGATAAGGCAAAATTATTTATTGACAGTGTTGGAAAAGGATACTATATATATGACTACGTGCTTGGAAATTATTATGAAAGTATAGGAAAAAGAAACAAAGCTTTAAAAATTTACAAAGAAATAGAAAAAGACAAATCTATAAAGCATTATGCGCACTATAGTTTGGCAATAGGTAGAATAATTGAGCTTGAAAAAAGCAACTCAATTTTATTAAATGAAATTTATTTCCCAACAGGAAACCCTAATTTTGAAATCTGCAAAAATGACAATGAAAATAGAGACAAAATATTTGAAATTATTGGAGAACTTGCAGAAGTAAAAAATTCAAATGAAAATGCATCAATTTGGATTTACGAATCTCCACAAGAAAATGACCAAAATTATTATTGGATAAAAGTCGGGGAAGGGGAATTTAATAAAAAGTTTAAAACTAAATTTAACTTTTTTGTATTTATTAATTCATTTGAAATAAAATATTATGATGAGAATAATAAAAAGGTTATTAGCTTAAATGAATGGCGAAAAATTAAATAGGGAAAACTGCCATACTCGAGCAAACTACCCAGCCAGTAACCACTAGCTGGGAGAGCACTTTCATTTAAGGCTGCACTGTTCGGGCTGTCAAACCCGTTAACCCTGCACCATTTACCGTGCACCATCTATGCTGATTCTAATCCCTTCCGAATGTGCAGCAAATTCTGGTGCATACATGCACTGAATACTTGTAACTCCATTCGAGAAATTTCCTGCACTATTGGCTCTTAGCGGATATTCAAATACATAAGTTCCTTTTGGCAAATAAGATATAAAGAAATTAGTTGCTACATCGCCTGTGCTTTCGTAATATCCCAAGCCGCCTTGGTATTTATAGCCCGAAAGTACATTTATTGGTTCAAAGCCCGATGCTCGCATGTCTTTCAAATGTATGTATTCCATGTTTCTATCGGTTCTAATTTCAATTCTAACCTTAATTTTATCGCCTACTTTTATTAGCGTTTTAGCTGTAATAGGTGTAAGAACTTGCCCTTTATCGGTATTTGTAACAATATAAAGCTTTTTGGTTATTTGCAATGGCGTTTGAGCTGGCGTAATTTTATCCAATTGCTCAAAATATTGCCAATATGCAGCTCCCCAAGCAACTCCGTCCGATTTCTTTTCTACTTTAATGGTTCCCATGTCTTTTGTAATTTCATCTTTGTTCCATGAGGTTTTAAAATAGCCTGTTCCAGCTTCTTTAACAAGTGTTTTATCGTTTGCTGGGTCAATAAGTATATTGCCAATTTTTATCGTTACTTGTCCATCGTTTGCAAGCCAGTTTCCGCCTCTAAGTAGCAAGGCGTAACAAGCGTCGGCAGTAGCTTTAGTAGTCTTCCAATTTTGTGTTTGTTTTTGTTTCAAAAGCCATATCTTCATTTCCTCTACCGATGCTTTGTCGTTGGCAACCTCATCAAATAGCTCAATAAACAAAGATTGTGTTTCAATAGGTGCCTGATACCAGTAATAACCCGAAATCATATCCAACCAATACATTCCCATTTCTTCGTTATGGATTGCCGTTTCTTTAAAAGAGGCAATAATATCTGTGGCTATCTTTACATCACCGTTTCTAAAAGACGCCAATGCTATCAATGCTTGCATGTACCTGCTTTGCTTTAAACAATATTTCTTGGCTTGTCCGAAATAATAATTGTAAGCTTCTTTGCTACTTGCTGGTATTGCATGATTTTTTATAAAGAAACTACGTGCATACAAATAATGGATTGCCGTATAATCGATATGTTGTTTTTCCATTTCTTGTACCGACAAATTCTTTTTCAGCCAAATGTAATCATCAACAATTCTTCTGTCTAAATAGTCAATTCCCTTTTTTGTCATGCGATTTATTGCAGCATCTTTCTCTAAGTTAACACCCAAATTTTTCAACCTACCAAAACCACAAATAATATGTTGTGTAATATATCTATCATCAGGCATTCCAGCAAACCAAGGCCATCCGCCATTTGATGTTTGAAGTTTATCGAGTTTTCGGATTGCCGAAGCTAATTCATTCGACATTTTATTAATATTAAACAATAAAGCGATGTTTTTCTTTTGTTCGTTCTCGCTTTTAGCATCTAAAACCCATGGAGTTTCTTGCAACAGCACCGATTTTAGTTCTTGATTTTTTGCTAAATTAGAAAGTAATGCATCGGGCGTATAATTGCTCCAAGCATCAAAAACCTGTTTTATTTTAGGATTTGAATTAGCAAGATATGCCGCAATACCATTAGCATATAGTCGGCTAAATGTTTGTTCAGCGCATTCATAAGGATATTCCATCATATATGGCAATGCTTGCACTGCATACCAAGCAGGGTTAGAAGTAAACTCTAAGGTCATTTTATGGTTAGTAAGCGTTGGCGAAGTAGTATTTACTAATTTCTGAAACGTAAATATCTTGCTCTGATTTCCTCTTATTGGCAATGGCAACGATTCGGCAACCAACATCCGATTGGTAATTACAGGTAAAATAAATTCTTCGCCATCGGAGAAATTACCCGATTTAGCAATTACCTTACATGTAACAGTGGATATATCTTGTGGCACCACAATTTTCCATTCAACCACCGTGCTTTTTCCTTTATCAGCGCTGAAAGTTGCAGTATTATTAGCAATTTTAAATTCATTGTTTAACAAACGCATGGTAGATGCATCGCTTAATGACAAAATGGCTTCGCCTTGCTGAGTTTCCTGCGAAAGATTAGATATTTTTGCAGAAACATGCAATGTATCACCTTCGCGAAAGAAACGAGGGAAATTTGGAAATACCATCAGCTCTTTTTGAGTAACAGCTTCGTTAAGCGCCATGCCATACTTTAAATCTTTGGTATGTGCAAAGCCCATAAATTTCCATTTAGTAAGCGATTCGGGCACTTTAAAAGCAATTATTACCGAACCATTTTCATCGGTTGTAAGATGAGGAAAGAAAAATGCTGTTTCGTTGAAGTTTGTTCGTGGCGAAACACTCGAATTGTCTGATTTCTCCTCTTTTGCTTGAACTGGCTTATCCGCTGCTTTTTCACTCCAGCCTCTTGACACAACTTCATCTTTACTTTTTCTAATGGAGACACCTGCTAGTGTTTGATCTGTATCCATTTTAGCATTTTCTTCCATAACAACACCATCAACAAAATAATCAGAACTAGCACTCATGGAAATCGAATGACTATCTTCACGCCATCTTACTCTTCCATAAAAACCAAACCAATTTAATGTAGGGCTCTCGTTATAAGGCATAGCAATGGTATTATGCCAATTATTAGCATATACTGCAGCACTATTGGCATACAAACCGCTTCCAGCCCAAGATATTTGTGAATAATAGGTATTATAAATATCAAAATTCCATCTATTAGCTGCAAATTCATCTAAGGATGCGTCGTACATGGCAGCCAGCATTTCGGCAGCCACTTTATCGCCATTTTTGCCTTTTATTTTAATTTTCCATTCTTCGTCTTGCCCTGGTATTAGTTTGCTTCGGAAGGTTTCAAACGTAATATCCAACTGTTTGTTAGTACGTGGAACATTGATTAATACATTTTCCGAGAACTCATCGTTATTTGCTATGCCATTAAAATGAACCACAAAATTACCCCTATATTCTTCTTTTACGGGAATTTCAATTAGCCTTTGCTCATTATTTAGGTTAAGCCATTCCGAATGCACTGTTTTCCCATTAAATTCAATTTCGTAAAGCACTTTTAAGTTCTTTTCTTTTGTGCCAATTAGTAATTGAGCTTTTTCGCCAGGCTCGCATTTGCTTTTCAGCGCTACTTGCCAAAAAGCTGTGTTTACAGGAATGGTTTTTGCTTTTGGCGAATACACCGTAAAATAAGAAGCTGATTCAACCTTGTTGCCGTCTTTATCAGTCGATTCAATATTTAATAAATATACTCCTGGCTCCCATTTTGCTAGTTGCGAAAGATTTAAAATAGAATCGGCTTTTGTATTATAATCTATTTTCATCATTAGCTTTTCCTTCTGCCATTGCGAACGATCATTTTCTGTATTATACACATCATTTGGAAAATTTTTATGAAACTCTTCTTCGTTCATAATAAACACATCAGGTTTTGCCCAAATACGTGATCTCAAAGGATTTGAAGGTTGCTTTAATTGATGTACGCTAATTGAGCCTTTAGAATGTTGATAAGCGCCATTTATATTTTCGCTTTTAATTCCATATTTTTGGTCGTTTTCGGCATTTACCATCTCTGGAATATCAATATCAACAAACAAACTTTGGTAACTAACATTGATATTTTTAGTTGCAGCATGAGTTTCGCCGTTAATATCTGTAATTTCTATTTCTACTCGATAATTAAAAGTGGGCGATGATTTTTTAGCTATTGTAATATCTGGAACCGCTTTAAAATTAAAAGTGTACTTTCCATCGGCATCTGTTTTAGCAGTGCCATTGGCTATTTCTTTATCGCTTGCTCCCGAATAGCTATTATACCAATACCACCAACGAGGAAACGAAACGGTTCTTACAATATGATATTTCACACTAGCACCATCAATACTATTGCCTGCATAAGCCATAGCGCTGCCAGTTAATTCTATATCGTCGTTAATTTTGCATTCCTTTTTCAAATTGTCAATTATAACCTGAAATTTAGGTCGTTTGTATTCTTCCACATTCACTTGTGCGCTTCCCGATTCATTTGAAATAGTCATTCGTCCATTTAGCAAGCCAGTTGGAGCAATAAAAGAGCCCGAAAAGCTACCGTATTCGTTGCATGTAACATCTACATCAGCTATTTTTTGATAATTAACATCAAAGAAATTTACTTTAGTTTTAAAATTAGGCTTAATATACATGCTATCATTTTCATTGTATTCGAGCACAACGCCTTTAAAATAGATGGTTTGTCCAGGCCGATAGATTGCACGGTCGGTATAAAAATGTGTTCGCGTACGTTTGCCTTTTGCATTATCGTAGTGCTTCGACAAGTAGTAATTATTATTTGTCATAAGGCGGTCGGTAGCCGTAAAAAGCTCCATCTTAAAGTATTCATACTCTTTTGGGGCAGGAATAACAAAATATCCCTTGCTATCGGCAACAAATTTTCTGCCTTTTTCAAAGTCATAGTTATAGGTTCTATTATTGTATTTTTCGCTGTAAAGCTGTGCAGTAACGCCCGAAATAGGTTCTCCCGATGTTCTGCTAACAACATAAAACTCATATTCGCCCTTATCGTTTTTCTTACTGATGTAACTAATATCAGAAACCCAAATATTAGCATAACCAGCAGCATTGTTAATATAATCGAAATCGCTGATATTAGAAATCAAAACCGAATAATGACCAGCAGGTAATTCAGGCATTTTAATTTCGCAAGAATGATTTTGATAATCTTTTTCATCGGGCAAAGCATAATCAAATTGCTTGAAAACCTTCATTTTCTTTAAATCATCAATAAGCTGTTCTTCATTTTGATTCCTTGACTTTAATTTCTCTGGATCGGTTTGAATAACCCTTACAAAAACATGGTTAAGGTTTCGATAATTAATCAACGCACGAAACGCTTTATTAGGAATATTGGCACTTTCGACATTTAAGCTGATGCTTTTAGAAAGAATTTCAGCTTTAAGATATTCTAACTTTCGTTCACTTTCCGATTTTACAAACTTATTTAAGTGGCTAACAATAATTTCTAATGCTTTTGCTTTATACCAACGAGCAGGCATATTTTTAATTGAATAACTATCGCCTTCCATTTTCCAATAATTTGCAATTTCATAAGTTGCTTCAAGCGAAAATAGCATAGATTTGAAATTATTTTCTAGCACAGCCATTGATTTTAAGTAAATGCTGTCCTTATTCTCGTCTGTTACCTTGTATTTGTAATAATTCAAACGATCAATATCCCAATCGATAATAGCAATTGGATTATTTAAACCTTTATGTAATTTCAGCGTTTTTTGATAAATCTGGGCTATTGCAAAATCTTTATCAAGGCTATCGTTAAAAGCAAACTTCGATTGAATAAAATCGGGGTAAGCAGATAATAAATCTATTGTATTATCGAATTGAACAATCGGTTTTGGCGCAAAAGTAACATCTTTAAAAAAACGCATTGCTCTATCAGCAAGCAAATCAAAGAGCGTTGGACGTTGTTTAATTTTTGTATTATCTTCTATTTCATTTAATATAATTTCATACTTAACGATTTCAGTATTTGATAATTTTGAAACCTCTTCAACCGATTTTAAATAATGCCCAGCAATTACTTTATAAAACATGGTTTTATCCCAAGTTGCAATGTCTTCGCTTTTATTGTCGACAACTTCGGTTCTATTCATTATTTGGTAATTGCTATTTAAATAGCCCGAATACATTTCGGCTGCTATAGAATGAAGCAGGGATTTTAATGGAATATCTTTAGCTTCAACTATTTCTTTCTCAATATCTTTCAATGAATTAGCAAAAAAATCTTCCTCAAGCATTTGAGCATACTTCATACTATTAATGATTGCCTTAACAAACTGAGGGTTGTTGGTTTCAGCCTTCGCTTTTTGTTTAATTTGAATAACATATTCGTTTGCCGATTTATAAAGACCTTTGTTTGCAAGAGAATCTGCCTTTTTCCATAGCTGTTCATAGCTAAGAGAAGAATTTATCATAAGATTATTGTTTATTTTAGCATTTTGAAAAACAGCAGCCACTGAAAATATTGATATTGCAATAAGAAACGGGATAAAAGCTTTAATTTTCATTGTATTTGATTTTTAAAATTCAAGTATTTATTTTCTTTTACATAAAAAATTGCCCAAAGGCTATTTAGAGTCTGTCCATAAAGTCGCCTTCATCGTTGTTCTGGCATCGAAAATCAGTCATTTACTCTAGTAAACTCCTGATTTTCAATTCTGCGAACGCCTCGAATCCGCTCTTTATGGACTAGCCTCTGACTCTGTGGACAGACACTATTTAGAGCCTGTCTATAAACACAGTGTCTTGTTCAGAAAGTTCGAGAACGAGGCGAAGGAAGTGTTGAAAACCAAGGAGTTTACAGGTGTAAATGCGATGCACTGAACGTGAGTCGAAGTGACTGTTTTCAACATAACAACAACGAAGTTATCGGACTTTCTGGACAAACACTATTTAATTTTTGATATAAGCGGATTCTTAAGCCCACTATAACTAATAAGTTCCATTTTAACTTTTCCAACTAAAATTGCTGATTCAGCAAAAACAGGAATTTTATTTTTATCATCGGTAACCCATAAAGTAACAGGAAAGGGTTCGCTAAATACTTTGCCTTTTAAAACCATTGGTTTAAACATAAGGCAATTAAAAGTACCTGCACCTATTTTTATAGTTTGTCGTCCTTCAAACACAAATTTAGTTGAGTAAACCGAATCATCAAAATAAAAATTAATAGGATACGAATCGCCCTTTTTAGCATTTGTAAAATCCATTGTTCTAGTGTAATAAAAAGCCGAAATAATATCTTGAGTATATTCGGGAATAGCAATTGGAGCTTTTTTATTAGTGGTTGCAGTTTTCTTTATTTGATTAAAAACAACATCTTGTTCAATCTTATATCCACCTTCGTTCACTCTTCTAATAAATAGCCAAGGCATAAAAGATTGTTCATCAACAACAGATTCATATCTATCTACAACCCTAAAGAAATAGCTAAAAGGACCTTTCGAAAAACCTTTTCCAACAATGCGATATGTATTTCTATTCGCTACTTTTTGGTTTTCGGCGGTAACTTCAAGTTCGCAAATACCAGCGGTAACTTTGCCAGTAACTATAGAGTGATAATAAGCACGGTACGAAATTTTTTCGCCACGTTGAAATGCATCATTTTTAATAACTCGAAATTCTTGAGCAGAAGATTTTAGACTTATCAGTCCAAAAATAATTACTAGTGATAATAAGTTCCTTTTCATAGCAAATAATTTTGTTTAAAGATAAACAAAAAGCATTCCAAAAACCTTAAATGTAATTATCAAATTTAACTATAATGAAATGAATGCTTTAAATAGTTTGAAATCAATTAATTTTCAGCACCTTAAAAAATTGATAAATAACATTATTTTGCAAAATGCAAATTAGCAATCAAAAAACTTACATATATAGATAAATAGATGTCATATCTATATAAGCTAAATTTGACTATCTAAATAGTTTAGTTTAATTTTTCTTTAACACTTGTTAACATATCGTTAATTTTGTATATTTGTTACCTAAATCATTTTAGGGTATTTATTAACTAAATCTTTATGTATCTATGAAAAAACTAGTACTTTTATTATTTGCATTGACGAGTATGAATGTATTTGCTCAATTAACTAATGGGAGCATTGCTCCAAATTGGACGTTAACTGATTTAAATGGAAATGTTCATACACTTTATGATTATCTTGATCAAGGGAAATCAGTAGTTATTGATATTTCTGCAACATGGTGTGGACCTTGTTGGAATTATCATGGAACACATGCCCTTAAAACAATTTATGATTCTTACGGTCCTGCTGGAACAAACGACATGATGGTATTTTTTGTTGAAGGAGATGCTGCAACAACTTTAGCTGATTTACAAGGCACAACATCCGCATCACAAGGAGATTGGGTTACAGGCACGCCATATCCAATTTTCAATCCAACAGGTACAGAATGCTCTACGTTTAATGATAATTATGGTATAGCATATTTCCCTACTGTATATTTAATATGCCCAGATAGAATTATTACAGAAGTTGGATCTGTAGCTGCCACAACAATTAGAGCTGCCGCAACAGGATGTCCTGCTTTATCTACAACCACAAATGATGCAAAAATATTAAGTATCACAAAACCAACTGGCCAATATTGCACTACTAGTGTATTACCTCAGATAAAAATTCAGAATTATGGTTCAGCTCCTTTAACATCTGTTACTGCAACCATGACATTAAATGGAGTTGCTCAAACACCTTATAACTGGACTGGAAATGTTGCTCAATATCAAGGAGCTACTATTAGCATGCCTGTTATGTCAAGTTTAGCTGATGGTAATTACAATTATTCAATTGCTTTATCTAATCCAAATGGAGCTACAGATGATAACGCTGCAAACAACTCGCTTACTAAATCTTTTGGTATTAATTCTAATGGGGCAAATGTATCTATTGATGTTTTATCAGATACATATCCTGGTGAAATTAGCTGGGTTTTATCACAAAACACAACAGAACTAGCTACAAGCAGCCTTTATACTGCTGCATCAGCTCATACAATTGAAAGTGTATGTTTAACTCCTGGACAATGCTACACGATTGTTGTTAATGATGCTTATGGCGATGGTTTCCCAGGTGGAAATATTACAATAAAATTGGGTTCAACAGTTATTACTACTATTTTAGGTAATTCTCTTACTGACACTAAATCTGTTGACTTCTGTGTTAATGGAGTAGGAATGGAAGACAATGCATTGAATCAAATAAATGTTTATCCAAACCCAACTAATGGCATACTTACAATATCAAATGTCAATAATGCAAAAATCAAAGTAATGAATGCATTAGGTCAGATTGTAATTACAGAAAATGGCGCTAGTGTAGACATGTCAAATCTTCAAAACGGAACATATTTTGTTCAAATAATTGAAAATGAAAATGTTATTACTAAAAAAGTAATTCTAAACAAATAGTTTTTAAAACAATATATTTCTTTTAATTAAAAGCAGGCTAATAAGCCTGCTTTTTTTATTATAATAACTTGTAGTTAATAACATTTTTGAACTAAAAATATAAACATCTTTTAAAATACGCTTTAAACTCTATCTATATACAGACATCACCGTATTTTTTTTTAATTCAAATTGAATTTACTTTACCACTAAATAATTCAATTAAATATAAAAACTAAATACTAATTTATGAGAAAGGCAAATTTATTGTTTATTATTCTACTAAGTATTGTTATTACATCAAATGCTCAAGTTGTATTTCAAGAAAATTTTGATACAATTACTGATGGAGCAATGCCAAGTAATTGGACACGTTTTAACATAGATGGACTAACACCTGCTGCAAATGTAAGTTACATTTCAAATGCTTGGGTGAGTTTAAAAAAGTCCTTAATTCCAACAAAAGCAGCATGGTCAACTTCGTGGTATTCAACTGCAGGAACATCAGATGACTGGATGTTTACTCCTGCAATAACAATTCCAAGCACAAATCCTATTTTGAAATTTACAGAATATGCCCCTGATGCTGCAAATAGAGATGGATATGAAGTTAGAATATTAACTACAGCTCCAACTATAAGCAATTTAATGAGTTCTGCTGTTTTATTAAGTGTTCCAGCAGCTGCTAGCACTCCAACAATAAAATCTATTGATTTATCAGCATATTCCAATCAGTCGGTGTATATAGCATGGAGAAATAATTCAACCGATAAATTTTTATTGGCAATTGATGATATTGTTATAAAAACAGTTTATAGCCTTGATGCTGAAATTACAGAAATAAAAACATCATCAATTCATATTGATGCTGGAAATTACGATATTACAGGCAGCATAAAAAATTTAGGCTCAACTTCAATAACATCTTTTAATGTTTCATATTCAATAGATGGCGGTAGTCCATCTGCAAATTATACTGTAAACGGAATAAATCTAGTAACAGATTCAACAATAAATTTTACGCATAATATCCCTGCTCCTTTGTCAATTGGGACACACATCTGTACTGTAACAATTTCTAATATTAATGGAGGAAACGACGAATACAATACAAACAACTCTCTCTCTAAACAATTATGCATTGCTTCGCAAGCGGTAGCTAAAATGCCTTTATACGAAGGCTTCTCTTCATCAACTTGTGGACCCTGTGCATCTTTCAATTCATCTATTTTTAATCCTTGGGTAGTAACAAATGATGCAAATATAAATTACATTAAATATCAGGTAAATTGGCCTGGAACAGGAGACCCATATTATATAGCTGAAGCAGGAGATCGTGTAGAGTATTATAACGTAATTGGCGCCCCAACAATGATTGCTGATGGATTAGAAATAAATGGTTCTGCAATGGATTTAGATGCTGCAAAAACTAATGCAAATAATGAAAGATCAGCTTTTTTAATAAATTCAACTCCAACCTATTCGGGTAAAAATGTATATATTCCAATTTCAATCACCCCTTATATTACTTCATCAAACCTTACAGTTCATGCAGTTATTTGCGAAAAGCTAACTACAGGTAATCATTCATCAAATGGAGAAACTTCTTTTCATCATGTAATGATGGCTATGCTTCCTTCTTCAAGTGGCACAAATGTCAACTTTACTGATGGAACTGTATATACAAATTTGTTAACAAAAAGTTTAACTTTATCAAAAGTTGAAGAAATGAGTGATTTAGTTGCAATAATATTCATTCAAGACAATACTACAAAAGAAGTACTTCAATCAAAAACCTTTGACATTATAACCACAGGCATAGATAACATAGCAAAAAGCAATGTTACATTATACCCAAATCCAACAACAGGTATCGTTAATATAACCAATACAAATAATGCAAAAATAAATGTTATGAATGCATTAGGTCAGATTGTTATAACAGAAAACGGAACTAGTATTGACATGTCGAATCTTCAAAACGGAACATATTTTGTTCAAATCATTGAAAATGAAAATGTAACAACTAAAAAAGTTATTTTAAATAAATAATATTTATAATAGTATTTAACTTTTGATTAAAAGCAGGCTTTCAGCCTGCTTTTTTTTATCTTTGCAAATATAAGAATATATCTTTCTACTATTTATGCAATATACACACGAATATTTTATGCAAGAAGCTTTGAAAGAAGCTCATAAAGCCCTAGCAAAAAACGAAGTACCGATAGGATCTATTGTAGTATATAAAGATAAAATAATTGCACGTGCACACAATTTAACAGAGTGTTTAAATGATGTAACTGCTCATGCTGAAATGCAAGCTTTTACAGCTGCAACAAATTATATTGGAGGAAAATACCTTAAGGAATGCGTGCTCTATGTTACCTTAGAGCCATGTATAATGTGTGCTGGCGCTGCATATTGGGCACAGTTGGGGAAATTAGTTTACGGAGCAGAGGATTCAAAAAGAGGATACAATGGTATTGAAAAGTCTATTTTACACCCAAAAACAGAAATTATAAAAGGAGTATTAGCAGAAGAATGTGGAGCTCTTATAAAATCATTCTTTCAAAAGAAAAGATAGCATTTTTATAACAGTTTACGAATTACCGATTCTATATTAAAAAATAAATTCTCTTTACTCGAATCATTTTTAAACACAAAATCAGCTTGCTCTATGCATTTTGATAAATTTTGTTTATTTGGATCTTGAGAATTCATTTCTCTTTTTTCATTTTCAACAAATGTTTGGAATGAAATATTATCTGTTTCAGAAGCTCGCTGTAATATTCTATTGTATCTTAATTGTGGTTCAGCATCAACAGCAAATAAATAAAAAGACTCCATCTTCCTTAGGGCTTCTATTTCTCCAGGAGTTCTAATACTTTCGATAATACAATTATTCCCCTTTACAACAGCTTGCTTATATAGTTCCTCAATAATAAAGCTTGGCGAATGCATCGCTCGTAGTTCATTGGCCACTATAACCATTGAATCTCGGTTAACTGGCAAGTTTTTATCTTCAATAATACTAATCAAATATTCGCGAACCGAATAATGAGAAAATGATTTGTGTTCAATCAAATAATCAACAATAGTTCCTTTGCCAGCGCCTATAGTTCCAGTAATACCAATAATAATCATATTATAAACTTAAGATCTTGAAATCGGTTCTTCTATTTTTCTGACGACCTTCATTTGTGCTATTTGTAGAAATAGGCAAGGTTTCACCATATCCTCTAGAAGTAAGCCTAGATTTATCAATTCCGTTTGCAATTAGGAAATCAACAACCGACTTAGCCCTTCTGGCCGATAAATCGAGATTATATTCATCAGAACCATTACTATCGGTATGACTTGCTATTTCAATTTTCATTGTGGGAATTTCCTCTAATATACTAATAAGCTTGCTAAGTTCATTAACAGATTCGGGGCGAAGAGTAGCTTTGTCATAATCATAGTAAATATTTTTCAATCGAATTGACATTCCAACTTCAAACTCTGATTTGTCAATTTTTCTTTTGCCTTCTGCTGTTGCAGCTTTTTCAAGCATAAAATCTTTATTTATTTCTAAGAGAATTTCGTCGGCATTAATAACAAGCTCTTCTTCAACTTTATTGTAATTATTTGATGCAACACGAATTGCATATCGTTTATCGTGCATAAGAGTTACACTATATTCGCCTGTTTTTGGGTCGCTAATTAAATTTGCAACAACCTCATTATTAAGCTTATCGATTATTTCAATTTGAGCTTCAATTGGCTTAAAACTTGCAGCGTCTTTAACTACCCCACTCAAAGCAATAAGCTGTCTTTTCTTGCTTACGATAGAAATCAAATAAATATCTTTTTCTCCAAAACCTCTTGATTTAACGGAAGAATAATAAGCATGATTTTCGTCAACTGGAAGATAAAAAACATCATCGGATGTTGAATTTATAGGATAACCAATGTTTTCAGCTTCCGACCAAAAACCATCTTCAGAAAGTGTAGATGTGAAAATATCGAATCCACCCATACTTTCGTGCCCTTTTGAGCTAAAATACAAAGTAACACCATCGTCAGAAATAAAAGGAGCATCTTCATCTTCAGAAGAGTTTATGCTTTCACCTAAATTTTGTGCAGGGCCCCATTCCCCATTTGATTGTTTGTAGGATTTATAAATATCTCTGCCACCAAATCCACCAGGACGGTTACTTGTGAAGTAAAGTATCGATTCATCGGATGAAACAGATGCATGAGTTTCCCAATATTTAGTATTAACGTTTGAACCTAATTTTTTTGGAACTGACCAATCCCCTTCTTCCAGCTTACTTAAATAAATATTTCCATCGCCATTATCGTCTTTATAAATGAAAATTGATTTATTGTCGGGAGCAACACTAATTGTAGCTTCGTGACCAGATGAATTTATTTTACCTGTTATTTGTTTAGCTTCACTCCAATTGCCATCTTTTGGCCGAGTAGAAATATAAATATCTTCATAATATTTCCCATCTTGATCTACTTTTCCTCCAGTACTATTTTCTCGGCGAGATGTGAAAAACATAGTATAGCCATCTTTAGTAATAATTGGAGAATAATCTGGGAATGCAGAATTAATTTTATTTCCTACATTTTCAATTTTAATACCTAAAGGATTGTTAATTATCTTTTTAGCATTATAACACATTTCAATCTGGCGTTTCACATCTTTAACAAGTAATGCATCATTTTGAGGATTTAAATATGTTTCGAACATTTTAAAAAATTTGATGGCATCATCTAATCGATAAATAATATGGTAAGCCTTAGCTAAATAATAGTATGCAAAAACTGGAGCAGCAGATTCATTATAATTTCCAGTATACACAAGCGAAACATTTTTTACGGCTTTTTCTAAATAAGGAGCTGCTTTATTTTTTTCTGCTGATGAATTGATGTAGCAAACCCCAATATTAAAATTAATATTAGCATTATTGGGATATAAAGAATCTAAAAGAAGAAACAAAGGCATTGCTTTAAAATAGTTTTCTAAAACAATATAATTTTCAGCTTCGGTATAAATTTCTTTAAACTTAGGATCATCAGCATATTTAGCATTTAAAATATCATTTTGGGAAGTTGTTTTGGCAACTGTATTTTTTGGATATACTTGTGAGAAAACAAGTGAGAATGACATTAATAAACCTAAGGTCAGGACTATATGTTTCATGTTTTATTAATTTTATATTGAAAATGCTTATCGAATTATATAAATAATTATCGATAAAACTTTAGTAATCACATACAAAACTAATGTAAAAAAATTTAATACCCAAGAATGTTGTCAAAAAATAATAAAGTTAGAATTTTATCAAGCAATTAAAAAACTAAGAAATGCAGACTATCTGTAAAGTTCAGCATTTAAACAATAGGAATCCCTATAACTAATAATGAGACCCGAAATTAAAAAAGTATTTAAATGGAAAGCATGGTTTTATATACAATGGAAAGAATTGTATTGTATTTATAGTAATACCAAATTATAAAAATTTGATTTTTAAACAGTTAAATCATTATTGCAATTTCTAATGTTTTATTAGCTTATTATAATAACAAGTATTTTCGTCGGCAATTTGAACCATGTATAATCCATCTTTATAGTCGCTTAAATCTATTTTGTACAAATAAGTCCCTTCAGCATCTCCAACTATTTCTTTATTTATCATACACCCTTTATAATCAAAAACAGAAATAATAAAACTGCTTTTGGCAGGGAAAAACATTTCAACTTCATATTTTCCCGAGGATGGATTTGGGAAAATATTCATTACTTTAAATTTGCTTTCATCATTGCAATCTGTATAAATTTTTTCAGAAAAAACAAATTTACCATCAAAATCTACTTGTTTTAATTGGTAATAAAAAGTTTCAGAAACATTGGTATTGTCGAAGTATAAATACGATAAGAGAGCATTCGAATTTCCACTTCCTTTTACTTCGTTAATAGTTTGCCAATTCTGCATATCGGAGCTACGTTGAATTTCGAAAAAATTGTTATTTAATTCTGAAGCGGTAGTCCAAGTTAATTCAACTCCTTCGCTTTTACATCTTGCTTTAAAACTTATTAACTCTACCGGAAGAGGACTATTTGCATCAAAAGCACCAATGGCTGGACTAGCTGGCCTCGAATACCCTTTAATATCATCTGAAATTGATCCCAATGAAACACCTTTGCCAAAAGCAAGCGATGTTGCTAATAAGTCTAGGTCATTATTTGCAGCATCTTCAAACTTCGGATCTACTGAAATTGAATGGGTATCATAACCAGTAGCTTTCCACTCTGTTAAATCCCAGTAGTTAGTGCTATTTTTGGAAGCTAAATACGAACCAGCATCAACATAATAGCAGTTATAATCACATGAAGCAAAGGAGGATGAACCACTGCAATATATTGCAGAATTATCCGATTCGGTTCCATTTTTATATGCAACTAAAATATTGTTTTTAAAATTAACGCTTGTAAATGTATTACTAGCATTTCCATGAATTCCCCATGATCTTTTGGTTGAAAAAGTATTAAAATAAATATCAGCACTTTGACCAGAGCTTTCTATGTGTATTGAACATGGAACAATGGATGGAGACGAATTAGTATTAGATAAATAGTTATTATTAATTTTCAAACCCGTATTATGTCCATGTATACGTATACCATTACCCGAATCTCCTTGAATTAATCGGTTTTTTGTGACTTCAGTTCCTGTGTTATAATATAAATATATGATTGGCGTTTCTGCTCCTGTTGTATTGTTTTCTAGGATGTTTTGCGTTATAATATTTCCGGTAACAGCAGATGACCCGTAAATTTTAATACATGTTTCATTGCAATTAAATGTGCATTTTTCTATTTTACAATTATCGGGGGTATCTGCCATATTAACACCAATGCCATTTGTAGTAACTGTGCTTGTAATATTACAATTGTATATATATATATATAATCTGAATTCCCTGATGTTCTAATATTTTCAGCTCCAGAAGAAGAACTTTGTAGTGTTAAATCTTGAATTTTGATATAAATATTTGACGACAAATCAAAACATCGAGGATTAGTTGATGATGTTCTTCCAATTATTGTTTTACTAATGCTTGCTCCTTTAAAAACGATATAGCCTGCTGCACTTCCCTGATCATCTGCTCCTAAAATAAAATAGTCATTTGCTGATGTATATGTCCCCGCATCAATAAATACAGTATCGCCAGCATTAAGATCAAATACTGGAATAGTTTTAAGAGTTAACTTAGGCAATGCCTTTGTTAATCCACTGTTTGCATCATTTCCTACAGCAGTGCAATAAGTATCACCAGTTGTGCTGTTATCATTTACATAATAATTGGTGCAGTATGTTCTTAGAGATTGAAATGACAATAGAATAATTAAAAAAAATAGTGTTTTTTTGTTCATTTTTTCGATTATTAGAATGGCGGACTCTAATGGTTTTTTAGTCGGTGGCATTGCAAAAGTAATTTATTATCTAATGTATTTATCAATCTGTCGAAAGATTAACAATATTTAACACTGAAATTAGTTTATTTGCAGAGATATTATAATTTATAAATCAAAATATAGTATGTCATATTACCAATATAAACATGCAAATAAACCTACGACATGTTTCGCAATATAAAAAAAACAATTGGGCAAATAGAATAAATGAAAGCTATCGACTAAATAAGCGGGAAAAAGAATAACAGTAAAATTATCAGAGCAAAATTACATCTAAAAATTTTGAAAATGTTTTAAAATTAAATTCACTAGCCAATTTCTTAGCATTTAATAATTATCGCTTTTAACAATTTTAATATTTTCAAGTACGGCTCCATTTTTAACTGAAATTTTAATAAAATAGATACCTTCTGAATAATCGCTATAGTTTAGTTTAATTAAATTGCTTCCAATTTGAAGGTTATATTCAGTAGTTTTTAGAATTTTGCCAACAACATCTGATGTTGAAATAATTATACTCTGCTCGTTTTCTGTACTAATCAATAAATTAGTTTCTGATTCAAATGGATTAGGAAATAATTTAAAGTTAAAATCTTTCATATTCTTGCAATCAGAATAATATGATTTTGAAAACCCCTTAACTCCATCATAATCCACGTCTACCAATCTAAAATAATTTACCCCATCATAATAAGGAATTTCTTTTGAATAGCTTAGCATTTGATTTGAATTCCCAGCAGCATCTACACTGTCAATAACAAACCATGTATTAGCATCTTTACTAGTCTCGATATAAAATCTATTACAGTTCAATTCTGATGCTGTAATCCAAGAAACAATTTGATAATTGCTTTTGCATACTACGCTAAAGTCAATAAGGCTAATTGGAAGTGGCAGTTGACCTGAACTTGCAGTCCAATCAGAAAAGGCATCTACCCCAGTTATTTGGATATAATTGCCAGCGGTGTTCACTGCCCCACCCGTTCCAGCTAATGCCCACGAGCCAGCAGTGGGTTTACGGTATAATAATAAATTAGCTTCGGTTTGTGCATCTAATTCCGATGTATAATATTCCATTTTTAAAGTGGCTCCTAAAGTGGTATTTACCGTTGGAGTTATAGAGAATGAACGTTTTATACTTCCACCTGTTCCAGTAACATTACTAATTATTGTATGCATTCGAGAAATATTAGTTATACCAGGTGTATTACCACTTGCTCTAGTTGTAATACTCAAGCCCAATCCTTTTATGTCAGAAAAGGTTATCCCATTACTGGATAGGCTATTTCCTGTAGTAATTATAGAACCGCCACCCAAACCATCATATATTCTATTGTCTTCGTTCTCATTAGCCAACTGCCCTGTTGTTGATAAATTTATATTTTTCCCATTTAAATCTATTTTTCCCGTAGTAAATGTTAATAAATTAAAAACGGTAATACTTTGATTAAGTTTTAAAATATGACTTGTGGTTGATTTATTATTTGTTAAGCTGTAAAATTCCGTTTGTGAAGTACCTCCAATATTACTGGTTCCACTTGTATTAAAAACTACTGTAGAGTTACCAGGTGTAAAAACATCATTGTTTTCCCATAAACCACCAATATATGCAGTATAGGTTGAAATAATAACGCTCGCCGCTGAGATATTAATTGCAGACCCCGTTCTTCCACTTGGGTCAATAACATAAATATTCCAATTTCCGGGTATGGCAGTTCCAGTCCAATCACTAAAAACCATAGTATATGAACTGCCTTGATCTGGTTTTATATTTCCTGTTAAAGGGCTTCCAGATACCGAAGACATTGGAGTTCCTACATCTGAGAATAAAACATTATCAAACCCATAAGTTCCAGAACCTTGTTGCCACGAAAGAATATAAGCCTGATCAGTAGCTCCTCCAGTTTGAGGAGGAAGCAAATATATTTCTAAATCACTATTTTCATCTGTAAGTACTGTATTATCAATTGTAAGTTGAATTCCATAAATGGACAAGCCTGTATAATCTCCAGCTGGAATATTTACAGTTAATTTAGCTGCTTCATAATTTGGGTCGTCAAGATATTCCCTAGTAGCATCAGCTCCTAAGTAATATGCACAAGGATTGCCTGGTGTACAATCTGGAAAAGGAGAAGCAGGATCAGGAACTGGAACAGATGATCCTGATGGAACTGTTGAATACACATTTGTTGACATATCCAAATTGCCATCACTAATAGTTAGGTTATTCAAAACTGTAAAATCTGAAATTACATGCACTGCGTTAGCTGCTTTATTTAAAGTGAGGTTATATAATGTTGAGCTTCCTGCATTAAAATCTTGGTCAACAGTACCATCAAAAGTAAGTGAACCACCAACAGGAGTAAAACCACCATCTTCGGCATCGCCATCCCAGTCGCCTGCGCATTCAATTGTGCCTCCCGAAATGGTTTCGGTAGTAGTTGCCGAAAGTTCAATTTCGTTATTTATGTCTAATGTTCCCGATGTCATAGTTAAAGCACCATCATAATCAAACTTCCCATTTGCCTCAAGTTCGCCACCTGAAATTGTAATTGTTCCTCCATTATTTAATACAAGGCTTGAGCTAACAGTTAACTTGCCACCCGTAGAAAATGTGATTGAGCCTCCACTTTGAACTGTTAATGAATGGCAAACCTCTGAGCTAGCAGTAATATTAGGGTAATTTGAACGTCCAGTTGGGATTACAACAATATCAGCCAAAGTGGGCTCAGTGGAAGAGCTCCAATTAGCAGTATTCGACCAATTATTATTCGAGTTTCCTGTCCAAGTTATTGTATTATTAAATTCGAAAGCACCCATGTTTGGAGTGGCTTGTCTTGTAGCACCAGCATAATCAACAGTCAAACCTGTACCAGCAACACCGCTATTTAATGATGTTGGAGTATAATCGCTAACAATAGTTGAGCCTGCATTTCTGAAAGTAGGATTAGTGGCAACACTATTTACATCCTGACCTGTAGCTGTTTTCCAGCCTGCAATTGTAGTTTTATCATTTGCAGCATTATAAGCTCCTATTGTATGGTATCCTAATATTCCACCTGTACCACTAGTATAATATTCATTATAATTAATAGTTAAACTAGTATTGACAGTATATGCTAAGTAAATAGCAAAGTGTTTGCTTGAACCACTAACTGTTGAGCGAGCATTTACAAAAATATTATTTTCAAAAATACGTGTATTTGTAGTAACAGCACTATACAAACAATAAGATTTATTGGTTGTCCCTGTAACTAGGCTACCTCCAATATATACTGTATTAAAATACAAATAATTGTGATTATTTGCAGCACCAGTTTCGTATATACCATATATGGTTGTTTTCGTATTTCCACCCAAAGAAATAACATTATTTGAATATGATGTATACCCAGAGGAAATTTTTATTCCATAAATATTAGCTGTTGTGCTACTTGCGCCAGTAACCGATAAACTGTGAATAAAATTATTTGATACTGAGCTTGCTACAGTTGGCCCTTCATAATAAAGCCCAACAATATTTCCCGCAAATGAAGTATACGTATTTGATAAATTAAAAATTGTATTACCAGAAATTGTTTGTGGAGCTGATGCACTTGAAATTAAGGCAATACCACACATTGCAACATTGGAAGAATTGGCATTGGCAATTGTAAAATCTCTCACCGTATTATTTGTAATAGTATATGTACCAGCATTACAATTAATTCCACACATCATCCCTAAAGTTCCAACTGTTGTATTTGTTGTTCCATTTGTTAACCTTGAGATTATATTATCAGAAATAGTTCTAAGTCCTGTTCCATCAATATACATTCCATATACAGATTGAGCATTTGATGTTGAACTTGAGCTGGCATAAATACTATTAGCTTCGGTGATACTACCTATGATATTATTACTAATTGTAGTTGTACCATTATTAGATTTATATATGCCATAAAAATTGCCAGCTAAAGTAGCACTATTTGCCACAGTTATGGAACCTATTGTGTTATTTCTAATATCTGTAGTTCCAAAACTATTATAATAAATACCATAAAAAGTAGTGCCAGTTGCGCCTCCAGTTAAAGTAATGGATCCAGTCCCTGTGGTTGCTCCAATGGTATTTGCAGATATTGTGCCAATATTAATACTTCCAAAAGTTACATATATAGCATACCAATTTGCAGATGAAGAATTACTATAAATAAAATTCTTTATAGTATTTCCTTGTATACTACTAGCAGTAGCTATTCCTACGCTTAAATTTATGCCATAAAAGATATTGTCAAAAGCATTTGTTTTCGTCCATGATGCAACGCTTCCTGCGGATCCGCAATTTGCTGAGCTACCCCCAATATAATTGCTGGAAATTGTAAAGTTTATCCCCGAAGTATTTGAAATCGATATACAAGAATATGCAACACTTGCTGTTGGTACAAACGAAGCCGTTTCGTAAAAACTATTTGTTGAAATAGTCCAAGCAGTTGTATTACTCCCTAGATTTATACCAAAAGAAGCAGTTGATCGGCTCAAAAAATTGTAAATATTATTGTTGCTAACAGTGTTTCCACTATTTTCATAAAAAGAAGTGCCTAATGAGTATATCACATTTAGAGGTCTGTTAGCATCTGTTGAACAAGTAATATTATTGTATTCTATAGTATTTCCATCATTACCAGTGCTCCCAGTTGTTGTACTGAAAAAAAGTATTCCTGATGAAGCATCTGTAGTAGATCCTTTTATCGTACAATTTCTAATAGTATTGCTATTTGCATCATTAATAAATCTAATTGTAGAAGTTCCTGCCGAGGCAGATGTACTCGTATTAGAAAGTATTAGTGAATTACCCCCAGTATTTAATCCATCAATCGTAACATTATCGGCTCCGTCAATGTCTATAAGCGGTTTTGCCATCGAACCCGAAATTGTTCTTGCAGCACCTCCACTTGGGTTAATTGTAAGGCTAGTCCACATCCCTAAAGCCCCGGTAAGAGCAAATGTGCCGTCCTCAGTAGTCACATCTGCTGTAATAGTAATTACAATTGTTCTTCCCGATTGAGAAATACTATTAAGTGCTGAAAAAGCACCTGAAGCTTTTGTAAGGGAAGTGTAAGCTCCATCTTTTGTATTAGAGCCTGTGATACTAATCTGCGAACAAGCATCTTTAATATTAATTACAAGTAAAACGGTTAAAATTAAAAATGAAATAAATAATTTTTTGATAAAATTGATAAAAGTGGAAGTTATATCAATTGAACTGTGGCGGTAAGAAAACATTTTATAAAAAAATTTCGATGATTAGACTTATAGTCTATTATGTTTGTTTATTCGATTATTCGACAAATATATTCTATTAATTAGTAAATTATTGTTAATTGCTGTGTGATTAACACAATTTAACAATGCTGATAGTATTATTACAGATGCATGTAGGTAGTTAATTGTAAAATATTTATTAAAATTTTTTTTCTAATAAAATTTAAGTTAGTTTTGATTAATAGAAATAGATGCTACAATGGATTTAGTTAAAAAGGAAGCACGCTACAAAAGAATATATTCTCAACTATCAGATTTGCTAAAGAAAAGCGATGATTCACTAGCTCATAAAGCTACAATATCAGCTGTATTATTTAATAAAATGGATTATTTTTTTTGGTGTGGCTTTTATCGTGTTGAAACTGATTATTTAGTGGTAGAAAATTATCAAGGTTCAGTTGCTTGCCAGTTGCTTCAAAATAATAAAGGAGTATGTTGGGCAGCAGTAATCCAAAATAAAACCATCATTGTTCCTAATGTTGAAACTTTTCCAAATCATATTGCTTGCGATTCTAGGTCAAAATCGGAAATTGTTGTTCCTCTTAGAAATTCAAGCGGAATTATAACAGCAGTGTTAGATGTTGATAGTAAATATTTAAATTCGTTTGATGAGGTTGATGCAGAATACCTAGAAATGATTGTAGAATTAATAAAGAAAGATAATTGATGGAGCTTTTCACTGTTTTTTTAATTGCATTAGGTTTATCAATGGATGCATTTGCAGTTGCTTTATGCTGCGGAGCAGGTTTAAAAAAAGAAAAGCATAAAACAGCTTTACGTGTAGGTTTATTTTTTGGAATTTTCCAAGCATTAATGCCGCTTATTGGCTTCAAATTTGGCTTTTTCATAAAAGAATACTTCGACAAAGTGGATCATTGGATCGCATTTAGTCTTTTAGCTGGTATTGGTGGAAAAATGATTTATGAAAGTTTTAAAAGCGATAATTGTGAAAAAGGTTTTGATATTTCAAAATTATTTGTGATATTGAGCTTGTCAGTTGCAACAAGTATAGATGCACTAGTTGCAGGATTAAGTCTAGCTTTAATTGGATTAAATGTGTATTTTTCAATCGGAATAATTGGTATAACTACATTTTTATTTTCATATTTTGGAGTTTTTATGGGCGAAAAATTCTCCTGTCGTTGGGGTTCAAAAGCCGAACTTATAGGAGGAATTATATTGATAATTATTGGATTGAAAACCCTTCTTGAACATATTTTATAAAAAATATTAATGTCATTAAAGATTAACATAACCCTCTTTTTTATTTGCATTTCACTTTTTGGAAGTGCACAAAATCAATTTTCCGATATTAAAAAGGCTCTAGATACAATGAATAATTCTGTTGCTTTTGCAGAACTTACCGATTATATAAGTAAAAATGGTTCAAGTATTGAAGCACATGAATTTCGATTAAACCTTGCCGATTCTATTAATAACAAAAGCTATTACTTGGCAGATATAAATTGGTTGATTGCAAATAATTCTTCGAAAAATGATTTTTATTACTATAAAAAGGGATGCTTCTGCAAAATATCTAATTCAAGGGATGCTATTTCCGATTTTAGCAAATCTATTGAATTTAACCCAAGTTATTGGGATTCTTATTTTGAGAGAGCTCTACTTTATTTTAGAATCCCTGACAAAATGGATCAAGCATCAACCGATTTTACAAGTTATATAAACGCCGAGGTTTTCACCAGAAAATCGGACGCACTGGTTTTTCGCGGACGAATTTTTCAGCAACAAGAAAAATTTAAAGATGCTTTAGTTGATTTTAATTTGGCAATTAAACTTAATTATTTAAATAGGGAAGCCTTTGTAGCACGTGGATTATTGAAAATTGAAATGGGTGATGATGGGTGTTCTGACCTATTAAAATATCAAACAATGGGTGGTGAAGATGCTCAGATATATATTACAGATTTTTGTAAATAGTTAATTATATGAATAAAATACGTATTACCAAAGAATTTAAATTTGAAATGGCTCATGCCTTGATGAATTATGATGGTTTGTGCAAGAATATACACGGTCATTCATATCTTTTATATGTAACAGTAATTGGCGAGCCACTTAACACCCCAAATCACGAAAAAGATGGCATGGTAATAGACTTTGGTGATTTAAAAAATAGTGTTAGAAAAGCCATAATTGATGAATTTGACCATGCTTTGGTTCTTAACACCAATATCGAGAAAGAATTTTTAAAACATCATAACGAAATGTTTGCTAATATAGTATTTGTAGATTATCAGCCTACTAGTGAAAACATGTTAATTGACTTTGCAAAAAGATTGAATAAAATATTTACGCAAAATATTAAATTACATAGTTTAAAATTATGCGAAACAGCCACTTCGTATGCTGAATGGTTTGCCCAAGACAATTAACATAAAGGATAACGATGCGATTTATAATAAAAATAGTACTTACTTCTATTCTAATAGTTACAATTGCAGAAATTGGCAAGCGAAACTCTATAATGGCCGCAATTTATGCTTCATTACCACTTACCACTATTTTGGCAATGATCTGGCTATACCTTGATACACATGACTCTCAAAAAGTTTCAACCCTATCTTGGAATGTGCTAATTGCAGTAATACCGAGCCATATATTTTTAATATCCTATCCTTTACTTGTAAAATTTGGTTTTAATTTTTGGAGTTCAATGTTAATTTCAATTATATTAACTGCACTTGCATATTGGATATATGTTATCGTTTTAAAGCACTTTGGAATTAACTTATGATTTTTGTCAAACATTTTAGCTACAATTAATTCCAAAATAAAAACGCCTATCAGGAAAAGCTATTTATTTTGTACATTTGCAAAATAATAAAACTATCATGAGATTCGACAATTATAGATTTGCCCCAGAAGTTAAAAACAACCTTCAGCTTCTTGGCTTCAGAAAACCTACCGACATACAATACAAATCTATTCCTCCTATAATGAAAGGAGAAGATGTATTGGCTATAGCGCAAACTGGAACTGGTAAAACTGCTGCTTTTGCTATACCAATTATCAATATGATTCATGTAGAAAAATCTGAAACACGCAATGATGGAGTTAAATGCCTTATAATTGCACCAACTCATGAGCTTGTTATTCAAATTAACAGTGTTGTTTTATCCATTGCTAAAGGCACTTTAGTGAGAACTATGGCTATTTATGGTGGAGTTGAACAAGACCCTCAGATCAATCAACTCGAACATGGTGTTGACATAGTGGTTGCAACACCTGGCAGAATGTTTGATTTAATTAGTCAAGGATATTTGAAGATTAATAAAGTTCGAATTTTGGTGCTTGATGAAGCAGATCACATGTTACAATTGGGTTTTTTGAACGACATTATGTTTCTAGTAAAAAAACTTCCTAATTATCGTCAAACACTTTTCTTTTCTGCAACCATTAACGAAGAAATTAAGGAATTGGCTTATAATATTGTGAAGAATGCAATTCGTATTCAGATTTCGCCCAAAGACCCAGTTTCCAAAAATATTACACATTCAGTTGCACATATTAAAATGGATGATAAACGATTCTTTTTAGAGCGTATTATTAATGAACATCCAGAATCAAAAATTCTAGTATTTGTGAGAACAAAAGTTAGAGCCGAACGCGTGAAATTAGCGATGGAACGCGTTGGCATTACTACAGAAACAATTCATAGTTCCAAAGAACAAGATATTAGATATAGAGTGATGAGTCAGTTTAGAGAAGGTATAATAAAAGTGTTAATTGCTACAGATGTTAGTGCAAGGGGGATTGATATAGCTGATGTAGATTATGTGATAAATTACGATTTGCCTGATATTGCCGAAAACTATGTTCATCGTGTAGGAAGAACAGGTAGAGGCATAAAAAAAGGAATTGCAGTTTCATTCTGTAGTGAAGAAGAACGTCCAATGTTAGAAGAAATTGAAGCTTTTATGGACAAAAAAATTGCAATTGCAGATATTGAGAAAGAAGAATATGTACAAACACTTGTTCTATCGCAGGATGCAGTAAGCGATTGGAAAACCTTGCTTAAGGAAGATGAGAAATTAGAAAACCCTTCAAAACAGAAAAAGAAAATTAAACCAAAAAAGAAAAAGTAACTTTTTTTGCCAGTTATTTTTGTATGCTTTTAACATATTTGAATTTTACAATTTTTAACCCTAATTAAGCATTAGATTTTATTTTACTTTCTTTTGCTTGATCAAAAGAAACAAAAATCAAGAAAAATATAAAGCCCAGCGATGGTCGTTTGTCGCACTAGCTACCCTTCATATGCCCAACCATCCCAGCACCTTCGCACATCGCCATAATATTTTTCAAGCCAACCCTCGCTACGCAGTATTAAGCTTTCAGACTTTTTCTCCTTTTCTTGTTTCTGAAATTGTAATTTATACAGTCTAATTTTCAAGAATTTTCTAATGCGTAGCGTTAGAAAATTTATAACATAAAAACGTCTGTAAATTAATAAAATCAAGTATTTCCAATTGTTAAAAAGTTGATTTTTTTCAATAAAAAATTTCTAATGCGGATTTTGGGTTTAATCAGTAAAACAGTTTTTTAAAGAACCTATATTTCGTATTTGAAATATTTAATTTAATATAAATATGAGAAAATTAGCTTGGGTATTTTATTTTTTTTTCATAGTTATAAGTTCATGCACAGAAAGAAATAAAAAAGCAAAAGTTGTATCAAAAGTTGATACAGCAGAAATTAATCAAACAGATTTTAAAGATTTACTTATAAAATATCCCGTTGACTCATCTGAGCTTTATACAGTTAATCATAGTGGAGTTTTTATTGGTCAGATGACTATTGAAATTTGTGATTCTATTGAGAAAGTAAATCCAGAATTTTATGAGGCATATTCAGAAGATATGAATAATTTATCTTTGGAATTGTCGGATGTTCTAAAAAAGATGAAAATTGAAAGCTACTGGTCTGACAAACGATATGTTAAGTTTGAGAATAATATTTTAGATATGCAGAAACTAGATATGTTAATGGCAAAGGTAATATTTTTCATAAAAGGAAGAAATCCGATAATATTCGATTTGCAAGACGTGGATAAGGAATTACTAAAAAAATACTTCAACAAAAAAACCGCCTAGAGTCTAAGCGGTTTTTTATGGTTTATGGTGAACGGTAAAAGGGGTATGGTTTTTTGACCCAGAATCTTGTTCCTTGTAACGTTAACTTGTTTTTATTTTCTAGAATCTAAAAGAACTTCAAGCATTTTAATACCTGCTTCTGAAATTACTGTTCCAGGTCCGAAAACCGCAACAACTCCAGAATCGTATAAGAACTTATAATCTTGCGCTGGAATAACTCCACCTGCAATAACCATAATATCTTCTCTGCCAAGTTTCTTAAGTTCTTCAATAACTTGCGGAACTAGTGTTTTATGACCAGCAGCCAAACTCGATACTCCTAAAATATGAACATCGTTTTCAACGGCTTGTTTTGCAGATTCAGCTGGAGTTTGGAACAATGGTCCCATATCAACGTCAAATCCCATGTCGGCATAAGCAGTAGCAACTACTTTTCCACCGCGGTCATGACCGTCTTGTCCCATTTTTGCAATCATAATTCTTGGGCGACGACCTTCTAATTTTTCAAATTCGTCAGCCATTGCTCTTGCTTTCGCAAAACCATCATCTTGACCTACTTCCATAGAATATACTCCTGAAATTGTTCTTACTACTGCTTTATATCTTCCAAATACATCTTCGCATGCATCAGAAATTTCGCCTAATGTAGCTCTCTTCCGAGCTGCATCAACTGCTAATTCTAACAAATTTCCAGTTTTGTTTTTACAAGCTTCAGTTATTAATACTAATGCTTTTTGAACTTCTTCATTATTTCTTTCGCCTTTAAGTTTTTGTAGGCGTTTGATTTGCGATTCGCGAACAGCAGTGTTGTCCACTTCCAATATCTCGATTGGGTCTTCTTTTTCAAGTTTAAATTTGTTAACTCCAACAATAACATCTTTTTTAGAGTCAATACGAGCTTGTTTTCTAGCTGAAGCTTCTTCAATACGCATTTTAGGAATTCCAGTTTCGATAGCTTTTGCCATTCCGCCAAGTTCTTCCACTTCTTGAATTAAAGTCCAAGCTTTATGTGCAATTTCATGAGTTAAAGCTTCCACATAATAAGAACCAGCCCATGGGTCAGCTACTTTACAAACTTGAGTTTCTTCTTGAATAAATATTTGTGTGTTACGAGCAATACGTGCCGAGAAATCTGTTGGTAATGCAATCGCTTCGTCAAGTGCATTTGTGTGTAATGATTGCGTATGACCTAAAGCAGCAGCCATTGCCTCAACGCATGTTCGAGAAACATTGTTAAATGGATCTTGCTCAGTTAAACTCCAACCTGAAGTTTGAGAGTGCGTACGCAATGCCATTGATTTTGGATTCTTTGGATTGAATTGTTTTACGATTTTTGCCCAAAGCATACGAGCTGCACGCATTTTAGCAATTTCCATAAAGTGGTTCATTCCCACAGCCCAGAAGAAAGACAAACGAGGAGCAAAATCATCAATGTCCATTCCAGCTGCAGTTCCCGTTCTTAAATATTCCAAACCATCAGCTAATGTATATGCTAATTCAATATCTGCGGTTGCGCCTGCTTCTTGCATGTGATATCCAGAGATACTAATTGAATTAAACTTAGGCATATTCTTCGATGTAAATTGGAAGATATCTGCAATAATTCTCATTGAAGGAAGTGGAGGATAAATATACGTGTTACGCACCATGAATTCCTTCAAAATATCATTTTGAATTGTTCCGCTCAATTTTTCCATTGGAACGCCTTGTTCTTCTGCAGCTACAATGTAGAATGCAAGAACAGGAAGCACAGCTCCATTCATAGTCATAGATACCGACATTTTATCCAAAGGAATTTGGTCGAAAAGTATCTTCATATCTAAGATAGAATCGATAGCAACTCCAGCTTTTCCAACATCACCAACAACGCGTTCGTGGTCAGAATCGTAACCTCTATGCGTTGCAAGGTCGAACGCTACTGATAAACCTTTTTGACCGGCTGCTAAATTTCTTCTATAGAAAGCATTTGATTCTTCTGCGGTAGAAAATCCAGCATATTGACGAACAGTCCAAGGTTGCATTGCATACATTCCGCTATATGGTCCGCGAAGAAATGGAGGAAGACCTGCAGCATAGTTTAAATGCTCCATGTTTTCTAGATCTTCTGCGTTGTATGCAGGTTTAACTGGGATTTGTTCTGGTGTATTCCAACTTTTTTCAATATGGTTGGCTTTTTGCCATTGTTCAAAAGATGTTCCTTCTTTCGAATCTTGTTTTATATTGATATTTTTAAAATTTGGTCTCATAAAATTAATTTTGTTTGCTTAAAAGAAAAAATGATTGGTGATTGGTGGCTGGTGACTGGTAACTGGTAAAAGGTTCTATTGCGTTAGCACCTGTTACCAGCAACCTGTTACCTTTTACCGTTAAATAAGTTTTGTCTGTAATGCTTTCAGTGATTCTAAAACGTTAGTTTTAACACTTATGAAATCATCAACACCAGCAGATTTCAGTTGTTCAATTAGTTCAACTGGGTTACCTGCAACAATAACATTAGTATTTGATGCTTTTTCTTTTAATAGTTTTGCAATAGGAGCAGCTATTTCAGCATATTCTTCATCAGAACTACAAATAACTACCACATTTGAATTTGCTTTAATTGCAGCTTCAACGCCTTCTTCAGGTGTTTTAAAACCGCTATTATCAATAACTTCGAATCCTGCACATGCATAGAAGTTAGATGCAAATGTTGCTCTAGCTTTGCGCATTGCTAAATTTCCTATTGTTAATAAGAAAACTTTAGGACAGGCTTTGCCTTCTTTAACCGATTTTTCGGTTGTTAAGCGCAATTCTTCAAATGCTTGTGCTCCTCTATATGCTTTTAAATTTTTAAATGCTTTTGCTTTGCAGTTACAAGATTTTCTATCTTCAATTTTATCAAGCATGTGCTCTAATTGATTTGGATACTGATTTGTTCCTAGTAAAACATCTCTACGATTAGCAATAGCCATATCGCGTTTACGAGCTGTTTCTTCAACTGTATTTTGAACAAAGTTTTCTTGTATTGCAGCTATATATCCGTGTCTTTCTTCAACTTCGTTGAAAATTTTCCAAGCTTGCTCAGCAATACTGTTAGTTAGGCTTTCTATATAATAGGAACCTGCAGCGGGGTCAACAATTTTATTGAAGTACGATTCTTCTTTCAATACAAATTGAGTATTTCGAGCAATTCTTCTAGAGAAAGTATCTGAAGTTTTATAGGTAGAATCGTAAGGTAAAACATTCATTGAGTCGCATCCACCAAGTGCAGCAGACATTGCTTCTGTGGTTGTTCTCAACATATTTACATTTGGATCGTAAACTGTTTTGTTCCATGTATTAGTTGAAGAGTGAATATACATTTTCATGCTTTCTTTTGAAGCAGGATTGTATTGCTCAACAATTTTTGACCATAGTAAACGTGCCGCTCTTAATTTAGCAATTTCGAAGAAATAGTTTGAACTTATTCCCATCGAAAATTGTAGCATAGGCGTAATTTCATCAATGCTTAAACCTTTACCAATAAGCTGATAAACGTATTCATTTGCAGCCGCTAAACTAAATCCAAGCTCTTGAACAATAGATGCTCCAGCATTTTGTAGGAAATTTCCGTTTATACAAAGGGCTTTGAAATTAGGAATATTATTTTTTATCGTTTTTAAAACGTGAGCCATTTCAACTGCATTGTTTTCAGCAGTTGTATACATTTCACCATGAGTTAATGCATACGTGAATGGGTCGAAATTTATAGAACCTTCTACTTTTGATTTGTCAACGCCTTTATTCCCAAGTTCTTTAATAAAAAGATCCAAAGTTGCAGGATAAGAGCGTGATGAAGTAAAATGAATTTTTGTTGTTTCAGGATTTATGTCTTTAAGGAGATCTGCCATCTGCACAGCAGTTGTAACGTCTTTAACTCTAAATCCAATCGCATTTGCACCTCTACTGATGGCTTCAACTGCAGCTTTGTTTGCATCAACAGGGTTGTCTAAATCAATATCTTGACGCACATCCCAGTCGTTATTATTGGTTTTGTTTCCTCTAACGAAAGGATATTCGCCTGGATTTGTTCCAATAAACGGAAGATTATCAATGTCTTCTGAAGTATAGAAAGGCTTTACATCAAATCCTTCTATAGTTTTCCAAATTAACTTCTTATCATAATCAGCGCCTTTAAGGTCCTGAATGATTTTGTCTTTCCACTGTTGGCTAGTAACGGCTGGAAATTCATTAAATAGTTTTTCGAATTTTTCCTGACTCATTGTTTTTTTTAGTTTGAGTTTATTTCGGAATGCTTGATTTTGAGCCGACAAAATTAGAAAAATTATTAATTAAATCAAGACTTTTTGTTGATTATTAAAGAGCTATAATTAAAAGGGGGAATTAGTACGATTTTAATAATGGGATATTTGCAAAAAAGGGAGCCTATTTGTTTTTATATAACAGATTTTGGAACTGTAAAAAAGAAGGTGCTACCTATCCCGAATTCGCTATACAAGCCAATTTCTCCTCCATTTTTTTCTACAAATTCCTTACATAAAATCAATCCTAACCCGCTTCCTTTTTCGCCACTTGTGCCAATAGCTTTTGTGCTTGAATCTATTCTGAATAGCTTTTCAATATCATCTTTTTCAATCCCAATTCCATTATCAGTTATTGAGACTTTGATAAAATCTTCATTTTCTTCTGTAGCAACAATAATACATCCATTCTCATTAGTGTATTTTATTGCATTATTTAGTAAATTTCTAAAAACGGTTTTAATGGTTGGTTCATCAGCAAAAACCCTAGAAACATGATTAATTTCAGTTTTTATTTCAATCAGTTTGTTTTGTGATAAGTAGTTGTATTTTAAAACCACATCTTCAATAATAGCAGTAAAATCGAAAATTTCTGTATTTATATTTAACTGACCACTTTGTGATTTCGACCAAGTTAACAGTTCCTCTAATAATTCATAAGTTATCAAAGATGATTCATATACAATTTTGCTGTATTTTTGAATTTCATCAACATCGTATTTAGATGCATTTTTATTTAATAAGGAACTAAAGCCAATAATATGATTAAATGGGTTCTTAATATCATGAGCTATGATTGAAAAGAATTTATCTTTCATTGCATTTAGGGTTGACAACTCTTCATTTTTCTTTCGAAGCATATCATCCATTTTTTTTCGCTCAGTTACATCTCTTAAACTACCTTCTACGCCAATATAATTATTGTTATTATCAAATAAAAGATGAGCATTTACAGATGTATAAACTATATTGCCATTTTTGCCTTTCATTTTAATTTCATAATCCGAAACCTCTCTATTTTGCTTTAGAATAGAAACAAATCTTTCTCTATCTTCTGGATTATAATAATATTTCGCCATTTCTGTTCCTATTAATTCTTGACTGGTATAGCCTGAATATCTATAAACAGATGGACTCATCTCTATTACAATGCCATTTCTATCGGCCTGAAAAAACATATCTTGAACATTCTCAAATATTTTACGGTATTTTTCTTCGCTTAAGGATAAAGACTCTGATAATTTCATTAAATTTTCTTTTTCCTTTTGAGATCGTTTTATCCAAGTGAATACCACAATTAAAATAACTACAAAAAGCAGGGTTATAACAATGGGCTGAATTGTAACTTGTAGCTGCTGTGCTTCCCACTCATTTGCATCCGAATCAACACAAAGTACGCTAGAAATTTTATCATCAATATCGCTTTTTATTGGAATAATAGCTGTAACCCAAGTTCCCCATCTATCAGTATAAGGCTTTGTGATAAAATTGGTGTTAGAATAAAATGCTTTATAAAATGATTGATCAGCTTCTGAGTATTTTTGACCAGGTGGCGAATAGTCCTTCGAATTATGATTTTCAGAATCAACAAAAAAGTAGATGCTATTATCAGCCTTTTTATTAAGCAGATATATAAATCTAATTTTTTTATACCCTTCTCTTATTTTTTTTAATTGAGCTTTTAGTTCTTTATAATAAATAGAATTTATATCCTCGGAATTGCACTTCAATGAATCGATATTTTTTTGATTTAAAGCACGTTCAATAATTAAGGCATTAGACAAAATATCATTCGACATTCTTTTATTCTCCAATGCATAAGCCTCCCAAGTCTTATATACACCTATAAGCAACACGATAGCTACCAGAAAATGCGAAATTATGTTAATTGTTAGACGTTTAGATAGCTTTTTCATTAAAATATCATGTTCATTTCAAGTATTAAGTCAGCAAATATATTTCATTTGTCTTAATAAAAAAACAGTTAAGCATAATTATTTGACAAAACTATCCAAAATATTATTTCACCTATTAAACTGTAGATATTTTATTATATTTGCTGCGTTTACTAAAAGAAATTATAAAAATATTTAAAATATTTATTAAAATGAAAAATATACTCCTAATTAATTTGGCAATTATTTTTCTTGTTACTGCATGTAAAAAAGGCGAAGAGGATCCGTTTATATCTATATTATCTAGGAAAGCCCGAATATGCAGAGAATGGAAAGTATCTGAGGCAACTCAATTTTTATCGCAACAAAATAGTTCAACAACAAACGAAATCATTTCATATACTGAAACAAGTAGTAAAGGCAAATTCTCTTTAATATTTGCAGATGGAGGTTCTGGTCAAGGCACTTATTCATGGACTTTTGCTATCAATAAAGATGGAACATATCGAATCATTCGTAATTATAGAATTACTTACGGTTCTTCAGATATGTCTGATGAAGAGGGAAGATGGTATTTTTTAAATAATAACAAATCAGCAGATATTAAAGCTAAAGAAATTATTGCTTTTCAGCCTCAAAAAATAACAACATCTGATGGCATAACAACCTTAAATTCAGCCAGTCCTAAACTATACAATATTGTTGAGTTGAAAAACAAAAAAATTCATTTAATTCGCAACTACGATTACACTGAGGTAACAACTAATTATTCCACAGGGACATATAATTCGGATTTACATTTGATTCCAGCTGAGAATGACTATTAATAATAGGAAACAACATTTTTTTATCAATTGTCAATTATTGTAATTTGAAAAAATGATATTTTTACAAAAATATTAATTTTTTTTTATATTTTTACCCAAACAAATTACACCCTTATAAATAAAAACACCACATTATGAAGTTTAGATATCTATTTTTCCTTCTTTTTTGCATGATTAGCAAAATGTCAATGAGTCAAGAAAAGCCTGAAATTATTAATGCAAAAGATAAAATTCAAAAAGGATTAGAATTTTATGAAGCCGAAAAATACGATGAGGCATTAAAAGAATTTCAAAAAATACCCGAGAATGATACTGCATTTTATTCTGCTGCGGTTGAACAAATATTAACTTTTTATCGTCTTAAAAGGTATGAAGAAGGAATTGCAATAGGCAAAAAAGCACTGGCATTAAATTTATATCTTAGCCCCGAATTATACACAAATATGGGCTGTTGCTACGATAACCTAGAAAAATATGGAGAAGCCGTTAAACTATATGATGAAGGAATAAAAAACTTCCCAAAAACAAATCTTCTTTACTTCAATAAAGCTTATTCTTTATCAAAATTAGAAAGAAACAAAGAGGCTTTCGAATGTTATAAAAAATCGGTTGAGCTTAACCCTTTTCATCCTGGGACACATTACTCGCTTGGAGTAATCGCGATGAACGAAGGAAAAACGGCTCTTGCAATGCTTGCTTTTAATACCTATATTTTATTAGACCCAAATGCTCCAATGGCAAATAATGCATTAGCTTGTCTTAACGAAATGTCTTCTACAAAATATTTAGAGAGCACCAAACCAAAAGGAACTGATATTACTGATGGCGACGACTATTCAGATATCGATATGTTAATTCAAAATTACGTTGCATTAGATAAAAAATACAAAGTTAAATCTAAACTAAAATTGCCTTTTGTACGTCAGGCATATTTGCTTTTTGATAAAATTCCTGAAAATTCTGAAAATGCAGGATTTTGGCATAAAACCTACGTTCCATTTTACAAACAATTACTAAAAGATAATAAATTTGATATTTTTGCTAATTACCTTCTAATAGCTAGTGCAAACGAATATCATAAAAAATTAGTGGAAAAAAACAGAACAAAACTCATAGCCTTTGTTGACTGGATTAAAAATTCATGGGACGACCAACACAGAGATTACAATTTGTTCTTCAACGGTAAAATGCAAAAAGTAAATGTTTTTAGAGCCAATCAAAGATACGCAATTAGTTCAATTGGAACTTTAGGAGAGGCAAGAACAAGTTATATTGGTTATGCCGAATTATATCACGCAAATAGCAAAATTAAAGGAATTGGGAAATATACCAGTGATGGCAAACGTGATGGTGAATGGCTATGGTACAATGAAAATGGCTTGTTAAAATCTAAAGAAACATATGTAAATGGAGTGCTAACTGTTTATGAGTCGTTTTCTTTTATAGGTATCATTGAATCACATGTCCCATTTTTAAACGAAAAAATTGATGGCGATGGTATTACATATAATGATAAAGGAGCTAAAGATAAACTTATTGGATTCAAAGTGGGTGTAAGAGAAGGTGCGTATGAAGAATATTATTCAAATGGACAGGTATATTTTAAGGGCACAAATAAAAAAGGGAATTTAGATGGGGCTGGCAAAACCTATTACAGTAGCGGCGAGTTAAAAAGTGAAGTTAGCTACTTAGAGGGCGAAAAAAATTCTTTAGAAACCAATTATTATCGAAATGGCAAGATAATGCAAAAGGCAACTTATGTAAAAGGAAAATTACAAGGTGATTATATTTCTTATTTCGATAATGGCAAAACATCTGATTCATTAAAATATTCAAATAATAAACCTATTGGAAAAAATATTACCTTTTTCAAAACAGGAGTTATATCAGTAATGTCTGATTTTGATGAAAGCGGAAAACTTAATGGTATAAGAAAAGAATTTGATTCAGATGGTAAAATATACAACGAATTAGAGTATAAAAAAGGGGAAATTATTGGATATAAGTATTTTAATAAAAAAGGGGACGTCATAAAACAAGATAAAAAGAAAAGTGGAAATTTTGATTTTGAAGGTTACTATTCTAATGGAACAAAAAGAAGCACTGGAAAGTACGGAAAAGAAGAAAAACAAGGAGATTGGAAATTTTATGATGTAAACGGAAATTTAGAGTCTACTTCTTCATACAAAGATGGCGAAGCACAGGGCGAACTCAAAAACTATTATACAAATGGTAAAACATCAAAAATAGTTAACTATAAGGACGACCTAGCAGAAGGCTACTACTGTGAATATTTTAAAAATGGAAATGTTTCTTCTCACGGTAATTATAAAAATGATGAGCAAGAAGGAAATTGGATAGGATTTTATCCTGATAAAACATTGGAAGTAGAAAACTACTATATTGAAGGATTGGCAAATGGAACCCAAAAGTACTATGCCGCAAATGGCAAAATTGTTGAAGCCAAAACCTACTACAAAGGTGTTTTATTAAATTCAATAGATTATGATACTCTTGGTAATGTTATAGATAGCACCGTATATACAAATGCTAGCGGAAAAAGAATTAGTCATTTTTACAAAGGCGGACCTGTGAAATACGAATTAAATTTGCAATATAACAATTATCAAAATGAGTATATTTCATATTTCCCAAATGGGAAAACTCATATAAAAGGACAATATTTTAACGGACAAAAAAATGGAGATTGGACTTGGTATAGTTGGGCTAAATCTTTTTTTGAGGTGCCACGTATAAAGAAGCAAAACTTTATCTAT
>JBAXGW010000011.1:0-83799 GCA_037139195.1 Bacteroidota bacterium
ATAGATAAAGTTTTGCTTCTTTATACGTGGCACCTCAAAAAAAGATTTAGCCCAAAATTACACTTTAAAATCAATTATTAAATAAAAATTGTTATGCGTTTATGATTTTAATATAAAGTATGCTAATTAGTTGGTTTATCAAATATAAAAAAATATGAAGCATAATCATATATATTTTCTAGTAAGCGAACAACGCGAATAAAATCTTATTACAAATAAATCATATTCGTTTTGATTTAAAAAAACTAAAACGCAAAAAGAGAGCCGAAGCTCTCCTTTTGCAAACTAAAATAAATTCTTGTTGTATAAACTAAATACAACAAATCAAACTAAAAACTATTTTGTAATAATAACTTTAACAACTTGATTATTTACTCTTACGAAATAAATACCTTCTGTTAAGTTTTGAGTATTTACAGTTAAATTGTCAGAAGCAACTGCACTATAAACAACTTGACCTAAAGAATTCATCATTGTTACATTAGCATTAGCTGTAATGTTTGCAATATTTAATACATTGTTAGCTGGATTAGGATAAACCTCTAACTTAGCAGCTGAATTAGCATCGACAGAAACAGTTCCAGTTACATTAACAGTATATGTAGCTGTAACTTGAGTTGCACAAGGAGCTGTACCAGTAACAGTCATTGTTAATGTTACTACATTTCCAGCATCACCTGCAGCAGCAGTATATGTAGGAGTTAATGTAGATGCACCAGCAGTAATTGTTCCTGCACCATTTTCAGTCCAAGCAATAGTACCATTAGTTGCAGTTGCACCAGATACAGTAGCAGTTCCAGTAGTAGCTATTGTAGTATTTCCACCAGCAGTTGCAGTAGGATTAATACCAATTGGGAAAATAGTTTCATCAAAAATTAATTCATTTGGGTTTGCTCCTATACCATAAGTCCATAAAACTGAATTTACAGTAATTGTATCTTTTGTTGCTGGGCTATATGTATGCGAAGTTCCATACAAAGTAGAGCTATGATCAACTTTAACACTGTCTGCTGGAGTTTGAGAAAAATCAATTCTTGAGTAATACATGTCATCTCTTGCAGCATTATAGCCAACATGTTTCAAATAGAATGCAGCTCTGTTGTATAAAGGATTTTTAACAAAAGCTTCGTTAGCTAAAGTAACATTAACTGTATTGTTTGTTCCTAAGCAAGAATTATCAATCGTTGGATTGTTATTCCAAGTATAATCAAAGATTGGATAAAAATAATATCCTGATTCTATTCCAGCTGTAGAAGTTGACCAAACATAATATGCGCCAACTTGTGATGGAGTTCCTGTTGTAGGGTAATTCCAAGTTTCTTTCCAACTTGCATCAATATCATTATATTTTAATCTGCTTGCAGAAAGGGCAGTACCAGTAGCTACATTTTGAGTAACACTAACTGTATAAATCATAGCACCTGTTTGACCAGTTACAATAGTATTTGGAAGTACATTTGCGCCTTTAATAGTATCTCCATTTTTAAAACCACCAATCATTGATGTCCAAGATGCAACAGTTAAGCTTGTTCCAGAAATTGACCCAGTACATGTTACGCTTCCAACATGATATCCTGAAGTTAATACTCTTGCAGAGTCTTTCAACGCCATTGGAGTTACCTCAACAATAAATGTATCAGGCAAAGTAATTGGAGCTGTAAACATAAAAAATTGATTTGACAATGTTGTTCCATTAGCCGTAATTGTTTTCGTTACACTGCCTAAACTTGCATACTGTGTAGTATAAACATTTAACATGATGTCAGCAGAAGTTGTATTTAGCGATCTTAAAACAACACCGATTCCGTTTAATTTTACTCCAGTTTTTCCAACGAACTGTTGAAAGAACGAAGGGTAATTTACCCCTGTTGCTGGAGATACAGCAGCCGTAGGTTTTAATACTTTAGTAATTGTATTACTATAACCACTAGTTCCTACATAAAAAGTTGGTCCAGATCCGTATGCTTGTCTGTAATCAACAAGTTTAGAAGTATCTGTGATTGCATAAGAAGCTCTTGTGTTAGAAACTGTTGGTTTCACAGACGAAACAAAATTTGATTTATAAACTTCTTTTTGACCGTCTTTATCAGCAGAAAGCATCTTCTGATTAGATCTTTGTGCATTCACAGATAACACTGTGGCAAATGCTGCAAATGATAACAATAGTAATCTTTTTTTCATAATTATTTAATATTATTTTATAATTAATTAACATCACAAATTTGCAGTAATACTTTAATTATAAAAAAAAATAGGGATATACGAGGCTTTAAAGTGATGAAATGACAGAAAGTGGGGTAAATGGTTAGCATTTTTTAATAAAAAAAAGAGTTAGATTGTTAAACCTAACTCTTTAATAATATATCATCTATTTTTTAATTAACTAATGTTACCTTTCCGATCATTTGAAGTAATGAGCCTCCTTTTTCTTTATATTTCAACTGCCACACATACACATCTGACTTAGCAATATTAGTTCCACCATAAGCTCTGCCGTCCCAAGCTTGGTCAGGGCTAGTTGTGCTGAACACCCGTCCTCCCCATCTGTCGTATACAGAAAATTCAAACGTATCAAATTCACAATTGAAAAATATCGGTCCAAACGTTTCATTTAAATCATTGCCTGTTGGAGTAAATGCATTGGGGATATAAAATGTAGTTAAGTCTTTTATTCTTATAGTGTGCATTATCGAATCTGCACACCCAAACTGAGTTGTGCCTACTAGCCACACATCATAGTAGCCTGCATTTATGTATTTATGATTCGGATTTTCTAATATCGAACTGTTATTGCTCGAGATTGTATCGCCAAAAGTCCAATCATAATCTGTTACGCCTCCACTTGTTATTGAATGAAATTCTATCTTTCCATCAAAGATATCGCCAAAATCTGGCGTCCAATCAAATTCTATATTGGGTTGTGGATATACGCTTATCATATTATTATTGGTATAGCTACTCTGGCAGCCTTGAAGATTGGTTACCGTTAATTTTACATCAAAAACTCCATCGTTGGTATACAAATGACTTGGATTATTGGTAGTGGATATTGCGCCATCGCCAAAATCCCACAAATAAGTATAAGGACTGGGTTGGGTGCTATCCGAGAAGTTTACTAGTAACGGTTCACACCCTGCTATAGTATCACTTGCAAATGATACTACTGGAATTGCAACAACTGTTATTGATACTTCATCGGTTGATGTACATCCGCTCGCTGTTACTGTTACTGAGTAGGTCGTATTTGTATTTGGACTTACATTTGTTGTTGCTGTATTTGCCGAATTACTCCAATGATAGCTTGTGCCTCCTACTGCTGTTAATTGGGTTGAGGTGCCTGCGCAGATTGATTCATCGAAGCCGGCAAATGCACTTGGTATTGGGTTTACATTTACTATCATTTGATCTACATCCATACAGCCATTTGCTGAAACTGTTACTGAATAGGTTGTTGTTTGAACGGGTCCAGCTTTTGGATTATTGATGCTTGAATTAGTTAAATCACTTGCATTATTCCATGAATATACAGTTCCGCCAGATGCACCTAATTGTGCCGAGTCGCCTTCGCATATATCTTGGTCTAATCCTGCATTGGCTACAGGAGTTAAATTTACATTTACGGTGATGTTATTGGAGGCGGTACAGGTATTATTATCGCTTACTACCAAGGAATATGTTGTGGTTATCATTGGTGAAACTGTTATTTGTTGACTTGTCTCCGAATTACTCCACTGATAGGATACGCCTGTTGTGGAGGGTGCTATTGGGGATAAATTTGTACTTGCTCCGCTACATATTGTTGGATTGTTTCCTAATTCTACTACTGGCAGTGGGTGCACATTAACTGTTACCGTTGTTGAGGCTGAGCAATCATTGGCATCGCTTACTGTTACCGAATAATTAGTGGTTGCACTTGGGTTTACGGTTATACTCGATGTAGTTGCGCCATTGCTCCATATATAATCAGTTCCTACCGATATACTTAATGAGGCGGAATTTCCTATACATATATTAGAGTTACTTAGGTTCAATGTTACATCATCATTTAGTACTATTTCTTTTGAGGCAGTAGCGGTACATCCATTTGTAGTGGCTGTTACTGTATAGGTAGTACTTGCTGTGGGTACAACACTTATCATTGGTGTTGTTTCAGAGGTACTCCAAAGATAGCTTGTGCCTCCACTTACTGTCAAATCGGTTGATTGTCCTGTGCACACGTCGGCTGATGTTGCAACAATACTTGGAGTAGGCAATGGTTTTACTGTTACTACTACGTCTTCTGTAGCGGTACAGCCTGTTAGGGTTACTGTTACTTTATAGGTAATGGTTTGACTTGGGCTTGCTGATATAGTTTGTGTTGTATTTCCATTGCTCCATGTGTATGTTCCGCCGCCGGTGGCTGTTAGCTGAGTACTTGTTCCAGCGCATATTGCTATATCTGGACTTATTCCTGCCACAGGCAATGGTTTTACGGTTACCTGAACTTGGTCGTCATCGGTACAGCCTTGTGCGTTGGTTGCTGTTACTGTATATTGTGTTGTTGTTGCTGGTGATACATTTATCTGAGCGGTTGTGGGTCCTGTATTCCATTTATAGCTTTGTCCGCCAGTAGCTGATAGTTGTGTGCTTGTGCCTGCACATATTGCTACGTCTGATCCTGCATTGGCTGTAGGAACTGGATTTAATATCACGGCTACTTGGTTTGTATTAGTACAGCCATTGCCATCGGTTACTGTTACTGTATAGCTAGTATTTCCTGTTGGAGATACTACTAAAGGATTTGCGGTTGTAGTATTGCTCCAACTATAGCTCAATCCTGTGGCAGAGTTCGTAACTGTTACAATTGCGCTTGTCCCAGGACAGATAGCTTGACTTGCCACTGCTGGTTGTGCTGGCTTGGGATATACTACCAAAGTTACGGATGTGGCTGCGGAGCATAGGTTATTGGTTACTGTTAGTCCATAGTTTGTAGTTGATGTTGGACTTACTGTAATACTTGAGCTTGTTGCTCCATTACTCCACAAATAGCTCGTGCCGCCTGACGTGGTCAAAACTGCACTCTCGCCTATACATATTGCATCGGGAGTGGCACTCGCCGTTATTTGCGTTTGCACGTTTACTGATATGTCTTTTGTCCCTTTACAGCCATTACCATCGGTTACTGTTACTGAATATACTGTATTAACAGTTGGCGAGACCGATATCGTTGAAGAACTACCACCATCACTCCACGACCATGAGGTCCCACCGTTGACTGTTAACATTGTACTTTGTCCTTCGCATATATTGCTCGGGGCTGCTGTTATTGTTGGATTTGGATTTGGATTTACTGTTACTGTTACATTGTCTGTCGACTTACAGCCATTTGTTGTATTGGTTACGGTTACAGTATAGGTTAATACTATTGTTGCAGTTGTTGTATTTGTGGGGGTGACATTTATTGTAGATGTCGTGCCGCCTGTGCTCCACAAATAACCTACTCCTGTCGTGGGAGTTGACGTGGCTGTTAGTGTTATTGCTGTGCCACTGCAGATTACTTGGTTTTGACCAGCGTCGGGGATTGGGGCGGTCGTGTTTTGAAGAACTATAACATTGTCTGTTGCACTACAGCCGTTTGGACCTGTAACAGTAACAGTATAAGTGCCTCCCGAGGTTATTGTAGGGGAAGCTGTTGTTCCGTTTGCAGAAATTGTTCCACCATTTGAAGCAACCCAATTATAAGAAACACCACCCGAACCATTTAAATTCAAAGAAGGTGTTGTGCATGTTATGGGACCTGATACTGTACCAGCTTCAGGAATTGGAAGAGTTGTATTTGAAGTAACTGTTTGATTTTGAGACGTAACACAACCATTTGCACCAGTAACAGTTACCGTATATACAGCTGGTGCTGTTACAGTAATTGTTGCTCCATTTGCTGCCGAAGTAATAGTACCACCTGTACCTGCCGACCATAAATAAGAATTTCCTCCACTAGCGGTCATATTTGTGCTGGTTGTTGTACATGTTAATATTGCAGGAGCTGTTATCGTAACTATTGGAGTTACAATATCTTTTATAACATTTACATAATCTGATGCCGTACATCCATTAGCACCAGTAACTGTTAAATTATATGTTCCGGCATTACTAATATTTGGAGCGTTAGTTGTTGATCCACTAGTGATAACACCTCCATTTATTGCTGCCCAGTTATATGCTCCCCCTCCTGAGCCATTTAAATTCAATGATGTAGTAGTACATGTAATAGTACCTGGACTTAAACCTGCATCCATTGTTGGTGGTGTTTTATCTTGAAGCACTACTACATTATCAGTTGCTGTGCAGCCATTTGTTCCTGTTACAGTAACTGTATATGTTCCACCTGAGCTTATAGAAGGATTAGCAGATGTTCCATTAGCGGATATTGTTCCACCATTTGTTGCAGACCAGCTATAATTTCCACCTCCAGAACCATTTAAATTCAACGATGTAGTAGTACATGTTATAGTTCCAGGGCTTACGCCAGCTTCAGGAGTAACCGTATTAACAGTTACAAGTACTCCATCAGATGCAGTACAAGAACCATAAGTAACAACTACTGTATAAGAGGTTGTTATTGTAGGTGATACTGTTGGACTTTGCACATTTGATGGATTTGCACCTTGACTTGCAGTCCATGAATATGTGGGTGTTCCAGTTCCAGAAGGTGTTGTCGTTAATGTGGTAGAAGCACCTTTACAGATAACTTTATCTAATCCTGCATTAATAGAGCATGATGCACTAGTAGCTGTACATGTCCAAGTAGCAGGAACAGGACAGGTAGATCCAACAGGAGTAACTGTAATTGACACAACATCTCCAGGATTTAAAGGAGTAATGTTAAGACTTGTACTATTTGTTGAAGATACTACAGCTGTTCCTCCATTTACCGTATATGAATAATTATATGATGAAGCACCTGTAATAGCATTCCATAAAAATTGAACACTTGTTGAAGTTGTAGTTCCACATGAAATAACAAGAGGTGCAGCTCCATCTAAAATTGTAAAAGTTGAGCTTGTAGAACCCACACAGTTAGACGCCGAAATTATAACAGTTTCACCATTATCGGCAATTCCATCTGCTAATGGATCTATTGTAATGGTTGCTGTTCCAGCGTTTGCAGGAATAGTAACTGAACCTGTCAAAGTTGTATAATCTGTGCCATTAGTAGCTGTTCCTGTTATAGTATAATTAACTGTGTAAGCAGTTGTAGGAGCAGGAGTAGCAGTAAAAGTAACAACTCCTTTAGTGCAACCTTCGGTAATAGTTGAACCAGCGGTTAAAGTTCCAGTTGCACTCTGAACCTGAGTGCTGGTTGTAATACCAGGACTAACAAAACTACCTGCTTCAATAAAAACATAAGAATCCCATTCATAGCTACCAAAAGGATTTGAACCGCCATCACAAATTGCCATTTTAATATGATAACTTTGCCCACAAACAACTTTAGCACCAGCAGTTAATTTACTAGTGTAACCATCACATTTAATATTAATAACTCCTGCATTTTTAGGATTATCATGATATAAATAACTATAACTAGCCCAATTTGGATCAATTGCATTACAATTTGCTGCAGCTCCATTTGCACCTGCAACTCCGGGGTTAACAGCATTAACACTAACCATTGTAGATGTACCTGGTATAACTGCCAAATTCTTTTTCACATAACTGCCTCCAGCAGGATTTGGTCCAGATAATAAAAAACCAAAAATATCATTATAATCACCGCATGCAAATTCAGGATATTCTTCTGAAGCAAAAATATAATTAAATGCAATTGTGTCGGACAATGGTGTAAAATCAAATTCTAACACAGCACAATCATCAGTTATACCTCCATTGCCAATAATAGCATTTAAATCTGCATCAGGTCCCCCTGAAGCATTTGTAGTGGTCATCCCTGATGTATTTGGACCTGGCACTTGAGCTATATCACCAGAGGTCAAAATAATACCTTGTCCCATTAAAAAAGGGATGGGCGTGGTGGTTAAGCCACCAGCAAAACTACCTCTCTGACCTGTGCCTCCAGAAAATGTAACATTTGAAACCGTAACTCCAGCACCTAATAAACTATTAACTAATTGTGCGGGAGTTTGAGCTGAACTAACAGTCATTTGTGCATAGCTATGTATATTCAACATAACGGTTAAGCATGCAATTACGCTTGAAAGTAATATCCGTCTGTTCATAATGTGGTAGTTTTTAATTAATAAAAAAGTTTTATCCTTCTTATTCCAATTTTCGTATAAAATATCTGATAATTTATATTAATAAATATTATAACACAAATTGTAATTACAAAGATAAACTATAGACGAAGAAATAAAAAAAAAGAGTGGTGTTAAAAGACTAAATGTGATGTATTGCATAAAAAAAAATGCTAATTGATACTTTTTGGGATATATGGTTAATTATTCACATCCCTTTGTTTTAAAGAATCAATTATACTTTTTGGAAAATTTCTTGAAACAGGAATCTGAATATCAACATTATGAACAAGTATTCTGTAATTTTGCGAAGTCCCTAATATTTCTTTAATCTGATTTACATTTAATAAATAAGATTTATGACAACGAATAGTCATATCATAGATTTTAAACAAATCTTCAAGCTTCTTTAATGTTATTCTGAATAAAACTTTACAAATTTGATCATCTTTAATGTAATATATAGTTGTATAATTATCACTTGCTTCGGCAAAAATAAAATTTTCATAATTAATCTTTAATGTTTCCTTAATATTATCGGATTTTATTATTATTTCTTTATTCTTATTGTCGGTCTCAGCTTTTTTAATCATCGATATTATTTTAAATTTTTCTCTTATTAAATAATTTTCAAAAGAGAAAACAAATAACATGCTTGGCAAAATCATAATAATCAAAGTCTCTTGCAGAAGCTTAAAAAACGTATAATCTTGAATTTCAACAACTTTAACTGTATTAACATATAAAAATAAAAATGCAGAAACAAAAACTACATCTAATAAAATGAGCATTATATACTTTGAAAATCTTGACAAACTCGCAAAAACCTTTTCTTCAATAAAACTGTAAATGAAAAAGCAGATTAACGTAGCTAAAAAAACTACAATAAAAATCAATAGCGAATTGAAAGCAATTCCTAATGTAGTAGCAAAATTAAAAGTACCAAGAACCAGAATGCTTATTGAATAATATATTCCTAATACTATCGAAGCAATGAACTTTATACCATTCGAACTAAAAAGCGAATCGCTGATAAAAGCACTTTCAATTTTATTAAACTGATTTTCGAAAAAATTAAATATTTTATTCATTTTCTAAATTAGCCTTATTAAAATTTTTATATATTTTTTTAATATTCAATACTACCAAAACCAATGTTAATAAAACAACTACAATTAAATAATTTCTTGTTGACTTCTGGTGTGAAATTTCAAATTCAGATAATTCTTTTTGCTTTTTTAGTAATTCTATTTCAGATTCCTTCTTTTGAATTTCGTATTTTTCTTTAAGTTCTGCGATTTTGTTTTGAGCCTCAATACCATTTAGTACTTTATTCAATGAATTGAATTTTTTTAAATAAACAAAAGCCGAATCTAGTCTATTTATTCTTTCATATAGATTTGACAATTGAGAATATGCCACACTTTCTTCATTTTTATAATCAACTTGCTTTGAAAAACTTACAACTTGTTGGTACGAATTTATAGCTTCATTCAAATTATTTTGTTTTTCAAACAACTTACCTCGCTCCAAATAACAAAACGACAAACCGCCTAAATCACCTAATTCCCTCGCAATACTTATTGCTCTAGACAAATTTCTATCCGCACTTATCAAGTCGTTTTCTTTTATATCAATTCCAGCTAAACCATATAATGCATAGTAAATGCCATCTTTATTCTTTATTTCCTCTTCTATTAACAATGAACTGTTATAATAAGCCCTTGCTAAATTTATGCTATCCATTAAATCATATATAGTCCCTAGATTGTAGTACCTTAGAGACATTTGTGATTTATCATTTCGTTTCTTTTCAATTTCTAAGGATTCTTGAAAATATTTTTTTGCTTCGGTAAGATTATTTTGAGATTGATACACACTCCCAATATTATTCAAACATTTGGAAATATTTTCAATATCATTTTTTTCTTCTGCAATTTTCAGGGAAGCAAAATAGCATTTAACTGAATATTCATAATTTCCTTTATTTTTATACAAAACGCCATACAAAATCAAGGAATTCATAACGCCTTCTTTATTTGATTTAGACAAACTAAGAGATAATGCCTGATTTGCATATTGCATCGATTTTAAGGGATCTGATTTCTTTATCAAATTACCTTTTTCGATTATTTGCAGAATTTTTATTGAATCTTGATTTTTAATTGGCTGAGCATTAACAGAATCTGCTAATGTATAATTTGGAATCAAATACATAAGTATTAATATTCCATAAAAACACAATATTCTGTAAAAAATTAACATATAATTAGTGTAAAAACATAAAATTGTCAGCAGACAAAGTTAATATTTTTTTTAAAACAAACATTTTAACTATCAAATTATATGTTGAAATAAATCAAAATTATCATTTAAATACTCAAAAACTATGCGTTTATCCCTCATTCTATCAATTAACCCCTCAAAGTCATCCTTATGCGGAATTTCTACACCAATTATGGCAGGCCCTTTTTCTCTATTATTCTTCTTCGAATATTCAAAATAGGTTATATCGTCATTTGGTCCCAATACATCCATTAAAAACTCTCTTAATGCCCCTGCCCTTTGTGCAAATCTGATTATAAAATAATGTTTCAATCCTTCGTAAAACATAGAACGTTCACGAATTTCTTCAGTTCTAGTAATATCATTATTGCTACCACTCACCAAACAAACTACATTTTTGCCTTTAATTTCTTCTTTATAAAAATCTAAAGCTGCAATTGTCAGAGCTCCAGCAGGTTCAACTACAATTGCTTCTTCATTATACAATTTTAATATCGTTGTGCAAACTTTTCCTTCAGGAACTAAAACAATGTCATCCAACAAATTACGACAAATTTCGAAAGTAATATCCCCTACGCGCTTAACAGCAGCGCCATCAACAAAAGTATCTATTTTTTGAAGCGTAATATTTTCCCCAGCATCAATTGAGGTCTTCATTGAAGGTGCACCCTCAGGCTCAACTCCAATAATCTTTGTGTTTTTAAACTTATTTTTAATAACGGTAGAAATTCCAGAAGCTAATCCTCCACCGCCAATTGGAATAAAAATATAATCTGGCTCTTCAGTCAAATCTTCAATAATTTCCAACGCTGTTGTAGCCTGACCTTCAATAATTTTCACATCATCAAAAGGCGGAATAAAGGCTTTTTCTGTAGAAATACTTTCCTCCAATGCCTTTTGAAATGCATCATCAAAAGTATCGCCTTGAATTATTATTTCAATAAACTCACGCCCAAACATCTTCACCTGAGTGATTTTTTGCTTCGGAGTAGTTGTTGGCATATAAATTCTGCCATAAATCCCTAATAATCTGCACGAATATGCAACTCCTTGAGCATGATTTCCAGCACTTGCACAAACAATTCCTTTTGCTTTTTCGGCATCCGAGAGCGAAAAAATCTTATTATAAGCACCACGAATTTTATAGGAACGAACTACTTGTAAATCTTCGCGTTTCAATAAAACATTTGCATCGAATTTCTCCGATAAATTTAAATTTTTTAAAAGTGGAGTTCTAACAACAACCCCTTTTAGGTTTAAATAGGCATGGTAAATATTCTCCATACTTACCATGCTTTTATATTCTTTCATATTAAAATATTATTTGAGCTATTTAATGCTATCCTCAATGTCAGAGGCTTATTACATTAAAACAATAGGTTTTTCTGACTTTGCACACTCATCTGGTCTGAGTTTACGCACTTGTGCACCAGCTCTCCACATTTCTGATTCGCGAATTTCTTTTAATTCAACTTCTAATTTCTCTCTATAATCAGGTTTTGCATTCGCCTCGATAACTATTTTAGCCTCATTTCCAGATGCCACACTTTCGTATAAATCATTAAACACAGGAGCCACAGCATCTCTGAATTTATTTTTCCAATCTAAAGCTCCACGTTGTGCTGTTGTAGAAGTATTTCCAAACATCCAATCCATTCCTTTTTCTGCAACCAAAGGCATTAAACTCTGAGTTAACTCTTCAACCGTTTCATTAAAAGCCTCTGAAGGAGAATGACCTTTACTTCTTAAAACATTATATTGAGCTTCCATAATTCCAGCCAAAGCGCCCATTAAAACTCCACGTTCGCCTGTTAAATCGCTATAAACTTCTTTTCTAAAATCAGTTTCAAACAAATAACCCGAACCCACGCCAATTCCTAAAGACAAAGCTTTTTCTTCGGCTTTCCCCGTATAGTTTTGAAACACTGCATAGCTAGAATTTATTCCTTTTCCTTGAAGAAATAATTTTCTAACGCTAGTTCCTGAGCCTTTTGGAGCAACTAAAACCACATCTACATTAGCTGGAGGGACTATTTGAGTTCGCTCTTTGTAAGTTACTCCAAATCCATGTGAGAAATAAAGAGTCTTTCCTTCAGTTAAATGAGATTTAACAGTTGGCCAAGCAGCAATTTGTCCAGCATCAGAAAGCAAATACATTATTATTGTAGCTTTTTCACAAGCCTCTTCCACTTCGAATAAAGTTTCACCTGGTTTCCAATTGTCTTTCAAAGCCACATCCCAGCTTTTAGAGTTATTTCGTTGACCAACAATTACATTGAAGCCATTATCTCTTAAATTAAGAGCTTGTGCAGGTCCTTGAACACCATAACCTAAAACCGCAATTGTTTCATTTTTAAGCGTTTCTAAAGCTTTATTCAAAGGAAATTCTTCTCTTGTAACTACATTTTCTTCTGTACCACCAAAATTTATTTTTGCCATAATTTCTTGATTTTATAGTTTATATCTATGTTTATTTTCTAATTCTTTTAAAAATTCAGTTAATTTTTTCATTGGTTTTGTAATTGCAACTCTTCCGGAACGAACAAACTCTAAAATTCCATAAGGTTCAAGTCTATCGTAAAGCTCTTGTGTATCTTCCTGATGACCCGTTTTTTCAATCACAATAAATTCTTTTTCAAAAGTTAAAATTCTAGCATGAAACTCTCTAACTATTTGCTCAACTTCCTTCTCTCTCATAATTGCTTCTGTAGGAACTTTATACAAAGCAATTTCTTGAAAAACCAATTCATCTTCTTCATGGAAAAAGGCTTTTAAAACTTCAACTTGTTTTTCAAGCTGGTCAACAACTTTTAGAATTATCTCTTTAGTTGTTTTTAAAACGATTGTATATCGATGTATTCCTTCTATTTCAGAGACTGAAGCAGTGATACTTTCTATGTTTAGCTTTCTTCGAGCAAATACAGTGGTAACTCTTAAAAGTAAACCCGGTGCATTTTCGGTAAAAACGGATATTGTAAATATTTGTTCCATAATCTTTTACTTTAAACGTATATTTGAAACCGACTCCCCTGCAGGCACCATCGGCATAACATTGTCTTCTTTTTCAACCTCTATTTCAAGGATATAAGTGCTTTTACAAGCCAACATTTCATCTAATGCGGCATCTAATTCTTCTCTATCAGAAATTCTTTTAGATTCAATTCTATAACCTTTTGCAATTGCGACAAAATCAGGATTAAGCATTTCTGTATAAGAATATCTTTTGCTGAAAAACATTTCCTGCCATTGACGAACCATTCCTAAGAAATTATTATTTAAAATAACAATCTTCACAGCTAAACCTGTTTGCATATAGGTTCCCAGCTCTTGAATTGTCATTTGAAAACCGCCATCACCCAGAAAAGCAACAACTTCACGGTTCATATCGCCCATTTTTGCACCTATTGCAGCAGGCAAACCAAATCCCATTGTTCCTAGACCGCCAGAAGTTATAAAACTATTACTTTTACTAAATTCGTAATATCTAGCTGCCATCATTTGATTTTGACCTACATCGGTAACCACAACAGCTTCGCCATTGGTTTTATCTGAAATCTTTCTAATTACTTCTCCCATGTGCAAAGCACCAGATTCTGAAAATAACTGTTCTTTAATTATTGCTGAAAATTCTACATCGAAACAATCTTTAAATTCCTTCAACCATTCTGGATGCTGATTTTTTTCAACTAATTGATTTAATGCTATCAACGCCTCTTTTGCATCTGCATTAATCGCTAAATTAACATTTACATTTTTGTTTATTTCAGACTTATCTATCTCGATATGAATAATTTGAGCTTGTTTTGCATATCTATTTAAATCGCCAGTAACTCGGTCATCGAAACGCATTCCTATGGCAATTAATAAATCGCATTCATTGGTTTTGATATTTGGCGCATAATTTCCGTGCATACCCAACATTCCAACATTTAATGGATGATTATTTGGAAAAGCAGATAAACCCAACAAAGTAGAAGCAACAGGAATTCCTGTTTTTTCAGCAAATGCAACTAACTCTTGTTCCGCTCCTGACAATAAAACTCCATGACCACAAAGTAAAAGTGGCTTTTTAGAATTATTAATCATCTCAACAGCAGATTCAATAACAGATTGCTGAACATTTGGATACGGGTAATAGCTTCTTACGCGTTCACATTTTTGATAGAAGAAATCACACATTGCCAATTGCGCATCTTTTGTAATATCAACTAAAACTGGACCTGGTCTTCCCGACCTCGCAATATAAAAAGCTTTTGCCATTGCAGGCGCAATTTCTTCAGGCTTAGTAACCTGAAAATTCCATTTTGTTACTGGCATCGAAATACTTATCATATCTTGTTCTTGAAAAGCATCGCTACCAAGCAACGAAGAAGCAACTTGACCAGTTATACAAACCAAAGGCGTTGAATCTAGTTGAGCATCAGCCAAACCCGTAATTATATTAGTTGCACCAGGCCCTGAAGTTGCAAAACAAACACCAACTTTTTTCGAAACTCTTGCATATCCCTGCGCAGCATGAACCGCACCTTGCTCATGTCGAGTTAAGATATGATTAAGCTTATCACTATAATCATACAACGCGTCATAAACAGGCATTATAGCACCACCAATATAACCAAACAAAGTATCAACACCTTCTTCAATTAATGAAAGCATCACAGCATCTGCTCCTCTAACATTTTTCTTTTCCATATTAAAAATTTTCGGGTAATAATCTAACTGCACCTTTATCTGCCGAAGAGGCAAAATAAGCATACGTTTTTAAAGCTTTTGAGACATTTCTATTTCGTCCAACAGGTTTAAAGGCTGCATCTTTTTTATTTTCTTCTTCTAACCTTCTGAAAATCAATTCCTCATCAGATAGAAGCACATTTATTAATCTTTTCTTTATATCTATCTCAATTACATCACCATCCTTTATCAAACCAATATTTCCTCCAGAAGCCGCTTCGGGTGAAACATGACCGATTGAAAGGCCAGAAGTTCCGCCAGAAAATCTTCCATCAGTAATTAAGGCGCAAACTTTATCTAATTTTTTAGATTTTAAATAAGACGTTGGATAAAGCATTTCTTGCATTCCAGGACCACCACGAGGACCTTCGTAATTTATTACAACCACATCACCTGCTACTATTTTATCTTCCAGAATTGCATTACAAGCAGCATCTTGCGAATTAAAAACTCTTGCATTTCCTTTAAAAACAAACAAACTTTCATCAACTCCAGCCGTTTTCACCACACAACCATCATTTGCCAAATTTCCAAATAAAATCGCCAAACCACCATCTTTGTAATAGGCATTTTCTACGCTTCTTATACAGCCATTTTCACGGTCTAAATCAAGCTTTTCATATCGTTTATTCTGACTTCCTAATATAAGATTTCGAACTCCACCTGGCGAGCTCAAATACAAGTTTTTTGCTTCATCAGAAACAGAATTTCTTGTTATATCAAAACTTGATAATGCGTCAGACAAAGTCAAACCATCTGCTCTATAAACTGAAGTATCTAGCAAGTTCTTTTTTTCTAATTCAGCCATTATTCCAAGTACGCCTCCAGCTCTATTTACATCTTCTATATGATATGTTGAATTTGGAGAAACCTTGCAAATACATGGAACTTTCTTTGATAGTTCATCGATATCTTTCATTTTAAAATCAACTCCAGCTTCATGAGCTATTGCCAACAAATGCAAAATAGTATTTGAAGAACCACCCATTGCAATATCTAATGACATGGCATTCAAAAAAGTACTTCTACCAGCAATTGAGCGAGGTAAAACTTTATCATTTCCATCACGATAATATTCAAAAGCCATTTCCACAATGCGATTAGCAGCTTGGCTAATTAACTTCTTTCGATTTTCATGAGTTGCAACTATAGTTCCATTTCCTGGCAAAGCCATACCAAGAGCTTCGTTTAAACAATTCATGGAATTTGCCGTAAACATTCCCGAACAAGAACCACAAGTTGGACAAGCAGAATCTTCAACCTGTTTTAAATCGGCATCAGAAACAGAATTATCAGCCCCCATTACCATTGCATCAACCAAATCAAGTTTTCTATTATTCCATTTTCCAGCTTCCATAGGTCCTCCAGAAACAAAAATAGTTGGAATATTTAATCTCATAGCAGCCATCAACATTCCGGGAGTTATTTTATCGCAATTGCTTATGCAAATTAATGCATCTGCTTTATGCGCATTGCACATATATTCAACACTATCCGCAATTAAATCACGAGATGGCAATGAATAAAGCATTCCATCGTGTCCCATAGCAATTCCATCATCTATGGCAATAGTATTAAATTCGGCAGCAAAACAGCCTTTTTCTTCAATGATAGCTTTTATTTCCTGACCCACATTATGCAAATGCATGTGCCCTGGAACAAACTGTGTGAACGAATTGGCAATGGCAATAATTGGTTGGCCAAAATGCTCATTTTTCATTCCATTAGCTCGCCATAAGCTTCTTGCTCCCGACATTTTTCTACCTTGAGTAGATGTGTTGCTATTAAGAGATATCTTCATAATTTATTCAACTACTAAATTCAAATATTTTTCAGATAATATTTTTCCTAAAGAATCGTCCCAATTTAAAGGAAACTTATAATCATTTAAAGAGTTAATTCCAACAACTTCAGCTGCAGTTCCGGTATAAAAAGCGCTATCAGCCTGATATACTTCTTCTACCGTGAAATGTTTTTCAACCACTTCGATTCCATTTTTTCTAGCTAAATCAATAACAGTTGCACGAGTAATTCCTGGTAGGATATTACCAAGCGGAGCAGTGAAAAGCTTGCCATCTTTTTGCATAAAGAAATTTGCACCAGGTCCTTCTGCAACGAATCCATTTGGGTCTAGTAACAAAGCTTCGTCATAACCATTAGCTTTAGCCTCAGTTGTAGCTAAAATTGAATTTATATAATGACCTGTAACTTTAGCCTCTACATGACATGACTTTGGATTTGGACGTTGATAAGACGAAAGCCCTAAGTTTAATAATTTTGAACCCAGATATTTTCCCCATTCCCAAGCACATATCATCACATGAACTTCAGCAGTAGGAGTAAGCGACATATTAGCACCTAAATAAACCAAAGGACGAATATATGCATCAGTTAGATTGTTTTGCTTTAAAACTTCATATGTAAATGCGGTTAATTCTTCTACAGAAAACTTTAAATCAATATGCATTTTCTTGGCTGAATCCAATAAGCGTTCATAATGTTCTTTTGATTTGAAAATTTTCACACCTTCATTAGTATTATAAGATCTAATACCTTCAAAAACGCCACTTCCATAATGCATTGTTTGAGCATACAAATCTGTTTTAGCTTCATTAGCTTTAACATAATCTCCATTTAGAAAAATAACTGTGTTTTTGTTGTAATACATAAGTTGAAATTTAAACATTTATAACTAAAAAAGCCTCTTTCATTTTGTGAGAGAGGCTTTTCATATTTCAATAATAATCCATCTCACCACTTTAGTAAGTTTATAATAATAATAATGATGTTGATAGATATATTCATTTGATTTGTTTTTAAATTAAAAAAGTCATTCTCTTTACCGGAGAATGACTTTCTTTTTTATCAATATTCTCACGCTTCCTTATTAAGGAATAATAATTCGGCTAATAATATTGATTTTTTTATTCATTATAAAACCCTAAATTTTATATTACAAATATACAAACAATTTAAATGTTTTTAACAAAACAATTAAAATTCGACCAATATATATATTTATACTATAAAATTATTTAGCAAATCTTTTTGCATATTTCATTTTATGTCCTAAGAAAATAGCAGTATCATCTAATAACTCCTCAATTCTTAATAGTTGATTATATTTACAGATTCTATCAGTTCTAGAAGCTGAGCCAGTTTTAATTTGACCAGTATTCAATGCTACAGCTAAGTCAGCAATTGTTGTGTCTTCTGTTTCTCCGGAGCGATGACTCATTACTGAAGTATAACCATTTTCTTTTGCTAAATTAACAGCATTTATAGTTTCTGTAAGAGTACCAATCTGATTAACTTTTACAAGAATAGAATTTGCAACATTTTGTTCAATTCCTTTTTCAAGTCTATTAACATTAGTAACAAATAAATCATCACCAACAAGTTGAACTTTATTACCAAGTTCTTTTGTTAATTTTTTCCAGCCTGCCCAATCGTCTTCTGCAAGACCATCTTCAATGGAAATAATAGGATATTTATTTGTCCAATCTTTAAAAAGGCTAATCATATCGCTAGAACTTAGTTTGTCGCCAGTAGATTTATGAAGATGATAAATTTTTTCATCGGCTTTGTAAAATTCTGATGAAGCAACGTCAAGAGCTAAGGCAATATCAATTCCAGGTTTGTAACCAGCTTTTTCTATAGCTTGCAATATAACTTTAATACCTTCTTCGTTTGATTGTAGATTTGGTGCAAATCCACCCTCATCACCAACATTAGTAGATAATCCTTTAGATTTTAGAACTGCTTTTAGATGATGAAAAACCTCTGTTCCCATTCTTAATGCATCAGAAAAACAAGAAGCTCCAACAGGCATAATCATAAATTCCTGAACATCAATCTTATTATCAGCGTGAGAACCTCCATTAATAATGTTCATCATAGGTATTGGCAATGTATTTGCATTAACTCCACCAATATATTTGAACAATGGCTGTCCCGCAGTTTGTGCTGCAGCATGAGCAACGGCAAGAGAAACTCCTAAAATTGCATTTGCACCTAACTTAGATTTATTATCAGTACCATCTAAATTTATAAGTTGTTGATCAATTTGGTTTTGATCGAAAATATAAACACCGTTAAGTTCTTCGTTTATAACCGTATTTACATTGTGAATAGCTTTTAAAACGCCTTTTCCAAGATAACTTTTTTTGTCATTATCTCTTAATTCAACAGCTTCGTGAATTCCAGTAGATGCTCCAGAAGGAACAGCAGCTCTGCCCACAATACCTGAATCTGTGTACACATCAACTTCAACAGTTGGATTACCGCGTGAATCTAATATTTGTCTAGCTTTTACATTAATTATTGATCCCATATTTTTAAATTTAAATTGTTAATTTCTGAGCTAGCGAAAATATAAAAAAAAAAGGATAAAACAAGTTTTATCCTTTTTTAAAATAAAAAATAATTTATTATTCTTCAGCTTTAACTTCTTCTGTAGTAGTTTTAGCATCAACTTTTTTAGTTGTTGATTTAGATCTTCTTGTTCTTGTAGCTTTAGCTGCTTTACCTGTTTTATTTTGAAGCATTGCTTCATTATAATCAACAAGCTCTATTATACACATTTCTGCAGCATCACCCATTCTAAAACCAGTTTTTAAAATTCTAGTGTATCCACCTGGTCTATCAGCAACTTTTACAGATATATCTCTGAATAATTCAGTAACAGCATCTTTATCTTGTAAATAACTAAAAACAACACGTCTTGAATGAGTTGAATCTACTTTACATTTTGTAATTAAAGGTTCAACTAATTTTTTAAGTTCTTTTGCTTTAGCTAAAGTTGTTGAAATTCTTTTATGTTTAATCAAAGAAGCTGCCATGTTTGAAAGCATAGCTTTTCTATGAGAAGCAGTTCTGCCTAAATGATTGATTGTTTTACCGTGTCTCATCTCTTATTATTCCTTGTCTAGTTTATATTTTGCTATATTCATTCCAAAAGTTAGTCCTTTGTTTTGAACTAATTCTTCTAATTCTGTTAATGATTTTTTTCCGAAATTTCTAAATTTCAAAAGATCATTTTTATTAAACTGTACTAAATCACCAAGAGTATCAACATCAGCTGCTTTCAAACAATTTAATGCTCTCACTGATAAGTCCATATCAACTAATTTAGTTTTTAATAATTGACGCATGTGAAGAGAAGTTTCATCAAATTCTTCAGTAGCAGTTTTTTCTTCTGTATCTAAAGTAATTTTTTCATCTGAAAACAACATAAAATGATAAATCAATATTTTTGCTGCTTCTTTTAATGCATCTTTTGGATTAATTGATCCATCAGTTTTGATGTCCATTACTAATTTTTCATAATCCGTTTTCTGTTCAACTCTATAATTTTCAATAGAATATTTAACATTTTTTATTGGAGTAAAAATAGAATCAATAAAAATCGTACCAATAGAAACATTAGCAGTTTTATTTTCTTCTGAAGGAACATATCCTCTACCTTTATCAATATTAATTTCCATGTTAAACTTAACAGAAGGCTCCAAATTGCAAATCACTATTTCTGGATTTAACACTTGGAAACCAGATAAAAATTTACCTAAATCTCCAGCAGTAATTTTATCTTGTCCTGTTATTGAAATTATCACTTTTTCAGACGTTGAGCTTTCAATTTGCTGTTTAAATCTAATTTGTTTAAGATTTAAAATTATCTCAGTAACGTCTTCAATAACACCCTTAATAGAAGAAAACTCATGATCACATCCTTCAATTTTTATTGATGTTATAGCAAAACCTTCAAGAGAATTAAGCAAAATTCTTCTCAATGCATTTCCTATTGTAATACCATATCCAGGCTCAAGTGGTCTAAATTCAAATACTCCTGTAAATTGATCTGAATCCAACATTACAACTTTATCGGGCTTCTGAAATGCTAAAATTGCCATACTTTTTATACTATTTTATTATTACTTAGAATACAATTCAACAATAAGTTGTTCTTTAAAATTCTCAGGAATTAAATCACGTTCAGGATAATTCAAAAAAGCACCTGACATTTTTTCTACATTCCATTCTAACCAAGAAAAATTCATTCTTGATGATAACGAATTAACAACAACTTCTAATGATTTAGATCTTTCTCTAACAGCAACTACATCACCAGGTTTTAAAACATAAGAAGGAACATTTACAACTTCACCATTAACAACTATATGTTTATGAGAAACTAATTGTCTAGCTCCGTCTCTAGAAGGTGAAATTCCTAATCTATAAACAACGTTATCAAGTCTAGCTTCTAATAATTGTAATAGATTTTCACCAGTAATACCTCTTTTTCTAGATGCTACATTAAATATTTTAGCAAATTGTTTTTCTAAAATACCATAAGTGTACTTCATCTTTTGTTTCTCTAACAACTGTACACCATATTCAGAAACTTTTTTTCTTTTTCTAGTTGCACCATGTTGTCCAGGAGGGTAATTTTTTTTCTCTAAATATTTATCAGGACCATAAATTGGTTCTTTAAACTTTCTTGCAATTCTTGACTTTGGACCTATATACCTTGCCATTTATCTAAATTTTAAAATAAACAATATTAAACTCTTCTTCTTTTTGGAGGTCTGCAACCATTATGAGGTATAGGAGTGATATCCATAATTTCAGTTACTTCAATTCCTATCGTATTCATTGATCTAATTGCTGATTCTCTTCCTGATCCAGGTCCTTTAACGAAAACTTTTACTTTTCTCAATCCTAAATCGTATGCAACTTTTGCACAATCTGCTGCGGCTGTTTGAGCTGCATAAGGAGTATTTTTCTTTGATCCTCTAAATCCCATTTTACCAGCAGAAGACCATGAAATCACTTGACCAGCATTATTTGTCATCGAAATAATAACATTATTAAATGATGCATGAATATGCGCTTGTCCAATTGCTTCAATTTTTACTACTCTCTTTTTTGTAACCTTTGTTGTTTTTGCCATAATGTAAGGTGTTCTATATTCTAATAATACTTCTAATTAAAACTTATTATTTAGTTGCTTTTTTCTTATTTGCAACAGTTTTCTTTCTACCTTTTCTAGTTCTAGCATTATTTTTGGTACTTTGTCCTCTAGTAGGCAGACCTAATCTATGACGAATTCCTCTGTAAGAACCAATGTCCATCAAACGTTTAATATTAAGTTGTACTTCTGATCTTAAAGCACCTTCAACTTTAATATTATCACCAATAATATTACGAATTGCAGCTTGCTGATCATCGTTCCAATCAGATACTTTTAAATCGAAACTTATTCCAGCTTCAAGTAATATTTTTTTAGCAGTGCTTCTTCCGATACCATAAATATAAGTTAAAGCAACTTCACCTCTTTTGTTCTTTGGTATATCTATACCCGCTATTCTTGCCATATATTAATAATGATTTTGTTGTCTAAAAATAATTATCCTTGTCTTTGTTTTAATTTAGGGTTCTTTTTATTTATAATATAAATTCTTCCCTTTCTACGAACAACGATACAATCCTCTGTTCTTCTTTTTACTGATGCTCTTACTTTCATTACTTTAAAAATTTATTATTTATATCTGAATGTAATTCTTCCTTTTGTTAAATCATAAGGCGACATCTCTATTCGCACTTTATCACCTGGTAATATCTTAATATAATGCATTCTCATTTTACCAGATATATGTGCGATTATTAAATGTCCATTTTCCAATTCTACGCGAAACATAGCATTACCTAATGATTCTGTAACAGTACCGTCGAGTTGAATTGAAGATTGTTTTGCCATGCTGTATTAATTATTATTTATTATTATTTCTTCAAATGTTGATAAAATATCTGCCTTCTCTTTTCCTATTGCTATTGTATGTTCAAAATGTGCTGACGGTAATCCATCACTTGTTACAATAGTCCATCCATCTTTTAATTGTCTAACATTTCTTTTGCCAAAATTAATCATAGGCTCAATTGCTATAACCATTCCCTCTTTAAGTTTTTGACCATTTCCTTTTTTACCATAATTAGGCACCTCTGGACTTTCATGCAACTTTTTACCTACTCCATGTCCTACTAACTCTCTTACAACAGAAAATCCAAAAGATTCTGCATAAGTTTGAATAGCATTTCCTATATCTCCTACTCTATTTCCTTCAATAGCTTTTTCAATCCCTAAATATAAACAAGATTTAGTAACTTCTAAAAGTTTTAAAATTTCTTGTTTTACATCACCTACAGCGAAGGTAAAAGCTGAATCTCCATAAAACTTATTTACAATAGTTCCACAATCAATTGAAACGATATCACCTTCTTTTAATTCTCTATTACTAGGAATTCCGTGAACAACTTCTGAATTAATTGAAATACAAAGAGTATTTGGATATCCATTGTAATTTAAAAAGCCAGGTATTCCATTATTGTCTCTTATAAATTGTTCAGCTAATTTATCTAAATATAAAGTAGATATACCAGGTTTAATCTCTTTAGAAACTAAAGCTAAAGTTTTTCCAACAAGCAAAGAACTTATTCTTATTAATTCAATTTCTTCTTTTGACTTATATATTATCATCTTTTGAACTGTTACATTCCCATAGATGAGCGTCCTTTAATTCTTCCAGACTTCATTAAACCATCATAATGTCTCATTAATAGATGGCTTTCAATTTGTTGAAGTGTGTCTAAAACAACACCCACAAGAATCAATAATGAAGTACCTCCGAAAAAATGAGCAAATTGACTATTCACACCAAATATTTGTGCAAAAGCAGGTAAAATAGCAATTATTGCAAGGAATAAAGATCCAGGTAAAGTTATTCTTGACATAACGGTATCAATAAATTCAGCAGTCTTTTTTCCAGGCTTAACACCAGGAATAAACCCACCATTTTTCTTCATATCTTCTGCCATTTGTTGAGGATTGATTGTTATCGCAGTGTAGAAATAAGTGAAAACAACAATCATTAAACCAAATATAAAATTATACCAAAAACCTGTAAAGTCAGATAAAGTACTTGCTAAACCATTTAAGGATTCTGATTTAGCAAAACCCACAAGTGTTAAAGGTAGAAACATAATTGCTTGCGCAAAAATAATAGGCATTACTCCAGCAGCATTAACCTTAAGAGGAATATACTGTCTAGCACCACCATACTGTTTATTTCCAACAATTCTTTTTGCAAATTGAACTGGAATTCTTCTTGTTCCTTGAACTAACAAGATAACAAAAACAATAACCAAAATCAGAACAACAATTTCAATTAAGAAAACTACTAAACCACCACCAGCATTGAATCTAGAAATAAATTCTCCAAATATAGCAAAAGGTAATCTAGCAATAATACCAATCATAATAATAAGAGATATACCATTTCCAATACCTTTATCAGTAATTTTCTCACCTAACCACATAACAAACATAGTACCTGTTACTAAAATTGCAACAGAAGAAACCCAGAAAAACATAGATGGCTCACCAACATTAGTAAAAGGAGCAATTGCTTCTTTAGGTAGTTGATAAGTTAAGTTTTTGATATAAGCAGGTGCTTGAGCAGCTGTAACAATAACAGTTAAATACCTAGTTATTTGATTTATTTTTCTACGTCCACTTTCACCCTCTTTCTGCATTTTTTGAAAATACGGAACTGCTATTCCTAATAATTGAACAACAATAGATGCAGAAATATAAGGCATAATACCAAGTGCAAAAACTGATGCATTTGCAAAAGCGCCTCCAGAAAACATATTTAATAAACCTAAGATACCACCGTCAGTTTGTTTATGCAATGCACTTAATTGCGATGGGTCAATTCCAGGTAATACAATAAAAGAACCTAGTCGATAAATCAATAATATACCAAGAGTATACATAATTCTCGTACGAAGTTCTTCAATCTTATAAATATTTTTTATTGTTTCAATTAATTTTTTCATCAATTAAAAAATTATAAATTAGTAGCTGTTCCACCATTTGCTTCAATAGCTTTAATAGCAGCTTTTGAAAAAGCATGAGCTTTAACTTCAACTTTAGACTTTAATTCTCCTCTTCCTAAAACTTTAATTTTATCATTTTTTGATATTAAACCATTATCATACAATGTATCTTTATCAATCAAAGTTAATCCTTTTTCTTCAGCTAAGCGTTGAATAACATCAAGATTAATTGCATTATATTCAATTCTATTTAAAGGTTTGAAACCAAATTTTGGTACTCTTCTATACAAAGGCATTTGTCCACCTTCAAATCCAGGTTTCTTTGAATAACCAGATCTAGATTGAGCTCCTTTATGACCTCTTGTTGATGTTCCACCTCTACCAGATCCTTGTCCTCTACCTATTCTTTTTCTTGCTTTGACAGCACCATCAGCTGGTTTTAAATTCGTTAAGTCCATATATATTATACTTTTCCTATTATCATTAATTTAATTCTTCAATCTTAACAAGGTGATTAACCTTGTTTACTATTCCTAAAATCTGAGGCGTTGCATTATGTTCAACAGATTGGTTCATTTTTTTAATTCCTAAAGCAACCAAATTTTTTCTTTGACGTTCTGGTCTATCAATAGTACTTTTTATTTGTGTAATTTTTATTCTTCTCATTTTAGTTTTTTTTAGGATTAACCTTTAAACACTTTTTCTAGGCTTATACCTCTAATTTGTGCAATTGAATTAGCATCTTTCATTTTTGATAAAGCATCAAAAGTAGCTTTAACAACACTATGAGGATTTGATGAACCTTTTGATTTAGCTAAAACGTCTTTAATTCCAACACTTTCAAGGACAGCTCTCATAGCTCCACCAGCAAGTACTCCAGTTCCAGGAGCAGCAGGTTTAACAAGAACTAAAGCACCACTGTATCTACCTTCTTGTTCATGAGGTAAAGTACCTTTAATAATAGGAACTTTAATTAAATTTTTCTTAGCATCATCAACGCCTTTAGCAATTGCAGCAGTAACCTCACTAGCTTTTCCTAAGCCATGACCAACAATACCTTTTTCATTACCAACAACTACTATCGCAGAAAAACTAAAAGTTCTACCACCTTTTGTTACTTTTGTAACACGCTGAATGCTTACTAATCTATCTTTGAATTCTATCTCGCTTGATTTTACTCTATTAACGTTAACTTTCGACATCTTAAGTATTCTTAAATTTTTAAAATATAATCTTTATAAGGAATTAAAATTTCAATCCTGCTTCTCTTGCAGCATCAGCTAAAGCCTTTACTCTGCCATGATATAAATAACCATTTCTATCAAATACAGCATTATCAATTCCAGCCTCTTTTGCTCTTACAGCAATTAATTTACCAATTTCTTTAGCTTGATCAATCTTTGGATTTTTAACACCTGTATAATCTTTGTCTCTTGAAGATGCAGAAATTAATGTTACACCTTTACTATCATCAACTAATTGTGCATATATTTCTTTATTGCTACGAAAAACAGTCAAACGAGGTGCATTAGCAGAACCTAATACCACTTTTCTGATCCTCATTTTAATCCTGTTTCTTCTTTCTAATTTTGTTAAAGCCATTTTAACTAATATTTTAATATGTTATATTCAGTTAATTATTTTATTTTGCTGAAGCAGATTTTCCAGCTTTACGACGAATTACTTCACCTACAAACTTAATACCTTTTCCTTTATATGGTTCAGGTTTTCTATATGATCTAATTTTTGAAGTAATAAGACCTAATAATTGTTTATCAGCACATTGTAGTATAATTAAAGGATTCTTTCCTTTTTCATCAACTGTAGTTAACTTAACTTCAGAAGGAAACATAAAAACAATTGGGTGTGAATATCCTAAAGCTAATTCTAATTGTTGTCCTTTAGCTACAGCTTTATATCCAACACCAACTAATTCTAAGTTAGCTTTAAAGCCTTCTGAACATCCAAAAACCATATTGCTAATTAAAGTTCTATACAATCCATGAAATGATCTATGTTCTTTACTATCAGAAGGGCGCTCAACAATAATTTCGCTATCACTTATATTAATAATAATATCTTTAGCAACCTTTTGAGATAACTCTCCATTTGCACCTTTAACAGTTACTATGTTTTCAGAGTCAACATTTACAGTAACTCCTTTAGGTATTTTGATTGGTAATTTTCCTATTCTTGACATTTTTTTCCCTCCTGGTTTTTAGAATACAAAACATAAAATTTCACCACCAACATTATTTGTTCTAACTTCTTTATCAGTCATTAAACCCTTTGATGTTGATAATATTGCAATTCCTAAACCATTCTTAACTCTTGGCACATTGCTAGAAGAAGCATATTTTCTTAACCCTGGAGTACTAACTCTAGTTAACTCATTGATAGCAGAAACTTTTGTTATAGGATGATATTTTAAAGCTATTTTTATAGTAGCTTGAGGTTTAGTATCCTCAACCTTATAGTTTAAAATATACCCTTTTTCAAATAAAATTTTTGTAATATCAATTTTGATATTTGATGCAGGAATTTCAACAATCCTATGATTGGCTATAATAGCATTCCTTACTCGTGTTAAATAATCTGCAATTGGATCAGTCATTTTCTTTTATAATTATATTTTTAAATATTTACTACCAACTAGCTTTTGTAATTCCAGGTATTTTTCCTGCTAAAGCCATTTCTCTAAAACATATACGAGAAATTCCAAACTGTCTCATATATCCTTTTGGTCTTCCTGTTAATTGGCATCTGTTATGTAAACGAACAGGTGATGCATTTCTTGGAATAGTTGTTAATGCTAAATAGTCACCAGCTTCTATTAATTGTGCTCTTTTATTAGCGTACTTAGCTACAAGTTTTTGCCTTTTAACTTCTCTAGCCTTCATTGATTCTTTTGCCATATCTCAACTATTTATTCTGATTTTTAAATGGTAAACCAAATTCTTTTAATAAGGCTAATGCCTCATTATCATTTTTTGCACTTGTTACGAATGTAATATCCATACCCATTATTTTATTGATTTTATCGATATTAATTTCAGGATATATAATTTGCTCGGTAACACCTAATGTATAATTACCAAATCCATCAAAACCTTTATCATTAATACCTTTAAAATCACGTATACGTGGTAAGGCTACTGATACTAATCTATCTAAGAATTCATACATTTTATTTCCTCTTAAAGTAACACGCACTCCAATTGGCATATTTTTTCTTAATTTAAAATTAGAAATATCCTTTTTCGACTTTGTTGGTACAGCTTTTTGTCCAGAAATTGTTGTCATTTCTGTAATAGCTAAATCAATAAGTTTTTTGTCAGCAATTGCATCACCAATACCTTGGTTCAAACAAATTTTTTCCAATTTTGGAACTTGCATTACTGTACTATAAGTGTATTTCTCTGTAAGAGCAGGTATTATATCTTTATTATACTTCTCTTTAAGTCTTGGCGTGTAACCCATTATTTAATTACCTCCCCAGATTTTTTAGAATAACGTACTAATTTATTTGTTTTCTCGTCTAATTTTCTACCAATTTTAGTTGCATTTCCTTTGCTATCAACAACCATAATATTTGAAATATTAATTGGTGCTTCTTTTTTAGAAATACCACCTTGTGGGCTTTTTGCGTTAGGTTTAGTATGCTTTGACACTAAATTAATACCTTCTACTATCGCTTTATTTTTTTCAACAAGAACTTCAAGAACTTTACCTTGTTGTCCATTGTTATCACCAGCTATAACTTTTACGGTATCTCCCTTTTTAATATGTAATTTTGATCGCATAATAATATATTTCTTAATTAAAGCACTTCAGGTGCTAATGAAACGATTTTCATATATTGTTTTTCTCTTAACTCTCTAGCAACAGGTCCAAAAATACGTGTTCCTCTCATTTCTTCAGCAGTATTTAATAAAACAACTGCATTATCATCGAAACGAATATAAGATCCATCAGCTCTTCTTATTTCTTTTTTTGTTCTAACAACAACTGCTTTAGTTACTGTACCTTTTTTAATATTACCAGATGGTATAGCACTTTTTACAGTTACAACTATTTTATCACCAATTGATGCATATTGTTTTTTAGTACCTCCAAGAACTCTTATACATAAAACTTCTTTGGCGCCGCTATTATCAGCAACTATTAATCTTGATTCTTGCTGTATCATAATTATTTAGCTCTTTCTATTATTTCAACTAATCTCCAACATTTTGTTTTACTTAATGGACGAGTTTCCATTAACTTTACAGTATCACCCACATTGCACTCATTTTTTTCATCATGTGCATGAAACTTAGAAGTCTTTTTAACAAACTTTCCATAAATTGGATGTTTAATTTTTCTTTCAACAGCAACTACAACAGACTTATCCATTTTATTGCTTGTTACAAGACCTACTATTTCTTTTCTTAAATTTCTAGTTTCCATTTTTAAAGTCTTATTTTTTTGAACCTTCTTTAATTCTTCTATCCTGTAACTCAGTAGTTAGTTGTGCTACATTTTTTCTATAAACTTTTATCTTCATCGGATTTTCCAAAGGAGACACAGCATGGTTCATCTTTAACTTTAAAAGTTGAGTTTTTTCTTCTTCAAGCCTTTCAACTAATTCAGGCATTGATAATTCTTTAATTACTGAGTTCTTCATTTGTCCTTATATTGTTTCTTCAATGTAATCTCTTCTTACTACAAACTTTGTCATTACAGGTAGCTTTTGGGCTGCTAATCTTAATGCTTCTTTAGCAATTTCTAAACTAACACCATCAGCTTCAAACAAAATTCTTCCTGGATTAATACGTGCTACGAAATACTCTGGAGCACCTTTACCTTTACCCATACGAACTTCAGCAGGTTTCTTTGTTACAGGTTTGTCTGGAAATATTCTTATCCAAATTTGACCTTCACGTTTCATGTGACGACTAACCGCTTGACGTGCAGCTTCTATTTGACGTCCAGTAATCCAGCAAAATTCCATTGATTTTATTGCAAATGACCCGAATGCAATCTGGTTACCACGACCAGAATTTCCCTTCATTTTGCCTTTTTGCTGTTTTCTGTATTTTGTTTTTTTAGGCTGTAACATTTATATTTACTTTCTTTTTAAGTTACGACTTAAATTATTTTCTTCTATTATTATTATTTTTATTGCTTTTTGGTTTTCCACCTGTAGCAGCTTTTGCAGCAGTTAGACCAAGATTAGGAGATAAATCTCTTTTTCCATAAATCTCACCTTTACAAATCCAAACCTTTACACCAATTTTGCCATAAGTTGTTTGAGCTTCAGATAATGAATAATCAATATCAGCACGTAGAGTATGTAAAGGAGTTCTACCTTCTTTATAATTCTCTGTTCTTGCCATTTCAGCTCCACCAATTCTACCAGAAATTGAAACCTTTATACCTTCAGCACCCATTCTTATTGTAGAAGCAATAGCTGTTTTAATTGCTTTTCTATAAGAAATACGTCCTTCAATTTGCTTCGCTATAGTTTGTCCAACAATAACAGCATCTAATTCAGGTCTTTTTATTTCAAATATATTAATTTGAACGTCTTTAGTTGTAAGTTTTTTCAATTCTTCTTTTAACTTATCAACCTCTTGACCACCCTTTCCTATAATGATTCCAGGACGAGCTGTATTGATAGTAACTGTAATAAGCTTTAAAGTTCTTTCAATAATGATTTTAGAAATACCGGCTTTCGCTAAACGAGCATTTAAATATTTCCTGATTTTATCATCTTCGACAAGTTTACTTGCATAATCATTTCCACCATACCAGTTTGAATCCCATCCGCGGATGATACCTAAACGTAAACCAATTGGATTTGCTTTTTGTCCCATCTAACTACTTATTTAATTGTTCATTTTGTTCAATTTTAATTTCTTGGCTATCAAGTATTACTGTTACATGATTAGAGCGTTTTCTTACTCTGTAACCTCTTCCTTGAGGCGCTGGGCGTAATCTTTTCAACATTCTTGCACTATCAACAAAAATAGATTTGATATAAAGATTTGTATCTTCGATACGTACACCTTCATTTTTAACTTGCCAGTTAGCAATTGCAGATCTTACAAGTTTATCTAATCTTACTGAAGCTTCTTGTTTGCTAAATTTCAAAATGCTTAAAGCTTTTTCAACATTTTTACCTCTAATTAAATCTGCTAACAATCTCATTTTTCTAGGAGATGTTGGACAGTTGTTTAATGTTGCTAGATAAAGAGTTTTTCTTTCTTCCTTTATCTTATTAGCGCTATTTCTTTTTCTTACTCCCATTGTATAATTGGATTTTCCTATCTAATTATTATTTCTTTCCTTTATCTTTATTACCTGCATGCCCCCTAAATATTCTTGTTGGAGCAAATTCACCTAATTTATGTCCTACCATGTTTTCTGTTACATAAACAGGAATAAATTTGTTGCCATTATGTACTGCAAAAGTTTGACCTACAAAATCAGGTGTAATCATTGATCTTCTTGACCATGTTTTAACAGTAGTAATTTTATTTGATTTAATCATTGTCTCAACTTTTTTCTCAAGTTTTGGATCAATGAAAGGTCCTTTTTTTAACGATCGGCTCATTGCTTATCTATTTTTATTTCTTCCTTCTTTCAACAATATATTTATTTGAAACATTTTTCAATGCTCTTGTCTTGTAACCCTTAGCTGGCAAACCTTTTCTATTTCTTGGGTGTCCACCTGAAGATCTTCCTTCTCCTCCGCCCATTGGGTGATCAACTGGATTCATAGCAACACCTCTATTTCTTGGACGTCTTCCTAACCATCTACTTCTACCAGCTTTACCAGACATTTCAAGGTTATGTTCAATATTAGATACAATTCCAATACTAGCTTTACAAGTTTGTAAAATTTTTCTAATTTCACCAGAAGGTAATTTTATTAAAGCATATTTTCCTTCACGTGATAATAATTGAGCATAAGTTCCAGCACTTCTAGCAATTGATGCTCCTCTTCCGGGTTGTAATTCAATATTATGAATAATAGTTCCAAAAGGTATCTCACCTAGTAACATAGTATTTCCAATTTCTGGAGAAACACCAGCACCTGATAAAAGAACTTGACCTACTTTTAAACCACTAGGTGCAACGATATATCTTTTTTCTCCATCAGAATATGATACTAATGCTATTCTTGCTGTTCTATTAGGATCGTATTCAACAGTTTTTACAACTGCAGGGATACCATCTTTATCTCTTTTAAAATCGATAAATCTATAATTTTTCTTATGACCACCACCAATGTAGCGCATAGTCATTTTCCCTGTGTTATTTCTACCACCAGATCTATTGGTACCTACCATTAAACTCTTTTCAGGAATATTAGTAGTAATTTCCTCAAACGTACTAATTAACTTATTACGCTGTCCTGGGGTTACGGGATTAAATTTTCTTAGAGCCATAATTTATTTAAATATTGCTGAAAAAATCTATTGTTTCGCCTTCTGATAACTTTACTATCGCCTTTTTAAAAGCATTTGTTCTACCTATAGTTAAACCTGACTTAGTATTTCTTGCTTTTAACTTACCAACATACTTAATTGTATTAATAGCAACTACACTTACACCGTACATTTCTTCTATAGCCGATTTAATCTCCAATTTATTTGCTTTAGGAGACACGTAGAAACCATATCTGTTCAACTTCTCAGTTGTGGCAGTCATTTTTTCTGTTATGATAGGCTTAATTAATATATTCATCACTTTTTATATATATATTGTTCTACTTAAAATATGCTATTCAGATAAAATTGCATTTATTTTTTCAATTGAATCTTCCGAAATCAACATGTGTTTTGCTTTTAAAATATCGTATGTATTTAAATTAGAAGCTAATACAACTTTTGTTTGTTTCAAATTACGGGAGGACAAATATACGCTTTTATTTGATTCAGAAAGCACTATTAATGTTTTTTTATCAGAAATTTTGAAATTATTTAGCAAATTCAAGTATAGCTTTGTTTTTGGAGCTTCAAAATTTATGTTTTCTAAAATAGTTATAGCATTTTCTTTAACTTTATATGTTAAAGCAGATCTTCTTGCTATCTGTTTTACTTTTTTATTAAGTTTAAAATCATAGTCTCTTGGTCTAGGTCCGAAAACTCTAGCACCTCCAACAAGAACTGGAGATTTAATACTACCTCTTCTTGCTCCACCTGATCCTTTTTGCTTAATAAGTTTTCTGGTACTACCAGACATCTCAGATTTCTCTTTTGTTTTATGAGTACCTTGACGTTGATTTGCTAAAAATTGTTTTACATCAAGATAAATAGCATGATCATTTGGTTCGATTGCAAAGATTGCATCGTCTAACTGAACTTTTTTGCCAGTTAATTCTCCTGTGGTTTTATATACTGCTACTTCCATCTTTCAATTTTTATATATGCTCCTTTGTGACCAGGAACAGATCCTTTAACAATGATTAAATTACTTTCAGGTACAATTTTCAAAATAGGTAAATTTAAAACTTTAATTCTTTTACCACCCATTCTTCCACCCATTCTCATTCCTTTGAAAACTCTTGAAGGCCAAGATGATGCTCCTAAAGAACCTGGAGCTCTTAATCTATTATGTTGACCATGAGTTGCACCACCAACACCACTAAATCCATGTCTTTTTACAACACCTTGGAAACCTTTTCCTTTTGAAGTTCCAACCACATCAACATATTCTCCTTCTTCAAAAATATCAACTCCAAGAACATCTCCAATTGATTTTTGATGACCTTCTTCAAAACGTGTGAATTCAGCAAGCAATTTTTTTGGAGTTGTATTAGCTTTAGCAAAATGACCTTTCAACGCTTTGTTAGCATTTTTCTCTTTCATCTCATCATAAGCTAATTGAATGGCCTCGTAACCATCAACCTCTTTTGTTCTAATTTGCGTAACTACGCAAGGACCAGCTTGCAATACTGTGCATGGTAAATTTTTACCAGAGGCATCATAGATACTGGTCATACCTATTTTCTTTCCTAATAATCCAGACATTGTCTTAAATTTATTTATTTACTTTTATCAAACTTTAATTTCTACTTCTACTCCACTTGGTAATTCAAGTTTCATTAAGGCATCTACAGTTTTTGATGTTGAGCTGTAAATGTCCAACAATCTTTTGTATGAACAAAGTTGGAATTGTTCTCTCGCTTTCTTATTAACAAAAGTAGCTCTGTTAACAGTGAAAATTCTTTTGTGTGTTGGAAGTGGAATTGGTCCACTAACAATTGCACCTGTTGATTTAACCGTTTTTACAATCTTCTCAGCTGACTTGTCAACCAGGTTGTAATCGTACGATTTCAGTTTAATCCTAATCTTCTGGCTCATTTATTATTATACTTAAATTATTTTAAACTTATTCCTTTTACTTTTGCAATAACTTCTTCTGCAATATGTGGTGGCACTTCATCATAATGAGAAAATTCCATTGATGAACTTGCTCTTCCAGATGTAATAGTTCTTAAAACAGTAACATACCCAAACATATTTCCAAGTGGTACTCTAGCTTTTATAATTTGAATTCCTGCAGATTTAGTATCAATACCTTCAAGTTGAGCTCTTCTTTTATTTAAATCACCCATTACATCACCAACGTTAACTTCAGGCGATAGAACTTCAACTTTCATTATTGGTTCTAAAAGGACAGATTTAGCTTTTCTACAAGCTGATTTGTAAGCTATTTTTGCACAAATTTCAAACGATAATGAATCAGAGTCAACTGCATGGTATGATCCATCTAATAGAGTTACTTTTAAACTATCAACAGGGTATCCAGCTAAAACTCCATTACTCATCGCCATTTGAAAGCCTTTTTGTATTGATGGTATGTATTCTCTTGGGATATTTCCACCTTTCACTGCATCAATAAATTGTAATCCTAATACATTCTCATCTGCTGGACCTACTTTAAACACGATATCAGCAAATTTTCCTCTACCTCCAGATTGTTTTTTATAAACTTCTCTGTGCTCAACCTCTGAAGTGATAGCTTCCTTATAAGCAACTTGAGGTTTACCAATATTACATTCTACGTTAAACTCTCTTTTTAATCTATCAATTAATATCTCTAAATGAAGCTCGCCCATCCCACTAATAATGGTTTGACCAGTCTCAGTATCTGTTTTTACTTTAAATGTTGGGTCTTCTTCAGCTAGTTTAGCAAGAGCTATACCTAACTTATCAACATCTGTTTGAGTTTTTGGTTCAACAGCAATTCCAATTACAGGCTCTGGAAAACTCATAGTTTCTAGAATAATTGGAAATTTCAAATCACACAATGTATCCCCAGTTCTAATTTCTTTAAAACCAACAGCAGCACCAATATCACCAGCTTCAATTCTATCAAGTGGATTTTGCTTATTAGCATGCATTTGCATTATCCTTGAAATTCTTTCCTTTTTATTATTTGATGCATTCAAAATATATGAACCAGAATCTAAATAACCAGAATAAACTCTAAAGAATGCTATTCTACCAACAAATGGATCTGTTGCAATTTTAAAAGCTAAAGCTGCAAAAGGTTCTTCAACATCTGCTTTTCTACTTTCTTCTTTTTCTGTTAAAGGGTTTATACCATAAACTATGTTTTTATCCATAGGACTAGGTAAAAATCTAACAACAGCATCAAGTAATCTTTGTATTCCTTTATTTTTGAAAGAAGCTCCACACAATAATGGAACTGCTTTTAATGATATAGTTGCTTTTCTTAATGCTTCAATTAGTTCTTCTTCAGTTATAGAATTCTCATCTTCAAAAAACTTTTCTAACAATCTATCATCAAATTCTGCAACCGACTCAACAAGATTTTGTCTAAATTCTTTAACTTTATCTAATAAATCAGCTGGAATAGGAATTTCATTATAAATCATACCGTTAGATGACTCATCCCACTCAAAAGCTTTATTTGTTAATAAATCAACTATTCCTCTAAAAGTATCTTCTTCTCCAATTGGAATTTGAACAGGAATTGGATTTGCACCTAATCTTTCTTTAATCTGTTCAACAACAGAAAAGAAATCGGCTCCCATTCGATCCATTTTATTAACAAATCCTATTCTTGGAACATTATATTTATCAGCTTGTCTCCAAACAGTTTCTGATTGAGGCTCAACACCACCAACTGCACAGAATAAAGCAACTGCTCCATCTAAAACTCTCAAAGAACGCTCTACCTCAACAGTAAAATCAACGTGTCCAGGAGTGTCAATTAAATTGAACTTGTATTTATCATTTTGATAATCCCAATGAAAGGTTGTTGCAGCAGAAGTAATTGTAATACCTCTTTCTTGCTCTTGAACCATCCAATCCATTGTGGCTGCTCCGTCATGAACTTCGCCTAACTTATAATTAACACCAGTATAATACAGAATACGCTCAGTAGTGGTAGTTTTACCAGCATCAATATGAGCCATAATCCCGATGTTACGTGTTAATAATAAATTTCTTGCCATTATCTTTTTATATTATTTAAAATTAAAATCTAAAGTGTGAGAACGCTTTATTTGCTTCTGCCATTCTATGAGTATCTTCTTTTCTTTTGAAAGAAGCACCTTCTTCTTTATAAGCAGACATAATTTCACCAGCTAATTTTCCACCCATTGATTTCTCACTTCTTTTTCTTGAAAAAGTAATCATCCATTTCATAGCCATTGCTACTTTTCTATCAGGTCTGATTTCCTGAGGAATTTGAAAAGTTGCCCCTCCTATTCTTCTGCTCTTTACTTCAACTTGAGGAGTAATATTAGTTAAAGCTTTTTTGAAAACTTCTAATCCATTTTCGCCAACTTTTTGCTCAACTAATTCTAAAGCATCATAAAATGATTTAAATGCTTTAGTTTTCTCTCCATTGTTCATTATATTATTAACAAACCTAGTTACCAATATATCATTAAATTTTGGATCAGGAAGTAAGATTCTCTTTTTTGGTTTGGTTTTTCTCATGACTTAAAAAACTTTTGAAGTTTTATTTTACTTATTTCTTTTTTGTTGTTGCTGCCGCTGCTCCTGGTTTAGGTCTCTTTGTTCCATACTTAGAACGACGTTGACGTCTACCGTCTACACCAGATGTATCTAAAGCACCTCTAACGATATGATATCTTACGCCTGGCAAATCTTTTACTCTTCCACCTCTTATTAAAACAATTGAATGCTCCTGTAAGTTGTGACCTTCGCCTGGAATATAAGCATTTACTTCTTTTCCATTAGTTAATCTAACTCTCGCAACCTTTCTCATTGCTGAATTTGGTTTCTTTGGTGTTGTTGTATAAACTCTAGTACATACACCTCTTCTTTGAGGGCAACTATCCAAAGCAGGAGACTTGCTTTTCATAACCTTCTTTGTGCGTCCTTTACGAACTAACTGTTGTATAGTTGGCATATCTTAAACTGTTATTCTATTAATTAAATATTAAACTCATCTTTTTTGAGGACTGCAAAGGTACTACAAAATTTCAGAAAACCAATTTATTATGAAAAAAAATGTCATTTTTTCTTTATTTTTTTAAAAAAACATCATTTGCTTATCATCATTTTTGATTAAAATATTGATTTTCTGAATTTTAAAAACAGTAATTATTAACAATAATTTGCTAATAAATTATTTTGAGCAATTAAAAAAAGACACAATCTGATTGTATATATAATAATGTATAAACATAAAATCATTAGGATAAATCAAAATTGTATTGCAAATTAATGAAATAATAATTGAATAATTGCTTATATTTTATTATTCTTGCAAAAAATATAAATATGATTGTTAAATCTATAATTGTAGACCGATATAAATCAGATGGAGGAGCTTGTTTTGGTGTTGTTCCTAAAACAATTTGGTCGAAGTTTTACCCTTCTGATGAACAAAATTTGATTACTTTGCTTACTCGAATTCTATACATTGTTGATGGAGATAGAAAAATTTTAATTGACTCGGGAATGGGACGAAAAAGAGACGTGAAATTTTATAAATACAAATATATACTTGAAGATATTGATTTGATTGAAGAACTCAATAAAATTAATGTCAAACCTGAAGACATTACTGATATTATTTTTACGCATCTACACGATGATCATGTTGGAGGAGCTTCTTATTTCAAAAATTCAAATAATAAAATTGAGCCCTATTTTATTAATGCTAAATATTGGGTTACAAAAAAGCAATGGAATCATGCTCATAACCCAAACAAAAGAGAAGCAGCTTCCTATTATGTAGACAATTTGGATGTACTAGAAAACACAGGAAATGTAAACTTTATCACTGCTAGTACATTTCAATTTACAGAAAATATTTTGTTAGAAGAAAAGAATGGACATACGCCTGGCTTGTTGATTGCCTACTTGAAATACAAAGAACAAACACTCGTTTATACCGCCGATTTTATTCCTTCGTTTGCACATATTCCGATTCCTTATTTGGCAAGTTATGACATTGAGCCAATAATAGTAATGGAAGAAAAAGAAAAATTTTTAAAAAAAGCAGTTGAAAATAATTATATACTTGTTTTCGAACACGACCCTCTTTTTGAATGTTGCAAAGTTATGGATACAGAGCGTGGTTTTAAGAATGGAGAGGCCCAATTAATAAGCAATTTATAGCACTTTAATTTTTGCAATGCTTTTTTAAAACGTCAATGCAAAAATCTATTTCTTCAATTGTATTATAGCGAGAAAAAGAAAAACGAATTGCAGGCATTGAAAGGTCAGCATTAATATTATTTAATACATGTGAGGGGTTAATCACTCCTGAGCTACAAGCACTCCCTCCCGAAATTGCTATTCCTTCAATATCAATATTAAAGAGTAGCATTTCAGATTTTTCATTTACTGGAAATGAAACATTTACAATTGTATATAAACCTGAATTTTCGCAGGTTCCATTAAAAGATACTGAATTAAATTCAGATTTTAATTTAGAAACAAAATAGTTCTTAAGTTTAGTAATGTATTCAAAATTTGGAACATGATTATCAGTGGCAATCAACAATGCTTTAGCTAAACCAACTATTCCATATATATTTTCTGTTCCTGATCTATTATTGCGTTCTTGTCCACCACCAAAAATAAACGGGCTTAATTTGTGTTTGCCATTAACATACAAAAACCCTATTCCTTTGGGTCCATGAAACTTATGAGCAGAGCAGCTTATAAAATCTATATGAATGTTTTTTAAATCGATAGGATACTTTCCAAGAGTTTGAACTGTATCACATAAAAACAAGGCATTATGTTTAACGCATAGTTCGCTAACTTCTTTTATGGGCAAAAGTGTCCCAATCTCATTATTTGCATGCATTAAACAAACTAATGAATTTGCATTTTGTTGAAGTAAAAGTTCTAAGTCCTTAGTATCTACTTCCCCTTTTTCAGAAATTTTTACAAAATCAATTTTTATTTTGGATTCAGATTCAAGTTTTTCGAGCGTATGAAGAACTGCGTGATGTTCAATTCGGGAAGTAATTACACTTGTAATTCCATTTTGCATGCAATGGTTTATTGCTGTATTTATTGCTTCTGTTCCTCCAGATGTAAATAATATTTCGGAAGGCGATGCATTGATGATTTTAGCCACTTCACGTCTGGAATTTTCAATAATAACTCTTGCTTCGCGACCAAAACTATGGATAGAAGATGGATTTCCGTATGTTGAATTCATTACCTGAGTGATAACTGATATTACTTCAGTATCCATCGGCGTTGTAGCAGCATTATCGAAATATATCTTTGTTTTTTCCATTAAATTTATTTTATAAAGCAAACCATTTATCTAATTCCCCGATAAGTGGAGTTTTAAAAGATTTGTGAGCAAATTCATTTTTCTTTTTATCATAGTCATAGAATTTCATCCATTCATTTGCATTTGCAACTACTTGGCGAATTGCATCAATGACAAACAATAATTCCTGATTCGTCATAGTTGGATGAAGCGATAAACGAACCCAGCCTGGTTTTTCAGAAAGATCGCCAGAATTAATTTTATCCGTGATATCTTTCGATTGCGAATGGCCAACATGGAGTAAATAGTGTCCATAGGTTCCAGCACATGCACAACCTCCTCTTACTTGAATTCCAAAAAAATCGTTAAGAAGTTTAACAATTAAATTATAATGAATATCCATTGTATAAAAAGAAATAACTCCTAAACGATGTTTTACATTATCAGCAAGTATATATACCCCTTTAATATTTGAAATGCCATCGAATGCGATTTCTAATAATTCCTCTTCTCTTTTTTTTATGTTTTCAATCTTCATTTTTTCTTTCAACTTAATTGAAAGTGCAGTTCTTATAGCTTGTAAAAATCCGGGAGTACCGCCATCTTCTCTAGCTTCTATATCATCAACATACTTATATTCTCCCCACATATTAGTCCAATCAACAGTGCCACCACCCGGATTATCAGGAGTTTTACAGTTATATAAACTTCTATTAAAAATCAAAACACCTGAAGAGCTAGGACCACCTAGAAATTTATGTGGGGAAAAGAAAATTGCATCTAACGCTTTCAAAGGGTCATTGCCTGGATGCATATCTATTTCAAGATAAGGAGCAGAAGCTGCAAAATCTACAAAACAAAGACCTCCATTTTCGTGCATTATTTTTGCAATTTCGTGATATGGTGTTACAATTCCTGTAACATTAGAACATGCAGTGATTGAAGCTATTTTAAATGGACGATTTTTATATTTTTCAAGCGCTGCCTTTAAGTTATTTGTATCGAAAAGCAATTCCTCGTTAGGCTCTATAACAACTACCTCCGCCATTGTTTCGTACCAAGAGGTATGATTAGAATGGTGTTCCATGTGAGAAATAAAAACTACTGGCTTTTCAGCATCTTTTAAACAAGCTTTGCCAGAAAGTGCACCACAAGTTTTTAACCCTAAAATGCGCTGAAATTTATTAACAACTGCTGTCATTCCAAAACCAGCAAATATTAATACATCTTCTTTATGTGCATTGCAATGTTTTTTAATAATCTCACGAGCTTCATGATAAGCATTTGTCATTAAAGTACCTGTTTCGCTCGTTTCAGTATGAGTATTTCCAATGTATTTTCCAAAATCGTTTGAAAGCTTTTCTTCAATTTGATTATAGAAGCGACCACTAGCAATCCAGTCGGCATAAATCATTTGTTTGTTACCAAAAGGAGTTTCAAATTCTTGGTCAATACCAATAATGTTTTTTCTAAACTGATTGAAATAAAGTTCTAAGTCGGAAGATATGTTGTTGTTCATACAAAATCTAATATCTAAATATTTATATATTAAGATGCAAATATAAAGAAAAATTAATTTTTTCTATTATTATTTTCACACAACAACATTTTCAATCAATATTTAATACCCCAACCTTATATCGTAGGTTTTGTTTTTTATAGTTAGTGTGGCATTATCATCGCAATCGCCAGCACCAAAATCAAGTATTCTAGGATCGATTCCATCTGGTTTAATTTCAATTTTCCCTGATGTAATCCATTTGCAATCTAAATTAACTTTAAGCGCCTCGGTTATATTTATTGTAAAGTTTTTGCCTTTTGCACTAGTTCCAGAGGCAGTACCCGTTACTAAGTACTCATCGTCTAAAAGCGTAGGCCATGGAGTTGTATAACCAGCAATCCATTCACGTTTTCTGGTAGAAGTCCAAGTTATTGTGCCTTCATCCGTAATTATTGCAGCATTTGTAACTTTTATAGTAAACTCTAAATTCCCATTTCCATTAAAACCATCATTGCTAATAGTTTTTGTTCCAGTTATTTTCTTGTCGTCTCTTTGGTAATCGACAAGTGATATTGTGATAAGCGTTCCTGGCGTTCTGTATTTTCCACTAAAAACAGCAATAATTTTTCCTTTTCTTGTAACCGCTTTTCCATCCGTGCAACCTGTTCCAAAATCTATAGTTAGCGTTTTTGGATACGTTCCAGTATCGGCTGGCAATATTGTTACAAGAGCACAACCAGAATTAGTAGATTTCTTTGAATTCAAAGCCTCATCATATCCATTGTTAACTTGTCTGAACACATCGTCGAAAATACCTTCAGCAACGCTGTTATCAACAGAAACATCTTTCAGCTCTTCACGTTCGGCTTTTTTGCATGAATTAAATGTGATAATCGATGTAATTATTATTAATGCTAAGAGATAAAAAAATATTGTCTTTTTCATATTATTTAAAATAAAAAATTAAGTTTCAAAAATACAATTTTTAAATATATATTTGATTTTTTTATACTGTTTTTTTTACCAATCACTACCACCTCCAGCTCCGCCAAAATCTCCGCCTCCGAAATCAAATCCACCAGAACTACCAGAATCTGAAAATGTGCCCCACGATCCAACTGCTTCTGAATTACTTAATAAACTTTGTTTTAATTGAGATCTTAGACAATGGGCTAGATTTTTATAATGCGAAAAATAATATTTATCTAGCCAACTCTCTGCTTCTACACTTCCATTAAAAGCATTTGCGGTGGCAGCCCAAACCTTCCAATCATTTCTTATTAAAAAATCTATTGCTGATTTATTTCTGTTTAATGCTGAAATAAAAGCTGAAATATGAAGTATCCTATAATTATTAAGCCAATTAAACGCGTTTTCATTTCCATGAATAACAAAATCACAAAAAGCTGCTAATTCAGGCTTTAAAGACAAAAGCTCACTAAACTTTTCTTCATCATCCATTATAGCAGAACAAAACAAATTAATATCATTTATAGTGTATATATATTTCTTTGGCTTCATATAATTTTAGCGCAAACTAATGATTTATTTATAGAAAATCCCGTGTCATTTTTTGATGAAAAACAATATTTATCTCCTTGTTTTTCAATTAAAATTGGTTCTTCTGAATTTCCTTCCTTAATATTTATAATTGATTTTGGGGAAATCCAAAAATGGTTAAAACTCTCACCTTCTTGATAATTCTTAAAACAATTTAATATTACCTCGGCAATTTGCTCAGGAGTTGCGATTGAAGTATCAACCACTAAATCATAATTATTATAATCGCTCAAAAGAACATTATACTGTGTTTTAAATCTTAATTCCTCGCTTGCTCTACGTTGAATAATTTTTTGCTTTGCTAAATCAACATCATTGTACGCTTCACTTATTCTTTGCTTGTCGGCATAAACCCTTTTTGCAGATGTATCAATATCTACAGCCAAATAAATTTTAAAAGAGTTAGGCACAAAATTCCATGCTAATCTCGAATCAAAAATAATTGGTTTTTCTTGTTTTCCAAGCTCAGCAACCATATTGTCGCATTCAATATCAAGTTCGGGATGGGTTTCCATATAGATATTAAATTGCGTAGCATCCATATTATACTTTTCGGCTATTTTACGTTGAATTCCACCAACAGAAATAACTTCATAAACCAATTTATCTTTCAATATTTTACAAACCGAACTTTTCCCACTTCCAAGGTCGCCAGTTACTGTTATTTTGTTTTTTAATATCATAAAACAATTCTAAACTTCTAATTACAAAAAAAACCGTAAGCTTTTTTTAATCTCTTTGTAGCCTTCGACTCCGCTCAGTCTGCGGACATTATGAACAAGTCAAAAAGTATTCATTATAAAAGTGTTGTATTCAACTTACAGATATAAAGGAATTACAAAAATAGTAATAAAACAGAATAAAACAGGTGGAATTAATATTTAATTTTTCTTTATTAACATCAATCCCTGATGACTAAAAAATTAGTATTTTTGCAATAATCAAAATTTGAAAAGTGCACGAATATCTTAATGAACTAAACGAAGCTCAACAAAGAGCGGTTCTACATGGAAAAGGACCAGCAATGGTTATTGCAGGTGCTGGATCGGGAAAAACAAGAGTTTTAACTTATCGTATTGCCTATTTAATAAAATCGGGCGTCGACCCATTTAATATTCTTTCTCTTACCTTTACAAATAAAGCTGCGCGTTCTATGAAAGAACGTATTGCAAGTGTAGTAAAAAGTTCAGATGCTCAAAACATTTGGATGGGTACTTTTCACTCAATTTTCACAAGAATACTTCGTGTTGAAGCAAATAAAATAGGCTTTCCTACTACTTTTGCAATTTACGATACTGATGATGCTAAGAAATTATTAAAACGAATTATCAAGGAATTAGAACTCGACGATAAAGTTTATACCCCAAGCATAGTTTTAAATAGAATTTCTTCTGCAAAATCGAACTTAATGTCGTGGGAAGATTATGTGGCTAATGTGGAAACGCAAGAAGACGACAGAGCTACAAAGAAACCAATGTTAGGAAAAATTTTCGAAATGTATTCGAAGCGCTGTCATGAATCATCTGCTATGGATTTTGACGACTTATTGTATTATACGTATGTGCTTTTTTGTATTTCGCCAGAGGATTTATATAAATATCAAAACAAATTTAAATATATATTGGTTGATGAGTACCAAGATACTAATTACGCTCAATATTTAATACTAAAAAAATTAGCTGCACGCTTCGAAAACATTACCGTTGTAGGCGATGACGCACAAAGTATATACGCATTTCGTGGCGCAAGCATTCAAAATATTTTAGGTTTTCAGAAAGATTATCCCGACTGTAAAACCTACAAATTAGAACAAAATTACCGTTCAACACAATTTATAGTAAATGCAGCAAATAGCGTTATAGCTAAAAATGTAGCACAGCTGCCTAAGAAAGTTTGGACCTCAAACGAAGAAGGAAATAAAATAAAGGTAGTTAGAAATATATCCGACAACGAAGAAGGAAACATGGTTGCTCAAACCATTTTCTATAATAAAATGACCAACCAACTAAGAGATTCTGATTTTGCAATTCTATATAGAACAAATGCTCAATCGCGCTCAATTGAAGAAGCTCTTAGAAAAGCAGACATTCCATATCGTATTTATGGCGGACTATCATTCTATCAAAGAAAAGAAATAAAAGATATTGTAGCGTATTTTAGAGTTGCAATAAACAATACAGACGAAGCTGCTTTGCTTAGAATAATTAATTATCCAAACAGAAAAATTGGGAAAACTAGCGAAGAAAAAATATTAGCTAAAGCCAAAGAACATAACGTATCGGTTTGGAAAATAATTGAAAACATTCATAATCCAAAACTTATTATCGACCTAAATAGCGGACAAAAAACAGCAATCGCTAATTTTTGTAATATGATAAAAAGCTTTGGTCAAATAATATCAACGCAAAATGCGCTGGATGCTGCTAGTTATATTTGGGGGCATTCGGGATTAAAATATGAATTAGAATCGGATGCAACACCCGAAGGCGTTAATCGGGTAGACAATGTGAATGAGCTTTTTAGTGCAATTCAGGAGTTTGAAAAAAACACCGAAAACGAAGACGAAAAAAGATTAACCCATTTTACACAAGACATTGCATTATTAACCGATGCCGATAACGAAAACCCTGACGATAAAGACAAAGTAGTGTTAATGACAATTCATGCTGCTAAAGGCTTAGAATTTCCTCATGTTTTTTTAGTTGGGCTGGAAGAAAATCTTTTTCCATCTCAACTTGCTCTTATGTCGCGCTCTGAATTGGAAGAAGAACGAAGATTATTTTATGTTGCGATAACTAGAGCCGAAAAATCGCTTACTATTTCGTATGCAGTTTCGAGATTTCGTTACGGACAAGTTACATCCTGTGAGCCAAGTCGTTTCTTAATGGATATTGACAAAAGTTATCTTGATATTCCTCAAGCAAAAACAACTTTTCAAAAAGATACGGATTCAAAATCATCATGGAAACCATCGTTTAATAAGTTTGAAACGAAGTTTGAATCTAAATCTACTTTCCAAGCAAAACCCGAAAAATTAAATTTTGACACTCCCACTCAAAAGCCAACTTTCGATTCAAGCAAACTGGTTTCTGTTAACAAAGCATTATCTAAAGATAAGCCAGGTGGCAATTATGCCAATTCGTCAGAAATTCAGTCGGGAATGGATATTGAACACGACCGTTTTGGCAAAGGAAAAGTATTGCAAGTGGAAGGCGAAGGTGCAAACAGAAAAGCAACCGTATTTTTTGAAAATATTGGGCAAAAACAATTGTTACTTAAGTTTGCGCAGTTGACGATTATCAAGTAAACCAACTTTTTTAATCGAGATGAATTCTAATAATCTGAGCTATCAGCATTTTAATTAAAAATCCTGTCAAAACAAAATTTGGAAAAGCAATAAAGTTTCGTAATTTTGTAATCTAAGATAACTACATACAAAATATTACAACCAAAACATTTTACTAAGTCCTTTACTTTATTTAAACTCAAATAAAAAAAGAACTGAATTACTTTAATCACAAACCAATTTATGGAATACAACAGCACAAGAAGACCCTTGGTAATGCGCGAATACGGTAGAAACATTCAAAAAATGGGTTTACATACAATCTCTATTGAAGACAAAGAAAAAAGATCGCTTGCAGCAAAATCGATAGTTCAAATTATGGGACAAATGGTTCCTCAAACTAGAGAAGTTATAGATTACAAAAATAAACTGTGGGATCATCTTCATACCATTACAAATTACGAATTGGATATTGACGCTCCTTATCCAAAGCCTAACCCACAAGAAAAAACAATTGGTGCTCGACTCAAATATTCTAATAAATACACCATTAAATATCGTCATTACGGCCGTATAGTGCAGACAATGATAAAAAAAGCTATTGAAATGCCTGAAGGCGAAGAAAAAGAAGCTTTTGTGGTGGTTATTGCCAATCAATTAAAAAAATCGTACTTGAATTGGAACAGGGATTCAGTAAATGACGAAACAATTGAAGCACAACTTATTGAATTATCAAACGGACAACTAAAAATAAATGACATTTCTAAATTATCAAATACCCAAGATATTTTAAGAAATCAGAAGAAAATGCGTCCTAAAACTATTCAAAATAATAACCAAAACAATAAAAACCCAAATAATGGACCTCGCAATAATAATGGAGGTTCGAATAATGGTTTTAACTATAAAAACAAACCAAAAAAGAAAATCTAGATTTACCCTTCGACTCCGCTCAGGGAGACAAGAGTGAGTGCAATTTATCAGAGTAGAAGAGTTTTAAACAATAATATTATGCATAGTTTTGAAGTAACAGGTGGAATTAAACTTCATGGCGAAATAACGCCACAAGGAGCAAAAAACGAAGCACTACAAGTTATTTGTGCTGCAATTCTAACTTCTGAAAAGGTTACCATATCTAACGTTCCTGACATCAGAGATATTAATAAACTTATTGAACTAATGCGTTCGATGGGAATATCAATTGAAAAAACAGGTAATGAAGAGTTTACTTTTGATGCTTCAACTATTAATATTGATTACCTTAATACCCCCGAATTTATTAATCAAGCTTCATCACTCAGAGGCTCGATTATGATTGTTGGTCCTCTTTTGGCTCGCTTTGGCAAAGTGCTTGTTCCTAAGCCAGGTGGCGATAAAATTGGTCGCAGGAGATTAGACACCCATTTTATTGGATTTCAGAAACTAGGGGCTCAGTTTATTTACAATAGCACATCTAACTTTTTCAGTATTGAAGCCAAGGAATTGAAAGGCACTTACATGTTACTTGATGAAGCATCGGTTACTGGAACTGCAAATATTATCATGGCTGCAACACTTGCAAAAGGAACAACTACTATATTCAATGCAGCTTGCGAACCTTATATTCAACAACTGTGCAAAATGCTTGTTAATATGGGCGCTAAGATTCAAGGAATTGGCTCTAACTTACTTACCATTGAAGGTGTAAACGAACTTTATGGTTGCAAACACCGATTGCTACCCGACATGATTGAAATTGGTAGCTTCATTGGTTTAGCAGCAATGACTTCATCTGAAATAACCATCAAAAATGTTTGCTACGACCAATTAGGATTAATACCAGATGTATTCAAACGCCTTGGAATAACAATAATTCATAACGAAGACGATATAATTATCCCATCGCAAAGCCATTACGAAGTAGATACTTTTATTGATGGCTCAATTTTAACAATTTCCGATGCACCATGGCCAGGCTTTACCCCTGACTTATTGAGTATTGCATTGGTAGTAGCAACACAAGCCAAAGGCAGTGTGCTTATTCATCAAAAGATGTTCGAAAGTCGTTTGTTCTTTGTAGATAAACTAATTGATATGGGAGCACAAATCATACTTTGCGACCCACACCGTGCAACCGTTATCGGACAAAACAAACAATTCCCTCTTCGTCCACTCGAAATGTCATCGCCCGATATTCGTGCCGGAGTTTCTTTGCTAATTGCAGCACTATCTGCCAATGGCACCAGTGTAATTCACAATATCGAGCAAATAGACCGCGGATACCAAAATATTGATGTACGTTTAAATGCCTTGGGAGCTAGGATTAAGAGAGTTTGAGATAGTGAGTAGTGAATGGTGAGTAGTGAGTAGTGAGTAGTGAAAAGATAAAAAACTGTTTTTCAAAGTATCTAAAATGAAAAAAACAATTATCCTTACTTTAATAATTTTAGTTTTTTATTCATGCAAAACAGATAGAAAACCAAGAACTATTTATTGGTCAGCAAGCAGATTCGAAAATTATATAAGAGACACTGTTCATAAACCTAAATTACACTTAGGTTATTACATTGAAATATCAGATAACGGAGACGCAAAATTAATGACACGCAAAAATTTTAATGCTCCAAAAGAATTTTACAAAATTAAAATTCCTGACTCATTAATAAATCAAATTTTCAACCTCACAAACAATGATAGTTTGTTCATAGTAAAAAAGCTAAACAACAATGAAAGCGCAATTTATGATGGCCCCACATATTACATACAGTATTCAAACGATTCAACAAAGAAAGAAGCTGTATATGAACCTTATAGATCAAATCTAATTCAAGGCAAAATGCAAAGAATAATGAAAAGCATTTTAATAAATCCAGTTATTATTTGCAATACTCAAATTAACTTGATTGAATATGAAAAACAAGTAGAGGAAACAATTAATAAAAATTATCCCCCAATTAAAATCTTAATTGACAAAGAAGTTTCTGAATAATTTCTTTAAATGTTTTTGAAAATTTAAACATATTTTGGAAAAAGCAAATTATGTACATATATTTGTACAATATTAAGTACAATAATAAATCCATTATGTTAACAGCTACAATTTCAGATTTCAGGAAAGATATTAGAAAATATCTCGATTCCGTTACCAACAATTTTGAAACTCTTATTATTAACAGAGGCAAAGATAGCGGTGTTGTTGTTATTTCATTGGAAGAATACAATTCCCTTTGCTCAACTCAACATGAACTATCATCAAAAGCAAATGAAAAAAGGTTAGATTCGGCTATTGAAAAACTGAAAAACAATTCATCATTTCAAAAAGAACTTATCGACTAATGAAATATACATTTGTTGACGAGTCTTGGGAAGATTATCTATATTGGCAAAAGACCGATAAAAAAATGCTAAAAAGAATAAATGAACTTCTAAAAGACATTTCCCGAACTCCATTTTCAGGAATTGGCAAGCCCGAACCCTTGAAATACAAATATGCAGGATTTTGGTCACGCAGAATTGACAATGAACACCGATTAATATACAAAGTAAATGAAGATGAAATATTAATTGCTAAATGCAGATTTCATTACGATTCTTGATGCCAAACTAATAAAATAAGTAAATAATGCCCAACAAATATATTTTTTCCATTTAAATATATTTTTAACTAAATTTGCATAAAACAACAGCCATGAACTCTCAAGAATTCAGATTTGACAACACAAATCTTAACGCAGAATTATTTTACTCTGCATTTCTTAGTCTTCCCGAAGCCGAAAAGGAATTCTTTTTAACACGACTTTTAAATAGCATTAATTCAAAAGCAATTTCGTTTACCTCCAAAGGAAAAGCTTTAACAAAGAAACAGTATTCTCAGCATATTGAAGCAATTAGTAAAGATGTTAAAAATGGCAATTTTATTTCACATGAAGATATGCTAAATGAAGCCGAAAATGAATAAGTTTAATATTAAATGGTCATTTTATGCAAAAAACAGTCTTGACAGTATAATCGATTATATAAAACAAGAATCACCTTCAAATTCTAGAAAAGTAAAAAAAACTTTGATTTCAATCATTGGAACTTTAAATCAGTATCCCAACAAATATCCAATAGATCCATATATTTCCAGAAACAAAGGAACTTTCCGTTTTATTAGTAAATGGAATTATAAAATCGTATATGAAATTACAAAAGAAGAAATAATAATAATTGATATTTTTCACACATCTCAACTGCCAGAAAAAATTCAAAATTCTTTTAAATAATCTCATGCTAAATCTTCATAGATAAAACTCTTCAAAAGCTAAACCAAATAAAATATTCCAACTAAATTTCTTACCTTTGCAAACTGTCTGACAAATTGTCGGATTTATTCAAATGGCAAAAAAATTGTTAGCGCCCATGATGAACATTGTAGATAAAATCAAAGATAAAATGAAGAAGAACAAAGAAAACACGGAAGAAACTACCATTGAAACTAACGAAAATATTGATGTTGCTAATGAAGCTGACGTAAAAGTTGAAGAGCCTCAAGTGGAATTAACTCCAGAAGAACAACATCAAAAGGAAATTGAAGAATCAACCGCTAAATACAACGAACTGAACGACCGATTTTTACGCCTATATTCAGAATTCGATAACTATAAAAAAAGAACCATCAAAGAACGCCTTGATTTGATTAAAAATGCAAGTGAAGACCTTGTAACTTCAATGCTTCCAGTTTTAGATGATTTTGATAGAGCGCTAAAAGCAATGGAAACATCTGATAATATTGAAACTGCAAAAGAAGGAGTTTCTTTAATTTCTAATAAACTTAGAAATATCCTAACTAACAAAGGCTTAAAAGAAATGGAATCGCCAGTTATGCAGGAGCTAAATACCGATTTTCACGAAGCAATAACAAATATTCCTGCTCCAAGCGAAGATTTTAAAGGCAAAATTGTTGATATGGTTGAAAAGGGCTATTTGCTAAATGATAAGGTTATACGCTATGCAAAAGTTGTTATCGGCCAATAAAGGCTTATAAAAAATAACCAACTACGGCGTTATGCTCAAATTTTTTAATAATCATTTACTTCAGTAAACTCATATTTTAAAATTTTTCGCAAGCCTTGTGTTTGGATTTTTTATTAAACCTAAATTTTAAATAAGAAAACGTCTGGCATCTAACATTTTCTATCTAATTATATAATTAAAAAGTTTACTAGTCAAAATAAAAGTAAGAAATGAGCAAAAGAGATTATTACGAAATACTAGGAGTTGCAAAAGGTGCAAGCGAAGCAGAAATAAAAAAAGCATATCGTCAGATGGCGATGAAATATCATCCTGATAAAAACCCAGGAGATAAGGCATCAGAAGAAAAGTTTAAAGAAGCAGCTGAAGCGTATGATGTACTTAGCAATGCTGACAAAAAACAACGCTACGATCAATTTGGTCATGCAGGAATGGGACAAGGTTTTGGCGGCGGTGGCGGCTATGGTGGCGGAATGTCAATGGATGATATTTTTAGTAATTTTGGCGACATTTTCGAAAACATGGGTTTCGGCGGTGGCTTTGGCGGTTTTGGTGGTGGTAGAAGCAGTCGTGGTGGTGGAAGAAGAGTTCAAAAAGGTACCAACCTACGTATTAAAGTAAAACTCACACTAGAAGAAATTCTAAATGGTGTTGAGAAAAAAATTAAAGTTAATAAATTTATTAGCTGTAGCACTTGCGGTGGAAGCGGTGCAAAAGATAGTTCTTCTGTTAAAACATGTCAAACTTGCCATGGCTCTGGACAAGTAACAAGAATAACGAATACTATTTTAGGTCAGATGCAAACTGCAAGCGTTTGTCCTCATTGCAATGGCAGTGGACAAGTAGTTACCGATAACTGCAAAACTTGTCATGGAGAAGGAATTGTAAGAGACGAGGAAGTTATATCAGTTAATATACCTGCTGGCGTTGCCGAAGGTATGCAATTATCGATGCAGGGCAAAGGAAATGCTGCACCTAAAGGAGGAATACCAGGCGATTTATTAATTGTTATTGAAGAAATTCCTCATGAAGAGCTAAGAAGAGTAGAACATAATTTGCATTACGATTTATTTATAAGCTTTCCTGATGCTGCGATGGGATCGACTGTTGAAATACCAACACTAGAAGGAAAAGCAAAAATTAAAATTGAACCAGGAACAATACCAGGAAAAGTTTTACGCTTAAAAGGCAAAGGACTTCCTAGCGTAAATAGCTATGGGAAAGGTGATTTGCTTGTAAATATAAACATTTGGGTTCCAAAAAGCTTAACCAAAGAAGAAAGAACAACACTTGAAAAATTGAATGAATCAAGCAATTTCGTTCCAAACCCAACTAGTAAAGACAAAAACTTCTTCGAAAGGATGAAAGATATTTTCTAAACAATAATTATTTCCGCAATGAATTTTCTAGAGGTAAAAAATGTAGTAAAAAAATATGCAGCACATACAGCTCTAAACAATGTAAGTATAGACGTTCCTGAAAACACAATATTTGGTTTATTAGGTCCTAATGGAGCTGGCAAAACATCCTTAATTAGAATAATCAATCAAATTACAGCGCCTGATAGCGGTAAAATTCTTTTAAATGGAGAACTATTAAAACCCTCAGACATTGAAATAATTGGATATCTACCCGAAGAACGCGGCTTATACAAGAAAATGAAAGTGGGCGAACAAGCACTTTATTTAGCTCAACTCAAAGGAGTTAGCAATAAAGAAGCTATGATCAAACTTAAATATTGGTTTGAGAAATTTGAAATCCAATCGTGGTGGCATAAAAAAGTTGAAGAGCTTTCAAAAGGAATGCAACAAAAAGTTCAATTCATTGTTACAATAATTCACGATCCTAAACTTCTAATTTTAGATGAACCATTTAGCGGTTTCGACCCAATAAACACCAACCTAATTAAAAATGAAATACTAAAATTGAAAGAAAATGGAGCAACTGTAATTCTTTCAACGCATAACATGAGCTCTGTTGAAGAATTATGCGACAATATTGCACTAATAAACAAATCGCAAGTAATTTTGTCAGGTAAAGTTTCCGAAATTAGAAAGTCATATCGTTCAAATACCTATCAATTTGAAATTGAAGGTGAAATAAATAATTTTATTCATAATAATTCATCGCAATTTGAACTTATTGAGGAAATAAAATATGCTGATTCGACCAATTTTAAAGTTAAATTAGCAAATAATTATTCTCAAAAAGAGCTAATAAGTAGTTTAATTCAACAATTCGACATTATTTCATTTCATGAAGTTTTGCCAAACATGAACGATATTTTTATTCAAAGAGTTCAGGGAAACAATTCAGCAAACTTAATCGAATTATAATTTATTGAATATGAGCAAAATATCATTAATAATAAAAAGAGAATATATTAGTAGAGTTAGCAAAAAGTCATTTTTGGTAATGACCATTCTAGGTCCAATACTAATGGCCGCTTTAATGATTGTTCCAGCTTGGATGTCTCAAATGAGCGATGGAGTAAAAACTATAGCAGTTCTAGACGAATATCATTCTCCGTATTGCGAAGGTTTGTTTTATAAAAAATTTAAAGAGACCAATGACATTAAGTTTGACTATATTATTGACAATATTGATAATGCTAAGAAAAATTTAACTAAGAATGGTTATTATGCTGTTTTGCATTTGCCCAGAATTAGCACAATTCCGCAAAATGTAAATATTTATGCAAATGAACAGGTTGCACTCAACGTTAAACTTCATATAGAAAATGAGTTAGAAAAAACCATCGAGAAACTTAAAATTAACAAAGATATTGAGGCTGAACTTAGGAAATTAAATATTGATACCACTGCCTTTAAAGGAAAAACATTTTCTGAAATAAGCGAAAACTTTGCAAAAAACTTAAAAGAAACATCAAAAACAAGTGTTCGAGTAAGCTCTATAAAAATAAATTCAGAAACAGGAAAGGAAGAAGAAGGTAGTTCTGAAGTAATTACTGTTTTAGCATTTCTTTCTGGCTTTATGATATACATGTTTGTATTTTTGTTTGGAGCCCAAGTTATGCGAGGTGTCATAGAAGAAAAAACTAGCAGAATTGTTGAAGTAATAATTTCATCTGTAAAACCCTTTCAACTTATGATGGGGAAAATACTTGGCATTGCATTAGTTGGATTAACCCAATTTTTGCTTTGGGTTGTTCTAACTTTTACTATTGTTAGTATTGTCCAAGTTTCATTTCCAGGCAAAATAAAATTCTCAAAAACAGAACAAGTACTAGCTCAATCAGATGGAAGTGTAATTGTTCCAAATAATTCAATTCCAAAAGATCAAATTAATGAAATATTAGTTCAAATTGGCTCAATAAATTTCCCTCTAATAATAGGCATGTTTCTATTTTACTTTTTAGGTGGATATTTATTCTATTCAGCATTATTTGCGGCAATTGGCTCAGCAGTTGATAATGAGACAGATACTCAACAATTTATGCTTCCTATTTCGCTTCCTCTAATATTAGGAATTGTAATGATTCAATTTGTAATAAATAATCCCCAAGGTCCAGTTGCATTTTGGATGTCAATCATTCCATTTACTTCTCCTATTATTATGATGGTTCGTATTCCTTTTGGAGTTCCATTCCTTGATTTGGCTCTATCAACGACATTATTAATTATAGGTATTTTCTTTAATACTTGGCTTGCGGCAAAAATTTATCGAACAGGAATTTTAATGTACGGTAAAAAAGTGAACTACAGGGAATTATGGAAATGGATTAAGTACTAGCCCTTTATTAAGTTGACCAATTTTTAAATATACCGTTAAATAAAAACTAAACGAAACCAATTTACCCAATTAAAGTTCTTGTAAGAAAATTAATCTTTAATCGCAAAAACTTTAATAACTTTATATACTTTTTACTTCATGAACTTTATAAACTAAAAAAAAATAGTACTTTTGACAAACTTAATCAATCAAAGAATTTATGATTGTAACAATTCTTGATTTAGGTACTAACACTTTTAATGCATTGATTGTCGATATTAATGATAATCAATACAATATAATATATTATAAAAAATTCAATATTAAACTTGGCGAACACACAATCGATCAAGGAATTATTTCAGAAGCAGCATTCCAACGTGGTTTAAATGCATTAGTTGAATTAAAAGCCCTTTCATCTGAGCACAACAGCGAAAGAATTATTGCAATTGGCACATCTGCTTTAAGAAGCTCATCAAATAGCTGTGATTTTGTAAAAGCAGTAAAAGAAAAAACTAATATCAATATTCAAATAATTGACGGAAATACAGAGGCTGAACTTATTTCGAGAGGAGTAAAACTGGCTCTTCCAGAAATCAATCAAAAGTACATAATAATAGATATTGGCGGGGGAAGCACTGAATTCATTATTACTCATAACAATCAAATTCTTTGGAAAAAAAGTTATGATTTAGGTGTTGCTCGATTATTAAGCAAATTTAAGCCCTCCGACCCTATCACGAAAAAAGAAATTGATGCTGTTGAAAAATATCTAGAAACAGAATTAACAGATTTATTTTCAAAGATTAAGGAGTTCGAAGTAAAATTGTTAGTTGGATCATCCGGTTCATTTGATACGTTTGCTGAAATGATAATTGCCAGAGAACAAGAACCTATTATTATTGAAAGCATAAAAGGATACGATTTTAATATTAAAGATTACTTAAAAATCCATTCATTATTAATCAACTCAAATAAAGAAGAGCGACTTAAAATGAAAGGACTAATTGAAATGCGAGTTGACATGATCGTGCTTTCTACAATTTTCGTAAATTTATTTTTAAAAAAAGCAAATATTCAAGAAATGAAATTATCAACCTATTCTTTGAAAGAAGGAATAGTATATAATATATTAAATAACCTTTAAATTTTAATTTTTATGATACTAAACGTAATTATAGCATTAGGAATTATTGGAGCAGCAAACCTTGCTGTATATTTTTTATTTCCGAAATATCGCAGAATTGCCGCAATTATTAGCAGAAGCTTTATTGGACTGTTGTTTATGTTTTCAGGCTTTGTAAAAGGGGTTGACCCTTTGGGTTTTACTTATAAAATTGAAGATTATTTCATTGCCTATAATATGGAATGGGCAATGGGATTAGCTTTTAGCCTTTCTGTAATAGTTTGTGCAATGGAATTTACTGCTGGAGCCCTGTTATTTTTCAATATAAAAACAAAATATAATGTATGGCTAGTTACACTGATGATGCTTGGCTTCACATGTATTACTTTCTATGATGCTTTATATAGTCCAGTTCCAGATTGCGGATGTTTCGGCGACGCCATAAAACTGACAAACTGGGAAACATTTTATAAAAATGTTGTAATCGACCTATTTTTAGTTTTAATAATTTTATTTAGAAACAATTATAATTCATTTTTAAAAAACAAGTTAGAATTAGGAGCAATTGCTTTGGTTTTTATAAGCTTTTTAAGTTTTGAAATATACAATTATCGCAATTTACCAATAATTGATTTTAGCAGTTGGAAAGTTGGATCAAAATTATATTCTGATAATCCTAAACCAATAAAACTTTTTGTAAAATACAAATGCAAAGCAACAGGTGAAGTTAAGGAATTTTTATCGCCAAATTATCCATATACTGATTCAATATGGCTAACCCAATGGGATTACGATACATCGAGAGTAGAAGACCCAAACAAATATGTAAATATAATGATTGAAGGGAAAGAAGGGAACGATATGACGAGCGCAGTGATAAAAAATCCAGATTATCAATTTATTATAACTTCCTATAATTTAAAATTAGCAAATAAGGAATCGTTCAAAAAAATATCAAAGTTGTTTGAACAAATCGACTCAATAGGCTACTCCTTTGTGGTATTATCAAGTGGTTTTCAAGAAGATTTTGAGAAATTTAAAAAAGATAACAATATCAATGAGTATCTTCAATTTTATAATACTGATGATATAGAATTGAAAATAATGGTTCGGTCAAATCCAGGTTTAATGCTTATTAAAAATGGTACCGTATTAGGGAAATGGCATTATAATAATATTCCAAGTTTTGAAGAATTACAAAAAATAACAAATAAAAAGTAAAACAGGAATATCAATTGAGTAACGTTAGCTGATAGCAAAAAGGTAAATACACTCTTCAAAGGGCACACTATAAAAACTAATCAACCTATAAATGCAGGAGGAGATAATTTTGCACCTTCTCCCTTTGATATATTTTGTCTTAGATAGCTTATTGTGCTACACTTTTATAAGCGGCTTTATGCCATTTCTACCAAAAACATTTCATTGACCATGGAATCAAGTTTTAATTCAGCAAAAAACTTATTGATCAAATTACTATTAACGCTACTCATTTTTAGACTAATATCTGATAGAAAATTACATTAAAACATCACTTTAGACCAATTCTTGCAATCGGTCTAATTTATTTGTTTTTGTATAATAAACATTGTTTTTTTTTTATAAAACATATTAAATATTTATATTTGTCTGCCACTAAAGTACTTTTTAATAAAATTCACATAGTTATGATAAAAAAAATACTATTTTTTGCAACAATTGTTTCGATGTTATATTCAAACATGTTGTATTCCCAAGTTCAAGTAAAGCCAGACTCAAGACTTTACCAATGTTTTTCAGAAGAGTATCTTAAAAATTTAGAAACTAGCAATCCGAAATTAATTGCATACTACAATTTTTATTTAGATCATTCTTATTTTATTTCAACTGGCAAATCCGAAAAAAAAGTTGATGGTAATAGCATATTTTCTGTTAAGTATAAAGAGCAAGCTAACAAATATTTTGACGAAGATATAAAGGTATTTTCAACCCAAAAGTTTAATCCACTCAAATACGACTTTAAGATAGAAAAAAATTTGTATTCTCACTATTTGATAGACGATAAAACGGTTTTGATTTTTTATCCGATGAAACGCTTTATGAAAGAATACAAAAAATATTTAATTGAATTAGGATTCCAAGAATAGCTTAACCAAAACCACAGACCAAATGTATAGAAAAATATTTACCACCCTATTCCTTTTAACTGCGTCTATTTTTACGTATGGACAATCCAACTATTTAATCAGTACTGGCGGAACAATTTCCACATGTAGTGGCTTTTTTTACGATAGTGGATTAGGCTCAGCTGCAAATTATGGCAACAATCAAAATTTAACCATGACATTTTGTGCTGGAGCTGGAGTAAACACGCATATTCAAGTATATTTTAATGAGTTTGACGTTGACCCTTCAGATACTCTTTACATTTACGATGGAAATAGCGTAAACCCAGCAAATTTAATTGGAGCCTATAATAATACTAATAGCCTTGAGCTATTTCCAGTACAAGCTACAATATCAAATTCTTCTGGTTGCTTAACTTTTAGATTTAAATCAAACGGAACTGGAGTTGCTGCTGGTTGGAAAGGTACTGTTTCATGTGTACAAGCTTGTCAAAAAGTATTTTCTGATTTAGATTCGGTTAATATGATACCTCGACCAGTTGATAGCAATTATATTAATATTTGTCTTGGTGATACAATCACATTTAAAGGAAGTGCTATTTTCCCTCAAAATGGCTTAGTTTATCAACAAGATACTTCAACATGTACATATATCTGGAATTTTGGTGATGGAACAATCGACACTGGAAGAGTTATCAAACATAATTATGGCATTGTTAAAGGATATGAAGTTTCTTTAACGGTTATTGATGTAAATGGATGCGTAAGTACTAACTTTCTAGGTTGTAGAGTCAGAGTATCAGGAAATCCAATAGGCTCAATTAAAGCATTGCCAGATATTTGTTCAAGTAGCGATTCAATTGAAATTACTGTTGGATACGATCCAAGTTCCATCATTACAATTAAACCTATAGCATCTCAATTATCAGCTAGCCAAGGGTTTGATAGTACTTTATTTATACCAGATGGTCCAAATTGCCCTACACAGTGCTATAATACAAATGTTTCCTTTACGGCATTTACTCCTGGACAAACGATACAATCAGCAGCGGATATTTTATCAATTTGCGTCAATATGGAACATTCTTTTGTAGGAGATCTAGAATTTACAATTACATGTCCCGACGGCAAATCTGCTATATTAAAAGAATATATTGGAACTAGTGGAGGTGGGGCTTTTATGGGAGTTCCAAATGAAACAGACGGACTAAACGAATGTGTTGCTGCAGATAATGCACCTGGAATAGGCTGGGAATATTGCTGGTCTAATATATATCCAAATATTGGAACAATAGAGGATAACGCGAATCAAACCACATTAGATTCTACAAATAGAACTAATAATACTGGCTATTACCTTCCAAACGAACCACTAACTCAATTAGTTGGATGCCCTTTAAATGGACTTTGGAATATTGAAATTTGCGATGCTTGGGGTTCTGACAATGGTTATATATTTTCATGGGATTTAAACCTTGACCCAGATTTATTACCAACTGGTTGGGGTTATGAAGTAGGAATCGACTCATTAGGATGGAGCGGGTCTTTTATTGAAGTAACAACAGATTCTTCAATTATAGTGTTACCTGATTCAGGTGGTCTATATGATTATACTTTAACAATATATGACAAATATGGGTGTTCTTATGATACTACGCTTTATGTAAATGTTATTGAAACACCAGTTGTTAAACTTCCTTCAGATACAACTCTTTGCCAAGGGCAAACATTAACTTTAAACCCAAATTATTCTGGTGCAAATACTTATCATTGGAGCACAAGTGCATCTACTGAAACTATAATTGTAAATAGCGATGGGAACTATTCAATTACTGCAACAAATTCTATAGGGCCTGTTTCTTGTTGGGATAGAGACTCGATTTTAGTAGCAGTTGTTCCTATGCCATTAGCTGATTTAGGGCCAGATATATGTACCGAAACGGGTTCTCATATTTTCTATGGTGATGCTAGCAGCCCATCTTTTACTTATAATTGGAGTGATGGATCAACAAATTCAACATATACAGCAACATCATCTGGTATGGTTACAGTAGAAATAAAATCTGGTCAATATTGTATTGATAAAGATACCGTAAATGTAAAAGTTTTTCCAGCTCCTGCGTCTGTTGATTTAGGTGAAGATCAGTCGATTTGTTCTCACCAAAGCGTTAATTTAGATGCTACTCAAGCTAACGAACAAGCTGGTTTTATTTATCAATGGCATCCGTCTGGTGCAAACAGTAGCACTCTAGTTTTTAAACCTGGAGTTGCTGGAACTTTTGTAATTAAAGTAGATAAAATTGCTTGTACAACAGTTTACGATTCAGTAACTATTACATCTATTAATTGCGAAGTTACGGCTCCTAATGTTTTCACTCCAAATGGAGATGGGATAAATGACCAACTAGTATTTGTTGGATTAAATGAGTATCCTGGCTCGAAATTATTAGTATTTAATAGATGGGGTAAAAAGGTTTACCAAAATGATAGTTACAATAATGACTGGGATGGAGACAACTCTACTGATGGTACTTACTATTATATTTTATCATTCCCAGTTAATACTCTGCCTACAATAAGTGGAACTGTTAATATTATGAGAGATGGGAAATAATAAAAAGTAAATTAAATTGAAAGAGGATGATTATTTCATCCTCTTTTTTTTTGCTAACATTTTACCCCAAAATCAAACATTTCACTTCAATAAAGCGTCCTTCGCCACTCATTTTTTATTTCTGGTTAGCTAATGCATATTTTTGTTTTATAAAAAAACAGATTGATAAAACAAAAAAACAATGAAAAAATATTTATTCGCATTAATAGTTCTACTATCAGCAACTAAATTAAATGCTCAACAAAACAAAGGCACATGCACCGCTCCTTATGCAATATTAACAGCTTATTCAAGTTTTACAACTGCAGATGCAGCCTACCAGAGTAACAAACGAGTATGGTCTCCTGCAGAAACTGGGACAATTAATACTTTTGCAGAAGTAAATTCTGGTCCTGATGGTAAAATTGGTTTTGATTTATCTCACCATTTGATTTCTTTAACAGACCCCAATTGTATCAACAACAATGATAGAGAAATAAGATTGTTTTTAAAATCAACAGGTGCATGCAATTGGTCATCTGGTATAACTCCTTCTGCTGCTGATGGTGGAAATGGCGCTTCATGGTCAAACCCTGAATTTTATGGGTTAACTCCAAATGTAGCTTATATAGCTCAAGTGAGAACAATCGTTCCAGCTGGCGATTGCTCAGTTGATGAACAATACTTAACATACTATCAAATCACTGATCCAATAATTCCTGTTGGACCATGTGGCACAGTAGGTTTTGATTGGAAATTGGGTCAAAGCCCCACTCCTCCTTCTACATTTGAATGTACTGACAATACCAACTATTCATTAAAAGCTGACGTAACAGGCTCAACTGCCGGCGATGAAGGTTCGTATATTGCGCCTGGTTTCACAATATACAATGATGCAGGTGTTTCTATATATGACATTCAAGTTAAAGAAGGCCCTTCAAGTTACTTTCCTGTTTATCCTAGTAAAATCGTTACATATTGCGTTCCATCATATACTTATTTAATAAAATTAAACGGTTCAGGCTCAGGAAATATAATTATTAAAGACAATGCAACTGCCAATGTATTAAATACTACAGCTTTTTCTGACGGCATGGTAATTACACTTGCACCTGGAACAATAAAAGGTTCTTCTATATTCTCTGGAATTGGAGTTTCAAATTACAAAAAAGGAGAAGATCCTTCTACATATATTGGCAGCGGTTATGGAGTTTTCAACCCTTCCGTTGCTGGAGGAGGAACTCACACAATAACATATAGCTGGGATAATGGAGCAGGCTGTTCAGGCACAAGTACAATGCAAGTAACAGTGGACTGTTGCACTCCTCCCGCAATAAACAATCAACCTTCTAATTCTACAATATGCGCAGGTGGAAACACAAACTTTTCAGTAAATGCAACTGGAGCTACTTCATATCAATGGCAAGTTAATACAGGTTCTGGTTGGAACAATGTAAATAATGGAAGTATTTATACAGGCTCAACAACAAATAATTTGGCTATTAACGGTGCAACTAACAATATGTCAGGATATCAATACCAATGTATAATAAGTAATGCATCAACTGCTTGTTCAAGCAATTCAACTGCGGTCATTTTAACGGTTTTGCCTGTTCCAAATGCAAACCTTGGCTCCGACCAATGTATTGAAAATGGATCAATTACTTTGTATGGAGACAATTCTTCTCCTGACTTTCAATACCTTTGGAGTAATGGTTCGAGCGGAACAACACTATCTGTAAATACTTCTGGATTCTATTCGGTTACCATAAGTTCTGGAAATGGTTTATGTGTTGATTCAGATAGTGTTAGCGTTAAAGTATTTAACAATCACCCTATTATAGAATTAGGCGAAAATATTGAAGCATGTTCTCACAAACCAGTAGTATTAAATGCTGCCCAAATAAATGAAGAAGCTAATTTTGTTTACGAATGGTATCCAAGCAACAATTCTTCTGGAAGCACTTATAGTTTCCAACCTGGAGTTGCCGGAACTTATTGGATAAAAGCGACTAAAACGGCTTGTACAACAGTAAGCGATTCGGTAGAAGTTACACTAATAAATTGTAGTGTTACAGTTCCTAATGCATTTACTCCAAATGGCGACAGCTATAATGAAACGTTTTATATCAAAGGACTTGAAGAATATCCAAACACAAATTTATCTGTTTATAATAGATGGGGCAAACTTATTTACGAAAGTTCAAATTATCAAAATAACTGGGATGGTAATAATGCAGCAGATGGAACCTATTATTATATAATAACTTATCCACCAAAAACTTTTGAAACGGCAAGCGGAACTGTAAATATAATTAGAGACGGCAAATAAAAATATTGTAAAATAAATCATGAAAAAAGGGCTGAATGCCCTTTTTTTTATTTATTTTTGTGTAAATCTGTGTAATATCATGAAATACCTTAAACACAAATTAATACTATTTTTTCTGCTTTTATTAATTTTTAGTTCATGTAAAAAAGAAAAATTAATTCAAATTAGCAGTAATGCCACACCTTATCAATTAGTTATTCCACAAGGATTTCCTACAAAATATTACAACCCAGCCGACAATCCTCTTACAGTTGAAGGAATTGAATTGGGCAGATTATTATTTTATGATGGCAGGTTGGCTGGCAGAACAGACTTAGACTCTTTAACTTCCTGTGCTACTTGTCATAAGCAAAGTAAAGCGTTTGAATGTGGTTATCATCCAAGCGGAATAACAGGAATTAAAACTCCACATGTAATGTTACCTCTTATAAATTTGATTTGGAATCCGAATACCTTACTCTGGAATGGTAAAGTGGCAAATATTGAAGATCTTTTTTGGATGGGAATTTATGCTCCTCATGAAATGAAAAGTGATACAAACAGAGCAAAGGCAATGATACAAAGCATTCCAATGTATCCTCCATTATTTAAAAAAGCATTTGGCAGCGAAATAGTTACCGCTAAAAATATGGGAAAAGCGATTGCTCAATTCATTCGAATTTTAATTTCGAGTAACTCGAAATTTGATAAATACCTAAAAGGTGAAGCCAATCTGTCGGCTCAAGAATTAAATGGTTTTGTTTTATTTACAACAGAAAACGGAGGCGACTGTTTTCACTGTCATGGAGGCGAAGGAAACCCATTATTTACAACAAATCAATTCTATAACAATGGCAAAGACACCGTATTTACTGACACTAGAGACCGATATGCTGTAACACACAATCCCAAAGATATTGGAGCATACAAAGCTACAACACTTAGAAACATAGAATTAACTGGACCTTATATGCACGATGGCAGGTTTCAAACATTAAACGATGTGCTAAATTTTTATGCAACTGGCTTATTCTATTCACCATCAGTTAGTTCTTTAATGCATCATGTTTCTAATAATGGCAATCAGCTCACACTTTCACAACAACAAGATTTATTATCATTCTTAAAAACACTTACAGATTCTGTTTTTACTCATAATCCTGATTTTTCAAATCCAAGACCAAACGACCCTTATTTCATTAACGAATAATAAAACTATATATGGCAAATCTATTAATCATCGACGACGAAAAAAGCATTCGCGATACGCTTAAAGAAATTTTAGAATACGAAAAATATGAGGTTATCGACGCAGAAAATGGAATGTTGGCTTTAGAAATTCTTAAAGAACATAGCTTTGATGTAATTCTTTGCGACATAAAAATGCCTAAGATGGACGGTCTTGAAGCTTTAGAAAAAATTCAAGCAATAACAGATGCTCCTGTAATTATGATTTCTGGTCATGGAAATATTGATACTGCAGTGGAAGCTATTAAAAAAGGAGCATTCGACTACATATCTAAACCACTGGATTTGAATCGCTTGTTAATAACTCTTAGAAATGCACTCGACAAATCGCAATTAGTAACTGAAACAAAAATTCTAAAACGCAAAGTTTCTAAGTCGTACGAGATGATAGGCGAATCAGATTCTATTGTTGAAATAAAAACCATGATTGAACGTGTTGCGCCTTCTGATGCCAGAGTTTTAATTACAGGTGAAAATGGCACCGGAAAAGAGCTAGTTGCCCGATGGCTTCACGATTTAAGTAATAGAAAAAATATGCCATTTGTTGAAGTAAATTGCGCTGCAATACCTTCGGAATTAATTGAAAGCGAGCTTTTTGGACATGAAAAAGGATCCTTTACATCGGCTATAAAACAACGAAAGGGAAATTTTGAGCAAGCCGATGGTGGCACTTTGTTTTTAGATGAAATTGGAGATATGAGTCTTTCGGCACAAGCAAAAGTGCTTAGGGCTTTACAAGAAAATAAGATTATGCGTGTTGGTGGCGAAAAAGAATTATCTGTTAATGTTAGAGTGATAGCTGCTACAAATAAAAATTTGCACAAAGAAATAAAAAAAGGAAATTTCAGAGAAGATTTATTTCACCGTTTAAGCGTTATTCCAATCCATGTTCCATCATTAAATGAGAGAAAAGATGATATACCATTGCTTGCAGATTATTTTATAACAGATATATGCGCAAATCAAGGTAAATCGAAGTTAAACTTTTCGATTGCGGCTTATGATGAACTAAAAAAAATAGATTGGACAGGAAATATTCGCGAATTAAGAAATGTAGTAGAACGCCTTGCGATATTATGTGATAAAGAAATTTCTGACCTTGATATTATTAAGTATGCTCAACCAATGAAAAGATAAACTTAACGGGACTTCTAAAAATTGCTTTTTTGTCGTTGGACGTCAATTTTAAAATCCTCACATACCCATGTATGTTTCAGCTTTTAAAATCTAGTCCGCCTAAAAAAATCAAATTTTTAGAACCCCTCTTTATTGTTTTATTATTTAGTATAATAACTTTTTATCTTTTTAAATGATTATTTACTTTTACTTTATCAATACAATGAAAAAAGCATTTTAACAATAAAATAACTTCACATGAAAAAACTACTCTGCTTCACGCTCATTTTATCAAGTATATTTATCTTTAATTCTTGTAAAAACAAAGGCAAAAAAAATGCAAATATTCCCGACGCTCTAGCAACTCATATCGACTCAACGGTTAAGCCAGGAGAAGACTTCTTTTTATTTGCTAATGGTAAATGGTTTAAAGAAAACCCCATCCCAAATAGCGAACAAAGCAATGGTATTTTTCAATTAGTACAAGACACGATTAACGCTCAAGTTAAAAGTATTTGCGAAACCTCAGCATCGAATAAAAATGCTGAAAAAGGAAGCAATAAACAAAAAATTGGTGATTTCTACTTTTCTGGAATGGATAGCGTTAGTTTAAATAAAAAAGGAATCTCTGATATAAAGGAAGATTTATCAAATATCGATAATTGTAAAAATATCGACGATTTAGTTAAAATGGCAGCTTACCTTCATTCAACCACTTCTTCCCCATTTTTCTCGTTTGGAATTATGCAAGATGAAATGAATAGCAGCAAACATGCAATTTATATTTCTCAAGGCGGAATTAGTTTGCCAGATAGAAGCTACTACATTGATAATGACGCACAAGCTACAAAAGTCAGGAAAGAATTTACTACTTATGCAAACAATATGTTTATGATATTGGGCTATGCCAACGATAAAGCAAAAGCTTCAGCTGAACAAATATTGAAATTAGAAACCCAGCTTGCAAAAGCTTCACGCAAAAACGAAGATACGCGCGACCCATTTTTAAATTATAATAAAAAAACATTTAAACAACTAACTGAGCTTACCCCAAATTATAATTGGACGATCTTCTTCAATAATCTTGGTTTAAATAAAGTAGATTCTGTAATTATTGGACAACCTGAATATTTATCATCGTTAAACTTACTACTTAAAACAACAAAACTTGATATTTGGAAAGACTATTTAAAACTTCAACTTATTGGCGATGTTGCTTCGTATTTAGATGACAAATCATACATGGAAGCATTTAATTTCTACTACAAAGCATTGAGAGGCGTTCAGGAGCCAAAACCAAGATGGGAAAGAGTTGTAAGTAAAACAAATCGTTCCTTAGGCGAATTAATAGGACAAGTTTACGTTGAGGAATATTTACCAAAAGGAACAAAAGAAAAATTACTTGAAATTGGCAATGCAATTAGAGAAGTTTATGCCGAACGTATAAAAGGATTGGATTGGATGAGTGCGGCAACTAAGGAAAAAGCACTTGCAAAATTAAATGCAATTATTATGAAAGTTGGCTTTCCTGACAAATGGAAAGATATGAAAGCCCTTGAAATTAGCCGAGATTCATATTATAAAAATGTGATGAACGCCAACAAATGGGAATTTAAACGCATGATTTCAAAATATGGCAAACCTGTAGACCGAAACGAATGGGATATTCAACCACAAGAATACAATGCATATTACAATCCATCAAATAACGAGATTGTTATTCCAGGATGTAATATTTTGGTGCCAGGATACGAAGGCAGATTGGCTGATGATGCAATTTTATACTCAGTTATTGGAGGCTCTACATTTGCACACGAAATTACACATGGCTTCGACGACCAAGGCAGTAAATTTGACATCAACGGAAATTTAAACAACTGGTGGACAAAAGATGATAGCACTCAGTTTTATACACGAACAAAGAAAATTGTTGCACAGTTCTCCAAATACATAGCTGTTGACAGTTTGCACATTAATGGTGAATACACCCAAGGCGAAAATATTGCCGATTTAGCAGGAGTTATTATGGGTTACGAAGCATTTAAGAAAACCAAACAGTTTAAAGAAAATGAAAAAATTGGTGGCTATACCCCACAACAACGATACTTTTTGGGATATGCATCGGCATGGATGTTAAATTCGAGACCCGAAGCATTGGCAAACCAAGTAAGAAGCGATGTACATTCGCCAGCTAAGTTCAGAGTTTTAGGACCATTATCAAATATGCCCGAATTCTTCGAAGCATTTGGCGTAAAAGAAGGCGATGCAATGTGGCAGGCTGACAGCTTGAGAGTAAAGATTTGGTAAATAGTGTCTATAAGAAAACGTCATCTGCGTCGTTATTTTTGCATTAAAAACAGTCATTTACTAAAGTAAACTCCTTGGTTTTCAATGTTCAAAAATGCCTAGCATCTAACATTTTCTTATAAGCCACTTAAAATTACATGAGTTTTCTTTGTGGCAATAAGAAAAATTTATTTACAAAAGCATTATAATTCATTAAAAATCTCGAATTTGTTCTAAATTCGAGATTTTTTATTTAAATTTGAGAACAATAAAATTTAATTCCATGAAAAACATACAATTTTTATTGATAATTGCATTGTTCTTTTTAAATATCAAATATTCTATTTGTCAAATAAGCAAATCTTATAATAAAGAATTAACACAATTAAATATTACTAACAAACCTCTTGATTCTATTGCTAGAAAAGCAATTAATTACTTGGAGCAGTGTAATAATTACAAAGCAAATTTCAATTTACTACTAGAATTTTTTGAAAAGGATTCCAATCAATATTTTCTTTTAACATATTCATGTAATTCAAAAGTCTTACTTACAGATAGAACTAATCCGTGTGGATATATTAACTTTATGAATAGAACAATTTTTGTATCAAGCATGGATACATTAAATTTTTTCACTAAAACTAATTTTACTAAATCATACATTATTAATGAAGAATTAGAATATTATTTTACAGAATCACCTACTCTTTGGATTTATCAATATAAAAACAACATGTTTGATTTAATAAAAATTGATAATGAGTGTATTGATAAAAAATTTAAGCTTATTAAGTATAATTAAGGCTGAATTTAATTGAAAACTTATTATTTAAATCAATAACTAAAATAACAATTAGACATATCGCTAAAGCTTATTTGTTTTTTCACAAAAGTTCCTTGCTCTTCTGAATTATGCAACTTGGACTTATTGTTCTTATCAGTGGGTAGAATTTCATTTGCCTTTTGAATAAATGAGGCATTTTTGAAAAATTCTTCGGCATTAGATTTTTCTTTTTCGTCAATTTCTAAAATATATTTCATCGCTGTTGTTTTTTTAGTTTTTAATAATTTTATAATATCTATTTTCTGTCTTACTTTCAATTTTTAACACATAAATTCCTGATTTCAAATTATTTAGCACTGTGAATTTAGCAAAATTATTTCCTTCTTCTGCACTCAATATTTTAGTTTCCGATACTTGTCTGCCAAATGCATCTAGCAAAATAGCTTTTCTATTTTCTTTTATTTCTGAATTATAAGCTATAAAAAACTCGTCATCAAAAGGATTTGGAAATACTTTATAAGAAAATGATTCTACCTTATTTTTTTCTGCGTAATTAGATGTAACACTTTTGAAACCAAACACTTCTAATTCATAAATTGAAAACCCATACGGAGTTGAGCGTTGCGTACAATTTATTTTTATATATCGCGCTGTTGTTGGCATAAGATACTCATCTTTTGCTCCATTGCCAGCAGTTTCACTATAATAGAGTTGCCATTGAACTGAGTCGAGGGAAGTAAAGATTTCATATTTTGAAGCATAAGCGGTTTCCCAATTAATTCTAATTTTAGAAATTGAATACGAATTAACTAAATCGACAACAATAAAATGCGGTTCGGAAAAGGTCGACGACCACCTAGTATTCATCAATCCATCATTTGCTAAATTTGCATAATACGCATCCTGAACATCATCGGCGTAAATTGGTTTGTTTTTAGCAATATTTTCCAAGGTATCAACAATTGTATTAGGCAATGGATAAGGATTTGAGCAAGTGCATCCTAATATTTCATAAAGTCGATTTCTAACAAAACGAAATACCGTATCAATATAAACAGTGGTATCATTACTTTGAAAATAAGGGATGTGGTTTTGTCCCCAAAATGAATAGGTAGATGATGGTTTATTTAGTTGCAAGCATCTTTTCTCTATTTCATAGCTTCCATCTAGAAACAAACCGCTAATCAATGCGGATTCGCCTCTGATGTATGGAACCACATTATCCACTGAACCGTGCATATTTATTACTGGTATATTGTTAAAAGGCTCAATAAATTCACGATTTAATAAAGCTCCGCTCAAATTTATCACGCCTTTATATGTTTGCGAAAAACCTGGGTTTCCGCTTTTACCAATCATATCGCCAATTCCTGTTGTGTCGATATACGAAACTAATTCCGAATTTTTATCCAGAAAAGCTAGGTGCAATGCCATGATTCCACCAGCAGAAGTTCCTCCAATAAAAAATTTTGCAGTGTCAATTTTATAGGTGTTTCCATTTGTTTCAACATCTTTTCGGATGAATCGCACAGCAGCATTCATATCCTGACAAGCTCTTAATGCGGCGCGTTTAGCTTGAGTGGCATCAAAAGGCAAAAATGAGACCCTGTAATTAATTGATGCAACTACATAACCTAACTTTGCAAGATTTCGGCTTAATACCACTATATCAGAATCGCTTTTTGTTCCTTCAAAAAATTCGCCACCATGTGCTAATAAAATAAAAGCTCTTTTGGTTTCAGTATCGTTTAATGGTTCGTAAATATCAAGTTTCAAAACTTCATTCGAACCCCAAAAGTTTATACTGTTTCCATATATAATATCTTTTGTAATCTTAATATTTGGGAACAACGAATTATAATATCTCCCAGAATTACAGTCTATTTGTGCGTTTGAACTTGCAAAGCAAAATAGTAAAAACAAAGTTGTGGCAAATGCTTTCATAAACATAACAATTTTAAGCCATTAATAAAAAGATGTGTTCAAAAATATTGCAGGTTGAAATTATTTATTTAAATGTAAAATTCAGAAAATGTTCTCGATACAAAACAAATGCCGTTATCCCTTCATTTGTTTCACTACCGTTGACAGATTTTGCTAAATACCTAATATTCAACTCTATATTTCTTTTCACATTCTTTCTCCTTGATGAGAAAGAACCAAAGAATCAAGAAAAATGTAAAGCCCTGCTATAGTCTTTTGTCGCACAAGCATCGCTGCCAAGCCAGACTATAACAGCCTCTTCGTGGTCAGTGAGCGAAGTCGAACTGCACATCGCCTTGACATTTTTCATGCCCACCCACGCTACGCAGTATTTTACCCCTCGAACTGACTGTTCAATTGTCTCATCTAGGGCAAAGTGTATCGAGATGGAATGCAACAAAATATCATTAAGGCAAATAGCTGTAATTCTATGATTTATGCATACAAAACAAATTCTGCTATATTAAAGAAAAGAACCATAAAAAAGATTTGTTTTGCAAACATTCCGTCAGGAAATTTCCTAACGGATGTTTGCTTCGTTTGATAAAAACAGTTTTAAAATACTAGGGTTTTATAAGCTTCATAAATTTATTTTCAAATTGAGATTCAAATCTGAGATAATAAATGCCAGAAGTTATATCGTTTAAAGAAAAATTTAATTGATTATTTCCTTGATTTAAGCTAATTAACGCCGACTCCCAAACCTTTCTTCCTTGCGCATCAAAGAGATTTAACTTTGCATCGCTACTTTCTTCTGAAAAATAAGTAAGTGTAATTTGATCGTTAAAAGGATTTGGGAAAACATTAAAACTAGAACTGCTTGATATTTTAGAAATATCGGTTATAGAAACTGGGAATCCGTAGGCTTCAAGCTCGCAAATAGAATATCCGAATGGCGTTCCGCCTTGCGTGCAAATTACTTTAATATACCTTGCGTTAATATCCGTAGCAAAATCGTCTTTTTTGCCATTGCCAAAACTTATCATTGCCACTGTATCCCAATCTATTAAATCTTTTGAAGTGAGAAGCTGGTAATGACTAGCATAAGCATTTTCCCATTTAATAATTATCGATTTTAAGTTATACTCATCTAGCAAATCAACCTGATAATATTCGTTGTTGGTAGTATTGGAAATCCAACGCGAATTTCTCAACCCATCGTTAGCATAGTTAGGAAAAAAATCATTGCTTGAAAACGAAGATGCTGTAGCAGGCTTTTTATATGCTAAGTTTATTTTCAATTGCTCTGTTTCTTCGCCATATACTTTTAAATTTTGAATGCTCAAATTGTTATTTTCATCGGTTTCGCTGATAAGTTGATTTTGATCTAATGTAGCAGAAATAGCATAATCACCCATTACTTGAGGTATCCACCAGTTTTTATTGGCAATACCTTTATTTGCGTTTATTTGTCGCATGCCCCCAATGCCAATTGTAATAGTTGTATCTATTACTGCAATGGTTTGATTGTCAATAATAATTTCTGCTTTTAAATTGCCATTAAAAATTCCTGTACCTTGGTTTTTTACGTTTAACGCAAACACAACAGTATCGCCAACCTTAGGATAAGGAGGATAACATACAATAGTAGGCGCAGATAAATCGGGTTTTGGCGAAGCAGGATTAACAACAATGCTAGTGTTTAGTGGCAAATTATTTGAAGCTCCGCCTACTTTTATCAGATATGTACCAGTTAAAAGAGTATAATTATCAATGGATTCGTCAAAAACATATAAATCTTCGGGTTTTAATTCAAATTTTATAATTTTTGTTTCTCCAGCTAAAAAATGCACTCGATTAAATGCCTTCAATTGCTTTGTTGGCATAGGCAAAGATGTGGTAGGATGTGAAACATACAATTGAACAACCTCATCACCTGCCTTCGAACCAGTATTTGTAACAGAAACAGAAACCGTAATTTTATCTCCTGCATTTATCGTACTTGATGCTGTTTGTATAGAATTATATGCAAAAGTTGTGTAGCTCAATCCATGTCCAAAGGCAAAGGCAGGAGTATAGTTTTGCTTATCAAGCCAAAAATAGCCACCGCCCCAATCGTCGTTAAAATTTGTATTACTAACAGGAATTTGAGAATCGTTAATAGGCATAGATACAGGCAACTTTCCACCTGGGTTATAATCACCTAAAAGCACATCTACAATGGCTCTTCCTTGTTCTTGTCCGGGATAAAACCCGTAAACCAAACCTTTAATATTATGCAAACACTGACTTAAACTAACAATACTACCACTTTCGAGTATAACAATTATATTTGGATTCACACTGGCTAGATAATTAATAAGAATTTGTTGTAAGCCTGGTAACTCCACTGACCCCCCAACTCTATCATAAGTTTCACCTTCTTGAAAAACATCTAATCCACCCACAAAGACTACTACATCAGATGTTGCTGCTTTATAGATTGCATCGGCGAAACCTGTCGTATCCCAACTATTTATTGCACATCCCTTTTGGTAATTTACTTTCCAATATCCAATTTCTTGTTCTAAAGCGTTTTTCACAGTAACAATGCCTGTAGGAAACACAAACGAACTGCCATTAATATTCAAACAGCCGTCATTAGCATTGGGTCCGATTAAGGCAATTGAGTTAATAGTATTTTTATTTAATGGCAATATATTATTTTGATTTTTGAGTAAAACTAAGCTTTTCAGACCAGTTTCGTAATCAATAGCCTGACTTTCTTGTCCGCTTAATGCATCATCTGGAGCAGATGGCTGAAAATCGAGCAATCCAGCAACTAACTTAGTGCGAATTACATTTTTAACAGCTTTATTCACATCCGACAAAGGAATAGTGCCATTATTAACACCTGTTTTTAAATCATTACTGTAATGCGAAGATCCCATGCAAATGTCGGTTCCAGAATGAATGGCTTCTTTAGCATTATGAACAGAGCCCCAATCAGATACTAACAAATAAGGAAACCCCCATTTTTCACGAAGTATTGTAGTATTTAAATCGAAACTATGCGATGCAGCAATTCCATTCACTGCAACATAAGCTCCCATAGCTGTGAGAGCATTCGATTTCTGAATACAATTTTTAAATGGCAAACCCCAATGTTCCATTATCATTCTTTTAGAAATGGTAATTGTATCAGTCATTCTAGTTGCTTGTGCATTTTCGCAAATAAAAGATTTTATACTCGACATACCAGGTGTTGATTGTAAGCCTTTTACAGTTGCTACTCCAATTTTAGAACACAAATAAGGGTCTTCTCCATAACTTTCGGCACTTCTGCCATTACGTGGGTCGTTGCAAAGATACAAGGAAGGTGCTAAACGCATATTTATTCCTTTTGATTGAAATTCTAAGCCCATGGTTCGAGCCATACGGTAAGCAACATTGGTGTCCCAAGTAGCAGCAACCGCCATACTTATTGGAAAACTTGTTGCTAAAGCTTCTGTTGGTGCAGGATAACCAGTTGCATCAGGGTCTCTATAACCGTGAGGACCATCCGCAGTATAAAATCCAGGAATCCATAATCTAGGATTATCAGCAGTATTCATTACATCATAAGGACATAATTGGTTAATCTTCTCATCCAAAGTCATTTTAGAAACCAAAGTATCTACCTTTTGTTCAATTGAGATAATTTGCGAAAACACATTCGTTGTTGTACCTAATAAAACGAATAATAGTGCATATATATAATTCTTAGGTATCATAAATTATTGTTTTATAATTTTAATGTACTTATTTTGTCGTTCATCTTCAATTTTTAAATAATATACTCCGCTTGGTATACTAGAAATATTATTTATTTCAAACTGATTTTTACCCACAACGCTATTATTAAGAGTTTTTAAAATCAATTTTCCTTGTAAATCATATATACCAATTGTTATAGACTTTTCGCTAGTTGAAACATAATTTACTGTAAAAACATCGTTAATGGGATTAGGAAATACACTACTATTTTCGGTATTTTTATTCTCAGATTCAGTTGAAGTAATAAAAGTTAAAGGCAATCCGTAGGCTTCAATTTCATAAATAGAGAAACCCCAAGGCGATCCGCTCTCTTTACACAAAATTTTAATGTATCTAGCATTTATATCTAAATTAAAATCATCAATCTTGCCATTTCCATAGTTTTCTTGAACGATGGTATCCCACTGAGTGCCATTAATCGAAGTACACAATAAATATTTACTAGCAAAAGCAGCTTCCCATTTAATTATAATATTTTTTAAATTATAATTATCCATCAAATCAACCTGTATGGATTCATTATTAGTAAAATTCGACGACCATCTAGAAAATCTCAAACCATCAACTGCCCAATTGGCTGAATAAGTAGAAGCATTATATTCGGAAGAAGCTATAACAGGCTTCTTTAAGGCTAAGTTAATTTTAATTGGCTCAATATATGAATCATATACCTTAAACTCTTGTTCAGTTGTATTATTAGCACTATTGGTTTCGGAGATTAAAAGATTTGGGTTTATTTCAGCTTTTAATGTATAAGTGCCAGCACTTGTAGCAATCCAATAATTTTTGCCCATTAACGCTTTTTTCGCACTTAATTGTTTCATATTTCCAAGCGAAATGCTGATGTTTGTATCTAACTGAGCAATCATTTGATTGTTAACATACACATTTGCCTGTATATTTCCTGTGCTTATTCCAGTGCCTTCGTTTTTAATATTTAAAGCAAAAAATACGGTATCGCCTTGATGAGGAAATGGAGGATAACAAACTATTGTGGGAACAGTATAATCAGGTTTTGTAGTAGCTGAATTAACATTAATACTTGTATTTAGAGGCAAATTATCGGACGAACCACCTACTTTTATTTGATAAGTGCCATTTAACAAAACATAATTATCCAGTAATTCATCAAAAACATACAAATCCTCAGGCTTTAATTCAAATGAAATTGTTTTTGTTTCACCAGCTTGAAAATTAACTCGTTTAAATGCTTTCAACTGTTTTATTGGCATTGGCAATGAAGAAGCAGGATGCGAAACATATAATTGAATCACTTCGTCGCCTTCTTTTAATCCAGTATTGGTAACATTTACAGAAAGCGAAATAGTTTCTCCAGCTTGAATAGAATTGGAGACTGTTTGAATAGAATTATACGAAAACGACGTATAACTTAATCCATAGCCAAAAGCATAAGATGGAGTATATCCTTGCTTGTCGTACCAACGGTAGCCTGAACCCCAATCGTCATTATAATTTGTATTATCAGGCGGAATCTGACTATCGTTTGCGGGCATTGTTACAGGCAGCTTTCCTCCAGGATTATAATCGCCAAATAGTATATCAGCAATAGCTCGCCCTTGCTCTTGACCAGGGTAAAAGCCATAAATCAAACCTTTAATATTTTGCAAACACTGAGCTAAGCTAACAATTCCGCCACTTTCCATTACAACAATGATATTAGGATTTACACTTGATAAGGCATTAATTAATGATTGCTGATTGGTAGGCAACTGAACAGAACCACCAACTCTATCCTTCATTTCGCCTTCTTGCGTTATATCTAATCCGCCAACAAAAATTACAACATCCGAACTGGCGGCTTTAGAAATTGCATCAGCAAAACCGTTTGTATCAGCACTATTGATATCGCATCCTTTTTGATATTTCACTTTCCACGAACCAACACGCTGTTCTATTGCAGCCTTTGGAGTTATTGAATAAGTTGGGAAAACAAAGCTACTGCCATAACCATCTAAACGGCAGTCGTTAGCACCTGGACCAATAAGGGCTACAGAATTAATAGTAGATTTATTTAAAGGCAGAATGCTATTTTCATTTTTTAAAAGAACCATACTCTTCACACCTGTTTCATAATCCAAAGTTTGACTTTCCATCCCGCTTATCACATCCTTTGATACTACAGGTTGAAAGTCAATTACGCCAGCTAACAGTTTTGTTCTTAATATGTTTCTAACAGCATTATCTACATCAGCTAAAGGAATAGAACCATCTACAACACCTGCTTTTAAATCATAAGCATATCTCACAGAACCCATATCTAAATCCAACCCCGAATGAATTGCCTCTTTACTATTGTGAACCGAACCCCAATCAGAAACCATAAAATATGGAAATCCTAATTTGTTTCTTAAAATAGCAGTATTTAAATCGAAGCTTTGTGAAGCAGCAATGCCATTTACAGCAACGTAGGCACTCATAACACTTAATGCATTTGCATCTTGAATGGCAAACTTATATGGCAATCCCCAATGTTCCATAATCATTCGCCTAGATATTGTCATAGTATCCGTCATTCTAGTTGCCTGAGCATTTTCGCATAAAAAAGCCTTAATACAAGCCATTGCACCAGTACTTTGAATGCCTTTAACAGTGCCAACACCTATTTTCGAGCACAAATATGGGTCTTCGCCATAACTTTCGGCACTTCTGCCATGGCGTGGATCATTGCAAAGGTACAATGATGGCGCAAGAGGAAGATTAATTCCATTCGCTCTAAATTCATTTGCCATTGCTCTAGCCATTCTCATAGCCAAGTCTGGATCCCAAGTTGCAGAAACACCAATGCTTACAGGAAAGCTTGTAGCAAAAGCTTCTGGCGGCGCAAGATAATAGCCAACATTGCCGCCTGTAGATTCTGGATACCGATAGCCGTGAGGTCCATCGGTGCAATAAAAACCAGGTATTCCAAATCTAGGATTATCGCCCGTATTTAATACATCCAAAGGATAAAGCTGATGACACTTTTCATCTAAGGTCATTTGCGATAAAATGGCTTCAATTTTTTGTTCTATGGTCAATACTTGCGATTTTGCAGTTAAAGCAAACATCGACGCTAAAGCAATAGCAAGGTATTTAATCTTCATAAAAATATTATTTTGAAACGATAATCTTTTTGGTTGAAATATGATTATTTGAATTTGAGGCTAATTTTATGAAATATATCCCATTTTCAAGGCTACTGCTAGGTATTTCAAGTTTTCTATTAGAATCAAATGTGAAATTCATAATCAATTCGCCAATAACATTGTAAACCAAACATTTATCAAAAGAATTATTCTCTGTTTCAATAGTTATTGTATTTCCTTTTTGACAAGGGTTAGGAAAAATTTTAACCTCTGTATTTTCAGCTATAGGAGCATTTGCTGAAACCTGAATTGGCTGCAATGGGAATTCTCTAGAAAACTCAGAAGTATTATTTTCGGCATCAATTGACAATGCACTATAATAATGCAAACTATTTGTATAAGTAAATGTAAACGACCATTGTCCTAAGGAGTTGCAATAAGTGCTTCCTAAATAATCAATTCCTTCCGAACAATAAATTTGGTTTTGTTGAGCTCTGTATAATTCAATTTTTGTTGTTGAAGGACTTGCTACATCTATTGTTCCACTTAGCGTTGCTTGAGCCCCATTGAATGTTAAATTAGAAATTACCGGACTATTAAGTAAATCATTTGGACCAGTATCTATGTCTCCAGGGTCATTTTCGTTGAATCCATCATTTGGATAAAGTTCTATGCCAAAATTCCCATTGCTATGAATAGAATTACATGAAACTAAATTATGATCGCAGTTTTCGGATTGAATTGTAACTCCATTTCGTCCATTATATGCAATAATATTTGCATTTTGTGGAGTACCACCAATTGTATTATTTGCAGCTCCTTGAGTAATAAGAATTCCATGCATACCATTACCTAAAGGCAGTGTTCCTGTAATATCCGTTCCAATTTTATTTCGTATTATGGTGTTATAATCAGAAAAAGTGGCAAAAACAGTTATTCCATTTGCTCTGTTACCTGCTATTAAATTACTGTCTACAAAGTTTGCGTAGGTGCACCCGTCAATATGAACACCAGTTTCATTTGGAATAGCTGCAGTACCAGCAAAATTAGTTCCAATTTTATTTCCAATTAAGGAATTTGAGTTTGTTCCATTATTATAAAAATACGCTCCAAATGCAGTATTTCCAGAAATTAAATTTCCTTCGCCAGGATTATAGCCTCCCACCATATTTTGGTGCGACCTATCATCAAAAAGCAAACCATAAGTATTAGGAATAGCATAAGAACCAGTTGCATCCGTTCCAATAAAATTGCCTTGAACTACATTCCCAATACAGCCTACGCCAAAAATATCAACACCATAAGCTACATTTCCAGATGTTACATTTCGCTCACAAACAGAATCACCACCAATTTGATTATATGCACCAGCACCTTCAACAGTTATTCCGTCGTAGTTGTGCAATTCCTCTGTTCCAGTTCTATTAACACCAACAAAATTATTAATAACCAAATTATGGTGCGCATCACTAATTCTAATACCAGCATATTCATTGCCCGACACTAAATTACGTTCTTCGGGCAATCTACCACCTACTTGATTATAATTTGCACCGCTAATTATTTCTATGGCATTATAATTCCCTTTTCTTTGAGTCCCATCATAATTGCAACCTAAATAATTTCCAACAAATTTATTGTATTTTGCATTCACGCCATAAACCTGAATTCCATATAAAAACTCATTTATAATTAAACCTTTAATAGTAATATTTGGAGAGTTTTGAATTGAAATACAAAATTCAACATTATTTTGATTACCATTTAGGCATACTTCAGGTCCATTTGGATTTGTATTTCCTGCAAAAGTTGTTTGCGAAGTACCATCAATGGTGATATTTCCTGAACTAAAAGCAGGCAATCCTTCATCTAAAAACACAATTGTCCAAACGCCTGTAGCTTGATCATATCCAGCATCGGTTGTTGGAATATTAAATTTTATTAAATGTGGAGCTCCAGCCGAATTGGCTAAAGCAGATGTAACAGCAGTTCTTAAAGACCCTGCCCCGTTATCATTTGTATTTGTAACGGTGTACGTTGTGCCTAATGAAAATTTACACAGCATCAACAACGCAATTATATCTATTATTTTTTTCATAGCTAATTTTGTATAGTTTGAAAGTTTATAAAGTTCTTAAAGTTAAAAGTTTCAAACGTTAACTTCTCAGTCAGCGTTTGAAAGTTCATAAAGTTATAAAACGCTTAATGATTTTGATATTGATTTTCCATTTTCTAATGTAACAGAAATAATGTATTGACCAGTTGGCACTTTATTTCCATTATCATCCATTAAATCCCATTTGTTATCTTTCGAAATGTGATGTTTTACTAGCTTGCCATTCACATCGTATATCGACCATTTCGCATTTTCTGGCAATCCATCAATCGTTAAATATTCGGATGTTGGATTTGGGAAAATCCTAATCTGCGATACCAAATTATTCTCTGTTTGATTGTCAGATGTAACTAGTTCGATTGTTTGAGCAAACTCAGATGTATTCCAATTTTGCTCAATTGTGGTAGCCGTAATTTTATCCGTTGCTAAAATCATATTCGAAGCTAAAGACCAACTCCCGTTTGCACTAGGATTAGCAATTCCAACAAACGTTTTGCCCTGAACATTTCCTTGATTATCAATATCAGCAATAAATACCTCAATTGTAGTTGTCAAAGGACTTGAACAATCTACCGTTCCATTTATAAATGTATTAGCACTTGGAACGTCATAAATTGCACTCTGAATCACAGGCGAATTGAGCATATCTGAAGGTCCAGAATCCACATCGCCAGCATCGTTCGTATTTAGTATTCCGAAAGGAGCTATATCAATTCCTAATCCTTCATTATCAAAAATAGAATTGCCCGAAATTATATTATATTTAGTTTTTTCTTGGTTAACTAAAATACCACCAGCTTTATTAAATGCAATAATATTTGGCGAACTTATTTGTCCAATAATATTATGTTTACAGCCATAATCCAGATAAATTCCACCCGAACCATTTGCTAATGGAAGCGTACCACTTATGTCGGTTCCAATTTTATTATTTATTACAGCATTGCTATCGGCTTCTTCATTCATAATTATTCCCGATTCAAGGTTGCCAGAAATAAGATTTCCATCCAAAGTATTAAATTTAGTAAAAGTAGAAAACATTACGCCCCATAAATTAGGAATAGCAATAGTTCCAGTAATATCTGTTCCAAAATAATTTCCTTTTATAGAATTATGTTCGGTAAGCTGATTTGTTATCATTAAACCGCTTAAGTTATTCCCCGAAAAAATATTTCTTTCTGCTGGAGTTGTTCCTCCAATTGTATTAAATGCAGTACCTGTAGAAACAACCATTCCTATGTCGTTAGGAACAGCCTTGGTTCCAGATGAATCAACACCAACCATACAGCCTAAAAGTCGGTTGAAGTATGTTCCGCGAGTTACATAAAACAAACCGTAACCAATATTTCCTGATAGCACACAATTTATTACATCGTTATGATTTGAAGCACAATCGAAGCAAATACCTGTTGCATTTGGCAAAGCATTTTTACTTGTTACATCTGTTCCAATAAAATTATTTATTGTATGATTGTTATTGCAATTACCGTAATAAACAACACCATAAACTTTGTGTCCCGAGATAATATTTCGTTCTCCGTATTCGTAACCACCCAAAATATTATGTTTAGCAACTGTATTAAATTCAACGCCATTTCCTTGAACCAGCGAATCGTTCATACCAATATGTCCTATTGCTACTTTGTTCATTCCCGTAATATCTGTTCCAATATAATTTCCTGTAATTTTATTACTATCGGCTGCTTCAATATAAATTCCTATTTCTAAATTTCCCGAAACAACATTTCTATCTTCAGGAGTTTTTCCACCAATTAAATTGCCATTTGCTAAGCTTTTCATAATTACACCTTTGTGGTTATCGAGCAATTTAGTACCTGTGCAATCGGTTCCAATTAAATTACCTCTTACAATATTGTTTCTAGCGTATTTACCCGTAATTAAAACGCCAATATCGGTATTTCCAGAAATCAAATTACCTCGTCCAACGATATTGCCCGCAGCTTTAACAATAGAAACCCCATATAAATTTTTTACTTTTTTATCGCCTGTAATGTTTACACCTATATAATTACCTTGAACTAAATTATTTGTAGATGTCCTGCTACTTATTACAACACCACTTTGATTATTTCCAGAAATTAAATTTCTTTCAGAAATCATAGTTGCTCCAACTCCACCTATAATAGTATTACTTGCAGAGTCTATTGTAATTCCATTTAAATTTTCAATGGATAGTTCGCCTGTAATATCGGTCCCGATTTTATTTCCAATAATTGTATTCGACGACGCTTTTTTAATAACAATACCGCTATTTGAGTTCCCCGAAATTAAATTGTCTTTTATTGTATTGTTTGTAGCATTATTATTAATAACAATTCCTAGTGCATTGGCCAAAGCAGCAGTTCCATTATAGTTTACTCCAATATAATTATTAGAAATTAAGTTGTTTTGAGCCCAAACTTCGGAAATAAGAATTCCATAGGAAAAACCGTTTATTTGAAAGCCTTTAATTGTATTATTCCCTGAAAAAACACCAAACGCCCAATACACCGAAGCTGCGTTGTTTGTAGTAATTACAATCTCAGGTCCTGAAGGATTTTGATTGGTTTGCGTTGTTGCATCAATAGTTAAATCGCCACCAGTAAGATAGGGTAATAGCGCAGTTAATTGTATGGTCCAATTTCCAAAAGTGGCATTGTAGCCAGCATCGCTAGTTGGAATATTAAAAGTGATTAAATCGGCTCCTGGATTTGAATTAGATTGTGAAATCGCATCGCTTAAAGAGCCACTGCCGCTTGTTGCAGTTTTTGTTACTGTGTAGGTTGCAGAATTTGCAACAGGCAAACCAATAAACACAGATAATAGCAACAGAATTAGTTTTTGTTTTATTCGTTGTACTTTCATAGTGGTGGAATTAATTATTAAATATAGACGTTTTTTTTTATTTCACACAACTATTACACATAACTTTCGACTTACCCTGACTAATATTCTATATTTTTTTATTGTTTTTTATTCGCTTGTTTATCTGACAATTAAACAAATTTATAGAATTTATTTTATAAAATAAAGGTCAATTTTCAATAAAAATCTTTTGTTTTTTCAAAAATATTTAATTAATATTAATTAGTGATATAGGGTTTTTAATAGATCTGTTTTCGGAAGTTTTATTTTTTCGGAGGACTGGCATTATTAATCTTTCGATAGTTTTCAAGTTGTAAAGCAAAGCGAGTGGCTTGTGTGAAAGCAACCCATTCCATGCGATAGAATGAGCGATGGCTGGAATATTAGGTTGTGCGGCTGTTTTGCGATGTAGAAAACAAGAAAGATTAATAGAGCCTTGATTTTTTGTTACTTTTTGATCAAGCAAAAAGTAATTGAATAATTTAAAACAAAAAATAATCAGACAATAATAAAAAATTTAAAAATAAAATGTAAGTTTGTTTTGTAAAATGATACTATGCATTTAATAACAGCAATTATTTTCATACTATTTATAGGAATATTTGGGTTATTCCCGTTTTTCTTACTTTATCTTTTTTCTGATTTCATTTATATTTTATTTCATTATGTTTTCAAATATCGACAAAAAGTAATTTTAAAAAACCTCAACGATACTATTTGCAAAGGACAGCCCGAAAAAGCTAAAACTTTATTAAAAGGAGTGCATTTAAATCTAACTGATATATTACTCGAAGGAATAAAATCGTTTAGCATGTCTAAAAGTCAAATTACTAAACGGCATAAAATTACTAATCCGGAAATATTAATTCCTTATCTCGAAAAAAACAAAAGTATCATTGCTGTTGCAGCTCATTATGCTAATTGGGAATGGGGCAGTTTTTCGGCTAGTTTGCAAACAAAATACAATGTAGTTGGGTTTTACAAGCCGATGAGCAACAAATGGATTGATTCGATTATGCGGAAAAGTCGATCGAAACACGGCACAACACTTGCATCGATTAAGGAAACCAGTTTGACTTTCGAAAAATATAGAGAAATACCAAGTCTATTTTTAATGGCTGCCGACCAAAACCCTGCTCAAGAATCAAAAACAATTTGGGTCGATTTTCTAGGCGTAGAAACTGCCTTTTTGAATGGACCCGAAAAACATGCCCGAAATAATGATTATCCCGTTTTCTATGTAGATGTGCAACGAGTAAAACGAGGATATTATACGGTTGAATTAAGTCTTTTGGCCGACAATCCTAATGAATTGGCTTATGGCGAAATTACCAAACGGTATGCTGACAAACTAGCTTCAGTTATTGATAAAAATCCTTGCGACTGGCTTTGGTCGCATAAGCGATGGAAGATGAAACGCAAATAATACTTCAAAATTTACTCCGCCTGATTTTTCAATATAGCTTTAATCGGATTAAAGAACCTTTCAA
>JBAXGW010000012.1:0-83151 GCA_037139195.1 Bacteroidota bacterium
CCTTTATCGAAAATCATTTGTCCCCACATTTCTTGAAGAGATTTTGAATAGTCTTCAAAAAGAATAATTTTAAAACCATTATTCTCAATAAAATTGATAATGTTTTCTTTTGTTTCGATACGTCCAAGGCATCCTTGCAAAAAAGCAGATTCACCTCGTGCAAACATATCTGAAATTATCAAACTGCCATCTGCTTTTAAAACGCGAAAGCATTCCTCCAGCACTTTTGCTTGATTTTCAACCACAGAAAAACTGCATTCCATAATAATTCCATCCATTGAATTTGAAGCGAATGGAATATCTTCGGCACTTGCTTTTGCTAACTTATCAGAAATTACTGAATTTTCTATGTTTTTATCAAGCCCAAAAGCCTCAAATCCGAAGTTTTTGACAATATGATTGACGGTTGCTCCAGTACCACAGCCCAAATCCAAAATTTTTGCCCCATCAGAAAATGCACAGAAATTTAGCGCTCTGTCTGTTATCACAAAACCACCAGGGCGATTTATTAAACAATTAGAATTATTTATTGTTTCCATCCAGTAAGAAAATATGAGCAGAAAGGTACGAATTTTCCGTTGTTAAACACATGCAAACTACAGTTTCGTAGTCGAGAGAAATCAATATTTCCAGCATCTTGAAATGCCATTGAAGTAACTGTAAATCCATGTGTTTTTATGCGTTTTAGGAAATACTCCATATTTCGAATATCTCCACAAGAATCGACTTCAGTTGTATTTGGTCTTTCCCAACGTCGAGCAACAAAATTTCTATTCAAATCGGCTGGAGAAGAATCGCAACAGCACTTTTTCTCAGTTCGTCCTTGTTTTAAAAGCGAAAAAAGTTTGTTCCCATCAACAATAAAATCACCATGAAAACCACATAGCGGATGGTCGCAAGCTGAAGGCCGCAAATCTTCTGTTTTTAGTTGTCCTTCCGTTTGTTTTTCAATCTCAAAAATTAATTCATCAAGCGTAATTCGCTCATTATTAGTTGGCTTTCCAGGAATTCTACCCATATATGTAGCAGGTTGAAAGTGAACTCCACGAACTTTGGGCGATTGCGAAATTGCAAACCGAATAATTTCGCCAATATTGTGTGTATTTACGTCACGAACCAAAGTTGGAACAAGCGTTACGCCAATATTAAATTCTGCACAGTTTTCAATTGCTTGTTGTTTAATTTTAAAAAGCGATTTGCCTCGAATGCGTTCATTTATCGCATCTTCTGTTCCATCAAACTGCATAAAAACAAACGACAATCCTGCTTCGGCTAGTTCTTTAACCAATTGTTTATCTTCGCCTAATCGAATTCCATTCGAGTTGAGTTGAACATATTTAGCTCCAATTTCTTTGGCTGTTTTAATTATTTCAGGTAAATCTTTTCGAGTTGTAGGTTCTCCGCCGCTTAGCTGAACCAACGTTTTATCTTTTTCAATCAGTTTTAAAAGAGATTCTTTTATTTCGTCAAAAGATGGGTCTTTTTTGCTGTCGCATTGGTTGGCAAGGCAGAAATTGCAATCGAGATTACAAATATTGGTAATATTTAAAATTACGCAACAGGTTTTTTGGAGATGGTCGGCACATAATCCACAAGCATCAAGGCATTGTGGGTTATCAAACAATTGTTTATCCGCATCTCCAATCCAATTAGTTATATCAGAAAATCCTCGCCAAATAATAGCTTCAAAATCTCCATGTTCATCACATGTCTTTCTTAAAAAAACATCGTTGCCAATTTGCACTCGTTCGGCAGGAAGTCGTTTAAGGCATATTGGGCAAACGCTAAAGGTTTTAAAATTGGTCATTGTGATTTAAATTGCGCTTTTGTTTTAGATTTTGACATAAGATTCAGAAACAGAATAAACTCCATTACTTTTTCGACTTCTTAGGATTTATTTTTTTTGCAGGCATATTTTCGAGTAAAACAGATTTTGCATTCATTGCTGTTACCACTTTTTTACCTGTTTTTGCTTCCAATTCTTTCATTGCCACTTTGGCAACATTGCCACCTTGTGCAGCTACTTTCTTACTGGCTTCAAAATCTTTTGGATTTACGGCTTGTGAAATGTCTTTTGTAGATGCTTCGGCTAGCATATTCAATATGAGTTCGGTGTTAGTCATATTGTCACGTAAGTTTTCCTTTTTTAAGCCTTTTAGAATTTTATATTCTTTTGTAGTTTTTCCAGCCCATGCTTTTGTAATAATATCAGTAAGTGTAGCAAACTGTTGTCCTTCTTTCAGCCCTCTTTTTTTCCATTCATCGGTTAGTTCTTTGCGTATTTCAATGCTTTTCAGTCGTTGATTAATCCAATTTTCTGAATATCCCAATCTAAGGTATTGCTCTAAAGCTCTATCAATGGTTAGTTCAGGGTCTTGCATTTCGTCCAATCGTTCGGCTGCAATTTGAGCCAACCAAAGTTTAAAAGGCTCTGCTTTTGGCGATGGAATTGATTGAATAAGCCTAAATAGCTGTTCTGTATCTGCAACATCTGTTTTGTAAAACTTACCATCTGCCGACTGCATTTTCAGTTGTCCGATTTTTTCGGACAACTCACTTCCTTCTTTTTTAAGCTTTGCTTTTAAATCACTCCAGTATTTTCTTGGTCTGTCGCTATTAGTTAATACTTCTATCACGTCAATAATCGAGACATACCATTTTTCCTGTTCAACATCCCAAAGCGTTCTTACTCTTTTATCTTCAAATATTTGTATGGCATTTTGTTGTTTCATTTTTTTGACTATTTTGATTTTTTATTAATCTACAATATTATTAGATTGAGTCAATAATCTTTGAGTAATTATTCCTAAATCAATTCCAAATTTAATAAAATCAACCCACATAAAAGAATATTTTCTATTATTGATAAATTAGTTTGTTGCGTATTATTCTATTTTGTAAAATATATATTATCGTATTAAATATATTGAAATTTGGAGTAATTGGTAGAAATATGCCAATATATTGGTACAGGCTTAATGGCATTTTATCAATCCACCTATATTGTATCTATAAAATATTCATAAATTGAATTTGTCATTTGCTTGAATAATATTTGATTGTAAATCGGATTAAGACTTTGCAAGGCTTTTGCCTAATAATTAGATGACTATTGCAAACCTGTTATTTATCCTCCATCTGCATTTCCACTTCTGAAATTCTACCTTTAACAAGCTCTTCAGTTATGTGAACCAATCCACATTCAGGACATCTAGGCAATTCAGTAAAAAAACTATAGCCTAGATAAGTAAAATCAGTTTTTTTAAGCTCTAATTCTTTGTCGCATTTTACACAAATCAGTTTTTTTTCTTCTATCATTTCTATACCTCCTCTATTTTCATGCGGTGACAGTATGCGTTTGTTAACTCAAAAACATTTTCTTGTAAGCTTCGATATTCTACCCAGTAGGTTGTTTTGCAAATTTGCAAATATCCTGTAAATACCTTTTTATTTGGATCAAATATCTTATTTTTTGTTTGCTCACAATATTCTATTACAGAAAAAATATCTGTTTCTAAAATATATTTCTTATGCAATTTTTCTTTTAACTCTGTCGATATAACAACTTTCATTTCAGGTATTTCTATTTTATTTTCTTCATTCCAAAACATCTTGAGAAGTAGCTCTTTTAGCAGCAGACGATTTTCTCTTCGTTCTGAAATATCAGGTAATTTGGTTTTTTGTTTATCTAGATTAAAAACAATATCTAAAATATGTTGCGTTTGTTTGTTTGCCGCTGCAAATACATCATTGCAATTTGAGCAATAGGTTATATAAGGATTATTGTTTTGTTCTATTCTATTTTTCACGGTATGACTTGCATAAGGCGGATAAGCTATAGCAACTTGTCCTCCATAGCTACAACATTGTGCCATTTTGCCTTCCATAGGAAGTGGTTCAAGCGTAAATCCCATTTTTGTAGCAAGACTTCTAATTGAACTTTGCAATTCGGGTTCATAACGACTTGAACATGGGTCGAAAATTGAAACAGTTTCAGACTTGGTTTTATTAATTAAGCTACTTCCTTTTTCTTCTATCAATGAATAAAGGAATTGTCCATTTATTTCTGGCAGGAAATGTTGAAACATTTGTTTACAGGTTGGGCATGCAAACACTGCAGTAGGTTTTCCTAGCTTAATCCAATCTGCTTTTATTTTTTCAATAACTTTTGTGTGATTTTCAACATCGCCAGCCCAATCGGCAGGAGCACCACAACAATTTAGCATTAGCGAAGTATCTGGGAAATGTTGAGTTAAAAACTGGTAACTTTCGCTTACATATCTTGGGTCTGAAGCACCAAGTTGGCAACCTGGGAAAAACATATATTTGCTTTTTGTTTGCCCCTTTGCAAGTCTTGTAAGCGATGCTTCATTATTTGAAAATTCCATATCTCGCATATAGAATTCGTGGAAACCCCAAGGCATAGCACCTTTTTTATGCATTGCCTGCATACTAACACGAAGAAACTCTCCCGTATCAATATCTTTTGGGCAGACTTCTTTGCACAAACCACAATGATTGCAGGTGGAAATCAGACGGGTACATACTGTTCCATTTCCATCAAGCGTACTTGGACGAATTGTAACTTCAACCTCGTCGGCAAATCGTTTGGGAAATTTTTTAAAATAATTCATTAAAGGAGAATAATGAACACAAGCATCACAAGCACATTTAAGGCAGCGATTGGCTTCTGCTATAGATTCTTCTTTTGTAAATGCTTCTCCATTTGATGCTTTTACAGAATCAGATTGAACAATTCTTATTCCTTCACGAAGAAGTTTTGTTCCTTCAGTCTCAATTGGATGATTCATATATCCAGTTTTGAGAAAACGCTCAATAGCAGCCGAAACATTAAGTCCTTGTGCTATTGCGTGCATGGTGTCAACTCCGTTAATTGAACCACCTATGAAAACACCATCTTTAGAAGTAGCATAAGCACCTTCTGGGTTATTAGAAAGTCCGAAGTTAGCTCCACCTTTTCCTGTTGCCACGTAGAAGGCATCGAAATTTAAGTCATCTAAATTCGCAACTTCAGTATTTAGATTTAAAGAGTAATTCTCAAATTGAAATTGCTTTTCTATTTCTGCTAGGAAAATTTCGGGTTCTAGTAAATCGTAAAGGTGTCCACCTATTCGGTCAGATTTTTCAAATATTGTAACTTGATATTTCTTTGTTGTAAGACGAAGCGCACAAGCCAATCCGCTAATGCCACCACCAATTATTGCAATTCTTTTTTCTTTTGCAGGCATATTATATTGGTCGGGAATGGTTGTTCGGGCATAATTCATCGAAGCAACCTCAAGCATCTTCATAGAAATTGAGCCGCCTGCATCTTTCATAGGACAAACTTGCTTGCAAGGCTCATTGCACAATACCGAGACAATACCCGGAAAACCTACTGTGTTTTGGTATGTTTTGTATGCTACATTAAAACGACCTTGCTGTATCTTGCCAATAAAGTCTCGAACATCAAGATTAAACGGGCATTCTGCTGTGCAAAATGCCCGTTCGTTTTGTAAACATTCAGAAACAAATTCTTTACATGTTTCCATAATTATTTTTTGAAGTTCAATTAGAAGAATCTTTCACCTTCAACCCCTCCAAGAGGTTTAAAGAAATCAATTCCACCATAAGGAACAGGATTAGCTTGCATTTCTTCTAGTTCGTCGTATAAATCAGGACCTAAGAAATATTTCTTTGGAGGATTAATTTTACCACCAGCAGCTAATATATCAAGACCTTCTTTAACTTTTTCTTTAGTAGCAGGCATTTCAAATACTCTTACTCCGCAAGCGTTATAAATAGCATTTAAAACTGCAACGTGTCCTGAAGCTTGGAATGCTTCTGAAGCACCAGATGAACCGAATGGACCTGTTTTGTCATACGTTTCGTTATAAATAACTTTTATTTCATCTGGAATATCTTTAATATATGGAACACCGCTATTAGCAATATTTGTATGTTTTGTAACATCTTCATAATTTTCTGATAATGCAAAACCGATGCTATGTGAAATTCCACCATAAGCTTGACCGTTTACAGCATCGATATTACCTATTTTACCAACATCAGCAACACAAATAAATCTAGTAACTGTTGATTTTCCAGTTTTTGTATCAACTGCAACTTCAGCCATATTAAGAGCATAAGTGAAAGCAGGAGTTGGATCACCAATACCTGTATTTGGGTCAAGACGGCTTAATCCTTCAGTTACGATAGTCATATATTTACCTTCGTATTTTGTTGGGATTCCTTCTTTTACCATTTCATCATAAGTTCTGTAAGAACCATCCGCTTTTTTCATTGCTTTCATTAACTTATCAGCAGCAATAATAGTAGCATGACCATTCATATAGTGAGAACGACTTCCAGCAGACATGCCGCTATCTGGACAGATTTTAGTATCACTTTGAACTAGCTTAATTTGTTCAGGAGTTACGCCAAGTGGCTTTAATGCTTCAAGAGTTACCATCACAGAACCTATGTCACCACCTTGACCAAGTTCTTGCCAAGTATCATATTTAGTAAATGTTCCGTCTTGATTTAATTCTAAATGTATTGTTGCATGATCAGTAGCACCTTCAGTTACATTGAAACCGCCCCAAGCTAAACCAACACCATGTCGAATATCAGGAGTGCTCTTTGCTTTAGCTTCTTTAACTGCTTGTTCGTAATATGGTTTCAATTTAGTCATCATATCTTCCATTGGATATAACCTGAACTTAGCACTGTTTAGATTAGTTTCACCTACGCGAGCAATATTTTTCCATCTAAATTCAAATGGGTCGATGCCTGCTTTTTCGGCTAACATATCCATAAGTGCTTCACTTAATGTAAAAGCTTGAGGAGAACCGTAGCTTCTATATGCAGTTCCAAAGTTATGATTAGTTGCAGCAATACGAGAAATACCAGCAACATTAGGAACATTGTAAGGGAAGAAAGCAAAACGCACTTGTTTTGTAATGATATCATCACCACCAAATGTGTAGCAGCCTTGATCCATACCAAATTCAAATTCGGTAGCAGTTATTTTTCCATCTTTATCGCAAGAAACACGACCATTTGAATGGCAAGGACGGCGTTTTCCACTGAAATGTTGATGTTCTTCATAAGTCATTGATAAAGCAACAGGCATTCCTGTAATCACGGTAGCAGCGGCAGCAAGACAAAGGTCTCCAGCATTTGTTGACCAACCGAAACTTGCACCTGTTGGATTCATTATAATTCTGATTTTGCTTTTATCCACACCAACAGAATTACCTATACGACCAATTGAAGAATATACACCTTGAGATTTACATTGAATTGCTAACATTCCATCTTCATCAAAATATGATTGAACAGTATCGCCTTCAATCGATAAGTGAGGTTCGCGAGTAGCAAAGAAACTTCCTTCAGCACTAAATGCAGAATTGTCAATTACTTCAGCAACTTTTGATGGTTGATCAAGACCAACACCTTTTAAAACAGGTTGAACAGCAAAAATATTTGGAGTTCCTTCGTGAATTTCCATTGCATCTGGCATTGCTGCATCAAGATAACCTAAATATTCAGGAAGTTTTTCAATTTCAACTTTTACTTTAGCAGCTGCATCACGAGCATGGTCTTTTGTGTCGGCACAAACAAGAGCAACAACGTCGCCATATCTATATATTTTGTCTTCGCAAAGAACTTTACGACTAGGTACCATTACTTTAGTACGTTCGTGGAAATGTCCTTCAGCCATAATATTTGAACCACCAGCAGCTTTAATATCTTCAGCAGTAATAACTTTTACTACTCCTGGCATTTTCATTGCCTCGCTAATGTCAATTTTTAATATTTTTGCATGATGAGCAAGTTTAGGTTGAACCATTACAACTTTAAGACTTTCAGCAGGCATTTTCAATTCTTGGTCGTCGCCATAATCAGCTAAACCACAAACTTTTGCAAGTGCAGTTGGACGAACAACACGTTTGCCATAATATTCGCCATCTGTTGGATTTTTGAACTTAATATCATCAAGTTTCTTTTCACCGCGCATAACAGCAGCAGCAGCCATAACAGCATCAACAATCTGAACGTAGCCAGTACAACGACATACATTACGATGTTTTTGGAACCAATCGCGAACTTCTTCACGAGTAGGATTTGTATTTTCTAAAAGTAAAGCATAGGTTGAAACAATAAAGCCAGGAACGCAAAATCCACATTGAACAGCACCTAATTCCATCCAAGCAACTTGAATAGGATGAAGATTTGTTGGAGTACCAATACCTTCAATTGTTAAAATTTCGCTGTATTCGTCAACGCTCTTTATTTTTTTTGCGCAAGAACGAATTAATTTTCCGTTCACAATAATTGAACAAGAGCCACAAACACCTTTGTTGCAACCAACTTTGGTTCCAGTTAGGCCCATTCGACGAACTACATCAGCTAAAGTATCTTTCTCTGGATTGCAAATAACCATGCGGTTTGCTCCATTGATGTTCAGCCACATTTTTCTTAGATTCATAAAAAATTCTCCTCTGTATTAGTTTTTTAAATTTAATATTTCAATGTTATAATTCTTCCTCTAAAAACGAAACTACTGTTTCAATAAATTTTGGACATGTATTTTGAAAAAACTGTGATTTTAATTTTAACTCAGCTGTGCTAAGTTTACTCATGTCAAACTCAACTAGCTCGCTACAATTGCATGTTCCGTGCCTGCTCTCAAAAGATTCAATAAGCTTTCGAGTTTTTTCACGGCATATATTTTTATTCTCAATGTTTAAAATATCTGAAGTTTTATATTTCAATCCAATAACCATAATTGCACCAGTAAGAGCTCCGCATGTTTTCCCGTATCCACCAATACCTGCACCAAATGGGAATGCAATACTGTAAGCTTCATCCTTCGTTATTCCTAGCTCTTCGCTAAATACAGATAACACTGCTTGCGAACAGTTATAGCCTGATTGGAATAAATCTACAGCTTCAGCAACATGATCTTTTATCATAAACTATCCTAATTAACTATTTTTCTGTAAAGTATCAATTAAAAAAGCGAGTTGTAAATAATTGCAACTCGGTAGCAAATATAATTTTTTTTTATTTAATTTTGCGATTAAAATAAAATATTATGAAAAAATATTTAATATTTATTTGTTGCGTTTTTATTCTTTCTATTACAAATGTTTTTTCACAATCTGTAACCATTGCTGCTGCTGCTGATATGAGGTTTGCAATGGACGAATTAATTAAGGATTTTAATAAGGCAAATCCCTCTCTAAAAATTGAAATAATATATGGTTCATCGGGTAATTTATATCAACAAATTGTGAATCAAGCACCATTCGATATGTTTTTTTCTGCTGATATAGCTTATCCAAAAAAGTTAGATTCGCTAAAGTTAATTGCAGGCAAACCTAAATTATATGCAATTGGTCATTTAGTTTTATGGAGTTCAAAAATAGATGTATCAAAGGGAATGGAAATATTAAAAAATAGTAACGTAAAAAAAATTGCTATAGCCAATCCTAAATTTGCTCCTTATGGAAAACGAGCAATAGAGTGTTTGAAATATTATAAAACAAATGATTTAGTTAAAGATAAAATTGTTGAAGGGGAAAATGTATCGCAAGCAGCTCAATTTGTTTTAACAGGAAATGCCGAAGTTGGTATTATTGCACTTTCGTTGGCTCTCTCTCCTGAAATGTCATCCAAAGGCAACTATTTTCTAATCGATGAAAAAAGTTATTCAACTCTAGAACAGGCATACATTATCTTAAAAAAATCTGAAAAAAATAAAGATGTGATTAAATTCGCTCAATATATAGAATCAGCTAATGCAAAAAAAATATTAACTAAATATGGTTTTAAGCTTCCTTTAAAAAAATAAATAAATGGGCGACTCTTTCTATCAAACTTTTTGGATTTCTATTAAGCTGGCATCATTAACCACTTTAATTTTGTTTGTTGTAGGAATTCCAATTGCCTATTTTTTAACGTATTCGAGGTTTCGCTTAAAAATTATTCTGCAAGCGCTAGTCAGCATGCCATTGGTTTTACCTCCGTCTGTTTTAGGATTTTATTTACTTCTGGCATTTAGCCAAAATTATTGGTTTGGTGCTTTTCTTAATAATTACTTCAATGTTCAACTAGCATTTACTTTTCTTGGAATTTTGATAGGTTCAGTAATATTTAATTTGCCTTTTATGGTAAATTCTATTCAAAACGGTTTTAGCAATTTGCCAATTTCATTGAAAGATGCATCTTATACATTAGGAAAGTCCAGACTTACAACTGTTTTCAAAGTTTTATTGCCAAATATAAAACCAGCAATGCTAACAGGTATTTGTTTAACTTTTGCTCATACAATTGGCGAATTTGGAGTTATTTTGATGATTGGGGGAAACATTCCTGGAAAAACTAGAGTTGCTTCGCTTGCAGTGTACGACGAAGTTCAAGCTTTAAATTTTGATGCCGCTAATAAGTATTCATTATTCTTGTTTTTCTTCAGTTTTATAATTTTAATTTTTATTTATAGCATTAATCGCGAATATTTGAAATGGACGAAATACTAATCGAAATAAAAATTAAGAAAAATATTTTCACAACTAATGGAAACGAAGTATTAGATGTTGATATTTCTATTCCTAAAAATGGATTTATAACATTTTTTGGAAAATCGGGCGTTGGAAAAACTACTATTCTTAGAATTTTAGCTGGATTAACCAAGCCCGATAGTGGTTTTATTAAAGTTGGAAACGAAGTTTGGTTTGATAGTTTTTTAAAAATAAATTTAAAACCACAATTCAGAAATATTGGATTTGTATTTCAAGATTATGCTTTATTTCCTAACATGTCGGTAAAGGAGCAGCTTTTATTTGCTCAACCAACCCAAGATTCAAAATATGTTTCGGAATTATTGGATGTATTTCATCTAAAGGGATTGTGCAATAGAAAGCCAAACAAACTTTCAGGCGGACAACAACAACGATTAGCAGTTGCCAGAGCTCTAGCAAGAAAGCCTGAAATATTATTACTAGATGAACCCTTGTCTGCTTTAGATTCCGAAACAAGGCTTGTTTTGCAGAACGAAATTTTTCAAGCACATAAAAATTTCAATACAACAACTATTTTGGTAAGTCATGATATTAATGAAGTTCTAAAATTATCAGATTATGTTTATATAATAGATAATGGGAAAATCAAAAAGCATGGAATGCCAAATGAAATATTCAATATTGCTCCTGCTAAAACTAAAACACAGATTATTGGCAAAATAATTAATATTGAAAACAACGTATTAACTATTTCGAATAATGAAGCAACAATTAATATAACTGCAGACGATTCAAATACATTTAAAATAAATGATAAAATAATAATTTCTACTTTAGAAACAAATATAAATAACTGATTATAAATAATTAACAACAAAATTATGTTTAAAACAAACGAGTATTTCGACGGAAAAGTAAAGTCAATAGCTTATGAAACTCCTGAAGGACCTGCTACAGTTGGCGTAATGGCAAAAGGCGATTATGAATTTGGCACATCAACAGTTGAGTACATGACTGTAGTATCTGGTAAATTAATTGTACAACTACCCGATGAAACTGAATGGAAAGAATATTTGCCAACACAAACATTCATTGTAAAAGCTAATGCAAAGTTTAAATTGAAAGTAGAGCTTGATTCGGCTTATCTTTGTTTATACAAATAATAACAAAATGTATTTCTAACTGCATTTTTAGACTATACTCAATTAAATATTTTGATATCTTGAGTGTAGTCTAATTTTTTTATGGAATTATTTTTGATTCTTAAAGTATTTTATCAACCCTTCAACATCTTTACTTTTTAATGATTTTTTATCAAAGAAGTCTTCAATAGCTTTGTCAACTTCATCGCGATCAATTTTGTCATTATTGTTTAAATCAAAAGCAACCATGTTTTTAGGCAAATTAGGTTTCTTTGGCTTGGGTTGAGGTATTTCCTTGGTTTCTTTCTTAGTTTTGTCCTCAGCCTTAACCTTATTTTCTTTTTTAGCTTCAGTCTTTTCTTCTTTCTTATTCTCGGTTTTCTCAGTCTTATTCTCAGCCTTAACCTCATTCTTATTCTCTGTCTTAATCTCTGTCTTTGCCTCTGTCTTAACCTCAGTCTTAGTCTTAACCTCAATCTTAGTCTCAGCCTTAACTTCAGTCTTAACTTCAGTCTTATTCTCAGCAATCATCGGAGTCTTATATTCAATTGTGTCGCCAACAAAACTTTTTTTGAAATTAAAATTATAAAATGCACCAACATAATAATTGATTATCTTGTCATTTCCAGATTTCCCTTTTCTTGTGCCAATGCTATTTTCAGAAATATTATCAATATAATCGCTAAAAGTAATTAAGTATTGTGCGCCTATACGTATCGAAAAACGCTGGCTTACATTAATTTTAGCTCCAAGTTCAATCGGAATGACGAGCGAATACTGGCGATATTTGCCAACTTTATCAATGTCTAAATCTCTTAAACTGGTTTCATAAGTGTAATCTCTTTTCAAAACCACTGCACTCGCAGAATTCGAACTGTTTTGAGGTAAATTGTGTGCTTTGCCATCGCTCCAATAGTAGTATGTATTGCCATTAGCATCTTTCAAATCGCCATAATTTCTGAATGATAGCATACCAATGCCAGTGCCTATAATTGGTTGGATAATAAATTTTTTGTCAGTATTTAAAAATTTAGAAAAGTCATAATTAACATGTAACTTAGAAATTGAGAAAGGAGCTTTGAAGTTAATCGTTGAATTGCTTGCCAATCCTTCGCCATATAAAGTGCCCGACAATAAAGCAAATCCAACATTAAATGAGCTGCCAATGCGATGTTCAAATATGAAAAACTGGCTGGCTAAGCGTTGATTAAATTTTTGAGTTAAATTAGATGATAGCACATCGCCTTTAAAAACGGCTAAACCTGTTGATATTCCTATTGAAATTTTGTCATTCCTTGTAGAATCATTTGTTTGGGCATAAGAATGTGCAAATGAAATTGCAGCAAAAAACAGGATTATATGTTTAATGTATTTTCTCATTTAGCTGCATTTATTTTATCCAATGCATCTTTAACCGAAATTCGTTTTCCATTTTCATAAGCTAAAACAAAATTGAGGACACTAGTTCTTGTCTTGAAATCAGAGCTGCTTTTTTTTGCTTCATCAATATTTTTGAAATCGCCATAGGTATACTTAAACATGCCATCAACTTGCTCTTCGTAAATATTTTCCTTAATAGAATATTTTTGTTTTAAATCATTTATGTTTTGTTTGGCAGAAGATGCCTGAAACTGAACTCTAAATAAAATGTTTGAAGAATTTATTGTGGTTTTTGATGGCGTTTTAAGTGTTGTAGCTTCTATCTTTGTCTCAGTTGGTAATGGATCCTTTTTTATCTCTTTTGGCAGTTCTACTATTGGCTTTGTAGACTTTGTAATGTTGATTTTTTTTGATTTAACTTCAACTTTATCTGAGCTGCTTTCTTTTTGAAAGTCGAACTGACCCTTGCCTAAAGCAAACTCACCATTCGATTTTAACGAAGATTTTAATTCATAAGTAATTGTAAATTTGGGTTTTTCAGGAAGTTTTTCCCAAATTAGCTTAACTGTATTGTTTTCAAAATAAAAAGTAGCACCTTCAATATTTATAGGTGTAGCTGTGAAACCAGCAGGAATTTCTTGCATCAATCGGGCAAATCCATTTACATCAACATTTGAAAAAGAAACCTGAACATTAAAAGCAACTCCAGCTTCGGCTGTTGCAGGTATTTTCATGCCGACTTGTATTGCACCAGAAGCCCAATTGAAAATTAAAACTAATAATAGTATGTAAAAGTATTTAAGCATTAGTTGAAATAAAAAACAAATTTAATGAATATTGTCTTATTATTTTTTATTTTTTTTCTTTCATTTAAACTATTATAAATGCATATTCGTGATTTTGATAAATATAATATTTTTTTACCTGTAATAGATAGATACTATTCAATTTATTATGATTACTCTTTGCGGATGTTAAAATATTTTAAGTAGCACATACTCTCTTTCTATATAATATTATTAGTTTGAATTAAAGTTTAGAATCTCTTTTTTTTAGGTTTGTTTTAACTGAATTATGATAAAATTGCCGAACTAATTTAGTTGAATATTGATGCTTTAAAACAAAGTGATTTTCTAATTGTCAGTAAATCATAATAATATATGTTTTTTATTTTGAAAAAAACTATTTTTTTATTAAGTAAATTATTTTATTTTTGTATTTAGTAAGCAATCTAAGTTAATTGAATTATTATTTTATTTGTTATTTGTCTGATTTAAATATTAAATTATGAAAACAAGGTACAGTGATTTGATTGAACAAACTTTCGACTTTCCTCAAGAAGAATTTAAGAGAGAAGATGATGAATTGTTGTTTCATGGAGTTCCGTTGATGGATATTATCAAACAATATGGCACTCCCTTGAAAATATCTTATTTACCAAAAATTAGTCAACAAATTCAAAAAGCAAAACGATTATTCAATGTAGCCATAGCAAAGGCTGATTATAATGGAGACTATTTTTATTGCTTTTGCACTAAGAGTTCACATTTTTCATTCGTTCTTGAAGAAGCAATGAAAAATGATATTCATATTGAAACCTCTTCAGCTTTTGATATTCCAATTATTGATAAACTTTTCGAATTAGGCAAAATTGATACCGATACTTATATTATATGTAATGGTTATAAAAAACCATTATATGTTCAATATATCAGCGAATTAGTTAATGCAGGGTTTCATAATACCATCCCTATTTTAGATAATAAAAAAGAGCTTGATTATTATGAAAAATCGATTAAGGTAAAATGCAAAATAGGTATTAGAATTGCTTCAGAGGAAGAACCAAATTTTCAGTTTTACACTTCTCGCCTTGGAATTAGATATAATGACATTGTTGATTATTACAGAAGTAAAATTAAAAGTAATTCTAAATTTGAATTAAAAATGCTTCATTTCTTTATTAATACTGGTATTAAAGATACAGCTTATTATTGGAATGAACTTTCAAAGTGTGTGAATGTTTATTGTGATTTGAAAAAGGAATGCCCTGAGCTAGATTCATTAAATATTGGAGGTGGCTTCCCAACTAAAAATTCGCTGGCATTTGATTATGATTACGAATATATGGCAGAAGAGATAGTTTCACAAATTAAAATAATTTGTCATCAAAATAATGTGCCTGAACCAAATATTTTTTCTGAGTTTGGTTCATATACAGTTGGAGAAAGTGGAGCTGTTTTATATTCAATTTTAGATCAAAAACAACAAAACGATAAAGAACTTTGGGATATAATTGATAGTTCTTTTATGACAAATTTGCCCGATATTTGGGCTTCAAACCAGCGTTATATATTGCTTGCCGTTAATAATTGGGATTTACCTTATGAGAGAGTATTTCTTGGTGGTTTAACTTGCGATAGCCAGGATTATTATAATGAGGAAGTTCACATTAATGCGGTGTATTTGCCAAAATTTAGTGATGATATTACACAGTACATTGGATTTTTCCATACTGGAGCATACCAAGAATCTCTTGGCGGATATGGAGGAATTCAACATTGTTTACAACCTGCTCCAAAACACATTATTATTAATAGAGATGAAGATGGCGAATATTTTACAAAGCTGTTCGCTAAAGAGCAAAGTGCAATATCTATGTTAAAAAACCTGGGATATTAACCTGTTTTAAATCAATAGGTTAACAAGTTTTAACTAGAAATTGTTTTCATATTAAAATTTTATAAATATATTTGTATCAACTAAAAAAGAAAAATTAAAACTAGAACAATGAGAAAAATACTAAGTTTATTAATCTGTGCGTTTATAGTATTGTCTTTTAGCAATGCTAATGCACAAAAAAAAGGAAAAAGTTTTTCAGGTGTAATTAATTATCAAATTACTTATCCTGGAGCAGACATGGATCCTGCTATGGCTGGTGCAATGCCAACTTCAACTGTATTGAAAATTTTAGAAGAGAAACAAAGGATTGATGTTGTTACTGCTCAAATGACTCAAACAATAATCATTAATACTTCTTTGAAAACGTCAATAGCACTATTGGATGTTATGGGAATGTATAAATGGGCAATCAAATCAACAACTCTTCAAATAGATTCTGCTTTGAAAGTTGGAGGTGCACCAAAAATTGAAGTTTTAGCTGAAACTAAAGTTATCGCTGGTTATACTTGTAAAAAAGTTACTGCAACTCAAGATGATGGTACTGTTTATTCTGGATATTTTACTGATGAAATAGCAGGAGATTATGATAATTGGAATGGGCCATTTTGGGGATTAAAGGGTACTTTATTAGAATATGAGGTTGAACAAAATGGAATGACTATGAAGTATTCTGCTACTGAAATTAAAAAAGAAAAGCCTAAAGCTACAGATTTCATGATGCCCGAAGGTTTTAAAGTTGTAACTTCAGAACAGCTTAAAGTTGAAATTGAACAACTTCAAAATGGTGGACAATAGATATAAAGATATTTTAAAAAAAAGCAGTTAATAAAATAACTGCTTTTTTTTTGTTTTAAATTTTGTATTCCTGAATTTGTTAATTATCTTTGTATATATAAATAAATACATATATAGATATGAATATAGAAAATATTAATGTAAGGTACAGTGAATTAGCTAATTCCGAATGTTGCCTTTCTTGCGGTGGTGCAATTAATTACGCAAAGCCTCAATTAAATGAGGTTTGTATTGATTTAGGAAGCGGCAGAGGAACAGATGTGTTAAGAATAGCTGATGATGTAGGTGAGTTTGGTTTTGTTTATGGTGTTGATATTTCTGATGGAATGTTAGAAAAAGCTAAAAAAAATGCTGGAAAACTTAAAATTAATAATGTTAAGTTTATTAAATGTGAGTTAGAAAAACTAAATTTGGAAAATAATATTGCCGATTTGGTTATTTCTAATTGTACTATAAATCATGCAGTAAATAAACAAGCTGTTTGGAATGAAATATTCAGAGTGTTAAAAAAAGGTGGTAGATTTGTTGTTAGCGATATATATGCTACACAGCAAATAGCCGATGAATTTAAAAATGATGCTGTTGCGGTTTCTGAATGTTGGGCTGGCGCGGTAGTAAAAGATGAATATCTGAATACGCTGGTTGAAGCTGGTTTTGAAAATATTGAGATTTTGGAGGAATCTGCTCCTTATCCAAAAGGAAATGCAGAGGTTGTTAGTTTTACTATTTATGGTAAAAAGCCTAGTGCATGTTGTTGTTGTCATTAATATTAAATTATTTTTTAATGAAAAGTTTAATCAACAAAAACAAAAGCAACAAACAAGCTAAAGTAGCTCAATGTTGTGCGAAAATTTCTAAAACAGTGGTAGGTTGCCACGATTAATTATTTTCGTTAGTTAAATTGGGTGCTAAAGCATTTGTTTTAGCACCCTTTATTTTAATATAAAAATTTCCAAATGAGAGAGTCGAAATATACTATCTTTTCTAAGATCAAGAATTCTGATGAATATTTTTTAATAAATATCTTGACAGGAAATGCCGATATTCTTGATGCTTCGCATGCCGATAAATATACTCAATTAGCGAGCGGAATTGAAGGCTCAAATGATGAATTTAAAAGTGAATTGATAGAAAAAAAATATTTTATTTCAGAAATAGAGGAACAGCGACTTTATAAATCAAAATATCTTGATTTTGTTGATTCTCGTGATGACGATGAAGTTCAATTGTTTTTTGTTCCCAATTATTCTTGCAATTTCAATTGTTCATACTGTTATCAAGATGAATATAATAACTCCCCAAAAGCTGTTGATGCTGTAGTGATAGATGCGTTTTTCGATTATATAAAATCTGAATTTTCTAATAGAAGAAAGTATATAACTATTTTTGGAGGTGAACCATTATTAGATTCTCCAATTCAAAAAACGGCTATTTCGTTTTTGATTTCAAAAGCTAATGATAATAATTTAGAAGTTTGTTTTGTTACTAATGGCTTTTCTCTTGTTAATTATATTGATATTCTAAAGCAAGCAAAAATAAGGGAAATTCAAGTTACATTGGATGGCACTGCTGATGTTCATGATAAAAGAAGATTTCTGAAAGGTGGAAATCCTACTTTTGAAAAAATTGTTGAGGGAATTGATGCTTGTTTGGCTAATAATATTCATGTTAATTTAAGGATGGTTATTGATAAAGAAAATGTTGCGGAATTAAATCATCTTTCGAAATTTGCCATAGATAAAGGCTGGTCTAAAAGTGATTTTTTCAAAACGCAAGTTGGTAGAAATTATGAGCTTCATCATTGTCAAGAATCGAATGATAGGTTGTTTGATCGACTTTCTTTATTTGAAGAAATCTATAAATTGACAAAAGAAAATCCTCATATTTTTGAATTTTATAAACCAGCTTACTCAATTTCAAAATTCTTATTTGAAAATGGAGAGTTGCCAGAACCTCTTTTTGATTCTTGTCCTGCTTGTAAAACTGAATGGGCTTTTGATTATAATGGAAATATTTTTTCTTGCACAGCCACTGTTGGTAAATTGGAAGAAAAACTAGGAACTTTTTACCCTGAAAGAACACTTAATAAATCAATGGTAGAGGATTGGGAAAGTAGGGATGTATTGTCAATTGATGAGTGTAAAAACTGTGAAGTTCAATTAGCCTGCGGTGGTGGTTGTGGTTCTGTTGCTAAAAATAGGACTGGCAAAATTTGTTCCACAGATTGCCGACCAATAAAAGGATTACTAGAAATTGGTATGAGTGCTTATTTTATTCAAAACTCGTAATCAAATTAATTAAAATACTTTTAAACTTTAAAACTTTTAACTTCATAAACTTATTAATATGTTAGAAATTAAATCAGAACAGTTTGATAGCGAAGTACTTAATTCAGGCAAAGTGATAGTTGATTTTTATTCTACTGAATGTCCTCCATGCGAAGCGGTTGCACCCAAATTTGAAGGTTTGGCAGAAATGTATGGTAACGATATTAAGTTTTTAAAAATATTCCGTCAACAAAATCGTGAATTAGCAGATAAACTAGAAGTTAAATCATCGCCAACGTTGCTGTTTTTTGATAATGGAAAAGAAGTAGCTACTCGTTTGTCGGGTGGAATAAAGAGGAAAGATATTATTGAACGCTTAAACTCTATGTTGACTAGCACAAGAGTTGAAGAAATTACTTCGAAGCTAACACCAACAGTATCGGAGTTTGATGTAATTATTATTGGTGCCGGTCCTGCTGGTCTTGCGGCTGGTTTGTATTTAAGTCAGGCAAAGGTTAATACTGTTATTGTTGATATAGCGCTACCTGGTGGTCAGGTATCTACTACGCATCAAGTTTCTAATTATCCTGGTTTTATAGAGCCGCAAGCTGGTTATATGTTATCGCATTTTATGTCGGAGCAAACTAAGGCATGGGGAACAACTTATAAAGTTGCAGTTGATGTTTCAAAAATTGATTTAGATAAAAAGGAAATTGTGATTGATGAATTTGAAACTATAAAGGCGAAAAAAATAATTATTGCAACTGGTACTTCTCCAAACACGACAAATGCAAGTGGCGAAAAAGAATTAAAAGGAAAGGGTATTTCTTATTGTGCTACTTGCGATGCTAAATACTATGTGGATAAAGATGTTTTAGTTATTGGTGGTGGAAATTCGGCTGTTGAGGAAGCTGATTTTATAACTCGCTTTGCTAAAAAAGTTACTCTGGTTCATCAGTTTGATAAGCTTACTGCTAATAAAACTGCACAAGATCGTTTGTTAGCAAATGAAAAAGTGAATGTTCTTTTTAATGCCGAGCCTCGCTCTTTTGAATATATTGAAGGAAAGCTAGTTACTGAAGTTGAAAATGTAAAAACAAATGTCCGTGAACAATTAATTTACGATGGGGTTTTCATTTTTATTGGTATGAAGCCGAATATTGATTTATTCAAAGATAAATTGCAATTGGATAATTGGGGTTATATTAAAACAAATGAAGATATGCAAACATCGATGCCTGATATTTATGCAGTAGGGGATGTGATTAGTAAGAAATACAGGCAAATAACCACCGCAGTTGCAGATGGAACAATTGCAGCAATTGCTATTGCAAAGGAGTTGTAGCTGAGTTTAATAATGAAATCGCAGTAATATGCGATTTCTAAAACTTCAATCATCTAAAACCGTCTTCCGTAAAAAACATTTAGCGTGAAGAAGGTAGATTGAAATCTGATTTCTTTCTCAGGCATCAAATTGGCATCGGTTTCAAAAAGAAATCCAAAAATATTTTTGCTTGTATTATATCCGGCTCCAAGTCTTAGATTGAATTTCAGACTTAAAGTGTTATTATAATAATCACTAATTTTAGTGTCGAAATATTTTATGTTATAGCCAGGTCCAACAAATATTGAAGGTGTAAAATAGTAGTTTTTCTTTATTACCTTGGTTCTTGTATAGCCAGCCATGACGCCAAAACTGGTGAACGACATCGCTTTCAATCCTTGCATATTTCCAAAATAAGATTCTACCTGACTGGGCAAAAAGCTAGAATCGCCAGTGATATTTACTTTGTTAAAATCGGCTTTAATCAAGAAAGATGACGCTGATTTTATTTGCTTTTCTGTTTGTCGATACGCAGCCCTTAATGAATATTCTTTATCATTAAAAACATAAAAAGCATTTAAGCCAATATCTTCCATTTCTATATCTGGGCGTTGAGGCAAAGCGTCTCCTGAATTCCAATGTGTGATTATATTTTGGGGTTTATCAATGTAGAAGCCTTTGTATCTTCTGTAATACGTAGCTGCGCCAATTTTAGGTTGGTATAAGTGGATTTGAAAATCTTGATATGAAGTTGATCCGTAAATGGATTCGTCTTTTGTCGAATTGGGAATTTTAACCGAAAGCGATACTACGAAAAACTTATAAGATGCAGCTAGACCAATTGAATATCCTAAATTGGGAATGTAGTATACAACTTTTGATTTAATAGAGTCGATTGGCGAATTTGGACGCAATGAAAAGCTGGTATTTCGTGATGAAACAAACAGCTTTAATGAATATTTTTTTGCGTATCTGCCTATAAACAAGCTGTCAGAAGGAATTGCGCTTGCCGATAAAAGAATTATAAACAAAATACACGTTAATAAATATTTCATATTGCAAATTTAATCGAATAAAATTAATTAAGCCATCAACATAAAAAATTTATATCTTTGTGAATACAAAATCTCAATAATAGATAATTATGAAGAAAATAAGTTTATTATCAACTTTAGCAATTTTACTTTTAATTGGTTTTTCTTGTATTCCTGCACGTCAGTTTGAGGATATGAAGGCTAGTAAAGAAAAATGTGAGCAAGAAAGTTCTCAATTTAAAAGCGAATCCCAAACATTGAAAACGCAAAATACTGAATTGCAGTCGAATATTGAAACTTTGACTAAACAGTTTAACGGTTTAAAGAATGATACAACCGTAATTGGGACTTCACTCAGAAGAATGACTGTAAATTATGACCAATTAAATAAAATTTATGAATTACTGTTGCAAAAATACGAGCAGTTACTTGCTGGCAATGTGGTAGAAACTCAAAAAATTACTTCTAAATTAATGCTTACACAAGAAGATTTGCAGAAGAAGGAAGATGAGCTAAAAAGATTACAAAGCGATTTAAATGAAAAAGAAAAAAATCTATTGCTAATAGATAAAGATTTAAAAACTGCTCAAACAGCTCTGGAAATAAAAAATAAAAAGTTAATAGAGCTAGAAAATATTTTAAAACGACAAGATTCTGTTGTTTTAGCTTTACGTAAGAAAGTATCAGATGCTTTAACTGGATTTGAAGGCAAAGGCTTAACTGTAAATACTAAAAATGGCAAAGTATACGTGCAGCTTGAAGAAAGTTTGTTGTTTGCTTCTGGAAGCTGGGAAGTAGCAATAAAAGGCGTTGATGCATTGAAAAATTTAGCAAATGTTCTTAATACAAATCCTGATATTAATATTTTAGTTGAAGGTCATACAGATAATGTACCTTATAAAGGCGCAGGACAAATAAAAGATAATTGGGATTTAAGCGTTGTTAGAGCAACATCAATTGTTAAAATACTTTTAAACAATAAAGTTGATCCTAAAAGGCTTATGGCTGCTGGTCGTGGTGAGTTTTTTCCAATTGACAATACTGATACTAAAGAAGGTAGAGCAAAAAACCGTCGCACCGAAATTATTCTAACACCAAAACTTGACGAATTACTTCAAATTATTGAAAGTAATTAATCTGCTTTGGCTTAACAAAAATCTAAGATTTTATTTTTAAACATTTTTAAATGAGCGATTTTTCAAAAATACTAGTAATTGAAGATGAGCCTCGCCTCGCTCAAATGCTTAAGCGTGGGTTAAACGAAAATGATTTTATTGCCGATAATGCTTTTGACGGACAGCAAGGCTTTGATATGTTTAAAAATGGCAATTTTGATGCAATAGTTTTAGATATTAATTTGCCTCTAATCAACGGTTTTGAAGTTTGTAAAATGATTCGTGAAATTAATTCCCGAATTCCAATAATTATGCTCACAGCATTTGGAACAACAAACGATAAACTTACAGGTTTTGATTCAGGTGCTGATGATTATATGGTTAAACCTTTTGAATTTCAAGAGTTATTGGCTCGACTTAGAGTTTTTTTAAAAAGAAATAGAGAAAACAAAACGCCTGAAGATGTTCTTCAAATAGAAGACCTTGAGATGAATATTACTCGTAAAGAGGTTTTTAGAAGTAATAAAAAGGTTGAGCTTACTGCCAAAGAGTTTGCTCTTTTAGAATATCTTATTAGAAATAAAAATAGAGTAATTTCCAGAATTGAGCTAGCTGAAAAGGTTTGGGACATTAATTTTGATACAGGGACAAACGTTATTGATGTTTATATTAACTATTTGAGAAAAAAGGTGGATAAAAACTTTAAAAAGAAGCTAATTCAAACTATTGTTGGAATGGGCTATGTTATAAAGGATTAGGCGTTTGTGAAATTAATTAAAAAATCATTTTAACGTTATCTTAAATTAATGAACCCTCTTAAATACCAAATGAATATTAGAAGTAAATTGGTATATCAATTTTCTTTAATTGTTACTACTATTCTTATATTATTTTCTCTTGCAATATTTTATTTTTCAGCTACTTATCGTCAAAATGATTTTAAAAAAAGGCTAAAGGAACGTGCGTTAACTACCGCAAAATTGTTGATTGGAGTTGAAACAATTGATAAAGAGTTAATTAAAATTATTGATAATAATACATTTTCCCTCTATAATGAGCATATTTCCATTTTCAAAAACAAAAATCAATGTATTTATCAAAATTTCGAGAATAGTGCTTTAGAAGTAAATAGTGATATTTTAAATGAAATTCAGTTTAAAAAAGAAATATTCAAAGCTGAAAACAGAAAGGAAACACTTGGATTTGTGTATTATGATAAAAAAGATTGCTATCTAATAATTATTTCTGCTTTTGATGAGTTTGGGTATGGGAAACTTAAAAATTTGCAAATTGTCTTGCTTATTGGTTTTCTTGTTAGCATTGCTTTTACAATATTTGGAGGTTTTATTTATGCCGGAAGAGCTTTGTCCCCAATTTCAAAGGTTGTTAGGCAAGTAGAAAAAATATCAGCATCAAATTTAAATTCTAGGGTTGATGCAGGAAATGGAAAAGATGAGTTAGCAAAGTTGTCAATTACCTTCAATGAAATGTTGACTCGACTTGAAACAGCTTTCGATTTACAGAAGAATTTTGTTTCAAATGCATCACATGAATTGCGAACTCCATTTACTATGATTCTTGGTGAGATTGAACTGACATTAATGAAAGACCGTCAAAAGGAAGATTATGTATCTGTTTTGAAAACAATTCAGCAAGATATGAAAACCCTCAGCAAACTTTCTGATGATTTGTTCTCGCTGGCACAGGTTAGTTTTGATATTTCGAATTTTAAATTTGTTAAAATCAGACTCGACGAGCTTCTGCTTCAATCAAGAGAAGATGTTTTGAAAAGAAGAATTAGCAATTCAATAAAAGTTAATTTTATTGGCGTAAAAGACAATGAAGAAATTTCATCGATTTTTGGTAACGAACAATTAATAAAATCAGCTTTTATCAATATTATTAGTAATGCGTGTAAGTTTTCTAATGGCAATGAAGTAATTATTGAAATGGAGTCTACGAAAAGAGATATTATTATCAAATTTATCGATAAAGGTATTGGTATTCCAGAAAATGAATTGCAAAATATCTATGAACCTTTTTATAGAGCTAAAAACGTTAAAAATATTTCAGGATATGGTTTAGGTTTGCCATTGACCAAGAAAATAATTGATATTCACAAAGGAAAAATATCAATAGAATCGGAAGAAGCTATTGGAAGCACTTTTATAATTACTTTCCCAAATACAAATAAAAGAAAAAGTACTTACAAATAAATTTGCTTGTAGTCGGCAACAAACCCAAACGATTCGTCATCTATTCTAAATTCACCTTTAGTTACGTGCCCTAACATAGTGCATTGAACATTCTGAAATTTAATATAATCAATAAATTCAGTTTCAAATATAGGATCAACACTTACAAGCACTCTTCCTTGACTTTCGCCAAATAAATATGCATCTGGTCTGATGTCTGAATCTGTTAATACATCGAATCCTAATCCGCGATGCATAGCAGATTCCATTAATGAAATAAAAAGTCCGCCTTTAGAAACATTATGAGCTGAAGCAATAAATCCTTTGCGAATGATGTCTCTTATAACTTTTTGAACTTCAAATTCTTCTTCAATGCTGTAATATTGAGGAGCAGATTCGTTAATTTTATGGTATTGATTGAGATAAATTGATGAATTAATGTCTTCAACAGCAGTTCCAATCAAAAATAAATCATGACCTTTTGATTTAAAATCCAATGTCATTTTATATTTGTTGTTTTCAAGCGTTCCAACAACTCCCAAAATTGAATTCTGACTATTGTTATTTGATGCAGAGTGAAAAGATTCAGTAAATTTTTGATAATCGCTACTATCGGCTATATTCCCTGTGCAATTGATATATGCGGAGCCGTTTAATGTGCCTCCAGAGCAAGCAATGTCTCTAATGGACTCAAAAATACCAATTCTATTTGTTTCAGAATCCTCTGTTGCTATGCCAGTTCTATTGTTGACTGCAAGTATAATTGATTTATCAGTATTTGCTGTTGGAATCACTAATGCATCCGATGGGCTATCAGAATCTCCAAAAGCATTATTTTTTTTGTATGAATTTATTTTAGTAATAATGGCATTATTTGATGCAATAAACTTTGCAACTTCTTTCAAACTTTCAGGTTCTTGAACTTTATTTATATCAATCATGTGCGTGTTTTTAATTTTAGCCGAGCAAATTTACAAACTTATCGTTTTAAACCGTCTTTTATTTATAAACATTTTATTAATATTTATAAAGAATAATTAGCATTCTTTGTGTTATAATATTGCAGTTTACCAAAAAAACTTGTAGGTTTGAACTCTTAAATCTTTAACGAATGGAATATTTGCTATTTTTTTTATTTTTAGTGCTCATTTGTTTAGGTATTTATAAATTACGTTTTTTTAAATCTACAAGCCTTTCATTTGCTGTTTTGGTATTTGTTTTTGCAATAAAACTTATTGCTGGTTTGGGTTTAAATGTTTTATATTCAAAATATTATACTGATAAAAATACTTCTGATATTTATAAGTATTTCGATGATAGCAAATATTTGTCAGATGTAGCATCTGTTTCCTCCATAGAGTATTTTAAGTTGATGTATAATTCTAGATCAACAAATACACTTGCGCAAGCCCAAGTTGTGAAAATGAAAAATTGGAGCGATAAAAATTCTAATTATCTTAAAATCACGAACGCTCCAGAATCCGATGTCTTCAATTCGCAAAGAACGATGATTCGGTTAAATAGTTTGTTAAGATTTCTGTCTCTTGGATTTCTTCCAATTCATACCTTGTTTTTTTGTTTATTAGGTTTTATTGGGCAAATATTATTGTTTAAGGCTTTTATTGGTTTTGTGCCAAATCGGAAAAATCAACTTTTATTAGTAGTGTTTTTTATACCTTCGGTTGTTTTATGGACAAGCGCCGCTTTGAAGGAAAGTGTTATTTACTTTGGGCTGGGATTGTTTATTTATTACCTGTTAAGTTCAAATATAAAGCAATTCAAGTTTTATTTTTTTCTTGCTTTTTCTGTTCTAATACTTTTGTTTTTAAAATCCTATTTAGCAATAATGCTATTAATTGCAGCATTTGGCTATTACACCATTCTCTATTTCAACAAAAAGCAAATTATTGTTTTATTAGGATTATTATTATTTCTTGTTTTATCTCTTGTTGTTAATAAACCAGAAACAATTCCATTAAAAACAGTAGCAATGAAAATGCAGAATGAAAAAAATATTGCACGTGGAGGATATTATTTGAATGATATTGATTGTCCTGAAAATCAAATTTATATTGAAGAAAATTACTTTAAGAGTTTAAACCTATTGCCAGTCAATAAGGATGAATATATTATCCCTGAAGGAATAAATTATAATAAATATTTTAAAGGACATATTTTTGATGATGAATTATTGAAAACAACAAAAAAAGATCAATACTATTTAATGCTCAACTATCAAAGGGCTGGAAGTTATTTGGAAAATACTAATTTGTCGCCTTCAATAGTCAGTTTTATTGCGTTTTTGCCAAAGGCAATTTTAAATGTATTTCTTGAGCCACTAATTTACAAAGCAAATTCAGTCTTGTTGCTTTTTTCTAGTTTAGAAAATGTTGCAATTTTTATTCTACTTATTTTTTCATTTGTTTTTTTAAAATTTGATGAAAGCTACAATGCAATTATTGTTTTTAATCTGCTATTTGCTCTATGTTTGTTGTTTTTAGTTGCTTACACTACACCAATAGCAGGAAATATAGTTCGATATAAAATACCAGCTATTACGTTTCTTATGATTAACTTTGTTCTATCGTATAATGAAACTAGAATACGTGGTTTTTATATAAATATTATTTCATTTTTAAATCGAATAAGAAGATGAATGGTCTAATAATTACATTGTTTATTGTTTTTTTTCTAGTAATAATTTATCTAACTCCAATTTTTCGTTTCGATGGATTGAATAGGCATGTATTACCTGTTTTATTTTTGACTAAGGTAGGAGTGTCATTTATATTAATGCTTTTGTATACTAATATATACCCTGATAGAAGTAAAGCCGATATTTTCAAATATTTTGATGATGGGAAAATAATGAATGAAGTTGTTCATGAAAATCCCAAGTTGTTTTTTAATTTATTAACTGGTATAAGTAACGATAATCCTGAAGTAAAAGTCGTTTTCTCTAAAATGCATCATTGGTATAGGCAATGGGAGAATACTACAAATAATGACAATCATTTTATTATTAGAGTTAATGCTTTTCTGTTTTTGTTTAGTTTTGGTATTTATCAGGTTCATTCTATTATATTTTGTTTCTTTGCATTTTTAGGTTCAGTGCTATTTTACAGAGGTTTAAAAAATAAAATTATTGAATTACCTATGGTTGTTTTATTTTTATTTATCCTAACTCCCACAATTTTATTGTGGACTTCAGGAAATTTAAAAGAAGCAATTTTATTATTAGGATTGGGATTGTTTTTTTATGGCTCATTTGGTTTAATGAAAAATAATAAAATTCAATTTAAAAATAGCTTGATAGCCGTGCTTTCCATTTTTATTCTATTGTCTATAAAATCCTATGTTCTGTATTTAATGATATTTTTGCTTTTTGCATATCTTCATAATTCTTTTCATAAAGTTAAACATCCAATAATTAATTATTTCGGTGTTTTTTGTTTAGGAATTATTGCCGCTTTAATTCTGGGGAAATATTATCCAAGTTATGATTTTGTAAATTTAATATCATATAAACAAAGAGATTTCTACAACTTAGCCTTCGAACAAAATTCAGGAAGTATTTTATATTGTCCAAGAATTTCGAATAGCATAATAAGTTTGATTTTAGCCATTCCAGTTGCTCTTTTCAACGTTGTATTTCAGCCATTTTCATTAAGTGAGCCATTAAAATTATTAGCAACTTTTGAAAACCTTTATTTATTGGTATTTCCTTTGCTAGCAATTGCCTTTTTTAATAAATCTAATTTTATAAAATATCAGAACGAAATAATTTTTTGTTTTGCTTTTGTTCTTGTTTTATATATTCTTATTGGGCTTACAACTCCTGTTGCAGGGGCAATTGTTCGTTATAAAATGCCTGCACTTTTCTTTTATATGATAGGTTTTTTGTTGCTTATCGATTTTACAAAATTGTCAAAATACAAACTTTTATCGAAATGGAAAATATTGTTTTAATAACTGGTGCTACTGCTGGAATTGGCAGAGCAACTGCAATTAAGTTTGCTGAAAATAATTACAACTTAATAATTACAGGGCGAAGACAGGAAAGATTAGATGCCCTTAAAGTAGAACTAATAAAAAAGTTTGCAGTTAAAGTTGAAACACTTTGTTTTGATATTAGAGATAAACAAGCTGTTAGAGTAGGCTTTCAATCCTTGCCCGATTCCTTAAAGAATATTTCTGTACTTGTTAATAATGCTGGATTATCTCAAGATTTAACTCCAATTCAAGATGGCACTATTGAAGATTTTGAAACAATGATAGATACTAATGTTAAAGGCTTGTTATACATATCTAAAGAGGTAATGCCTATTATGATTAAAAATAAGGATGGACATATTATTAATTTAGGTTCCATTGCGGCAAAAGAAACGTATGCAAATAATAATGGTTATTGTCCTAGCAAGTTCGCTGTTGATTCATTAACAAAAACGATGAGAATTGATCTTTTGAAGTATAATATCAGAGTTACAGCTGTTCATCCAGGGGCTGTAAATACTGAATTTTCTACTGTACGTTTTAAAGGTGATATTCAACGCGCTGATGCTGTTTATAAAGGTTTTACTCCGCTGATTGCCGAGGATGTTGCTGATTCAATTTTTTATTGTGCAACTTTGCCAAAACATATAAATATCAATGAACTAATTATTATGCCTATGGCTCAAGCAAATGCAGGAATAATTCATAGAGTAGAATAAAAAAATATAATAATCATAATTATTTTTCGTTTTATATCTAAAAGTTTTTTATGATTAGATTTTTACTCTTGTTTTTTTCTGTTTTTATCTTTTGTAAAACTGCAACTTACGCCCAAAATCTAATTTTCAATCCTAGTTTTGAGGAAAGAGATAGTTGTCCTACAGAAAATCCTAATCAGGTTTTTAAATTTTGCAAAAATTGGATGCAGGCAACTAAAGGAACTCCCGATTTATACGCGCCTTGTAATATTGGATATTACAGTATTCCAAGAAGTGGCACAGGATATTGTACTCCTTTATCAGGTACATCATATTCTGGAATGCTATTGTATGCAGTTTATGGAATGAGTGGTAAGGAATATCGTGAATATATTGAAACCAAGTTAGCAGAACCATTAATTGCTGGAGAGAAGTATCATTTTATTATTTATGTTAAACCCTCTGGCGGATTTGGCGACGATTCTCGTTGCTATTGTAATTCAATTGGAATGTACTTCTCAGAAAAAATAGTTAAAGCAGATAGTTTTGGTGTTTTAGATTATAAACCGCAAATAACAAATCAATTCAGAATGATGGAAGATACATCAAAATGGCAAGTTGTTAGTGGCGAATTTACTGCAAAAGGGGGTGAACGTTATCTTACTATTGGTAATTTTAAGAGAAATAAAGATACAAAAACAAAATTTGTAAAAGAAAAACGACAAGCAATGTTAGGTGGCGAAGAATTTAGAAATTCTTATTATTATTTAGATAATATTTATGTGCTTCCAAAAAGTAAGTTGAATAGCATCGAATCAGAGTTGTCTGCTTTTGATGAGTTGCCCAATATTCCGCTTTGGCGAGGTAGGGTTATTCCTTTGAAAAACATATATTTTCCATTCGATAAATCTAATTTAAATAAGCCTTCTGTTGAAGAGTTAGATAAGTTAGTAGATTTAATGACTACAAATAAACGTTTAGATATAAAAATTATTGGTTATGCAGATACCATTGGAAATAATGCATACAATCTTGAGTTGTCGCTGAAAAGGGCAGAGGCAGTGAAAAATTATCTGATAAAAAAAGGAGGATTTAAAGAACGAAGAATTACAATTGAAGCAAAAGGAGATACCTGCCCTGTTAACGACAATGCAACAGAAGAAAAAAGAAAAATAAATAGACGAGTTGTAATAATCGTTACTAGGTGTTAATTCCGAAGAAAAATATGAATACTACAATGAAAACCCGTAAAGAGCTGAAAGAAGAATACAAACAAATAAAATACAAAATGGGTGTATTCCAAATTAGAAACAAAACAAATGGAAAAATCTATATTAGCAGCAGTGCCGATTTAGATGCTATTTGGCATGCCGAGCGATTACAGCTAAATATGGGGATTCATCAAAATGCAGCGCTGCAAAAAGATTGGAAAATGCTTGGTTCTGACCATTTTGAATATGAAATAATTGATATTTATAAGCCTAAAGATAATCCGTCAACTGACTATACAAAAGATATTAAAACTCTTGAAAAGATGTTTATTGAAGAGCTTCAGCCTTTTGGAAATAAAGGATATAATAAATAAAGCTCAAAAATTATTAATTTGAAGCTCAAAACGATAGAAATTGAGCCACAAATCAATTAAAAATAAGCTACAAAAATTGACTAGATTTTATGTGAAATGCAAATTAAATTATAATTTTGTTTTTTTTCTTTTTAGGAGCAAACCCTATAGCTGCCCCCAAACTTAAAGTAGGTTGAACTCTGGAGAAACCGAATCCTCTGTGAACAGTGTTTTTATTGTAGTCAAATTTGTCATATACTGTGTTTTTGCATACTCCTGGTCCTCCGTAAATATCAAAAGTATAGTTTTTAATGAAAAATTGTTTGCCGACTAAAAAACTTAGTGTGATAATTGTTTGCTTATCAGATTCTATTGTGAAGCTGTTTTTATTATCATAATAACTGTCATTAAAATAAATTTTTTCCCTGAATTTCCATGTATGTCTATATACTAGCCGAGGAGAAATATATAATTTTGAATTATTTGTATATGTTTTTAAATATAAATTATATTGAGCACGAAGAGAAAATCCTTTGTTATAGTAGCGAGATGGATCAGAAATAGAAAGTCCGCTATTTAAAGCAATCCAAAACCGACAAGGAAATATTGTACTTACTCCTAACTCAAATGAATTACTTTTGCCAAATTTTTCAACTGATAATGGGATTTCTCCAGAAAAATAGTGAATAATACTAGTTTTTATAGTAAAACTGCGTTTTTCCTTATTTGTGCTTTCTTGTGAAAAACATTCTATAGAGTAAATGTTTGTTGTGAAAAGTATTGATAATAATATTATAGTTCTCATTTTTAATTATTTTTATATTGACAATATCCCAAAGCAATACCCAAACTTAAAGTTGGTTGTACCTTGTAAAAACCTGATTTATAATTGCGAATGTTGTTACTGTATATAAATCTGTCATAAACTGTATTTGTTCGAATTCCAAAGCCACCGAATATGTCAAAAGTAAAATTTTTAACAAAATATTCTTTGCCAACTAAAAGGCTTAATGCCACTATAGTTTGTTTTTCAGATTCTATGGAAGTATAATGTTTTGAACTATAGTCGGTAATTTCTGTGTATCTTACATTTTCTTTGTTTTTCCACGTGTGTCTTAATACTAGTCTTGGAGAAATATAAAACTTCGAATTATTTTCTTCAGTTATTAATAAGAATTTATATTGAGCACGAAGGGAAAATCCCTTATTATAGAGCCTAGAAATAGCATCTGGATTAATATAGTATGGTTGATTATTTGTTGAGATCCAAATCGGGCTTGGAGTAATTATGCTTATTCCTAACTCATACGAATTCTTTTCTCTAAATTTCTCAAAAGTAAGTGGAGTTTCTCCTGTTATGTAGTGTGTAATACTAGTTCTTAATGCAAAAGCATATCTTTCCTTATTTGTGTTTTCTTGTGAAAAACATTCCAAAGAGTAAATGTTTGTTGTGAAAAGTATTGATAATAATATTATGTCTCTCATTGTTTTTTATTTTGATAATATCCCAATGCAATACCCAAACTTAATGTTGGTTGTACTTTATAAAAACCAAAAGCGGAGTAGGCTACATTGTTGCTGTATACATATCTGTCGTATACGCTATTGCTTCGTATTCCAAAGCCACCGTAAATGTCAAAGGTGAAATTATCAATGAAATACTCTTTGCCTACTAAAAAACTTAATGCAATTATTGTTTGTTTGTCAGATTCTATAGAGAAATAATCTATATCTCCGTATGCAACATCTGGATAATGAACCTTTTCTTTGCTTTTCCACGTCTGTCTTAAGACTAGCCTTGGAGAAATGTAAAATTTCGAGTTGTCAGGCTCAGTAATTAATAGAAATTTATATTGAGCTCGAAGTGAAAATCCTTTATTATAGAGTCGAGATAGTGTTTCTCGTCCAGTATAATAATTATGAACAGCCAGATTGTTATTTGAAATCCAAAACTGGCTAGGAGTTATTATGCTTATTCCCAGCTCATACGAATTCTTTTTTCTGAATTTTTCAATTGATAGTGGAATTTCGCCTGTAAAATAATGAATAATACTCGTTCTAATTGCAAATGTACAATTTTCTTTATTTAAAGATTCCTGAGAAAAGCAATTTGAGATGTTAAGATTGATTGCTAATAGTAGTGGTAATATTAAAGCTTTCATTTGAAAGTATTTATTTTTAATTGGTTGTATTTGTTTAATAAATGGTTATTCTGCTTCCGCACTCTCTCTAATCCTTCCAAAAATATCCTTCAACTCGTCCAATGTTTTTGCATTCATCAATTCTATTTTAAAAGGCTTGAAATTTTTCACTGCTCTAAAATAGCCCGAATAGTGTTTTCGCATTTCGTGCAATGCTCTTATATCCCCCTTTTGAACCATTGAGCCTTCTAAATGTTTTTGACAAAAATCAATTCGCTCGCTTAAATTTGGCATTTCTGGCAAAGTTCCATCATTCAAAAACTGCTTAACCTGCTTAAATATCCATGGATTGCCAACTGCTGCTCTTCCAATCATTATTCCATCAACGCCATAAATATCAAACATTTGTTTTGCCTTTTCAGCCGAATCGATATCGCCATTGCCAATTATTGGAATCTTAATTCTTGGATTATTTTTAACTTTACCAATCATTTCCCAATCGGCTTCGCCTGTATACATTTGAGCACGTGTGCGTCCATGTATTGTTAATGCTGCAATACCGCAATCTTGAAGCATTTCAGCAATATCATTAATTATAATTGATTTTTCGTCCCAGCCTAAGCGAGTTTTAACAGTTACTGGCAAATGGGTGGCTTTAACTACTTTGCTTGTAATTTCCATCATCAATGGAATAGTGCGCAACATGCCAGCTCCAGCGCCTTTTCCTGCAACTTTCCTAACCGGACAGCCAAAGTTGATGTCGATATAATCAGGATTGGCTTTTGATGCAGTTATTGCAGCATTAACCATTGATTCAACATTCTGTCCGTAGATTTGAATTGCGACCGGTCGTTCTCTTTCGTCAACAGCAAGTTTATTTAATGTTTTCTTTACATCACGAATTATGGCTTCGGAAGAAACAAATTCAGTAACTACCACATCGGCTCCCATTTCCTTGCATGTAAGCCGGAAAGCCATGTCAGTTACGTCTTCCATAGGAGCTAAAAACACTGGTCTTTCGCCTAAATCTATTGATCCAATTTTCACTTTAGTACTATATTTATCGCAAATTTAATATTATTAAACAATAATTCATAAAATTATTGAAAACTCTAAATCTTTGTTTAATTCTATTTCATGCTGTTGTACAAATATTTTAAGTTGTTTTTGAGTTTGTTAATATTTAAAAAAGCTTATTTTTGCAAATCTAAATTTTGATAATATGACAACTCGAGAACTTATTGAGGATAGCGTTAAAAAATATGGTTTTATGTTTTTTGGACTCTTCATTTTGCTTTCGGTTTCAATTGGAACTGGAATTGGTGAATTATTAAGCAAAATTATATTCAAGAATACATTCAATATGCAAAATGTTTCCCTATTAGCTTCTAATCATGATGCTTGTAATTATATGAAATTCTCGCAAGCAGTGGGAGCGATTTCATTATTCATTATTGCGCCGATAGTTTTAGGTCTTTTTAATCGGGAATTAATGAAATCATGGGGATTTAATAATAAGATAAATGTCAAACTTCTTTATTTTCTTCCGCTTACAATGATTTTAGCAATTCCGTTTATCAATTTTACTGCCATGATAAATGAAATGATGAAAATGCCTAGCTTCTTATCTGGTATTGAAAAATGGATGTTACAATCCGAAGCTGACAATAAAATTCTTACGGATGCTTTTCTTAGCTCAATTACAATCAAAGGATTGTTGCTTAATGTTTTTATTATGGCTGTTATACCAGCCATTGGCGAAGAATTATTTTTCCGAGGAGCCATTCAATCATTGTTTCAAAAATTTATTAAAAATCATCACATTGCAATATTTCTTACTGCATTTTTATTTAGCGCTATACACATGCAGTTTTATGGCTTTATCCCTCGTTTTTTGATGGGACTATTTTTCGGATACCTATTTTATTGGAGCAAATCGCTTTGGTTACCAATTTTGGCTCATTTTACTAATAATTTTGTAGCAGTTATTTTTACTTATCTAGGTAATGCAAAAGCAGTAACTTCAGCTCCTGAAAATATTGGCAGTTCTGGTAATGATTGGATTGGAATTTTAATTAGCATTTTGTTAACGGGATTTTTAATTTTTTATATTTGGAGAAATATACAAGACGAAAATCGAACAATTAGGCATTAAAAAAGAGAATGAATTTGCTCATTCTCTTTAATATCATTCAGATTTTAAGTAGGTTAGTAGCTGTCGTAAATAATATTGCTCCAAGTAAAGTACACAGAGCCGTTGTCGTCATATATTCCACCCCAGTCGCTATTTGCAGGATTTGTTGAGCTGTTATCTCCATTTGTGTCGCCTTTCTTGGCGTCGTCTTTATAAGATGTGAAGTACACATTAGTTCCATTGTAATTTTGAATATTTGATGAGCCATCAGCACATACAATTACAGAAGAAGGTGTGAATTTTAAAGTCACATTATCAGCTAAAGTTAAATGGAAGGTACTATTTATCCATAAATCATTATCGTCAATAATATATGCAACTTCTGTTTCAGACCAGCTTATCTCAGAATCAATATGGTTGATAGATTCAACATAAATACCGTTATATGTATTTGCTTGAGATGTATTTGATGGATTATGGAAAATATTTGAATCATCCAGACTAAAAAGCGTACTAATACTTAATGGGCGAATATTATCGTAAAAAATATTGTTTTGAATTACGGTTCCAGCTTCTGCGTTACTTGCATCTAAAGCTCCAAAATTCATAGATCCATCGCTTCCATCATTATGTGCAAATGTACAATTAGTAACTGTTGCAGTGCTACTATAAATTTCTAATGTGTTTGAATTTGAACCGCTGCCACCGTATAAGAACTCACAATAATTAAATAATGAACTGTTTAATCCATTTGTTCCAATGCGTCCCCAGTCTTTTCTGGCAGGAGATGTAGCTGTTCCGTCTCCGTTATTATCTCCGCCGTGTTCATCATCTTTGTACGAAGTAAATATAATATGTTTTGCATCTGTTCCATCTGCATTAATAGTGCCAGTGCCTCCTAAAGTCATAAATGCCCCTGAAGGATGAAATTTAACTATTACACCTGGTTCAATTGTGAGGGTATTATTAACATAGAAATCATTTTTTTTAATTATATAAATTTTTCCATCAAGCCAAGTTGTTGGTGCGTCTATGTTTTCGGTAACTTCAATGATGTTTGAAACACTAGGAGTTGGATTTGGTGTGGGAGTTGGGGTTGCTTCGTCGTCATTGTTGCAACTGACGATAAAAAAAAATATTACAAATAAAGTAGATAAAATGATTTTTTTTGTTTTCATGTGAGTGGTAGTTTTATTTGCTAATGAATTTTCTTTTTTAATTAATTTTTTTCGTTTCCTTAATTCCTTTGATAAGCAAAATCAATCCAATTATTTCTAACATAGCCCCAATAACAGTTAATACTCCTGAAATATCATTTAACAATTCAGTATTATTTTGTTTTCCTAAAAGAGAAATTATTGTTCGCTGAAAACCCAGAGAAAATCCTATTATTAGAAGTATAAGACCATTTTGTTTCTTTTTCATATTTTATTTTTTTATAAAAATAGATAATAATTTATGGCTATTTCAATAAAATTGAAAATAAGTAGTTTAGTATTTGGTTGAAGCAAAAGTAAACAAAAAAAATTAAAATACGTTTTTATATGTAAAAAACATGTTTTTAAGCAAAAAAAAACTCCCATTTAAGGGAGTTTTTTTTTTAAAAGAAATGTATTATTAGTATGCTCCTTGTTCAATCATTGCATCAGCAACTTTTTTGAAACCAGCAACATTAGCACCTTTAACGTAGTTAACGAATCCAGTAGCATCTTTACCATATTTAACACAACTTTCGTGAATGTCAATCATAATTTGGTGTAATCTCTTGTCTACTTCTTCAGCAGCCCAACCTAATTTCATTCCATTTTGAGACATTTCTAAACCAGAAGTAGCAACACCACCAGCATTAGCAGCTTTACCAGGTCCGAATAAGAATTTGTTATGTAAGAATATTTCTACTGCTTCAGGAGTACAAGGCATATTAGCACCTTCAGAAACGCAAATACAACCGTTTTTAGCTAAGTTTTCAGCATCTTCTTTTCTTAATTCGTTTTGAGTAGCACAAGGAAGAGCAACATCACATTTTACTTCCCAAGGTTTTCTTCCAGCAACAAATTTAGCTGAAGAGAATTTTTGTGCATAAGGAGCAACGATATCTAAACAAGTAGCTCTTAAGTCTAACATGTATTCGATTTTTTCGCCAGAAATTCCAGCTTCGTCATAAATGTATCCATCAGGACCAGAGATAGTAACAACTTTACCACCTAATTCAGTAACTTTTAGAGCAGCACCCCAAGCAACATTACCAAAACCAGAAATAGCAACAGTTTTACCAGCAAAAGATTGTCCTTTAGTTTTCAACATTTCATTTGCAAAATATACATTACCAAAACCAGTAGCTTCAGGACGGATTAAAGAACCACCCCAGTTTAAACCTTTACCAGTTAAAACACCACTATGTTCTCTTGATAATTTTTTGTACATACCGAACATGAAACCAATTTCTCTTCCACCAACACCGATGTCACCAGCAGGAACGTCGATTTCTGGTCCAATATATCTTACTAATTCTTGCATGAAAGCTTGGCAGAAACGCATAACTTCATTGTCTGATTTTCCTTTAGGATCGAAATCAGAACCACCTTTACCACCACCCATAGGAAGTGTAGTTAAGCTGTTTTTGAAAATTTGTTCGAAACCTAAGAATTTTAAAATTGATAAGTTTACACTTGGGTGGAAACGTAAACCACCTTTGTATGGTCCAATTGCTTGGTTAAATTGTACGCGGTAACCTCTGTTTACTTGAATTTGTCCTTTATCATCTACCCAAGTTACTCTGAATTGGATCAAACGATCAGGTTCTACAATACGTTCAACGATTTTGTGAGCATCGTACTTTGGATTTTCGTTAACGAAGTCAACGATAGTTTCTAATACTTCTTTTGCAGCTTGCAAAAATTCAACTTGACCTTGGTTTTTTGCTTCTAGGTCAGTCATTATTTTTTCTAAATTCATAACTCTAATAATTTATTGGTTAGTAATAGAACTTTGTATTCTATTAAAATTGGGACGAAATTACTTCGATTTGTACAATCCACCAAATATTTTTCAAAAAATTTTTATTTTTATTTGTTAATTTATTAACAATGCTTTTTTTTTAACAAAAAATGGGCTTAAACGCCCTGTTATTAAGGCTTGAAAATTATTCCTAATCCCTTCCGTCCGTCAATTTTTATATTTAAAGCATTATCGAAGCGAATATGTCGAATATACTGATTTTCAAAAATGCAGTTTTGTTTGCCTAGAAAATCTATATCGTAATATCCATCATTTATAAATGGATTTATAGTAAAATAACCCATTCCAAGTGATGTTAAATTTTGAAAAAAATGTGTACCTTGGCTTGGTTCTATTCTGAAGTTGTTCAACCCTGATTCAGTTATTAGTTGAGCTCCTGAAATCTGCGACCATTTTACTGGAATACCGAGCCAAGGATCGCTAGAACCCCAACGACCTGGTCCAACTAATATGTATTTTCTTTTGTTTTTAATGAGTTCTTGGTTTATATTTCCAATTTCATCTGCAATTAACTGGGTTTTTGATGCGTCAAATGCCTCCGGTTTTACATAAACAAAGTCGAAAATATCGGTGAAGCTACCATTACCTAGACATTTTTTTGAAATTAATATTGTTTCTGATTCTTTTATTTCATTTAAATTAATATCGATTGATTCGCTGCCATGAACAATTGGGCGTATTTGAAGGAAGTTAAATAGCTTTGGTTCGCCTTTAGGTACATTGAAATTTATGGCAAATTCAATTTCAACAGGGCAGTTCATTTCTCGTTCCCCTGTTTCAAGTAAATTACATAATATGTCAGCCAAAGGGAATGAATTATATTTTAATATATTATCAAATGTAACTACCCTTAACCCTCGTTCATTTGAACCAGGTTGAAGTGTATTGTTTTCTCTGTCTAAAACTGAAATTGCCATGTGCAATGCTTGATCATTTTCTGCAACTGAAATTGGTAATTTCAATAAATTGGCTCCTTCGTCAATATTCGGTTTGTAACTTTTGGTTTCTAAATTAATGGCATAGAATTCCTTCTGTGCATCTTTAATAGCATATTCTGTTGAAGAAAGCTGAACTATTTTTTTTGGATATTTTGGTGAAAACCTTAAAGTTGTACCTCCGTCAACAATTGTTTTACCTAGTCCAAATGCAATATTTGCAACGCCATCTTTACTGTTTTCGGCTTCAATAGGGTAGAAGTTGTATGAACGAGCCACACCTGAGAGAGATGGATAATAGAGTTTGCCGTAGTCAGTTCCTGTTACTTCCTGTAAAACAACACCCATTTTTTCTTCATCTATCATACTTGAAGTGGCAGCCATATATGCTTTGCTTTCTTTGAAAAATACCGAAGCCCAAACGCTTTTTATAGCGTTGTATAATTCTCGTCTACGTGCGATGGTGTCTTCATCATTATTTGGGATAAGATAAGTTGAGTAAATGCCCGCAAATGGTTGATAAAATGAGTCTTCTAATAAACTAGATGAGCGGACAGCTATAGGCTTTTGAGTATTTTCAATATATGAGCGTAAATCGCTTAAAACACGTTTTGGCAGCTTTCCAGAAATAAAATGATTTAATATTTCTTCATCGCTAATATCTGATAATGCAATTTTATAAAGGTTGTTTTTCTGCATGAATTCGTCAAATACATCGGTGCAAACTACAACTGTATTAGGAATTGTAATTACAACATCATCAAACTTATTTATTATCATATTCTTTTTCAGAATAGTGTCAATAAATGCTAATCCACGAGCTTTTCCGCCTAAAGAACCATCGCCAATACGTGAAAATACAACATAGTTGTCAAATTTATCTTTATCAAATTTCGCAATCTGACCCCGACTTTTAGTTACACGATAACCAACTATTGTGTCGAACATTGATTTTTTCATTGCATAAATACTGTCGTAATCGCTACATTTTCTAGGTTCCATTAATCGAGCTAAAGAAAACATTGACCTGGTTTTTAGCCATTTAGAAAAGTGATTGTTATTTGCATGAAAGGCAACACTGTCGTCAGGTATTTGCATTATTACTTGCTGTAACGATTTTAAATCGGAAGCAGTATTGATTACTTTATTGGTTTTAGGGTCTCTAAACAAGAAATCCCCAAATAAGAATTGCTCTTTTAAGTATTCAGTTAATTCTGGAATAAGTGTTTTTGAGTATTTATCAAGAAAGTGGGCTCCTAAATTTTTTGCAGTTTCGCTGTGTTCAATATCTGACGATTGTAATACAAAAGGAATAGAGGTATCTTGACTCATTACTAACTCACAAAATTTAATTCCAGCTCTTTCGTCTTGAATTCCGTGGTTTTTAAAAGAAATATCAGAAATAATTCCAAGTAAATTAGTTTTATATTTATTATATAATGTAATTGCATCTTCAAGATTACTTGCTAGCAAAAGTTTTGGTCGTCCTCTTTTACGCATAGTTTTTTGATGATGATTTAATCCATCAGCAGTAAGGGCTTCAGATTGCTGTAGTAAAATTCTATAGATGTTTGGTAAATATGAAGAATAATATCGAATTGAATCTTCAACAAGGATAATACACTGTGTTCCAATATTGTTTATATCATTTTCTGCATTCATCTTGTCTTCTAGCAGTTTTACTATTGCCATAAGCAAGCTAGAATTGTTTAACCAACAAAAAACATAATCAATTGAAGTTAAATTTTCATTTTCTATTTTCTCGGTAACTTTTCGGGTAAAGTGAGTTAACAGAACGATGGGAATATCATTATGTTTCGATTTTAAATCATTTGCAATACCGATGGTGTCATGCTTGTCAATACTTAGCATCATGATAATCAGGTCGTACGAGCGTTCTTTTAAGCTTTCAAGAGCTTCTTCACGAGTTGATACTTGTGCGAATTTAGGTGGATACCTTAAATTTAGAGATACATATTCGGTGAATATTTGTTCATCAATTCTACCATCTTCTTCAAGCATGAAAGCATCGTAATTGCTGCAAACTAGTAAAACATTTATAATGCGGTGTTGCATTAATTTTTCAAACGATGTATCTGCGAAAATATAATCAAAATTAACTTTAGAATTTTTTTTTGTAATCATCATATATCAAAAGCGTTATTAATTATCAGAACTTTTTTTTGCAATTTATTAATTGTAGAATGAAAACAAATTTAACTATTTAAATGCTATTTTTTTTACTTCTTATTAAAATATTGAAATAAAAGTCTGTTTAAATATGGTATTAACAATAAAAATATCATTCAAGAGAATATGAAAAATAATTTATTAATTTTGTTTTTTCGTAGAAAGAACAATTATGTTATTCAATTCGCTTGCATTTTTAATATTTTTCCCAATAGTTATTCTGTTGTATTTTTTATTTCCACACAAATACAGATGGCTTTTATTATTGATTGCAAGTGTATTTTTTTACATGTTTTTTATACCATACTTTATCCTCATTCTCGTAGGAACTATTCTTGTTGATTATTTTGCTGGTATTTTGATTGAAAAATCTAAAACTAAATCAGAAAAGCGATGGTGGCTTATTGCCAGTTTAATTGCAAATATTGGTTGTTTAGCAGTTTTTAAATACTACAATTTTGCAAACGATAATATTTCGGCTTTAATGCAGTTTTTTGGGATGAAAAATCCAATACCTTTTCTAAGTATTATTTTGCCAATTGGCTTGTCGTTTCATACTTTTCAAGCTATGAGTTATACGATAGAAGTTTATCGTAGTAATTTCAAAGCCGAAAAACATTTTGGTTATTATGCGCTTTATGTATTATATTTTCCTCAACTTGTTGCAGGTCCTATAGAACGACCTCAAAATGTTTTGCCACAATTGCATCAACCTGTTTTATGGAATAATGAACGCATTATTAGTGGGTTTCGACTAGTTTTATGGGGGTTGTTCAAAAAAGTTGTAATTGCCGACCGACTTTCTCTTTTTGTTGGGAATGCTTATACATTGCCGCATGAAAGTAATCCGTCGCAATTACTATTTGCTACATACATGTTTGCTTTTCAAATTTATTGCGATTTTAGTGGATATTCTGATATAGCAATAGGCTCTTCTCGAATATTAGGGATTAATTTAATGAAAAACTTTAATAATCCATATATCGCAACTAGTATTCAGGATTTTTGGAGAAGGTGGCATATTTCTTTGTCTACATGGTTTCGCGACTATTTATATATTCCTTTAGGTGGAAGTAAAAAAGGTAAGAATAAATATCTTTTAAATTTATTAATCATTTTTGTCGTAAGTGGAGTTTGGCATGGAGCCAACTGGACTTATGTGGTTTGGGGAAGTCTACATGCTATATTTCAGATATTTACGGTTCTGCTTCCAAAGCGTTATAGTTTGATTAAAGATGAAAGCAAATTATATTATTTCAAGAAAGCATTTTATATGTTTTTAACTTTTCAAGCCGTATGTCTTGCGTGGGTGTTTTTTAGGGTTGACACAGTAAGCAATGGAATGTTTATTATTAATGAGATTTTGTTTTTTGTAAAAGATATTTTTATTCATCCAATTACATTTGCTGGTAAATGCTATTATAATATTGCTTCAATTGGTGCAATTTCATGGTTGCTCATAATATCGCTATTGATATTTGAGAGTAAAATAGATATAAGTAAGTTATCAAAAAGCAGCTTTGGAAATTATGCTTTCTTCATTTTCATGATTTTGATAATATCAATACTTGGAAAATCAACACAAGAAATGTTTATTTACTTTCAGTTCTAATTATTCTATGAAAACAGCAAAATATTTTTTAAAATTTCTAATTGTTTTTATAGTTTCTTACTATTTGATATATAGTATTTTATTGCTTATTCCGATAAAAGGGAAGCCGATTCTAAAAATATTGAAATCTGAAATGATATGGAGCAGGGATTTGTTTGAATTGACTATAAATGGATTTCCGAAAGATTCAAATTTTGATATCCAGTTTTATGGTTCATCCCACACATATAGGTCGTTTGACCCTAAAATATTCGAAAATGCAGGGTATATTTGCTATAATTGGGGTTCGTCTTCGCAAACTCCTAAAAACACTTTGGCTTTAATCGAAGAATATTCTAGAAACACCAGTAATATTATACTTGAAGTATATCCTATTAATTTCACATTAGCAGGGACTGAATGTGCTTGGGATATGATTGCTTCCCCGCTTTCTAATAAAACAATTTTGAAAGAATGCTTAATACAAAACGATTTACGCTGTTGGCAATTGTTTAGTATTCGTCCTATTATTCAAAAGATGCTTGCAAACACACCTCAGCCATCAAACAAGAGCTTTTATAAAGGATATGCTGAAACGGTTGATTCTGCCGGAAAATTAAGCACTTATCAAAAATATACTGTTTTAGATTCAAAATTAAAAATGCAAATGGATTATCTTGAAAAGATAATTAGATATTGTAAAAATCAGAATAAGAATTTAATTTTAGTATGTGCACCAGTACCTAGCAAACTTGCGATAGATGGAGAAGATAAATGGGAACTTGCAATAACAGAAATATGTGCGAAATATTCGATTCAGTTTATAAATATGCTGCGAAAGCATAATTTAAGTGATGAAAATCATTTTTTTGATGACGACCATCTTAATAAAGAGGGCGTTAGAATTTTTAACGACACATTAATTAATATTTTTGAAAAGCGAAAACTATTGAAGTAAACAGAAAAAATGAACCAAGTATTTTTTGTTGTTGTTTTCCCAGTATTAAACAATAATTTTAAAATCAAATTTTATTGTTTTTTGATATCTTGTAAGTAATTGCAAATAACAAATTTATTGAGTTTGTTGTTATATTTCCACCTAAGTTGTACCCTGTTGAATTTTTGTTTGCATCAGCTGATATGTTTTGTATGCCGAAATTTTCTCTCAATTCACAAGAAATTGCTAGTTTGCTTTTTATAGGAACAGATAAGCCCAATCCAAGAGTTCCACCATAGTCAAATCGCATTACATTTTTTGTTTGAACAAGGCTCTCTTTTGAGGCAGAGCCCTCATATAAAACATTAGAAGAAGCTTTTATTAAATAACTAATAAATGGACCTGCGTTTACGAAAAATTTAAGTTTGTTACCTGTGTTTGCTCGAAGTAGAATTGCGGTTGATAAATAATCAAATTGATTTACTGCTGTGTGAAAACCATATCCGTATGGATGATAGCCTACGTCTTGATAATGACCATATTTAGAAAATCCTTTTCTTTCATAAGAGAGGTTTGTGTGAATTGATAGCCTTTTATTTAAATTTTGCTGCAATATTATACCTCCTGAATATCCGGTAATGGCTTTTCCTCTTGTTCCGAAAATTGTAGTTATACTTGGGCTACCACTTATGCCAATTTCTGTTGTTTTGTTTTGAGCATTAGCAAAATTGCAAAATAAAATAAATGCAACAGTTAGTAATTCAAGGAGTTTTTTTTTCATAATCAATAATACTTGATTTTTTTCTTATAAAACGAAAGTTGTAATAATTTATTGTTGAAAATCATTTTATAATTTCATTTTTTTTATTGAAATTGCCTTGAAAAAACAGCAATGAATTCATAAACCCATAGAACAAAACTCCGGAACGTGTATTAAACATTGATTCGGTAAGGATATTTATAGAAAAAATTAGTATGAATATCAAATACACGATATTGTTTGTTTTATAAGCAAAATACATTGGAATAATTAAACAGAGAATAAATATGCTAAATCCAAACAAACCCAACTCAACAAAAGTTTGGAGAAATTGATTGTGTGCATTTAATTTTAATTCGGCAGCTGAATACGCTTTTCTTTCTTTGTATTTTTCTATTAAATGTTCTTTTGCATCTCCGTTACCAGTGCCAAAAATAAAATTTTCATTAATTATTTCTAATGAGCTTTTCCATGTTGCTAGTCTTGTGCTACTTGGACTATTCTCAATATTCTCGCCCTTGCTCTTTGTTGAAATAAATTCTGTTATTGCCGTTTTTATTCGCAATGTAGAAAACGGAACCATTTGAAAAAAAATAATTAATGCAATAATAAATACTGTGCTAATTTTTAGGGCTAAAAAATATTTTTTTCTTGCTATTACTATGTAAGCTATTGCTGAAATTAAAATTAATAGCAAAGTAATAATCCCAGTTTTAGAGCTTAAAAGCACGATGGCAGAAACAAAATATGCTATAATACCCCATAATATTAATTTTGTTAGACCCGAAATATTTAGATATCCATTAATCATTTTTAAAACTAAAATAGCGATAGCCAAATTTAAGTACATCGAAAAATAAGTCGGGTGAAAAAGTATAGAAAACCGAGTGTAATAAAAACAATAAATATCTTGCTGAACATTGTAAAACCAGTAAGTTGCATAAACAAAGCAAATAGAAACCGCAACAAAACAACCAATTATATATGCTGACAAAGAATTTAATTTAAGTTTGTTCTCCGCTTTAGGCAAGCAAAATAGAATTAAAGGAAACAGGAGAATTGATAATTTAACTTCCAAATCAAACAAAGCAACAGGTTTGTTGCTTGAATAAAGAAAACCAATAAAGGAAGCTAAATATGGCAAAATGAATAGAAAAACCCATCTTTTATTAATGCTAAATTCAATTGAGCCATTTGATATATAATGGAGTATGCTTGTAATAACTGTTGGAATAAGTATAATAGTAAATGCTGCATGATTTATTGGCAATAAAAAACTAAGCAAAATTAATTCTGCAAAAAAAAGGTTTTGTATTATAATACTATAATTTTTTTTAGCCATTAAAAGGTTTTTTTGAATCAATTGATTTGTTTACCCCAAATAATAAAAGCAGGCATAATGTTAAAAATAATAATACATAATTATTGTTTGAGTTTGAAAAAAACACAATGCCAAATAATAAAAGATTAGCACAAATTGCGTATATCACAGTCTTTTGATGACTAAACCCAAATTGAACAATTCTTTGATATGCATGTTTTTTATGCGCTTCGCTAAGTTTTTCTTTGTTTAAAAATCTTCGAAATAGAGTAAAGGTAGCATCGAACCAAAATAATGAGGATAAAATTAAGCTATTGAAAATTGAGAATTGCCCCGTATTATTATAAAAAATTGCAATTACAATGATTGAAAAGCCCAGTAATGTGCTTCCAATATCACCCATGAACATTTTAGCTTTATCCCAATTCCAAGGTAAAAATCCTAAAACCGACATTGCCAAAATGAGCAAAAAACTGTCTCCAATGAAAAAGAATAAAGCTAAAGAAACAAAAACTGCTTCAGTTGCAGCATATCCGTCAATGCCATCAATAAAATTGAATAGATTAATAAACCAAATTATTCCAACAAAAGCAATAATAGAGAGAATTATTCTATTTTCAATAATATAAAAACCTAAATCAATTTTTGTCATGCCTCCAATGAAGAATAGGGCGACAGCAGCTGCAAATGCTTGAACTATTAGTCGAGGTAAAGATTTTAAATTGTATATATCGTCAATAAAACTAATTCCTGAAACTAAACACCCCGACATTAAGGCATAGTATAGATTCGGATTAATTTTGTCGAAAAAATGAAGGTAGCTTATACCTAAAAACCAAGTTATGGCAATAGCAAGTCCGCCACCTCTTGGTGTTGGTATTACGTGAGAACTCCTTTCGTTCGGAATGTCAATCAACGATTTTTTTATAGCAGTTATCCGAACAAGGTAAGTCAATGCAAATGAAACAACTAATATTAAAGGATATAATATCATGTTTTTTTATTTTTATTATCTAAATAGTATTTTGTCATTTCAATTATACCCTGTTCTATGTTATGTGTAGGGTTAAAACCTAAGATTTCAGTTGCTCTGGTATTATCAATAGTCAGCTCTCCGTATAGTTTGTTGAAAATATCTGGTTTTATTTTTTTTAATATTGAAAGTAATGATTGTGGTATTGAAATTTGTTTGTCAGCTTTTTTCAATGATTTTGATATTTGAGAAATCAGCTCTTTTGTTGATATTGATTCATTATCACATAATACAAATATATTTGATTGTTTATATAATATTGAAGCTTCAATAAACCCAATAAGGTTGTGAATATTTAGAAAAAATCTTTTGTTATTAGCGTTCTTAAAAGGAAGGGGTATTGATTTATCTGCAAAACCAATCAATTTCATCATGTTTCCTGGCGCATTTCCTCCTCCGTATAGCATTGATGGCCTTAAGATGATAGTGTTGAATGCTTCATCAGAAAGAGTAAATAAAATTTTGTCAGCTTTTAATTTAGAGCTACCGTAAAGATTATTAGGGTTTTCTATAGATAAATCGGATATGTTCTCTGTTGAGCCATATACTGCTATTGTGCTTAATTGAATAAATGTTTTTACACCATTTTCTTTTGCTTTTTTTGCATTTAAAACGGCTAATTCGCAGTTTATCTTGTTATACAAATCATTGCTAGTTTCTTTTGGTTGATGAACAATAGCCGCACAATTTATAACAATATCAATATCTTTAAATGCATCAATAGGAATTTCGAAAAAGTCATTTAATATAATTTCGTTTTGATAATTGGTTTCTGATCTTGAAATTAATTTGATATTATAATTATTACGATGATAAGCAATAAAACTCTTAGCAACAAAGCTGTCGCCTCCAATTATCAATATGTTTATATTTTCAACCATTAATTATTCTTAAAAAATTGAGTTAATTTTGGCAGCAATCGATATAATGGATAAAAGAAAGAGACCTTTATTTTGTTTTCTTTAAAAGCCTTATAACACTCAATATTTTGAGCGTATATGTTTTTAAAGCTTTTATTTGTAGCACCTCCAAGTCGCATTTTAATTATTGCCATTGGTAAATAGCATGATGAAATTGCCTGTTTTTCAAGAAATCTTAGCATTAACTCAAAGTCAGCTGCTAATTTGTAATTTAAAGAAAAATATCCGTAGCAATTATAAATTTCTTTTTTTACAAAAAAAGTTGGGTGAGCTGGATGCCATCCTTTTCTAAATGAGCCTTTTGTAAAAGTGTTAGATTTCCAATACCGAACTTGTTTATCGGTATTATCTGGGTCAACATAAATTAAGTCGGCAAATAAACTGTCTGTTTTGTTTTTGCTTAAAGTATCAACAATTTCCTGAATTATATTGTTATTAACATAGAAATCATCAGAATTTAAAACTGCAAGATAATCACCTGTTGCCATTTTTAAACCTTTGTTCATGGCATCATATATTCCATTATCGGGTTCGCTAACAAATTTTGTTATCCTCTCGCCATAAGATTCTATGATTGCTAATGTTTTGTCTTTAGAATAACCGTCGATTATAATATATTCAATGTTTTTATAAGTCTGATTTATAACAGACTCTATAGCTGATTTTATATATTTTTCGCTGTTATAGCAGACGGTTATAATGCTAATTTTCAATTGGTATAAATTAATATTTATTAAGAGTATCTATTACTTTTTCAATGTCATTTTCAGTATGATAATAAGAAATTGGCAAACTTAATGTTGTTTTATGAATTTCTTCCGATATAGGATAATTACCATCGAAAATGCCTTTCATTGCAACTTGTTTATGGGGAGCAATAGGGTAGTGAATTTCGGTTTTAATATCATTTTTTAATAAATAGTCTTTTAAATTGTCTCTGTCGTTATGACGAATATTGAAGATATGGTAAACGTCAAAAAAATCTTCTTGAACAACAGGTTTTATAAAATCATTTTTCAAATTATTGATATAGAGGTTTGCCAATTTGCGTTTATGAGTATTTATTTCATCCAGTTTTCTTAACTTTATAGAAAGAAAGCCTGCTTGAATTTCATCTAAACGAGAATTAAACCCCACTAATTCGTTAACATACTTAACGGATGAACCATAATTTCGAAGTTTTTTTATTGTGTCAAAAAGCTCTTTTTTATTGGTTGTCATTGCACCAGCATCACCAATTGCACCTAAATTCTTGGTTGGATAAAAACTAAAACAACCAAAATCACCAAATGTTCCCGTCTTAATATCTTTAAATTTTGCCCCATGAGATTGGGCACAATCCTCAATTAGTTTTAAATTGTTTTTGTTGCAAATTTCAATTATTTCGTCCATCTGACAAGCTTTTCCATACAAATGAACAACTAAAACTGCTTTTGTGTTTTTGTTAATTTTTTCTTCAATTTTTTTAGGATCAATATTGTATGTATTGATATCAGGCTCAACCAAGATAGGTTTTAATCCACAATTGATTACAGAAAGTATTGTTGCAATGTAAGTGTTTGACGGAACAATAACTTCACCGCCTTTCTCAAAGTCAAATGCTTTTAAGGCGAGAAATAGTGCATCAAGACCTGATGCAACGCCTAAGCAATTTTTGCTGTTGCAATAAGCTGCAAACTCATTTTCAAAACTACTAACATTGTTGCCTAAAACATACCAACCACTTTCAAGAGTTTGGTGAAACGACTTTTCAAACTCTTCGAAAAAAGGTTTGTTTAATTTTCCTAGATTTTCGTATTCTATCATTTGTAATTTTCAAATATATAATCCTGTTCTTCGTAAAATTCGGAGGCAAAAACCATGAGAATTGCATCATTACTGAAATTATGCATTTGGTGCCAGTCTTTAGGTTCTAAAATTAAACACTTAGAAGGAGTGTCAAGAATAAATTCTTCTTTTGTTTCATTGTCGTTATTAGAAATTATACAACTGCCTTTAATGCATATAGCAGCTTGTATAGTTTTATGATGTCGATGTCCTCCTCTTATTGAATCATCAACTCCATAAATGTAAAACACGCGCTTTATATCAAACGGCAGTACTTTTTCTATTACAGTGAGGTTTCCTCTTTTATCAGTAAAGGTTTTTAAATTTAATATATATGCCATTTGGTTATATTGTTGATTAATTTGAGTTGCTATTTTGTTTTAAATTAGTTACTTACGTGTGCGTAAAGATTATATCTAGTAACAAGTTTAATAAGTACTTTTAATTTGTTTTTCAGCCCCTTGCTTTCCATTAACGAAAAAGGTCTTAGGCTTTCTTTAAAATCAGAATCAATTGTTTTAATTTGCTTTAATGAGTTGTCAAGTTCCTTAACATAATCAAAATAGATGATTTTCGAAATTGATTTTGGGATTTTAAACCAACCAAAATCCACTAAATTGTTTTTGTAAAATCTCACATAATGAAAATGATAAAATACAACTTCAAAAGTACGCAAATCTTGTTTTGTTTTCAAAAAAAGTCGTAAATCTTTTTTTTCGAAAAATTTATATTGCTCAACATTCCAAGGGGCAACACCACCGCCAAGATTAACTAATTCATGAACACCTTTGAAACGGGAAGTCCAATCATCTAAATATTTTTGGTCGCCAAATTTGCCATCTTCATATCTGTCAAAGCACCATTCAATGCATGCATTTCTCCACCAATTTAATACTTTTAAGCCTTCTTCGTTATTTTTAAAAGTAATAAACTGAACGCAATATTTTCCTGCTTTTTCTAGTCGATTATTGGATTTTGAATAACGATGTTCTGTAATTAAAACCGATTTATCGCCCATTTCGTCAAAAAGTGGTTTTGGTGAACTATAAAAAAACAAATCAGCATCAATATAAGTGCAATTTTCGGCTTTGTAGTTGTCAAGCACATACTTTATAGTTGACGAAGTGCAAGTCCAACAATATTCTGCTATTGATCTACTTGGTTTAACTGCTAGTAAATCTTCGCTTTCAAAATCTTTTAAAGAAATTACAGTAACTTTTTCGAGTGCAAGATTGTTTAGAATTGAGTATGCTTTTTCATCAAAAGCAAATATATACAAATGAAAATTGTTGCAATGCAGTTTCAATGAATTGTACATTGCTAAACCCCTAGTTAGGTAGTTTGAATCGAATAGCGTGCAGAAATTATACATGGTTTACTTTCTTTGCTAGAATAACGTTATCTAAATATAGGTCATTGTTTTTTGGAAGAATAAAACCAAGGAAAACACCTATGATATTTAATGGCACAATAAATAATAGCGATAATACTTTGCTTGCGAAATTAAACGATGAAATTTTAAAAATATACATGTTTAGCAACTGAAAAATTACACTGATATTATTCGCTGTTTTTTGCGCTTTAATAATTTCAAATCCATTGTTTTGTAAAAGATATTCTAGTCCAAATGATGAATAGCGAGCATAATCATAAGGTTGCTCGTGCTCGTCCCACGCAAATGGAACTGTTAGTAGTAGTTTGCCATTTGGAGTTAAAACTCTATTTATTTCTTTTAAAAATATTTCAGGATTAAAAACATGTTCAAGAACTTGATTGGTTACAACTGAATCAAATGTTTCGTTATCGAATGGGAAATTTACACCATCATAAAAAACATCTACTTTCGAATTTTCGTGATCGTGTCCGCTTGTTTCAATATCCATTCCGATGTATTCAGAACTATTAAATAAATGCATATATGGTTTTTGTCCGCAGCCAACATCGAGTGTTTTTCCCGTAATTGATGGGCTTATTTTATTAATGGCGGTATACAGATTTTTTCTGCTGATATAAAATGGGTTTATAAAAATGCCAATAATATTAGATGAAAATAAAAGGCCTGAAATCTTTTTCTTTATAGTTTTTTTCATGAATAGTAGTTTATTTCAATCTAAATAAAAATCCCTTAAAAACAGATTTTATATTTGATCTGTCGCTAGTTGTAAAATCGAAAACCATATCATAAGACGCTTTGAATTTTTCAAGAAAATGAGCTTCGTTAAAAAACCAACATGGATATGAGGCATTATAAATTTTAGGGTTTGCTTTTTGCAGCGTAATTCTATCCTCTTCCTCTGAAAAATACGCAGTTCTATCAATGAAAATATATTTTGTTTTGTGTTTAAATACTTCTTCTAATAAATCATAAGGTTTTTCAATGTATTGCAAAACGCTTGAGAAGATTATAATATCAGGTTTATTTTCTTTCAAACAATCCTCAATTGAAAAATAAAATTTTAAATTTTCATCAGCAAATAACTCTTTCCCTTTTTCAACAAAATGCGATTGCTCAACAATATTCCAGCTAACTGCATCCAGCGAATTTAAAAACAGGCGATTTTGAAAGTATGTACTTCCAAGTGAACCTCCAAAATCAATCACATTTAGTTTTTTGTCGTTTTCCAATGCAACGGTCATTAATGCCGAAAGCAAGGGAAACGAATACTCTATTTTATCAAAAAGCACAGAGTCTCTTTCGCAAACTGCTTCGCCATTCTTAACTTTTAGCAGTGCGTTTTCAATCTTTTTCAATATCTTTTCCGAATCATATCCAATTGCCTTCTTTTGGGCATCATTCCATGTTTCGTAGTTACCACTCCAGCCATAAAATAAGCCTGTTAGTTTTCTGATTAGGATTGGGGGTAAAAATTCTTTAATTATTTTCATTAAGTTTTTTTATGAAAAGTTGATTAATGTATTTTGCTCTATTTTCAATTGTATGGTCTTTCAGTGTTCTTTCCTGTCCAGCTTTTGCAATTTTTCTTGCCTCTTCAGGATTTTTTAATAGCCAATTTACCTTTTCTATGCATTCATCAATGGTTTTATACGTTACTACCTCTTTTTCAGGTTCGAAAAGTTCGTTTAAATTATCTTTCCAGTCAGTTAGCAAACAAATACCAACACCTGTTGCTTCAAATAATCTAATGTTACCAGCACATTTTCTTGCTATTTCACCATGAATATTAAAACAAATATTGCTGTTTCTCAAAGCGGTAAACATTTCAATTCCGAAAATTGGAGGGTTAACAGATTGTCTTAGCTTTTTAGAGTAGTTTGAAATTTTTGTTTTTCCATAATTTTCATTTTTCTTTAATAATGAGATGTTATTTATTATAAAGTTTAATCGAAATTTAAGGAGTAGATTAATAGTGAGTTGCATGCTCTTTTTGAAAAATATTTTAGAATTCGATTCTAAATTTCCGAAAATTTGAATATTGATATTGCTTTCAATAAATTTTTGAATAAATTCAATTCTGCTTTTGTGAAAACCATAACCTGTATACAATGACCCAGTGAAAATTAAATCATACTTTGGAGCCGAATTGTCATCGCCAAGCATTTTTAATACAGAGTCATCGAAGCCATGATAAAGTAAATGAGTTTCTACTCCAAGTTTCATTAAATCTTTTTTAAAGCAAGGAGTGCAGGTAAACATCATGTCAACCGAAGAAAAGAATTCTGCTAATTTCGAATTGTAGGGAGCACATATATGGCTTACAATAAGTTTTATGGAGCCTACTTCCTTTTTAACAATGCTTGCCCATGATTTGTCCATTAGTTTCGAATCATCTATCCAAACAATATCGGGTTGATACGATTTTATTTGTTCAAAAACCAAATCTTTTAAACTGATATTTTGAGTAAGGAGGTGTTCTATTGCCCATCTGCTTTGTAAAATGTCGGCATTTGAAATTATATCAATAGCATCAACTCCTAGTTTTCGCAAATTTTTACTGTACGAATAAGCAATTTCAACCGAATCAGCTGTAAGATGTTCGTATTGCTCAATATATGAAGAATTATGGATTTCTGGAAATCGCAAATAGTAGTTTGTTAAGCATTCGCTATATATATTTGTGATTCGTAAAATTCGATAACTCATATTTTTATTTTTAAGATTTATTTTATAAAGGTTAGCATTAAATATGAAATTTAATGCTAACCTTAAAGGTATATTATTTTGTTAAAATAATTTTTATTGTTTTGTTGAAATTTTCAGTTTCAATTCTACAGAAATAGATGCCTCCATTTTTATCAGAACCATCAAAATTTACTTTGTATTCGCCCATTTGCTGACTATTATTTACTAATTCTGATATTTTTTTACCTGCAATATCAAAAATACTAATATTAACTCTGCCAGTTTTGGCTATTTTGTATGCAATAGTTGTTGAATTAGAAAATGGATTAGGAAATATTTTAATTAAGTCATTTTCAGTTAGTTCTAATTCGGCTTTATCTTCAGTAACATCTGCTTGTATTTCTAGATTGCTTTTCAAATACTGATTTCCTGCACAGTCTATCCACCATCCTCCAGGTCCTTGATAGACTAAAGAATTTGAATTGTTTTGCCAAACGTGTATTCTTGTGTCTCCACTTCCAGCATCGTAAAATGCTGCAATATCGTTTTGGTTATTTAAGTTGATGAAATCACCAGAAACTATTCTTCCTGTTATTGAACTTGCATTATACCCTAAGTTAGCCCAATAACCCGCTGCTGAATAATTGAAAAAAGTTTTTTGTCCAGAAAAAACATGTATTCTTGTTTCATTATTGCCATAATCATAAAAAGCAGCTAAATCGTCTTTCTTCCCATCTTTGTCAAAATCTCCGCTAATTACTCTTCCTGTTACTTTGGTTGCATCATAGCCAATTGCACTCCAATAACCAGCTGCAGCATAATTGAAAAAAGTTTTCTGACCAGAGAAGATATGAATTCTGGTTTCATTATTGCCATAGTCATAAAATGCAGCAATATCGTCTTTCTTACCATCATTGTCAAAATCACCACTGGTAACTCTGTCTGTAATATTATTTGCATTATAACCTGTTCCTATTAAAGGACACCATAATGTAGTGCCCGAATAATTGAAAAAAGTTTTTTGTCCAGTAAAGACATGAATTTTTGTTTGACTTGCACCATAATCATAAAATGCAGCAATGTCATCAGAAAAACCGTCATTGTCAAAATCTCCACTTACAACTCGTCCTTTTATATTATTTGCATTGTAACCAGATGCAATAGCAGGACACCAATTTGATGTTCCCGAGTATTTGAAATAAGTTTTTTGTCCTGTAAAAACATGTATAATTGTACCCCCAGTTCCATTATCATATAAAGCAGCAATGTCGTCTTCAAAATTGTCATTGTCAAAATCGCCAACTACCATTGCTTTGACATTATTAGCATTATAACCAGTTGTTGACCACCAGCCATTAGCATTTGAATAATCTAAAATACTGCCATTTGATTTCCATACATGTATGCTTGTTTTATATCCTAGTTGTGCATTAATAAAGCCATAGTCATAAAAAGCAGCAATATCATCCATTTTGCCATCATTATCAAAATCGCCAACAAGCGTTCTGTTTGTTATTTTATTTGCATCATAATAGCGTCTTTGTCCATCTTCATCAAATATTTTCTTTCCTGTATTTATAGCATTTATATAGTCAATATAATATGAAAATGAATGTAACTGCATTAAAGCTCTCAAATTGCCTTGATTGTTAGTACTTGGTTTTATTCTTTCTGCAGTATGTAAACTCATTATATTTAGCAAGTTTTTCAATGATGCTCTTTCTGCTAAACTGAAAAAATCTGTATGATAATTAGAATAATATGCAAGTAATGCGATTGGTTCAACTTGGTCATCATAATAATAATATTCTGCAGAAATATCTCCTGTGGTTCTGCATAAGGCATCAACCCACCATTCATGCAAAGTCCCATTAATTGGATTTAACCTGCTTGAAATTATGTGATTAACGCCTCTTTTAATCGTATTTACCAAAGAATTTTTAAAATCAGGCATTGTTGGTGGTATTATATCAAGTGTTTCAACTAAACCTCGTAGAATTATCAGATGGTAAACCATTCTGGAGTCGTGAGAGTAACTGCCATTGGGTCCATCTGGATCTCCTGTTTGCCAAGTCCCATCGCATGGACCACCATTTTTTGATTGTTTATCAATTAACCATTGACAAATCACCCTTGCTTTAGCTAGATAATTGCAATTATTTGTAACTTTATATGCTTTTGCAAGGCCCCATGCACCAAAAGCTCTGAAATTTGAAGTAATAGCATCGGTATATCCAGTGTTGACATCTTTAGCTAATATATTGTTAGCAGCTTTTACTATGGCATTATATAATAAACTTGCATTAGCATAAGAGCTCAGTAGATTGTTCTTTCTAAGAAATGAGTAACCATCGCACATAGTGGCTAAGGCATGTCCAGTTTCATAAACATGAGTTATGTTTTGAGAGCTTGCATAATAATTGCCGTTGTCATAAAAGTTTTTTCCTGGTCTACAATTCCACCAAATATATCCCCCATCAGAGTTTTGTTTTGTAATTAAATAGCTCAATCCATCCTTAATCATCTCAATATTTTTAGAAACAACTGCCGCATTAGTTTGATTAAACCTATTGTGAAGATGTATTAAAGATCGAACTTGTTTACTTATATCTCTATATAAAGGTTGAGAACTTCTGTATCCAGTTTGTCCAACATTTGGAATATCACAATTGTAAAAGCCTGTTATATTATCTTCCCATTGTGAATAATAACCTCGAAACCATGCTCCTTTGTCCCAATTTACAGTATTATAAGTTGGAGTGTAGTTGGTTGGGTTAATTGATAAAAGTTGTTTTTGTCCTCTGTAGTCATTACTTAATTGAATTATTGTCTGAATGTCATTAATATTATAAGTGTTGTCAGTATAAGTATTGATACTGCTAATTGTTGTATTTTGTGAAAACAAAATACTTGCCTGAAATAGTAATAAGCCTAAAATGATTTTTTTCATAATTATTAAATTTTTAGTTAAATTAAAGTTTCAAATGTATTTATTACAAATCATTATTTGAAAAATTTAACAAAATTTATATATATTTATAATTATAAGAGATATTAAGTATGTTGCTTTTAAGTTTTCATTTTGTTTTTATTTGGAGAAATAACTTTATGTTTAATTTTTTTCAATAGTCTTTTTAATTTTATAAGTTAACCCAATTAACAGATTGATTGAATTGGTTTTTAATGAACTTGGATATTTCCAATCAAATTCCTTAATAATACCCGTCATTCCTGTATTTCTTCTTACTTCGCATGAAAAGCTAAAGTTTTTGAAATATTGAAAATCTATACCAACGCCAGTTGTTATGCCAGCATCTATTGTTTCATAAGTATCTGTTCCATCTTCAAATGTATTAATTTGATCATAATCATTTAAATACGAGGCTGATTTTAAATAGCTAATAAATGGTCCCATATTATAAAAGCATTTAATTTTTCCGCCTATGCTAGCTTTAGCCAGAATTGGAAGTGTGAAATAATCAAAATGCCGGAGTACTTTTATTCCACATATACCTGAGGTGTGTGCATCATTATAATAATATCTGTAGTTGTCCCCTTTTCTTTCATAAGAAAGGTTTGTACGTATTGATAACCATTTTTTTAAATTATATTGAAAAAATACACCCGATGAATATGCGCTTATTCCACTTGTTGAATACCCTGAAATAATTGGATATATTCGCATATATGAAAAGCTAGGTCCGCCTTCAATGCCAATTTCAACTTTGTTCTCTTGTCCTATTGCATTTGTTGTTAATCCCAATAATAGAATAAAAATTGCATAATTTTTCATAAAAAGATTAATGTTACGTTTATAATTTTTGAGAATTCAGATGTACTTTTCTTGATAAAATAAAAAAAGCACAAATAATTAAAAACCATAGTCCACCAGTAATAATTATTGTAAACATTGGAGCACTTAGAAATAAAAAAATAAAAACGAAAAATATTCCAAAATAGCTAGAGTCAAGATTAAAGGAATTGAAAAAAAGAAAAATCACAGAAAACACTGCAACGAACAGTGTTACACCTAAATAGCCTAAATTCATGTATCCATCGCTAATAATTCCATTACTTGCATACATATCAGTAACACCAAAATACACTTTTGAAATAACAAACCCTATTTTATCAGAAAAAGGGCTGTGGAAAAACTGGTTTAATATATGAGTTTCGGCAAAATAAAAGGGATTCCCATGAAAGAAATCAAAATAATGGTTGTTTAACAAAGCGGGAATGAAAAACAATCTCATTACAAAAGTGCCTCTGAGTAGATAGCCATCTAACAATAAATCAAATAAATAAAACGAAATAAGACTTATAAAACAAATGATTACAAAATTCCTTATTTTATGAATATAATCGAAACTTAGATAATAAAAGAAAATCATTACAATTGTTGTCATATATACTATTTTGTTCCCAGAAATTACATATAAGTATAATAACATGATAACCGATATTATTGATAAAATATATTTTTTGTGTATTAAAAAGAAAACAATAAGTATTGGCAAAATTATTTTCACTTCCCAATTATAAGCATAAGCAGCAAATCCAATTAAATTTTGGCTAAAAGTTTCTCGAGTTATGTTGATGTCTTTTAGCAGTAATGTGTTTAGATTTACAGAAAAGCCCGAATTTGATAAAATGGGTATTAAAAATAAAATCGCAATACCTAGTAGAAACGTATATTTAAAACTATCATTGCTTTGAATTGATTTTATTTTAATTTTTCTTGTAGAAATAGTTGCAGTAGCCAAAAGTAATCCGCAAATTGAAAATACGGGACCAGCTATAGAATTAGTAAATGAATAGAGAACTAAATTAGGAATTAAAAAAAACAAAATTAGCAGCACAAATATTGAATAAATAAACTTGCTTTTATTGAAAACATATATCGACAAAGCAATGGTAGAAATAAAAAGTGCTTTGGCTAAAATGAATTTGATAATATTGAAATCGAGTTTAAAACCCAAATAAATAAATTGAGTGTGAACAAATGATACATATAACCATTCAAGCGCAATGTATATTAACCCAAGTACGAAGCTAATTACAAAAAAATCGTTATTAAATTTCAGACGTTCAAGCATGAATTGGGTTTATTTTTTTCTCGTAATTATTAACTACAAAAATAATTAAAATAAGTAGCATTAGATACATGGTCAAATCTATAAAGACAAATATTTTTAAAAAAGAAGTAAATTCTATCCCTTTAAAAAGTAATAGAAGACAAATTGCTCCGAAATAAAATGTTTGCCAAATGCTGTATAGTTTGATTTTATTAAGCGAAATAAATACCCCAGTAAAAGATGAAACAATAAAGTTGGTAACATAGCTAAATACCATGATTTGAGAATAAGTGCCAGAGGTGTTCCAAATTTTTCCAAAAAATAGTCCAAATAAAAATGGACCCCAAAATAAAATAACAATTAGTTCAATTATCACAATAGTACCTAAAAACCAAAATACCGATGTTAAATCTTTTTTTATGCTTTGCAATTGATTCTTTTTTTCTGTTAACCTTTGCAGTAAAACTTGAGCAATTGACATAGATACAAGTGCAAATGGTATTGATAGCATTTGCCTTGATAAATCAAAAAAACCAACTGTTTGAGCGTTGTAAAACTTATTAATAAACAAAATGGGAATTAATGAGCCGCAAGCGCTTAAAAGAGTTGGTAGTAGATTATATTTTGGAAATTCGATGTATTTTTTTGCTACATAATTTAATTGGACTCGTGAAATGAATTTTTGTTTATATCCTTGCCTTAACATTTGCCAAATCCCGACACTGCAATTTATGAGATTCCCAAACAAATCGCCAATAATTAGGCCTCCTGATATTTTTGCAAATCCGCTTCCTGTTTGAATAATTCCCTCGGCGGCACGTCGAGAAACTTTATTGGCGGCAGATGCTACAAATGCTTTTTTTCGTATAAGCCAGTAATTAATGCTTTGGTAAAAGCAAAACATAAAAACACCCAAAGGAACAAAATACATAAAAACGCGATGTGAGGAAGGAAAGTCTAGAAGTATAGCAATAGGGTCGCCAAAAATTAATAGAACGAAAAATAAAATGGTGCTAATTATTAAATTTAAACCAAAAGATAAAAAAAGTAAATTAGCAGCGGTTTTTTCTTTTTTAGGAAGAACAATTGCTAAATCATAACGCAGTGTTACAAACATAGTAAAAATTCCAATTAAACTTTGGTATACAGAGAAAGCTCCAAATTCTTCAGGAGAAAAAATTCTACGTAAAATGGGTTGCAAAAGTATTGGAATTAGTTGGGCTAAAATAGTGCCTAGCATAAGCGTGGTCGTATTTTTAGCAAAATCACGCCCAGCAAATATTTTTGAATATAATTTAGAAATTTTATTAGTCATTATAGGGTTTTGCTAGAGCTACTATTTCGAAAACCAAGATGCATTATTTAAACCCATCGCTCTTGTTTTTACTTTTCTAAATATTTCAAAAATAAATGCAAATATAGAGCCCAAAACAAAGCCAATAAATATATTTTGGATAATGATACGTTTAAAACCAGGGGCGTTTTTTACTTCACTAACACTTAAAATAGTATGATTTATTGGGTTAACATCGCTGTTTAATTCGACATAAAATTTCTTTTCTATCAAAAATAAATACTCTTTGTTTGAGAAATTATTTAGAGCTGAAAAGTTTTCATTTTTAATAGACAAGCTTGAAGTTAAAAGCTTATTGAAACTTTCTATCTCATTTATTTTTGTATTTATTTTTGCTAAATATTCTTTTCTAAATTTTTCAATCTTAGTTATTTTGTTTTTCAAGATATCTTGATTTCCTATAATAGTAATAAGTTGATTTGATGCGTCTTCAATTTTATCGGCAGTTTTTGCTGATAATAATAAATAAACCGATGTGTCTTCTAGTGTTTTTTCATTCGATTTTCTGATTTCTTTTATTTGAGAAGCAATGTCTTTTGTAAAACCTGATTTAACTAAAAAATCTTCGTTCCCAGTTTGACCGAGGTAAATTTTTTGAGCAGCGTTGTCAATTATATCTGTGCTAAAAAAGTTAGATGATATTTTAATTTTAGCTTCGTAATATTTTTCCAAACGAGGACTGCTGTATTCTTTTACTATTGCTAAAATTGAGAAAACTACTGTGATTGAAAGTATCAATAACCATCTTTTGTGAAAAAAAAGATAAAAATAGGCTAATACGTCAAGTAAGTTTATTTCTTTTTCAGAGTTGTTATCGCTCATTGTTTTATTTTTAGTTTTTAACGGGATTTTTAAAAATTAGCTTCGCTGAGCTCGGCATTCGCCTTCGGTTGTTTTTTCTTCGTTAAATTCAAATTTTCAAATCCTCACATGCCCAAGTATACTGTGGTTTGAAAATTCTTTCCGCCTCGAAAAATCTAATTTTTAAAACCCCTCTTAATTTATTTCTTTGTGCAAAGATAGGTAAAAATGAATGCTTCTACAAAAAAAATAGTAATTGGATGAGATGGTTTTTTTGCGTTATTCTAGTGAAGTTTTAAACGCTATTATTTTTAGATTTTAGATAAGTTTGCCTTTTTTATTTAATTTTGCATTCAAATTTAACTTATGCTCGTCTATCTAATTGGTTTCATGGGTTCTGGAAAAACAACCGTTGGCAAAAAATTAGCCAATAAGCTTGGTTTTCAGTTTGTTGATTTAGATGATTTGTTTGAAAGTGAAATGCAACAATCAATTTCTGAATATTTTAACATTTACGGAGAAGTTGTTTTTAGAGAAAAAGAACAGCAAATTTTAAAGCGTACTTTTGAAATGTCGGATTGTGTGATTTCTTGTGGAGGGGGCACTCCTTGCTTTTACGATAATATGAAGTTAATAAACCAAAATGGCATATCTGTTTATATTAGTATGGCTGCTATTTCGTTGTTTTATCGTTTAAAAAATGCTAGAAACAAACGTCCGCTAATTTCTAATATGAACGATGATGCCTTGTTTGAATATATCACAGACGAGCTTTCAAAAAGAGAGCTTTATTACAATCAATCCGTTATAAATATTAAAGGCGAAAGTATTGATGTGGAAGAATTACGAAAGATGATAGATAAACACATTGTATTATAGTTTTCGTATAAAACTAAGTCCATCCCTAAAAGGCAGAATCACTACTTCAACTCTTGAATCTTCAGCAATTTTTTTATTAAATTTTATTAATGCTTTTGTGTCTTTGTCGTTTGGATGCACTTCTTGTATTACTTTTCCACTCCAAAGCACATTGTCGGCTATAATAAATCCTCCTTTTGGCATTTTGTCTATTACCAATTCAAAATAGTTCCAATAATTTTCTTTATCAGCATCTAAAAAAACCAGATCGAACAGGCAATCTAAAGTCGGAATAATATCCAAAGCATTGCCAATTCTGTATTCTATTTGGTCTTCAATATTTGCTTTTTCAAAATAAGGACGTGTGAAGTCTTCAAGTTCTTCGTTAATATCTATTGTAATTAATTTCCCATTGATTTGCAAACCTTTAGACAAACAAATAGCAGAATATCCGGTGTAAGTCCCAATTTCTAAAACATAATTGGGTTTAATCATGCAAGAAATCATTTCGAGTAAATTTCCTTGTAAATGACCAGAAAGCATGCGTGGTCCAAGTATTTTCGCCTTTGTTTCGCGACTCAGCATTTTTTTTACTTCCGATTCGCTTGTGCTATTTACTTCACAATATTTTTCTATTTCTTCTGAATATATCGACATTGCTTTTAAATTAAATCTTGTTTCTTTTTGAACTTTTAACTTTGCCTTCCGCTCAGTCATCAAAAAGAGTATAATAACTTTATTAACTTTTAACTTTATGAACCTTCAATTGTTTAAGGAGTGTAAATTAACGTGCTCAACTTGTCATGATCAAAAATTTCGTTCGAAATATCTAACATTTCTTCAGCAGTAACATTATTAATTTTGTTATATATTTCTTCCAAGGTATCTACTTTGTTAAATACCAATAGGCTTTTACCGAGCGAAAGCATTTCTGTTGAGTTATTTTGCTGTGATATCGCTATTTGTCCAATTATTTGTTTTTTCGCTTTATGCAGTTGAAGAGCGCTTAACTTGTTGTCTTTTAGTTTTTTTAATTCTTTGTAAACTAGTGCAATACTTTTTTCTAAAACTGCTTTGTCTGTTCCCAAATAAACTGAAAAAACTCCAGTATCGAGATATGGCGTGTAATTTGATTCAATATTATAGCAGAAACCATATTTTTCTCTAATATTTAGGTTTAATCGAGTGTTCATGCCCGAGCCACCTAAGATATTGTTCAAAAGAATAAGAGCTGTTTTTCTGTCGTCAGAAACATTATATGCTGGTGAGCCTATTACACAGTGACTTTGATAATTTGATTTTTTTTGAGTTTTGTAGAAAGGGTTGTAAATGATTTCTTGATTTCGCTCCGAAACTCCTTTTTTTATTGGAATATCACCTATGAATTTATTGCATAATTTCTGAATTTCTTTAAAACTGATATTTCCTAAAGAACAGAAAATGATGCTATCAGAAGTGTATGTGCGTTCTATAAAATTTAATATGTCTTTTTGAGTATATTTTTTAATATGTTTTTTTGTGCCTAAAATATTTTTTCCTAAAGGGTGTTCCTTAAACATTATTTCCTCAAAGTCATCAAATATTAAGTCGGAAGGATTGTCTTTATATGAATTAATTTCATCAATTATTACTTCTTTCTCTTTTTCAATTTCTTTTTGAGGAAAAGTTGAATTAAAAGTAATATCTGCTAATAATTCGATGCTACGTGTATAGTGTTCTTTTAAGAAAGTAGCATAAATACAAGTTTCTTCTTTACTGGTATATGCATTTAAGTCGCCACCAACATCATCTAATCTGCTAAGAATATGATATGCTTTTCTTTTTTTCGTGCCTTTAAAAATTACATGTTCAATATAATGAGCCATACCTTGTTCGTGGTCTTGTTCGTCGCGTGTTCCAACGTTTATAAAAAAACCGCAATGTGCAATTATCCCATCAATTTGTTTGTGGATAACTTTTATTCCATTATTTAACGTAAATACCTGATAATCTGAAATAGTATCCATGATTTTAATTGTTATTTGGGAACATTTTAAGAGCTATTTCTGCGTATTTTTCATTTAACGTAGTTCTTCTAAGTTTCAAGGTTGCGCTTAATTCTCCTGATTCAACTGTCCATTCGGAATTTACAAGTTCAAAACGTTTAATCTGTTCTGTTTCACCAAGAAAAGTATTGAAATGATTTATTTCATTTTGAATCAGTTTTTTTATTTCGGAAAGTTGGATTATATCATCATTTGAGCTGAAAGATAATTTGTTTTTTTTACACCATTCTTTTAAAACTGTAAAATCGGGGGAAATAATTGCACCAGCAAATTTTTGATTTTCGCCAATAACCATCAATTGGTCGATATACACCGATTCTTTCATTATGTTTTCAATGACTTGAGGCGAAATGTACTTTCCAAAAGATGTTTTAAAAATTAGTTTTTTTCGGTCGGTAATTTTCAAGCGACCTAGTTCGTCTATCATTCCTACATCACCCGTATGAAACCAGCCTTCATCATCAATCGATTCTTTTGTTAATTCCGGCTCTTTATAATAGCCGCTCATAACATTTGGTCCTTTGCAAAGAATTTCACCGTCTTCGGCAATTTTCACGGTAACACCATTTATAATTGGTCCAACCGTTCCGAATTTAATGCCATTTTTCTCAAAATTATTGACAGCAATCACGGGCGAAGTTTCTGTTAAGCCGTAACCTTCCATTATTTTTATTCCAACCGCCCAAAAGAATTTAGAGAGGCGTGGTTGCAAAGCAGCGCCGCCACTTATAATTATTTTAAGTTCTCCGCCCAAATTTGCTTTTACTTTATTTAGAACTAATTTTCGGGCAAAGAAAAGCTTTATTTTATAGAGTAAAGAGTTGTTTTCATCTTTATAGTTTGAGCTAATATTTATTGCCCATTTAAAGATTTGTTTTTTTGTTCCATTTAATTTTTCGCCTTTTACTAAAGCTTTGTCATAAATTTTCTCTAAAACACGGGGCACAGTGCTTAAAATATGAGGTTTAGCTTCAAGAGCGTATTCGCCAATATTTGCAAGATTGTCTACATAATAAATGGAAATACCTTTGTATTGATACATGTAATTTATCATTCGCTCATAAATATGGCAAAGTGGCAAGAAACTCAGTGCTCTGTCATTCATTCCCATTGGTGGAATTGGCGAACAGGCTATAAAATTGCTTACAATATTTTTGTGTGTGAGCAGAACGCCTTTTGGATTTCCAGTTGTTCCTGAAGTATAAATTATTGTACAAATATCTTCTTCGCTTATTGAATTTTTAATTGATTTTAGTAATTCTGGTTGAGGGTTATTCTTTCCTAAATCAATTAGCTCGTTAAGATGCTGAATGCCAAATAAATTTCTAAATGTATAGACTGCTTTTAAAGTAGGTATATTAGGAATAATATGTTTAATCCGTTTAAACATTTCTTCACCAGCAACAAAAATATATTTCACATCTGCATGTTGAAGAATATATTGATAGTCGGAATCGCTAATAGTAGGGTAAATAGGTATATGAATAGCTCCAATTTGTAGGATTCCAATATCTAAAAAATTCCATTCGGGACGGTTAAATGTAATTGAAGCAATTTTGTCGCCCTTTTCCACGCCAAGTTGTAATAACCCATAACTGATGTTCTCAGAAATTTTAATATAATCGCTTGTTGAGTATTTTTTCCATTCCCCAAAATCTTTTCCTGAAAAAGCATCTGTTTTATTGCTAAATTTTTCTTTGTATCTTTCTTGTAAATCAAATATCCTTTTTACTTCCATTAATAAATTTTACTGATTAGTACCTGATTGTTTTTTTGCAAAAGAAACCAAAGTTACAATATAATGATTAAACAAAGTTGAAATTTTTTAATTGAATTTTTCCTATAATTAAATATGTTTCATAAAATCAGGTGGTTATATTTGTTTATATTTTCACATTGAATAATTTAAATAGACTTGCCGATGCTTATCTGATTTTTACCGAATATATTTTAGAGAAAAAAAATACATTCCTTAATTTTGACCCATAAACTTAATATTGGTATGGAAAAGATAGATTTTCAAAACAACAAACCAAATCATAAATCTAAAAGGATCGTGTTTGGATTATTTGTAATAATAGTTGGAATATTGCTAATGATGAGAAATTTAGAAATATTGAATCCTTTTTGGTGCGATATAATTTTTTCTTGGGAAATGTTACTTATAGCCATTGGGTTTGTTAATATATTCAAAAAAGACTCCACAGTTGGAATTATAATTATGCTAATTGGTGCTTTCTTTTTATTAAACAATTTTTTCGAATTGCCCTGGAATGTAAAAGCAGTATTTTGGCCATTTATATTAATATTGATTGGTGTAGGCATGTTATTTAAATCTAATAGAAGGCATTCGTGCAGAAGAGAAAAATGTTCTTCCAGCTCTATTTCATCAGATGATTTTTTTAAAGATGTTGCAATTTTTGGTGGTAGCGAGCGAAATATTGTGAGTAAAAAATTCAAAGGGGGTAAAACAATTGCTGTTTTTGGAGGAAGCACTTTTGATATGACTCAGTCAGAATTATCAGATGAAACAAATGTAATTGAATCAATTATGATTATGGGTGGTTCAAAATTTATTGTACCTTCCGATTGGAATGTTAAAATTGAAGTAGTATCGGTGTTTGGGGGGTTTGACGACAAAAGAGTAATCAATAAACCTGTTTCTGATAGCAATAAATGGCTAGTAATAAAAGGTTTGGCTATATTTGGTGGTGGCGAAATTAAAAGCTTTTAAGCCAAAAATATATGAATCATCCTATTCTATCAAATAAAAAAACAATTTTAATTTACAGCATTTTTTGGTTTGTAATTGGAGTGGTGCACAGCCATGTGCTTTTCAGATATTATAGCTTTTCGTGGATTATTTCAATGTTCGATGCTTTTTTATTTAACACTCTATTTGCCCTTATTGCATTAGGACTTTGGTATGCTGTTAAATACAATGGAACTGACTTTAAAAAGCCCTATTCGTTGTTTTTTTCACACTCAATAACTGCTATTGTTGTTGTTATGGTTTGGTTTTTTATTGGACAAACTATTATCAACTTCATTGTAAATAATACTAACTACACCGCATTCCTGAGATTTTCATCGGCTTATCGACTAATAATTGGTTTTACCTTTTATATAGGAACAATTATGTTTTATTATTTGATTGTTTATTACAATAGTCTTCAAGAGCAAGTTAAAAAAGAAGCATTTTTAGTTTCAACATTAAAAGAATCAGAACTTCAGATTTTACGTTCGCAAATTAATCCTCATTTTCTTTTTAACAGTTTAAATTCAATATCTTCACTTACAATTACAGAGCCCACTAAAGCTCGCGATATGATTATTAAACTTTCAGATTTTATGCGTTATTCGCTTAAAAATAAAGATAATAGAATGGTTGAATTATCGGAGGAACTTATGAACATTGAAAACTATATGGATATTGAACGTATTCGTTTTGGAAATAGAATTCAATTTCAGCAAAATATTACAGCGCAAGCCATGAAAGCTTTTGTTCCTTCAATGATATTTCAACCATTAGCCGAGAATTCTATTAAACATGGCGTATTTAGTTCCTCAGAAAACGTAAAGGTTTGGCTTAATGCAGATGTAAAGGACGATTTACTTGTAATAACATTGAAAAATGAATATGAAGAATCAAATAAATCTGAAACTGGAACAGGAACCGGCTTGTCGAATATAAAAAGGAGGATGCAACTGTTATTTGGGTCAGAAGATTTTGTTAGAATTAGAATAGAAAATAATATATTTGAGGTTCAAATTAGCGTGCCTCAGAATAATAATAAAGAGAATAGTTTTTGATTTAGGTTGAGATAGAGGTATTTATTTTAAATGTGTGTATATTACCGAAAATAATAAGAATATGGAAAGTATAAAGGTTTTAATTATAGAAGATGAAGAATTGGCTAGAAATCTTTTGAAAACGCTATTAGCTGAATTCGAAGAATTAGAAATTATTGGAGAATGTAGCGATGGTTTTTCTGGAGCTAAGGCAATTAATGAATTAAAGCCTGATTTAATATTTTTAGATGTTCAAATGCCTAAGTTAACCGGATTTGAGCTGCTGGAGTTAATAGATCACAAGCCAGAAGTTATATTTACAACAGCTTATGATGAGTTTGCCCTAAAAGCATTTGAAATGAATGCTGTTGACTATTTGCTAAAACCATTTTCAAATTCTCGATTAGCACAATCGATAAAAAAAGCCGCCGAAAAAATATATTCGAAAGAAAAACAAGAGCCTAAATCAATAGAATCATTAAAAACATATATTGAAACAGAGAATACAAAGATTTTAGACCGAATTTTGATAAAAAAGAATTCTCAAATCATTGTCGTTCCTGCTGATCATGTTAAATATATTGAGGCCCAAGACGATTATGTGATGATATATGCCACTGAAGGTCGTTTTTTAAAACAAAAAACAATGAGTTTTTTCGAAGAACACCTGAATCCTTCTCGATTTGTGCGCATACATCGTTCATTCATAGTTCAAATATCTGAAATAGATAAAATTGAACTTTACGAGAAAGACTCCTATCTGGTTTTGCTAAAAGATGGAACTAAATTAAAAGCAAGCAAAACTGGATATAAAAAACTAAAGGAAATGTTGTAAGCTAAAATTAAAACAAATTATTTTAGTAGTTGATTTTTAATTATTTGTCGAGTATTCCGGCTTAAACTGAAATATATTTACTAGTTTTGCATAGAAAATTGGTGCTATAAATAATAAACCGTTTCTATGCTGAAAAAACTACTGGTTCTTGTTCTTTTAATTGTTAGTTGTAGTACAATAACAAAATCTCAACCTGCAGCTTCAGCTCCTTCATGTGTTTCATGTGGAGGAAGAGGAGGCAATCATTCTACATCTTGTAAATATTATAATCCACCAGCTGGTAGTTCATCTTCTAGCAGTTCTCCATCATTGACGCCCAATCAACAAGTGGGAGTGATGTTGTTTCAAGGATTGTTAAATAGTGCTTTTGCTCCAGCTGATCCAAATATAGCAAAGGCAGCAGAAGCGGCAAAAGCTGCTGAGGCAGCTCGAATAGCAGCGGAAATAGCCGAGCAACAAAGAATTCAGGCAGCAAAAGACCAAGCGGCTTATGAACAATTGATGAAGGCATCAAAGCCAATTCCTGGAAGTGCTGAATTGAATTTTAAATCTCTTGATGGAGACATGGAAAAGATGAGAAATGGTGCTGGAAATCAATTTGATTATGCTTCAAAAGATACCACTTCAGTTGTTAAAATATCAGCAGGAACAAATTTTTTTGGCTCTACACTTTCTGAACCAGAAATTAACACCTTGATGGAACCCGAAAACGACCCGATTATAGTTGATTTAACCGAGGCAAATACCTTTGTCGTTCAAAGTTTAAAACAAAACGAAGAGCAAATAAAAAAAGTTGAAGAGCCCAAAAAAGAGGATGCAAAACCAAAAGAGCTCACGCCAGAATGTAAAGCGTTGATTACGAATTATAATCGTCAGGTTGGAGATATGAAAAAATTTCAAATCCAAATACAAACCACAAAAACACAACTTGATGAATGGCGAGCTCAAAATGATAAAGCTTTTTGGTCGGCAGTTGTTGATGGTGCATCTTTTGCTGTTGGCGAATTTTTCGATTATATTAAAGAAACAAGATCTGGAGCAGAAAATATTAAGCGCAATTTAGAATTAATTGAAAAAAAGTTGATTAAAGACAAAGTGTATAGTGCAGCAAAAATAGCTAGTTTAAAATCTAAGCTAAATGTTAGAATGGCTGAATATACCATTGCAAAGTATACTTCTGATTTTGGCACTATGACCGATTATTTTGATTATGTTAAAAATGTAATTCAAGCTTCTGTTTCTCAGATTGGCTCAACAGATGCTGAAATTACCGAATTTCTTTCAAATCCTAAAGTTAAAGAATATCTTGGTGATTTTCCAATCACTGATGCCGCTCAATTTCTTGCAGGAAAATCTATTTCAGCATACTTAGCAAAAAAAACGGCGTCTAAATTTTCTTATGTTGCAGTAGCTCAATTAATTGTTAACACTACATATAATGCTACTGATATGTATTTGAGTTATAAAAATATATGCACTTTCCGTGAAGCCTATGGCAAAGAATTGGAATCGGCAAAATATATTCAAAGCCAGATTAATAATACATATAACAAAATAGTGGAATGTAATAAGTAAATTCTACGTTAAGCTCTAAAAATGAATAAATTATCATTGTAAAAAACAATAAAATGAATAAAATTTTACGTTTAAAAACTCCTTGTTTATTGATAGTATTGTCATTTCTGTTATTTAACAATGTAAATGCTCAAAAAAAATATCTTAGTCTTTGTCTTCAAGGTATATCTAGTGAAAAAAATGGGGAATTAGAGACCGCTGCTGCACAATATACCAATGCCATCGCGTTAAAACCAAATTTGTGGAAAGCATATAGATTTAGGTCTGTTATTTACTTTTATCAAAAAAATTATAATGGAGCCATTGATGACGTTACACGTTTAATTGCTTTGAAGCCTGATAAGACTAGCTATTTGTATGTTAGAGCTAGGGCTTATTACGAAAAGGGAGAATTTGAAAAGGCAATAGCTGATTTTAATGCAACCATAGCTAGCGACGAAATTGAAAAAAAAATAATTGTTCCTGTATATAATTACAGAGGTTTGTCGTACTATAAAAATGGGCAATATCAGGAGGCAATTAATGATTTCACACAAGCAATAAATTTATCGATGAGAAATCAGAGCGAAAGTCATAATTATAACTATTCGAGAGCAATGGCGTTTTTTAGAATGAATAAATATTCAGAAGCAATTGCAGATTATCAAGTATATTTAGCCAAATATCCTAGCGACTATAAATCATTGCTTTATCAAGGGGTATGTTATTTCAAAAATCAAGAAAATGACAAGGCAAAGGAAAATGCATTGAAAATATTTGAAACAGATCCTTCTCAAAAAACACACTTCTATGGACAAAATCTATTAGAAATGTTTAATATTGAAAAAAGAAGAAGAACCAGTGTTGATTTGTTAAAGTATTCTCAGGAGTTAATTGCTGATTCAAAAATGATTCAATCAAAAACATTGATTAACATTAAATTGAACGAGGCTTTTAGCAAATTAGATTCAGCTTGGTTTCTAACTCCAAGAATTGATAAAGAGGATGAAAATACAAGCGATGCTATACGTGAAGGTCTTTTTTATGTTTATTCAAAGCTAAAAGTTAAACCCGAAATTTCGGAATTAGCAAGGCGATTTATGATACAAGCTCAAACGGCTACGGAAAATAAAAAATACGTAGACGCCGTTCATTTATGGAGTTCTGCTATTGCTATTGCTCCATATTATCCAATAGCCTATATTAATCGGTCACTTCTTTGGGAAATTTTGAACTCAAATGACAAAGCAGTGTCTGATTTAGAGTGTTATATTAAATTGGCTCCTGAAGCAGAAGACGCAAGAAGTGTTCAGGATAAAATTTATGAAATGGAAGGGAAATCTAAGAAAAGCACTACTAAAACATACATCAATGATCCATTGATGAAAAACGAATTAAAACACGATGCTAATATTGCTAAATTTGTAATGCGAGCAGGTAAAAGCATTCCTGGTTTTTCAAATGCTGCATCGCCAAAGTCTGCGTTAAGCGATCTTAAACTTAGCTCAGCAGTTGACAGTATTTCGTGGAAAAAAGATTTTTTTACCAAAGGTAATTTGGGATTGCAAAATGGCTTTTCATTTGAAATTGGCGCAGAAATGATTATGGGCGAAAATCTATCAAGAGTTCAATTTTATTACAACCCAATTCTTTTGTCTTATTCAAGAAACAACCTGGATTGGGGCGATAGATATGGAATTTTTACTAAAAATTCTGTGTACACCTATTCGTTCCGAAATTTCGAAATAGCTCAACGATACGGAATTAGTTTTGCTCCAATTCCACTAATTAGGCTTGCCGGATATTACAGACCAAGTATTTGTATTCCTTCAAAAATGGAGGTGTATACTTCAAAAACTACTAGCGATTCTACGTTGTTTCAAGTATTAGCAGAGCCTACACTTTCGGCATTAGCTTTTTCAAACACATTTGGATTGTCTATTAATTTCTCATGGTTTATGATATATTATGAAACGGCTTCTCTTAGAACCAAGTATGATTTAGAAATTGAGTATAATGGCACGCCAACAAAATATCTGATAAGAACACATGGCAAAATTCCTTTTAATAGTAGTAGAATTGGGATTGCTATAAGGCTTTAATTAGTGAGTAGTGATTTGTGAATAGTGATTAGATGTTTATATCCTGGTTGGGGTTTTTGAGTTTAATAATTATTTAGTGCTTTTTTATAAGAATCAATCATCTTTTCTTTTAAATGCTGGGGTTCAATTACTTTGATGCGTTCGCCACAGCTGCGAACAAACATTATTAAATCGTACTCAATAAAAACTTTTATGCGAATTCTATATTCGCTTTTATTGTCAATTAGCACTTTCTGTGTTGAATGAATTGGTTGCGATCGGATATATTGACTTTCGTCAGGAGTAAAAGACAGAACTACATCTTCTACTTGGTCGCCATAATATATGCCAAAAGAATGATGAAAGAATTTTTCAGAATCAAAACTAGAAAGTTGATCCCATTTAATATTTCCAGTTTTTAATTCTAAAATTCGATCTAAAGCAAATGTGCGTATTTCTTTTAGAACGTTGTGCATTCCAATAACATACCAGCGATTTCGGTATTCCTTTAGAACATAAGGATGCAAACAATACCAATTCGATTTTTTTCGGTCATAAGAATAATATTCAAAATCGATAGTTTCTTGATTTAATATATTTGATAGAATAGTTTGAATATGTTCGCTCCCTTTATAATCAGGAGCTTTTTCAAAATATATTACATTGTTGAATAACTTGTTTTTAGCATTTTTATTGAGTTTAACTGCTTGAAAAATCTTTTCAATAGCATTGCTGTAAAACTTGAAAATTCCAACATCTTTAAATTGCTGCAACACCTCACTGGCAAATCCCACAGCATCTAATTCTTCATCGTTTAAGTTTATTGATGAAATGGAGTAGTTAGGATCAGAATAGTAATAGCCTTTTTTCTGTCGATCGAATTTAATTGGAGCAATGTAGCCAAGCGACTCATCAAACTTCATTGCCTTTAAATCTTTTTGAATTGCTGATTCAGAAATTTTCTCATACAGCGCTTCTTTGCATGCATCAATTAATCCTTGCATAGAAGGAAAAGGCTTGTGTTTGTTTGAAATACAGCGGTCAATGGCTCTATATCTCATCAATGCATTTTTATTTGCAGGCATTTGTTGTTATTTGGATAAACTTCAATTGGAACAAAGATAATTTTAATTGTTTAATTGAAATAATTTTCAAGAAAAAAATCAAAACGCAAATAGAGTGCGGTGTAAGTTTGTATATTTGTGAAAGTTAATATTAAATTATTTTAAGCAAAGAAAAAAATATTCAAATCTCTAATTATGAAACTAAAACACAAATTTTTAAATGAACTTGAATTGCTTGAAGAAAAACAAGAGTTTTGTGGACGTAAAATTAAGAACAAATGTAATATTCTTATTATAGGTACATTTAATCCAGATAATGAGAGTTGCTTAAAAGAAAATGAAGCCTCTTGGTTTTACGGAAGAGATAAAAGCTGGTTCTGGAAATATTTGCCTGAAAATATAATTGGAACAAATCTTCACGAAAACGGCTCAGTAGATGTATGGAAGAATTTTTGTCGTGAACATAATATTATAATCGTTGATTTAATTAAAAGCTTTGAGGCTCAATCTAAATTAGTCGATTTCAAGGATTCAAGTATTGATGTAAGTATTAATGAAAAATCGAGTAATACAGCCATTTTCGATTTTAATAGAGCATTTGATGGAATTACATTTGAAAAGGTAATTTATACGAGAAAGGGCTGGGAGCCTAATAAAAACAAAGATATCCCTTGTTTAATTAAAATTAAAGACGATACAAATAATATATTACTGCAAAATGGAATAATATGTTCTGAAAGTCAAATTAAATATTGTCCAGCACCTTGGCAAAAAAGAAAATCTACAAGTCTTCAATGGGAAATTGCTATAAAAAATTAGAGTATGGAGATACATATTAAATCTTCCAAGTCAATTCTTAATTTATATTTCAAACTCTACTCATACTCAAACACACCTGAGCAATGGAGCAAACCCCATTTTTCATACAATGAGTTTTTGTTATTGAGTTTTGAAAAATTTAAAGTTTTATCCAAGGCTTTTGATATTGGCAAGTGTAATGATATTCAGAATGGAAAATTCATAACTAAAAGAAAAATTGCAGATTATGATATTTTGCTATCAAAGATAAATTCCGATTTAAAAGAAAAACAATGGTTTGAAGTTGATAAACTTGATTTTACAAAGGAAAATATAATACGCTTGTTTCAAAAGCTTTGGCAATACAGAATAGAACTAACTAAAGTTGTGAACTTTGCTGGAATACAGCACGAAACTAATCCAATTAACACCTACTCATCATTGAAAATAGGTATTGTAAACAAAGCTATTCAGAATGAAATCAAAGTAATCGATGAAATTTTATGTATGATTATTTCTCCCAAAAATAAAACATTCACATTGGATGAATTAGTTAAAAACCACAATTATCCTAATAAAGAATTGGATGAATGGGATTATTTATTTTAATAGAAATTAAAAATGATAATTGATTGCCATACGCACGTTGATAGTATTGCCCAGATTGCCGATTTGCAGAAATCAATGCAAGCTAACAATATTGCTAAATCAATAATACTGTTTGACTGTGGAATGAAAACGCCTACTCAAACCGAATTATTGAAAGAGATTGAAAAGTATGATAATTTGTACTTGGCTGTTTCAACAACGATTACTGATAAAAATCTTTTTGAGAAACAATTCAACGAAGTAAAATCAATTATTGAAAATCCTAAAGTTGTTGGATTTAAGCTGTATCTCGGCTACGAATATTTTTATGCCAATGATGAACGCTGTTTTCCAATTTACGAACTTTGTTTAAAACTTAATATTCCTGTAATATTCCATACTGGCGACACGCTTAATGCCGATAAAAAGGCATTGATAAAATATGCTAATCCCATTTATCTTGATGATGTTGCTGTTAAATATCCGAAATTAAAAATTGTCATAGCTCACATTGGCAATCCTTTATGGATAAATGAAACAGCGGAGTTAGTCTATAAAAACAAAAACATCTACACCGAAATTTCAGGTATTCTCCATGATGAAAACACCGCATATTCAAAACGCTATAATTCAAAGCTCAAAGAGCAAATTTTGGATTTAATAGCTTATGTAGGTGCATCTGATAAAATTATGTTTGGCACTGATTATCCGTATTTTAAACAGAAAGATTATATCGATTTTATTTGTTTTTTTGATGAGTTTGCAGTAAAAGACAAAGAGAATATACTGTTTAGAAATGCTGAATATTTATTCAAATTAAAGCAGGAAAAACTATGACAAAAATAGCCCTAATATTTGATTTTGATGATACGCTAACATCTGATTCTGCTACATTTTTTTGTGGAACAAAAAGAAATATGATTGGTAAAAATAGAAAGTTTATTGAAGATAATTGCCATTCTAAATAATTGAAAAACATTCAATAATAAGGAAATAGATTAAACGGTAATTTTTGTGCTGAATTTATAAAGCGTTTCAGGATCCAAATCGGCTTCGTTTGCCCATTCAATTGTGTCGAAGCTAACTTTTACAGTGTTGAAAATTTGTTGATTGGTAAGTTCTTTGAAAATGCCAATATTTAAATATGGATTCAAATCGAAAATTCGGTTTTCTCCATTCTCAAATGTAAGAGATAGATTGTAATTTGGTAGAGGTTTTAAATCAATAACTGCTAGATACATGATTTTTTTTTGCAGACATACAATAAAAACAGGCTAAAAAGCAAATTCTTTGATTAAATGCGAAAGATTTGTATAGATATATTTTTTTTTGTAATTTTGTGTGCCATATTGGTACACAATTATTAAAATATAAATTATGATAGTAATTAGCACTCGCGAATTTAGGGCAAAACAAAAGGTTTATCTTGATTTAATTGATAATAATGAACAGGTAATTGTGCAAAGAGGTAGAAATAAAGCTTATTCATTGGTTCCAATTACTGAAACAGACAAGTATTTTAATTCTGAAGTTTTAAAAAGACTTGATGAATCTATAAAGCAAATAGAGGATGGAAAAGTAATAACAATTGAATCGAAGGATGAAATTAAAAATCTTTTGGGTTTATGAGTTACATACTTAAGTTCACTGAAAATGCTATGAAAGATATAGAATTTCATAAGAAATCTGGGGATAAAGTTGTATTAAAAAAGCTTAACAACTTGTTGAATGAACTGATTGAACATCCTAAAACAGGAATAGGTCAACCAGAAGAACTGAAGTATAAATATGCTGGTTGTTGGTCAAGAAGAATCAATCAAAAACACAGGTTGATATACAAAATAGAAGCTGAAATAGTTACTGTTTTTGTTTTGCAAGCGCATGGTCATTATTATGACAAATAAATAATAAAAATTTATGACTAAAATAGCCCTGATATTTGATTTTGATGATACGCTAACATCCGATTCTGCTACATTTTTTGTGGAGCAAAAAGGAATTGATGCAAAAACGTTTTGGAGCAAAACAGTTGAAGACCTTATGCTACAAGATTGGGATCCGGTGTTGGCATATATGTACGGATTAATTGTTGAAAGCAAGAAACAGAATAAACCTTTTACAAAAGTAGATTTGATAAAATGTGGAAAACGATTATTGTTTAATGCGGGTGTAAATACGTTTTTTGAAAACATAAAAACGACAGTTTCAAAACAAAATCTGGGCGTTGAAGTAGAGTTTTATATTATTAGCAGTGGCTTAGGCGATATTATCCGTAATTCAAAAATTGCTCATCATTTCACTCATATTTGGGCGAGCGATTTTGCATATAACGAAAAAGATGAAATTCATTTTCCAAAGAATGTAATTAGCTTCACCGATAAAACACGATTTTTGTTTCAAATTGCCAAAGGAATAATTGGCGAAAAGGCGCTTTGTAATCCATTTGAAGTAAATACTAGAATTCCAAGTTCTGAACTTCGCATTCCTTTTGAGCAAATGATATATATTGGCGATGGCTACACTGATATTCCCTGTTTTTCGATTGTTAGAAGAAATGGAGGAATAGCTTTTGGCGTTTATGATAAAAACCACAAAGAAAAACTTGGCAGAGCTTGGGGTTTTGTAGAGCAAGACCGTGTTAGTAATCTACACTCTGCCGATTATAGGGCAAATTCAGATTTGTACAACTCAATAAATATGGCAATTCAAAGCATTGCTAATAGAATTACGCTAAAGAATAGGTCGATGTGAGAAGTTTTATATTTGCTCGCAATAATTTTTAACACTGTTAGAAATTTAAATTGTAATTTTACGGCTTAAATTCAAAATTACTATTGCAATAACCAACATGATTTCATTCAACGAACCCTATATATCCGAAGATTTTAAAGAAATAATAAGCGATTTAATTTCACGAAACAAATTAAGTGGGAATGGTCACTATACAAATTTGTGTCAACAATATTTTCAAGATATATTAGGCGGAAGTAATTTGCTAACCACTTCGTGCACCGATGCACTTGAAATGAGCGCAATACTATTAGATATTAAGCAAGATGATGAGGTAATAATGCCTTCATACACATTTGTTTCAACTGCAAATGCATTTGCACTAAGAGGTGCTAAAATTGTTTTTTGCGATAGCAGTTCTGATAATCCAAACATTTCAGAAGAAAATATTGAAGCGCTAATAACAAGCAAAACAAAAGCAATTGTAGCAGTTCATTACGCAGGAGTTTCGTGCAATATGGATAAGATTAATGAAATTGCTCGAAAATATAATATTTTTGTAGTTGAAGATGTAGCACAAGCTATTTTTTCGGAATATAAAAATAAACGATGTGGCACTTTGTCCGATTTGTCGGCATTTTCATTTCACGAAACAAAAAATATTATTTCAGGAGAAGGCGGACTGCTTCAAATAAATAATTCAATTTTCAAAAAAAGAGCCGAAATAATTTGGGAAAAAGGCACCAATCGTACCTCTTTTTTAAGAGGCGAAGTTAAAAAATACGAATGGGTTGATATTGGGTCGTCGTTTTTGCCATCGGAACTAAATGCGGCAATGCTCTATTCGCAATTGTTGAAATCGGAATACATCCAGAAAAGAAGAAATGAAATTTGGAATTCGTATAATGAGGGATTGAAGCGTTTAGAAGAAGAAGGTTTGCTGGCTTTAATGAAAGTGCCCGATTACGCAACGCATAATGCACATATTTTTTATTTTCTAGCAAAAAATATAAATAAGCGCAACCAATTAATAGATTATTTGAGAGAAAAAGAAATTTATGCTTTGTTTCATTATCAGTCCTTGCATAAATCGCCCTACTTTTTATCGCAAAATACCTATAAACAATTGCCAAATGCCGAAAGGTTCGAAGATTGCTTGTTGAGACTTCCATTGCATTTGCATTTAAGTGATAATGATATAAACCAAATTACAGAAACTATATATAAATTCTATGGAAGAAACTAGCTTTATATATAAGTCGATTTATGTTTATAGAATTATCCTGAATATTCTGTATTTCGGGAAGTATAACCAACGATTTAAAGACGTGATAAAGCATTTTGATAGCAACACAAAATCAGTAACTGAGTTGTGTTTTGGCGATATTAAAATAGCTAAATATTGCAAAAAGAATGCAATAAATTGGGTTGGGTATGACCTAAGCAAAAGCTTTGTTGATTTTGCTAAAAAGAAGAATTATAATGCAAATAATGCTGATATAATGGAGTTTGATGATTACTCAAAATCAGATTTGTGCGTAATTATTGGTTCTTTGTATCATTTCAATTCATATCCAGATAAAATATTTAATGTCTTTTTTAAAATATCAAATACCATTTTAATATCAGAACCCGTTAAAAATTTGTCGAGTTATAGTGGTTTTGTTGGTAAAATGTCTCATGTATTAACGAATGCAGGAAAGGGAAAGGAAGATTTTCGTTTTAATGAAGAAACGATAATTCAATTTTTGGAAAACAACAAAAACAAATATAATTTTAAGTACGAAATTCTTTCCATAAAAAAGGATATCCTTATTAAAATAACAAAAGTATGAAGTTGCTAAGTATTGTAATACCAGTATATAATAGCGAAGAAAATATTGACGATTTGGTTTTGAAAATAAACGAAGCCATGCAAAATATCGATTTTGAATTGATATTAGTAAACGATTGTAGCAAAGATAAAAGCTGGCTAAAAATAACAGAAAACCTTAACAAACACGCACATATAATTGGAATAAATTTAAGAAAAAACAGCGGTCAGGATAATGCAATAATTTGCGGATTAAACTATGCAACTGGTGATTATATAACGATAATGGATGATGATTTGCAACATTCGCCATTCGATATATTAAGTTTGTTGGAAAAATGCAAAGAAGGATTTGATGTTTGCTACGCAAATTTTAATACAAAACATCAAGCTGCATGGAAGAATTTTGGAAGTTGGCTAAATGGGAAAGTTGCAGAACTGTTAATTGACAAACCAAAAGGTCTTTATTTATCTCCGTTTTTTGTTTTCGAAAAAGGAATATTGCCCGAAATAGTAAGCTACAAAGGACCATTTCCTTATATACAAGGATTGATTTTTAGTTGCACAAAAAATATTACTCAAATACCTATTGCACATCATAAACGTAATAAAGGCGAAAGCAATTTTAATTTAATTCGGTCGATAGTGGTTTTTTCGAAGCTATTGACTGGTTATTCAGTTTTGCCATTAAGAATAGCAACCTATACAGGCTTGTTTTTCGCAGTGTTTTCGTTTTTCATGGCAATTTATTATGTTTATTTGTATTACTACGGTTCTGAGATAGTTGCAGGCTGGTCAACATTGGTAGTATTGCTATTGTTGATTGGTGGTTTGATATTAATGAGCTTAGGCTTGATTGGAGAATATATTGGAAGAATATATTTGTCGCTAAATACAAAGCCACAGTATGTTATTAAGGAAGTGAAGAAGAAAGACATAAAATAATATGTTTATGTTAACTTCGTTGAGGGCTTCGCCGTTATAGAATGATGCGATTAAAAAAGAGCTTGCTAGTGCAAGCTCCTCGATTTGCACAGTGTGACACAGAGTTGAAGCACAGAGTTGCACAGAAGAAAAAACAGTGAAACTCTGTGAAAACACAGTGTAACACTGTGAAATAAAAGCAAGTTGCCATAGGCAGCTAAAAGAATACTAAATGAATATTCAGAGCACCCAGAAAAACATACAACACTATTTTTGAACAGAACCAATAATATTAATAAACCATGAAAAATATAAAAAGTCATTATTTGGTTTTTGCAGTACTAGTAATTATAGTAATGTCATTTTTATTTAGCGGAATATTTATGAATTTCGCAATGACCGATACCTATGATTTTATGTGGAATTGGGCTAATCAAGGGTTTTTGCTTCAACATATTAGAGATGGACGACCTTTGTATGGGCTATTGAGTAAGTTGATTTATCCAAATATTAGTAGCATTGAGCAGTTTAAATATGTCAGATTGGTGGCATTGCTGTTTATGTTTGTCTTTTCACTTTGTTTTTATCGGATGCTTATTAAATACGATTTTCCAAAAGTAAAGTCGATGTTAATAGTAATTTTGTTTTTAGCATCTCCATTTGCTGGAATTACTGTGCATTGGGTTGTACTATGTTTGGCTGCCTTAGCACTAATGCTGGTAATTATTGCTTCTGATATTGCTATGGATGCTTTTATGCAAAAACAAGAACTTAGCACTGCTAATTTTATATTGAAGTTGGTTGTTTCGGGATTGCTTGGTGTTTGTGTTTTATGTATCTATCAGCCAATATTTCCAGTATTTATATTGCCTGCATTTTTAATTTTCTTAAAGCAAAGAAATTTGAAAGGACTTTGGTATTTCTTGTTTTTTAATTTCGCAATTTATGCAATTTACTTTGTTATTTATAATGGATTGTTAAGTGTTTTGGAGCTAGAGGCATCAGCAAGAGGCGGAATTGGTTTTTCGGGAGCTAAGGTTATGTGGTTTATAAATGGTGCAATATCAAAAACATGGCTGCATAGTTTGGTTTTTGTTAAATATAATTTTCGAATTATTATTCGTGTTATTACAGGTGTTGCAGTTTTATATTTCATATTTAGACAACTGAAATTAATTAAAAAAGAGCATATTTTTGAATATGTTTTAACGCTTGTGATGTTTTATATTTTGGCTTATTTGCCTAATTTTTTAGCAGCTGATATTTGGGTCTCTTATCGTTCATTAGGAGGTGTAACTGCGGTAACAACCGTGTTGTTTATTATAGCATTTCACGAAGTTCAATTGCCAGAAAAAATGACCAATATTATTTGTGGGGTATTTGTTAGTATTGCATTGGTAAGTGGGTTTTATAACAATCATTATTCTATAGCTCAAGTACAGTCGAATGAGTATGCTGCAGTAAAAGAAGAACTGAAGAAAAACGTAGTTAACGGATTACCTAAAGCTATAACAACAATAGCCCCAAAAGATGATTTTCTTTATAAAAATAAAATTGTTCCTTTGCCTGTAACTGATGAGTTTGGTTTGCAATCTTCATCTCGAAAATGGGTTCCAATTCCCATGATTAAACAAGCTCTTTTTGAAATTACAGGAAATAGGAGCGAAGTGGATAAAATTGTTTTCACAATGTGTGATGATAAAAATCCACTAGCTGATAGCTTGAAGACGAACTCTTTGGTGGTTGATTTCGATTTGATTTTAGATGCGTATTATAAAAAATTAAAGAAAGCTAATAAATAAAGCAATATTTAATAAGGTAACAATAGCTCCAATTGCATAAAGCAAAATTTTGGTTGAGGGTTTGTTTTTATATTTCCCCATTACTTTCTCAGAAGAAGTTAAATACACTTGCAAGAAAATAGTGAATGGTAACTGAATGCTCAGAATCATTTGTGAAATTATCAAGCCCTGAAAAGGATTTGAAATAAAGAATATTATTATAAGTGCCACCAATAAAGAGATTGCAATGCCCATTCTTGAGTGATTATCTTTAATGTCGTAAGGCTCTTTGTACATTCCGGCAAAAATAGTTCCTGCCGACATTCCAGATGTTATGGTTGAAGCTAAACCTGCTAATAATAAAGCAACTGCGAAAACTATTGCCGAATGCGTTCCTAGAAGAGGTTCGAGAAGTTTGTTGGCTTGTTGTAATTCAGAAACATGAGTTTTTGCGGTGAAAAAAGTTGCTGCTGCAAGCAAAATCATTGCACTGTTTATTGCCCAACCAACTATCATAGAGAAAAGCGTGTCGAAGAATTCAAACTTTAGTTGTTTTTTTATTATATTTTCATCTTGCAAATTCCATTGTCGGCTTTGAATAACTTCAGAATGAAGGAAAAGATTATGTGGCATAACTACAGCACCTAATACACTCATGATTATTATCATAGAACCTTTTGGAAAAGTAGGAGTAACCCAGCCCATCATGGCACTGTTCCAATCAATATTTACTAAGGAAAGCTCATAAAGAAATGATAATCCAATAACTGAAACAAAGGCAATTATCCATTTTTCAATCATTTTATATGAATTTGAAAAAAGCATTATTGCCACAAATAGTGTTACAAGCACTGCGCCTGCCCTAATTGGAATGTCAAAAAGCATATTTAGTGCAATTGCTCCACCAAGGATTTCGGCTAAAGAGGTTGAAACTGATGCAAGCATTGCTGAAGAAAGCAAAATTTTTGAATAACGTGGTTTGATATGTATTGCAGCAGCTTCGGAAAGGCAAAGACCCGAAGCAATGCCTAAGTGAGCCACATTGTGCTGAAGTATAATTAGCATTATGGTTGATAAAGTAACCATCCACAAAAGCGAATACCCATAATTAGCCCCAGCCGAAAGGTTAGAAGCCCAATTGCCTGGGTCGATAAAGCCTACAGTAACAAGTAAGCCTGGTCCGATATATTTAAAAATTTCCAATGAACCAAACTTGGCTTTGTAGTTTTTGTTATCTATATTTCTAAATAGTTCGAACATTAAATCTGCTTATTTTCATGTATTCAAAAATACTGTATTTAAAGTTATAAGCAAAATTTGTGTTGTTTTAAATAACAAACCTCACCAAGAATAAATCTGATGAGGTTTGAAATTGATCAAAAAAACAGAGTAGTATTATAAAATCACTATTGTCCGATAAAATATTATTAAACAAAAACTTAAAAGATTTCTCAC
>JBAXGW010000013.1:0-81489 GCA_037139195.1 Bacteroidota bacterium
CAAAGAACAATATGATTTATTTAACACTTAAATTTTAACGCATCACTACTAATTGACATTTGAAAATGGAGAAAAACGCATGTTTGATATGAATCCCTATTTAGATAAAGGAATTTTCAAAGAGTTGAGAGATTTGGCTATTTTCAATACCGTGAAAGTAAGTTTTGATACAATTGAATGGTGCAATGAAGCCGATTTGGATCCGGAAGTACTTTATAAATATAGTGTTGCTGTTTAATAGGATTTATCTTTGTTTGTTTTTGACGCAGATTTTATAGATTTAAATTGATTAAAGCAGACAAAACAGTTTGTAAAGTTAGAAAGTTTAGAAAGTACTATCGGTGCCTTCGACTCCGGTCAGTCACCGATGGATTTCGGAGTATAAATGCCCGTTGGCTGAGCGGAGTCGATGCCATGTTGAAAGTGAGCGAAAAAATAAAAGAACATGCGATGAAATTGTTTTGGAGTGAGTATAAAATATACCGTGTAAGAGAGTGTGACTAATTAGTGCCTGCCCACAGAGTCAGAGTCTTGTTCATAAAGTTCGAGAACGAGGCGAAGGATGTGTTGAAAATCAAGGAGTTTGCATGCGTAAATGACTGTTTTCAACACGACGACAACGACGTTATCGGAGTTTATGGACAGACTCTAATTATTTGCGCTTCTAGATTTAAAGTTAAAATAAATAACAATATTTTCACTTGTGCTCTTTACTTTTGGATTTTCTGGTTTATAATCCTCAATAATAGTTAATCCCAAACTTTTCAAATGGTTTTTAATAATTGATTCGTTGCAATTGTTGGGTAAATACAAAGTTGGTATTTCAATTATTCCGTTTATTTCGGCGCCGTCGATTAGCCATTGCGAACCACTCGCCTCGATATATCTGTTTTTAAATGGTATTTTAATATTACTTGGATATATAATTGCTCCCATAAAATTTTGCAAATACATATCAGGCTCAAATATGTTTTTTAATGTGTCGTTTTTAATAATGGTTTTGCTTATTAAATGCGCTGGATAGTTTTCAAAAGAATAGTATGGGTAGAAACTTTTAGCCCATGGAATACTTTTCGCATTTAAATCGAGCCTTCCTCCATTTGAAGTTACAATTATTCCTGTTCCAGCTATTTCTGATGTTGTAAAACAACTTCCAGGTTCTTCTTCAATGTCTATTTTTTCTTCTGGAAATGATTTGTATGTTAGTTTTGAAGTTGATATAAGCAACTTGGACTGGTAGTGTTTTTTAGCAAAAGAATTCAATAACACATTTCTCTTTTTATCCCAAGGTCTTAAAAGTGTTTCGGGAAAATACATTGCAATATATATAGGTTCTAATACTATTTCAAATACTCCATCTATGTATTTTTTTAGATTTTTATATGGGTAATTTTCGTCATATTCAGGAAAATATTTTTTTGCTATATGTTCAAACGAATTATCTCTCAGTTCTTTTTTTATTGAGTAATTAAAGTATTTCTTAAAAAAATCACACCTGAATTCTTCGTAATCAGAAAACTTATCGTTATTCTCGAAAAACAAATTAATCCTCATACAAATTGAATCTATTTGTTGCTCATTTATTTGAAATGGAATAGAGTCAATATTAAAGTTTCTTTTTAGAAATTTAGCAATTTTCAATGTGTTGTTTTTATTTGCTTCTATCACGCTTATAAGCAAATCTTGATGATAAACGCCCGAAATAAGCAAAAGATATTCAAATGGAGTTTCAGTAAATGTTGCTTTTTTCAAATACGGCAAATTATCTTTAATGTAATTGTCCTGATGAAACTTACATTTTAAAAAAGCTAAATTATCACCATTTCTTTCTGGTGTTAGAGATAATTTTAATCCACTGCTATCAATAAATAGTGCAACATCACTTCTATATAAAACTCGTCCTTGACCAACTCCAATTGTATCCATTGAAAAACGATCAAAGTGTTCGCTTAATGAGTATATGTTTTCTCCGCCAATCCTTGAATATGAGGGGAAATTGCAAAAACACTCGTCTAACATATCTCTCTTAATAATTTGATATCCATCGTCATATTGGCAGCTGTCAATCAAACTTCCGTTTTCGTTCCATCTTACTTGCAAACCATGTTTTCTTGCCTTTAAATATTCCGTTTTACTTTTGTTACTACCATTTGGGTAGAAAATAGTTATTTCTCGATATGATTTATTAGAGTCGATATAATGAATGCTAATTTTAGAATTATATAAGTCGGAGAAATAAGTCGTGTCTTTCATTATTTTGCTATTGGCATTTGTTTGTCCATATCCAAATAGCTGAATTAGAATAAAGAATGATAGAATTAATATCGTTTTCATTGAATAACAATTATTGTTTTTAATAGAATTCAAAAACAAGGAAAAAGATACATATTGTTTCTTTTATTTCACTGCTTTTTATTTTCTTGTAACTGATTTACACTTCAATACATAAAACGGAACTAAAATCAACCCAAATAAAATAACTGCAAGTGGTTCCATTCCTAAAAGATACCAAGGATAAGGACCAAGCAAGTCGAACATGGTTGTTACTTCGGGTTTGGCATTTAAAAACATATAATTCGCATTTAATGCCATGTTTACCAAAAAGACAGCTCCTGCTAAAAAATGAATTGCAATAATTGAGTTAATGGCATCTTTGTAGGTTAATCTATAGCCATAAACAGCAACTCCATAAAGCGCCGCAATAGAAATTAATCCGTGAACAGCCCAATATCTTATGGACTCGTAATTTGGTAACGATTCCGAAAGTGTGGTTGTTATTAATGATTGAAATGTTCCCGTCATTATCCAAAAGAAAATTATTCCGAAGAATTTACGGTCTTTTTTCCACATTGCATAAATCAAGGCAAAAGGCATTATGTTGCACAAATGAAAAGGCAAATCGGCAGCAGCATCGAAATCGCCCAAATATATTTTAATAGGAATTTTTGCAAGTTGCGTAAATGCTGCAAAAGCACATAGCAAGGTGATGAAAAGTTTTTGTTGCTTCTCATTCCATTTGGTTTTAGCAATGTAGATTAAATAAAAGCCGAATAAAGTAAGAGCTAAGAAAATTATAAAATGTTCTAAACCGTAGTTTGAGAAAGAGTTGTTGTAATTAAATATACTTTCGAATATTGATGTTTTCATATAGTTTAGTTTAATATTGGTTGAAATAGTTGAAAAGATTTTTTTTTAAATTAAAGCTTAGTCGAAGTTGTTATTTAATTACCATCCTTCATTTAACATCCATAAAAAAAATACGATAATTATAATAACGACTATTATCAATGCAATTAATGCTATCAGACTACCGCCAGCTGCTAAAACAAGCAGAACAAGAATAGATAGGCTTAAAAATGTCATGAAAGTCATAAGTCCATCATCATCTGCCATGATTTGAGAATTATTTTGTTTTGTTTTTGATTTTAAAATTTCCATGGGCGCTCCCAAACTATTTATCTTAGAACATTTTTTCGATACCTCAATTTGTTTTTTTATTTTTTTTGTTGATTTCTGCTTAATTTTTATTTGATTGTTTTTCGAAATTTGAGCTTTATAGTTTTCTGCTGTATTTTTAACAGTTTGTAATTCAGTTTCTTTTGTTGTTTTTCGAATTGCAATTTCTTCATTTTTCAAAATTACTGAAGTGTTTTGTTCAATTTTTCTTGTTTCTTCTTTTTCCAAACTCTGCGGTACAGAAACTTTCTTTAAATGTGAATATAGTTTTTCTGACGGCAAATTTAAATTGCTTACTATTCCACATGAAGAAAGTAACATGCAAGAGAAAAGAAGAATTGGATAATAGAATTTTGCTTTCATAATTTCTTTGTTTAAATAGGTAAAATTGTTTATACAAAATTAGTTCTACTCAGCATCTAAACATAATTGGTTTATAAGGCATTAAAAAAACTTGTTGCGATTTTCACAAGTCAATTAACTTTTCAACGTCTTTATTTTTCATTATTTGCGATTTTCGCAAAAGAGGTCGATTAATCGTTTATGTTAATTGAAAACTGCAAATCATTTTTTCTTAAATAATTGAATTTCACATAAAATATTTGCTTAACTAAGCGATTTTAAAATTCATTTTTTTAAGCCCTCTTTTTCGTCAAATTAATTTATTTTATCTGTTGTTTTCAATTTTCATATATTTGCAAATAAATATTTGCCATCAAACTTATTTTCAAATGAAGATTAGAAGAAAAATAGCACTCTTGCTGATGTTAGCAATTGCTGCATCGTGTTCAACCAGTAAATTTGTTAAGCCACTCGAAAAAGGAGAACAGGCTGCCGGCTTTAATTTAGGCGGTCCAATTATTAAAATGGGTGGTGCTATTATGCCTATACCATATACTTCTCTCGATTATGCTTTTGGGTTAAGTAATAAAACAACTGCTTATGGTTCAATTCATACAACGGCATTAGCTTATGGAGTTTTTCAAGCCGAATTGGGTTTTATTTCTAATTTGAAACAACAAAATGGTTTATGTCCGGCAATATCCGTATCACCATCAATGAATTTCATGGTTGATATGTATGTAGGCAATCGATATTATTTGCCTCAATTGGATTTGAACTTTTATTGGGAAAATAAATCGAAAAACAGATTTGTTTATACCGGATTGTCAAGTTATTTTGATATAAATAGATTTAAAGCACACGATGAAAAACAAACTCACCATTGGTTTCCTTGTCCGAAAATTGGAAATACATTTGTGCGTTCGAAATGGAATTATAATATCGAAATAAAATATATGGGACTAGGCATTAGCAACGAAGATATTATTGTTGATTATTTTAAACCAACAGGCAAAACGGGTGTTATGGGTATTTATTTTGGAATAGTTCGTAAAATTAAATAATTATGAAAAAGATTTTAGTTATAGTAGTAGCAAGCCTTATGTTTTCATCTTGTTTAAGAATGGATGACTTTTTATACAACGAAAGCAAGATTGATCAATATTTGTTAGATAATTATACAGGCGAAGTAGATTTTAAACTTGGTGCAGAATACGCTATTCCAGATAGTTTGTTCAGAATGTTTACATTGAACTCTCAAAGTGTAGAGGAAACAAGCCCAACAAAAATATATGCAATGTATTTAGGCGATGTTTCTAAAATATCAACTGATACCGTGATTTTATATTGTCATGGCAATAAAGATCACATGGATTTTTACTGGCAAAGAGCGAAATTGATTGCTAATATTGGCGGAAATTGTCATTATGGTGTTATGACATTTGATTATCGAGGATTTGGCATGTCGGAAGGAAAGCCAACGGAAGATGGTTTGTATGCAGACTCGGATGCTGCTCTAAAATGGTTGAAAGATAATGGGTTGACATCAGATAGATTGATAATATATGGATTTAGCTTGGGCTCTGCACCTGCAACTAAATTATCGGCTAATCAATACACGTTAAAGCCATCGAAGCTAATATTAGAAGCCCCTTTTGCTTCGTCGGCAGTTATGGTTCAGGATGGGTCGGCAATGAGCATGCCTGCTAGTTTGTATACAAATTTAAAAATTGACAATGCGGAGCAAATTAAAAGCGTTACTCAGCCTTTTTTGTGGATTCATGGTGTAGAAGACGGTTTTTTAAGCATGAAAACACACGGTGAAGTAATATATAAAAACTACAAAGGTTTTTATTCTGAAGCTCACAGAATCGAAGGTGCTGATCATGGAACGGTTCCACAAACTGTTGGTTTTCAAAATTATTTAGAAATAATGGATAAGTTTATTAAAAAGTAATAATGTTTATTTTCTTTAGTTCTTTTTTTTGAAAAACTTAAGATATTTCAGTTGTGATGCAAGTCCTACAGACTTGAAATGTGCTTTTTTTCTTTGTTATAATAATGAAAGCTCTACGAGCTTTTGCTTAAGAGATTTCTTTTAATAAAGATGGTTGTTATTGGAAATTAACTCAGTTGCTTTTTGACCAGATTATTCATAATCTTTTTTTTCTAATAGTGTGATGCAAGTCTTACAGACTTGAAATGTACTTTTTTTTCTTGTTATACATAATGAAAGCTCTACGAGCTTTAGCCTTAGTATTATTTAGCTTTAAAGTCTACATTTTATTAAACTAACTTAGCAGGCTATTTAGCTCTAGTTGTGCATTATCATTTTTTTGCTAATATTATGATGCAAGTCCTACAGACTTGAAATGAGTATTTGCTTTAGGTTATAATAATGAAAGCTCTACGAGCTTTAGTTTATGTGTTGTTTGGCAATAAAGTCTAAACCTTTTTTATATTTAACTCAGTCGGCTGTATTTAATGTTCATAATCGAGAGTAACGATGAGTATGGACGTAAGAGACAGACATTAGTTAGAGTCTGTCCACAGAGTCAGAGGCTTGTCCATAAAGAACTAATTCGAGGCATTCGCAGAATTGAAAATCAGGAGTTTACTGGAGTAAATGACTGATTTTCGATGCCAGAACAACGAAGAACTTAGCGTAGCGGTTTCACGAACTCCTATAATAAAAAACTAATAAAGTGAGTAAGGCGACTTTATGGACAGACTCTAGTTACTTTCGTTCAATTTTGTGCCACTTATCAACCACCTCGTTATTAGGAGCGTAAGTATTAATATAGTTAATTGCATCTAAACTATCTTTAGCAATATGATAAAGTGCTCTGTAATCTTCTTTTGCAAATTTTTCAAGATACATCTGTTCAAAAAACACAAGTAGTTTGTCGAAAAAGCCATTTGTATTGATAATGACAATCGGCTTGTTATGGTAACCCAATTGTTTTAGGGTTATTACTTCTAACATTTCTTCAAGTGTGCCAAAACCGCCAGGCAAAATAATAAATGCTTCTGCAATATCTTCCATCAGAGCTTTACGTTCATGCATTGTTGAGGTAATATCTAATATGTCTGCAGCATGAAAACCCAATCCTTTATCGAGAATTTTTTGAGTAATAACTCCGTGAACCGAATTGTTTGAATTCTTTACAGTAATAGCTAAATGATTCATCAAACCTACGTTAGCACCGCCGTAAACTAGCGTGTGATTATTAGTGCTAATCAATTCGCCTAATAATTGGGCTTCTTCAAAATAAATAGTATCAACAATTTCGCTTGATGAACAATAAACCGCAATTTTCATTTTTAGATTTTTTTTTGCAAAGATAGAAAACAATATTATACCTTTGTGCATGATGCTAAATGGTATAATACTAAATAGTATTAAATGAACTAAAAACTCTATGATAAAAAAAGACTATTCAATCTATTTCTTGCTTCATATTGTTGTTGTAATACTTGGATTCACTGCTATTCTAGGTAAGCTAATTACTTTAAATGCGGTTGATTTAGTTTTAATTCGAACAGGAATTGCTGCCCTTACAACTTTTCTTATTTTATTATTTACCAAGCGTTCAGTTTTAATACCATTCAAAAGTTCACTGAAGCTTATGTTGATAGGCGTTTTAGTGGCATTGCATTGGATTACCTTTTTCTTAGCTATAAAAATTTCTAATGTAAGTGTTACGCTTGCATGCCTTGGTGTATCAACATTGTTTACTGCTTTTGCAGAGCCTATTAGTCAGAAACGAAAGATTTCGTACTTAGAAGTGGTTATTGCGATATTAATCGTGCTTGGTTTAGCTACCATTTTCAAGTTCGAAATGCAATATAAAATGGGTATTATTGTGTCTGTTTTTTCTTTTATTTTAGCTGGTATATTTTCAGTGATTAATAAAAACATAGCATTGCAGCACGATTCGCTTACAATTAATTTTTATGAAATGCTGGGTGCATCGCTAAGCATTTTGGTTTATATATTATTATTTACCGATTCTTTAATTGATTTTAGTGAGATTGGAAGAATAGATTGGTTATGGTTGTTATTATTAGGAACGGTTTGTACTTCTTTTGCATTTACAGCAACAGTTAAAATAATGCAGAAGCTTTCGGCTTATGATGTGGTTCTAGCTATCAATTTAGAGCCAATTTATGGGATAGCATTGGCGTATTTGTTTTTCGGCGATTCCGAACGCATGACTTTTGGATTTTACATTGGAACTGTATTGATTTCTATTGCCGTGTTGGGTTTTCCTTTTTTAAAACGGAAGTTTTTGAAATAGTTTTTTAGTCCTAAAAAAACAAACCCCGATAGTGTATTGCTACTTTCGGGGTTTTTAGTACTCTTCAATATTTTCTATTTTCATCGAACTATTATTTTGTGAATAATTTGTTTGCTTGCATCTGTGATTATTAAATAATAAATGCCGCTGCTTTTTGGTGGTGGAATGTCAATTTCCAGTATTTCATGCGTTGGATCTGTTTTGTATATTTCTGCTCCTACAGAATTAGCTAAAACTATTGATTTAATTGAACTAATATTTTTTACTTTTATCAAATCGCAACTGTTATATACATTTTGAAAAGCGTTATTATCATTTAGTGCGAATTCGATATAAATAGGTGATGATATAGTACTTTTTCCATCATAATCTTCTTGTTTTAATCGATAATAGTTATTTGTATTTGGATGTAAGTCGATAAATTGGTAGTTTTTTCGAGTGTTTGAATTCCCAATACCATCAACAACTCCTATTGCATAATATTTAACTCCATCATTAGAGCGTTCAATTGTAAACTGCCTGTTATTTGTTTCCGAAAAAGTTATCCAATCAAGTAAAACAGTTTTTTCTGAAATTTTTGCTGTAAACATTCCTAATTCTATTGGCAAGTTCAAAATTTCAATTGTAAATTGGAAATTGTTTAAAATATCTAGTTCGTAACCATTCCACCAAGTGTTCATCGTTCTGTTATTTCCAAAATTGGTTCCAAAGCTATGTCCAGTTGTTAAGGAACCATCAATATTAACAGTTCCGCCTGAGAAATTGGAGTCGTCCCAATAAAGATTGCAGGCGCCAGTAAATGGACGAGTTCTTTGAACAATATATCCATTTTGATGTGTTTCTGGGTCGTAGAGTGGAAGATGGGTTACGCCAGTGGCAAAGCTAGAAAGAACAAGAACCGTAGCTCCTCCATCAAGATAATTCCCAAATCCGTCTTTGCCATCCCAATGTATTGTGTCTTTTCCTGCGCTTATTTGCTGAACTATAACTACGTCTTCAGTTCCTGATTGGTATCCGGTAGAGCCATTAATATCTAGAACCACCTGAACTGTTCCGCCAATTGACATTTCTAGCGTAAAATCTATAGCTTCGCCGTATTTTGGAGTACCAACTACTGATAGGTTTTCTATGGTTGTCGGTACAGCTCCATTAGGATAAACATTTATATCAGGATTATTTAAAAATATCTTATATTGAGGTCTTGTTGAATTTCCATCTACCGATTTCCGGTTTTCATTATTCCCTAATGCTAAATTCGATGGACCTGTATTATTACAAGAAACTACAAACCCAAAAGGCTGAATTCCATTCATTTCTACTTCAGAAATATAACCATCATCCGTGTAAATAAATAAATTGCCGTTATATCTACCGCTAGATGAACGAGTATTTAAATCCCAAGCATAAGCCCAAAGTCTTCCATCAATAGGATTGTTAGATACATCGCACACTGTTAAGTCGAATAAATCAAAGTGATATGCATTTGGAGCAGCTAAAGATGTTGTGAATTCTATATAAAAATCGCCAGTGCTTGATGGTGTAAATGTGATAGGAGTGTATCCTGCAGCAGGAAAACCACTGATTTTAGGTCCAGCAACTGCTTCTGTGTATGAATTTATATAACCAGTTCCGCTTGTAGGTACTGATGTTCTTGAGCAAACTACATTTCCGCTAGCGTCCTTAACTCTATATGTAGCTGTTCCTGTGCCAATGTGTTGAAATCCGAAGTACACTTTTTCGGAAGTGTTTGAAATGTGAAAATATAAACGATGAAGTGGGTCGGAGTTGGATTCTAAAGCAAATGGTCGACCTATATCGTTTATTTGCAGGTTGCCAACGTCTGAACTTGTCGGCCGGAATTGCTTAGTACCTTCTGCTAGTGAAGATATCGACAAAATTACCAATATCAAGGTGATAATGATTTGGTATCCGGATTTTTTGGTGTCAAAAGAACGGTTTCATAGTTTTAGTTTTTTTAGAACAGATTTAGGTATTGGTCTGTCTAAATATACTGAATTTTGCGATTAAAATCAAGATTTTCAGAGGTTAATATCTATTAAAACATTAGTTTATAAAGATTCTAAACATTATTGTTTTTAATTTGAAGCAATAAACCATGGGTTTAATAATTCTTCTTTGTTATAATACAAGGGTTCGTTTGTTTCGTAATCAATTACCTTGCCTCCGGCATGAGTTAAAATTGCTTGACCAGCAGCAGTGTCCCATTCGCAAGTTGTTGCTAATCTGGGATATATGTTTGCGTTTCCTTCTGCAATTAAACAAAATTTAAGTGAACTTCCAATGTTTTTTATAGAAAGATTAGAATGTTTTTTTCTTAATAAAGCAATATGCTCATTTGTTTCAATGCTATTGTGTGAGCGACTTGCCAGAACAGTATAGTCGTCACTGTTTTTAACCACAACAATTTTTTCTGCTTTAGATAGACTTACTTCAAGGCTTTCTTCTGTGTAATCGTAGTTGCATATTGTTTTATAGCTTCCAGATTCTTCCGAACTAAAATATAATAATCGTTGAGCTGGAACATACACTACACCAATTGTAGGAATATTGTCCTCAATAAGAGCTATGTTAACTGTAAACTCTCCATTTCTGCTAATAAATTCTTTTGTGCCATCAAGTGGATCAACCATCCAAACTAGGTTCCTGTTTTTTCTGAATTCAAAATCGGGTATGATACCTTCTTCACTAATAATTGGTATACCTGTGATATTTAATAGCGTAACAATAGTTCGATGAGCTCTTTTATCTGCTAATGTAAGCGGTGAATTATCGCTTTTTAATTCGATTTCGAAATTTGAATTATCATAAACTTCCATTATTCTTGCACCTGCTTCTAATGCTGCTTGAATCGCAATATCTAAAAAATTGTCCATTTATTGTAATTTGTTTGATTAATCCTCTGCAAATGTATAAAAATCAGGTGTTTTAAACAAATTATTATTTCTAAAGTATTAATTATTCTAATTTATTTGCAATTTGAATAATAATTTGTTAATTTAGACTAAATACAAATAACAAAAACATGACTTATGAAAAATATAATTTTAGCTATACTTCCAATAATATTTTCAAGTATTGCAGTTTCGCAAAATAGTATATACGATTATAAAGTTGTTACCATTGATGGAGATACAATTTCAATGAGCCAATTTAAGGGTAAAAAAGTGATGATTGTAAATACTGCTTCAAAATGTGGTTTTACAAAACAATACAAAGATTTGCAAGAGCTGTATTTAAAGTATAAAGATCAAAATTTTATAATTATTGGTTTTCCTGAAAATAATTTTTTGTATCAAGAGCCTGGTTCAAATTCAGAGATTAAGGAATTTTGCACAAAGAATTATGGAGTTTCATTTCCAATGATGGCAAAAATTTCGGTTAAGGGTAAAGATATTCATCCTTTATATTCATGGCTAACTAAAAAAGAGTTGAATGGAGTTCAAGATTCAAAAATAGAATGGAATTTTCAAAAGTATTTGATTGACGAAAATGGTAAAATTATAAAAGTAATTTCTCCTAAAGTAAATCCTTTAGATGATGAAATTCAAAATTGGATAAAAGGATAAGATATTTTAGTATAATTCTTAAAAAAACATAAAACAATCGAATATAAAGTTCGATTGTTTTGTTTTGGAATATTCTGTTTTATATATTTGTTGCCATATAATAATTAAAACGGTAAATTATGAAAAACGGAATTTTTACTTTCTTATTATCAATAATGACAGTTGCTTTGATGGCTCAGGCTATTCCAAATAGTAGTTTTGAGAATTGGACTCAAGTGCCATCAGCTCCGATGAAAAATCCAACTGATTGGGGAACTTCAAATATAAAAGCAACAGGTGTTAATGTTGAAACTGTAACAAAAGATAGTTTGACGCCACATACTGGCTCTTATTGTGCAAAATTAACTAGTGTAAAGCCAATGCCTTTTGTAAACTCTATTGCTCCTGGCTTATTAACCACAGGTAAATTTAACATGAATCTAATTGCACAAACTGGAACTGTTTCTGGTGGTATTCCATGGACAAGTCGCCCACAAAAATTTAAAGGTTTTTTTAAATCAGCTCCTGCATCGGGAGATCAAGTTTTTATTGCTTGTGTTCTTTTTAAAACGAATACAGCAACTGGTAAGCCTGATACTGTTGGACAAGCATATTTTACTTCTACGCAAACTATTAACACATGGACTGAGTGGAATATAGATTTTACTTATCGCACAAATGATACGCCAGATACATTGAATGTTATTTTCATGTCATCTGATGGTAGATTTACTCCAAAACAAGGAAGTGTATTGTATGTTGATGATGTTAGTGTTGAAGGTCTTGCTACAGAAGTAGTTGAAGAAGTTAGACCAAGTAAAACATCTGTTTACCCTAATCCAGCAACAAATATGTTTATTGTAGAATCATCAAATGCAATTAGTCAAATAATAGTTAGAGATATTCTTGGTAAAGTGGTAGAAAAACAAACTTTAGTTAATGCTTATCAAAAGGCAATAAATTGCGAATCTTATAATATGGGAATTTATATTGTGGAAATTCATAATAGTATAGGTGTAGAAACAAGAAAAATAGTGATAAAATAGTTTTAGTTTTTTTGGTTAAACAACAAGGCAGTTTGAGCGATTGAACTGCCTTTTTTAGTGCGTTTTAAAATCAAATTTGAAGAATCTTGAGAACTCTATATGAATATCTTTGTTTAGGTAATATAGACCAATTACAACGCCCATTAAAGTCATGAAGATAGTTACCAAAGAAACGTAGATTAACGATTTAAAATAGAATACTGCAATTAAATTGCCAATTATATTTATTAGTGCCATGCCTCCAACTTTCAGAAAATTATGATGAGGTCTATTTAAGCTGTCTAAAGTAACTCCGCTGAATCTGTCGATGGGTAAAAGTAAGCCATAGATACAAAAAACTTTAAAAATAATGCTACTCTCGATATAATCTTTTCCTGCAAGCAGTATTACCAGTTCTTCGGAAAAAATAAAACCAAAAGTGCAAATTGCAATAAAAGCTAATGTTAAGTTTCCAGTATATTTATAGAATTCGTTTTTAATTAATTCTAAATTGTTGTCGATGCTGGCTTTTGAAAGTTTTGGTAGCAATGTAGCCGCAAAACTTCTTAATGGAATTTCAAGAAGTTCGGTTAATTTTAAAGGAATGCTGTATGTTGCAACACCAGCTGTTCCCATAAAGGCTGATATTCCAATAATAAAAGTATCGGCACTTTTTAATAGATTTGAGCCAATTACAGTTCCCGCTGAAAATTTGCCAAAATCAAAAATCTTTTTATTTGTAGCGCTATTAAATTTGGAGAAATGTAGAAAACCATCCCAACCCAAAAACATGCAAATTAAAGAAGTTAAAATGTTTATAATCAAATGCAAAATAATGATGCCATCAATTCCTAAATGAAAAAACAAAAGATTTAAAACAATTAATAATACAAATGCTCCAATGTTAAAACTGCGAATATATAATATTTCTTTAAATTTCTGATCAGCTTGTAATATAGTTAGGGCATTGTTGAAAGGCAAGTTGATAAAAGCTAATATTGGGTACCATTCGAAAAAATAAATAAAGCCAGAGTTGGAAATGCTTTTGCTGAAAATAAAATATATTGGAATTATCAGAATGCAAATGGCTAAAGTGATAACTAAGCCTAAAAAATAGTTGGAGCCTATTAATGCTTTTCTTTCGTTTGGGTCGGATCCCGATAAGAATCGAATGACAGCTGTTCTAGTAATCCCAAATCGCAACATTTCTATAAATGAGGCAGTTGTGATGTATAAAACCCACTGTCCGAAATCATTTTTATCTAAAGTTCTGGCAACTGCAACAAAACTAATAAATCCTAAAGTGGCAAAAATAATATGCCCCAAAAGTGATAGAAAGTTGTCGTTATTGCCTACTTTGCTTAAAAATTTTACCACATTATAAATTTAATAAGGTAAATATAAGAAATTTTTCAATGTATTTTATAAGAAATTTTCAAAATTTCTGCAACACAATAAAGAGTTTAAAACAAAGGATAAACAGTTGTTTATAAATTAATTTGTTTGTCTTTTGGATATTTAACTGAATAGGCAAGTTTTATTTTCTGTGTTTCATTTGGTTTAACACTTAGTTTCCAAAAAACAAGGCCTGTTTCCTTGTTTAAAGTGCCATTAGAAACTTCATCTGTACTTATTTCAATAGCATTGTCGGCACTTATCGGCACTTGATCTTCAATTATTATTGAAACATCTGCTTTCTTTTTGTTTGAAATATTAATTTCGTATACATATTCCTTTTTTCGGTTTGAGCCAATTATTTTATTAGAAACAAAATCTTTAAGTACAACTCGCTTAATTACAATGTTTTTATCCCTGCCAAGCGAAAGCTTTAATGTGTCGTTTAACTCATTTGGATTGATGAAGTTTTTACCAAGATAAGAACCTTCAAAGTAGATATTTGCTTCGCCAGCTAATAGACTCAATTTTTCCCAGCCAGTAACCTCGGCAACTAAGAAAGCATCTTGATCTATTTTAGGTGCTGCATAGTATTGATAACTTGCATTTAATGTGTTTTTTTGAATCTCAACGCTAGTTGTATTTTCGCTTGATGAAATGCTATAAGGAATTGGAATGACAAATTCGGAAGTTGTTTGCGATTCGTTGACAGTTACGTAACCAGAAAGAGACTCTGATTCCTCCATTTTATCGTAATTAACATCCTCCGCTTCATCAATAGAACTTTTTGCCGCACTAGGCTTGCTCTCTGCGCTCTTGTATGCAACTGCTCTAAGTTTCTTGTGCTGAATTAAATACAAAGACCAAGGTGCTAATTCTGGTTTATTATTATCTAAATTTGGATTACCAGTGGATAAAGAAAGTTTAACGTTTTTCCAATCGTAGCCAGTAGCTTGATACACATTTGCTTTGTAAGTAATTTCAATTGGTTTGTCTGTACCTTCGGCTTTAATATCATAAGTAGGATTCCAGCCACAGTTGTTTACAAAATACGTTATATCAAAAGTTGTGTTTAAAGTTGTGCTAGATATAATGCCAATAACAATTTCGCTACTTGTTTTTTTATTTCCTGTTTCTTCTTTTAGTTGATTGTTTAGCTCAGTTTGTCGAAGTGTAAATTTGAAAATATTTTCGTTGGTTTTCAAAACTAAGTTGTTTATTTCAATCAGTCTATTTCGAAAAAAGTTGATTGTTTGCTGTAGTTCCTGAAAATTTACACCCGTATTGTTTCCTCCAATTGATTTGTTTGACATTAACATGTCTTTTTCACTGTTGTATACCGAAAGCATCATTTGCTCTTGAGATAATTGCTTGTTAATAATTTTCAACGAATCTTCAATTAATAATTGCTTTTTGCTTTTGAATGTTTGTTTTAAGTAATTGATTCGATGTTGAACCGAAGTGATAGTGAAATTTCCAAAACCTTTAACCTGAATGCTGTTTGGTTCAATTGAAGGGCTTATATCTTCAATAATAATATATTTTGTTTCGTTGGTAATATTTGCATTTGCGCTGCAATTAATTTCTGCACCTTGCAAGAAAACTGTTACAGCATTGATTTTAGAAGTTGTATTAGTTTCTTTATCATTCGAATAGCTAGAAAGCGTCAATAGTAAAAAGGCTATTGAAAAAAAAGTATTTTTCATAATTAATTGTTTGATATGTAGATGTTTATTTCTTTCTTGCAATAGTATATTCGGCGAAACCGCAAATATCCCAAAACATACCTCCTGGAAGGTGGCCGATCTTTATCAAATTGTATACCAATTTTATTGGAATTAAAAATATATTTATCCAATGTCTGCGTGTTCCAAATTCTAATATTTGAAAATTGGAGTTTTCAAGAATTGATTTTATTTCCGAAAGGGTGTAAATTCTACAATGTGTTGGATCGTCGTAAAAATTAAGCGTATCGCGCATTGATGGGAGGCGAGTACTTCTTTCTGAAGGGTATTCGATATATATTACCCCATTTGCCTTAAGCTTTTTAGATAAAAGACGTATAACTTGGTCGCCGTTATGAAGATGCTCGATAATATGCGACATGATAATAACATCGTAAAAATTATCTTGAATAGAGTCGAAGTTTAATGCTGTTAAATCCAAAATGAAAAAACTATCCATTAAGTTTAAATCATTTTCGCTGTTTCTGTAATTGTTGGTGATGTCAATTCCATGGTACGTGCAGTTTGAAAGCCATTGCTTTGTGATAGAAGGGGAATGGCTTCCTGCTCCAACATCAAGAATTGTAAGTTTTTGATTGGCAGAGTGTTTTTGTATTTTATTTAATCGAAATGGCTTAATTACCATGGGAAAAATATTTAATACAAAAGTAATAGTATATTTTTATATAAACTAATAATTTAGAAATCTGAATTGTAATTTTGTGCTATTGAAACAAGTTATAGGCACACAACTGTTTTGAATTTTCGCATAATTAAATGTTAAAGTTTTTGTGCAACTTGTTGTTTTATAGTCTGTAGTTAGTTAAATATGCAATTATTTTTTGTTATTTGTATGAAAACAGATTATTTGTTGATTACTTATTAATATTTTTGCAAATTCAAATAATAGTATGCATAAGAAATTTTTAAAAAATATAAGTTTAATATTATTTCTTAATATCCTTATAAAGCCACTATGGGTTTTAGGGATTGATAGGGTAGTTCAGAACAAAATTGGCTTGTCTGATTATGGATTCTATTACGCCATTTTCAATTTTACTTTTTTATTAAATATTTTATTGGATTTTGGAATAACAAATTTCAATAACAAAAATATTGCTCAAAACAACCATTTACTACGAAAGCATTTGTCGAGTATAGTGATGCTGAAATTTATATTAGCTGTAATCTATCTTTTCGTTTGTCTATTGGTTGGTTTTATAATTGGTTACGATTCTCGACATTTTATTTTTCTACTTGCCCTTTGCTTCATGCAATTTTTAATTTCATTAACGATGTATTTGAGGTCAAATTTGTCGGGCTTGCATTTGTTTAAATTAGATAGTTTCATGTCTATTTTAGATAGGCTAATAATGATTGTATTATGCAGTGTTTTGTTATGGGGAGGATTAAATATTAAGTTTTCGGTAGAAACATATATAGTTGTTCAATTAATTGGATATTTTGCAACAACAATGATTGTTTTAATAGTTGTATTTAAAAAAGCAAAATCTAGATTTTTGAAACTAAATTGGAATTTGCCTTTTTCTGTAATGATAATCAAACATAGCTTTCCTTTTGCTATATTAATATTGCTTATGGCGTTTTATAATAGAATTGACACGGTTCTTTTAGAAAGGATGTTGCCCGATGGGGAAGGAGCAGTTCAATCAGGTATATATGCATCTGCGTATCGTTTGTTAGATGCCACAAACATGTTGGCATTTTTATTTGCTGGAATGCTTTTGCCTATTTTTTCTCGTATGTTGAAATTAAAAGAGAATGTCGAGCAGTTGGTAAAAATGTCATATACTCTTATTATAGTTCCTTCAATAATAATTTCTTTAGCATCGTTTTTTTATAGCGAAGAAATCATGAAGTTGCTTTATGGAGATGGTCATTATATGGAATCTGCAGCTGTGTTTAGATTTATCATGTTCTGTTTTATTCCAATTTCAACAACCTATATATTTGGAACGTTGCTCACTGCAAATAGTAATTTGAAGGCTTTAAATATAATGGCTGCATGCGGAATGTGTGTGAATTTGATCTTAAATTTCATATTAATTCCTCATTACAAGGCGGTTGGAGCTGCATTTGCAAGTATGTCGACTCAATTGATTACTGCATTAGTTCAAGTGTATATTGCTAAAGTGAAATTTGATTTTAAAGTTAATTGGCGTTTTTTAAGAACTTTAGCAATATTTATATTCGGCGTTATCGGAATAAGTTTGTTGTCTAAATACTTCATTCATAGTTGGATGGTTTCGATAGTGGTAATGGGTGTTGTTTCTTTAGTTTGGGCAGTTGTTTCGAAAATTATTGATATAAAGGGCTTTGTTGAAGTCTTGAAAAATGGTTAGATTTTAACTGCAAATCAAATATCATTCGTGGTTTAAAATACAAACTTGCCTTATTTTAAATTTAACTACAATTAATACTATGTCGCTTGAAGTAACAATTGATAATCATTCGGGTTTTTGCTTTGGAGTGGTTTATGCTATTGAGATGGCAGAGGATGAATTATCAAAAACCCAAAATTTATATTGTTTAGGAGATATCGTTCATAATTCGATGGAGGTGGATCGATTAGCAAAGCTTGGGCTTCAAGTTATTGATAATGAACAATTGAAAGGGTTAGAGAATTGTAAAGTACTTATTCGTGCACATGGCGAACCGCCCGAAACATATAAAATTGCATTAGAAAATAACATTGAGCTTATTGATGCTTCGTGTCCAGTGGTTTTAAAACTTCAAAATAGAATTCGTTTAGGTTTTGAAGAGTGTGTTAAAAATAACGGTCAAATTGTTATTTATGGGAAAAAAGGGCATGCAGAAGTAAATGGATTAGAAGGTCAAACCAAAGGAAAGGCCGTGATTATTAATTCATTTGAAGATATTGAAAAGATAGATTTTTCAAAGCCTGTATATTTGTTTTCCCAAACTACCCAAAGCACTGAATTATATGCCGAGCTGGTGAAAATTATTAAAGAAAAATTAGATTTAAATAATCAAGCTTTATTTAATAGCAATGACACAATTTGTAGACAAGTCTCAAACAGGGCGCCACTTTTAAAAGAATTTGCCAAAAAGTTTGATGTTATAGTATTTGTTAGCGGCAAGAAAAGCTCAAACGGACTATATTTGTATGAAATCTGCAAGCAAGAAAATCCAAAATCGTACATGGTAGAAAATTCTATGGAACTAAAACCTGAATGGGTTGAAAACATAAAAACTGTTGGAATTGCAGGAGCAACATCCACTCCCATGTGGTTGATGCAAGAGGTTGCTGATGGGATTTCAAATGCATAGAATTAGTTGTGTGTTTTTATAGGCTTGAATTTCATGGATAAAAGTGTACAATTATATTTGAAAATATTCAAGCCATTAAGCATTGTTTGTTGGATTGCTTCATTGTTTTTTGTGGCATTTACAAGTAAATACGAAGATGTTTATGGCTTTTTTCTAGTGATTTTAGGTTGGCTATCTGTTTTTTCTTTTGGTGCTGGATTCACTTGGCTAGCAAATCCTATTTTGTGGTATGCTTGGTTTAATTACAAAAAAACAAAAAAATCATTCAATGCAAGTTTAATATCTACGATTGTTTCATTGCTTTTTTTATTGTTTCAAAAAATTTCTCTTGGAGGAAAAACGAATACGCCAAATACGGATCAATTATTTTATGTAAATACGGATGATATATATATTACTGGTTATGGCTTTGGTTATTTTTTATGGGTATTAAGTTCGCTAATAATGCTTATTGGAAATTATATTAGAATGCAAAACCCAAATTCAGAGCCTGAAATAGAAGAATGTGATGATTTAACGTATTAGAAAACGAGTGTTTGCAGTGCCCTTGCACCTTTCATTTATCTTATCTTTCCCCAAAAATCGAAGATCCAATCCTTACCATGGTACTTCCTTCTTCAATAGCTATTTCGAAATCGCCGCTCATGCCCATTGAAATTTCTTTGAAGCTGGCTTTATCTGTAAAATATTCGCTTTTAAGATGATTGAATATTGATTTTAAACATTTAAATTCTTTTCTAATATGATTATTATCGTCAGTATATGTTGCCATGCCCATAACGCCAATAATTTCAATGTTATTTAATGCTTTAAAAGCTTCGCTGTTAAGAAGTTCAACGGCTTCATCTAAAGAAAAGCCAAATTTTGTTTCTTCCATTGCAATATGAAACTGAATTAGGCAAGCGATAGTTCGGTCGTTTTTTGTAGCTTGTCTGTTGATTTCTTCAAGAATGCTAAGGCTGTCAACACTATGAATTAAATTTACAAACGGAGCAATATATTTAACCTTGTTGCTTTGCAAGTGTCCAATAAAGTGCCATTCAATATCTTTTGGTAGCGCTTCGTATTTCGAGTTTAACTCTTGGACCTTATTTTCTCCAAAAACTCGTTGTCCTCCGTTATATGCTTCTTGAATGTATTCGATAGGTTGAGTTTTTGAAACAGCAATTAGTTTTACATTTTTGCTTATTATAGAATTGAAATACAAAATATTTTTATTAATCATCATTGCCTTAATTTTCTACGAAATTATAAAATTTTTTTAATCAAAATTGTTAAATTTTAATTTCTTGTTACAATGATAAATAAAAATCAATATCTTTGAGGTCGGGTTTTTAAAAAACATACAAAATGAAATCAAAAATTATTATTGCACTGTTTATTGTTATTGCGAGTGTGGCTTATTCGCAGAAAAAAGATAGTCTTTTAAATATTTATACAAAAGCGTTGATGGCAAATCCTAAAGATGCAGCTATATTGCAAAAAAGAGGTTTTGAATATTTCGACAACCAAGCCTTTGATTTGGCAATTTCCGATTTTCAATCAGCAATATTAATAAATTCAAAAGATCCGAAAAACTTTTCTGGCTTGGGTTCTTCTTTTTTAGCCAAAGAGGACTATATGAAAGCAATAGAATCTTATACAAAAGCAATTGTATTGGATCCTAAGTTTGTAAATGCATATTATTTTAGAGCGGTGGCTTATGAATTTAGCAATGACTTTAAAAAGGCTATCGATGATTATACACAGGTGTTGAATTTAAAGCCAGGTAGTGTTGATGCTCTTTTGGGAAGAGGAGCTGCTTACCAATCAATTCTAGATTATAATAAAGCGCTTGATGATTTTAATCAGGTTGTTTTGCTCGACGAAAATAATGCTCAAGCATATATAAATATAGCATCAATTTATGATAGTCAAGATGATTATTTGCAAGCAGAAGATGATTTCTCGAAAGCCTTGAAAATTGAGCCTGACAATATTGAAGCTTTGCTTGGCAGAGGTTGTACCATGCAAATGAACGAAAAAGATAAAAAGGCAAAAGAAGATTTTGATAGAGTTATTGCTTTAGATTCATTAAATGCAGAAGCTTATATTAGAAGAGGTGCTATCTTCGAAAAAGAAGAAGATTATAAAAATGCCATGAGCGATTATAACAAAGTAATAGCAATAAATCCAAAAGATGCTGACGTTTGGTTGTTGAAAGGAATGCTTTGCGAAAAATATAATTTTATTGATGAAGCAGTTGAATCGTATCGTCGTTTTGTTGAATTTGCACCTAAAGGCGATAAAGAAGTGAAAGCCATTAAAAAGAAAATTATTGAGATAGATAAATAAATTATTTTATTCTCAATCCCACCGTAAAGTCTAATCCGCTCAACAAAATATTTTGTCTAGAGTCTTCAAATCGAATTGTGTTTAAATCAATATCGTAGGATATTTTATAGAAAAAGTCGTCGCCATTATATCCTGCGGTGGCTCTGAAGTTGTATTTAAACATTGGTCTGAATTTTAATTGCACCGCATTGCTCCTTGTATAAAGTTGAAGCTGTTCGCCTAGTCCAGCATACATGCTTCCGTTGATAAAATAATTATTCTTTACATAGGTATACACATATCCAGGTGCTAGTGCAAAATCTAAGAAAGTACCTTTGTTACATTTGCTAAATTCAGGCATGTATTTAACTGCAGAAGCAGGAGTATAAGGATTGTCGTTTTTTATTCTCGATACTCGATTGTTAAGCATTAATACCAAACTGCCAACGCTGTGTTTTTGTCGTTCTGATTGATAGTAAATAGATTTGTAAGAAAAGCACTTGTTTTTTTTGATAATCGCATTAAATCCAAATGTGGTAATCGCCATATTTGGAAATTGCGGATAAGGAGTTGTATTTGAAAAATTTGGATAAAAACTTTGGGGATTTTTCTGATATAAACCTTTGTAGTGTTGCAAATAGCCATCAAAGCCATATATTTTATAAAAATAATTTAACCTGAAATCATAGTATTTAGTTTTGCCAAATCTTCGTTCGCTATATGGCGATTCTTCAATACGAACAGAATAACTAGCGCCTAAGCTTTTGTATGATAAGGAAAAGCCGAGGTTGTTTCTTGAGTTTGGAATAATTACTGCTGGCTTATATTTTGCATCTTTATCGCGTATGGTGTAATATAAATCCGACGAAGAAAAGTAAGTTTTAAACGTTATTCGGTGTGGAAACTTATAAACGCAATTCATTGTGTCTTTGTTTACCTGCGTAAAACCATTTGTGATTCCTATAAATAATAGAAGCAAAGTTAGCATAATGTTTAATGAGCATCTATTCATATCGTTGCAAATCGCCAGTGATTTTTTGAGAAGTGTAAAGATAAGCAATTCCAATAATTAATGATATAACAGCAATAATTATTGTTATTGCAAAACCAAAATATTGATAAAAAATAACACCTACAATTGGCGCAAATATAGCTCTAACGCCAGTTAAATATAAGTGAGTGGCTTGGTAAAGGTCGGCTTCGCTTTTCTTGCAAAAATACGCTGAGCCAATACTCCATAAAAGCGACATGGTTGCGGCAAAAACACTATGAAACAAAACATAAACAATAAGCAAATAATAAATTTGAACGCCTAAAATTTCGGTGTGATACTGAAAATATTCGGTTAAAGCCAAGCAGCTTAAATAAAGACAGATTGAACTAAAAGTGATAATTGCAAATTTGCGTGGATCTATTTTGCCAATTAGTCGGCTGAAAAATGGAAGAAGTAGTATTGCTATGATATTATATGAATTTTTGTAAAATGCGACACTCGAGTAATTTAGATGCAGAGTCTTGTCGAAGAAAATGTTGATAATTGAAACGGTAGACATCATAGCAAATCCATAAAACATAAATCCAATTTCGAAATCACGATATGGTTTGTTGTTTTTTTGAATGATCTTCATTGAGCGAAAAGAAGTACGAACAGATTCGAAAAATGAGCTTTTTTCAGGTGCAATTTCACTCGATGAATACCTGATAGTAGACAAAATATAGGCAGATAAAATTCCTAATATTGCAACAACAGGAAGCATGAAGTTGAATGCAAAGTTGTTGTAATCGAGCAGAATGCCGTAAAGGAAAGTGGTGATTAATAGCACTATTTTGTTAATTGTGGTTGCGTAACCGTATAACTTTCCAAAGTTCTCGTGGCGATAGGAATTCTTGAGAAATAAATTTATAGTAGGAAAAATTATGGGTGAAGCCAAGTAATAAATCAAAAATATGCCTAAGAATATAAAATGATAAATTGGATTTGCAAGAACTTCTTGATTGGAATTTGGAAAGAAGAAAAGCAAAAGCAAAGGTGCTCTGGTAACAACGGCAGTTACTCTAAGAAGTTGTTTTTTGTTTTTTGTACGCTTTATAAATTCATTAAAAATGATAAGGAATAGGAAGACAATCATCGAAAATTGAAACAAAAAACTCAATTGTACATTGCTGCCTTTTAAGCTTTTAAGAAAAGTAAATTCGTTTAATGCTAGAATGCCAGCAATCACTCCTTCAATAATGCTATAAACCAAATGAATTTTAAATGTCTGTTTTTCAGTCTGACCTAGATTTAATTTTTTTAAGGATAGCATTATTAAATTTTTTGCAAAACTACTATTTTTTTTAATTTGCTGCTAATTTAAAGAATCAGAGAATGTGTAATTGTTGATAGTATAGTAAATCATAAAAGATAACTGTATTTGAGGAAACTATATAGATTGTAAGTGTTGAAATGTTTGATGTATAGCAAGTTGAGTTTGTGCTCAAAAAATATTGCAATGAATTGTTTAGTCGGTTTATTTTGTTAAATTTGTCGTGTGTTAAAATAAATAGCCATGAAAAATACAATTAAAACACTAGTTCTCTTTTTATTCGCTATTCACTGCTCACTATTCACTATTCAAGCCCAAGCCCCACAAAAAATTAGTTATCAAGCTGTAATTAGGAATAGTAGCAATGTTATTGTTGCAAATACCCAAATTGGGATGGAAATTAATATTCTTAAAGCTTCGCCGATAGGAACGCTTGTTTATACCGAAACTCAAACTCCTACAACTAACGCCAATGGTTTAGTAAGCATTGAAATAGGCGGTGGAGCTGGGTTTGATACAATCAATTGGGGACGTAGTACTTTTTTTATTGAAACTAAAACGGCCTTAGTTACACCCTTAACAACTTATACAATGACAAACACAAGCCAATTCTTAAGTGTTCCTTATGCTTTGAATGCTAAAACGGCAGATAGTGTTTCGGGTATTGCTGCGGGAGCTGAAGTTAATGTAAACGCAGATTGGAATGCCACTAGTGGAGATGCTCTAATATTAAATAAACCAACAATTCTTGAAGGCACAATGCCCGGACAAATGCAATATTGGAACGGAACTGCATGGCTAACTGTTGAACCAGGAGGAACAGGTCAGGTGCTAACCTTTGTAAATGGAGTTCCTGTGTGGGTTGGTTCAGTATTAACTAATGTGGTAATTAACCCAACTACTGGAAGGATATGGATGGATAGAAATTTAGGAGCTACTCAAATAGCAATCAGCAGTGATAACGTTGCTTCATTTGGCGATTTATATCAATGGGGCAGACGGGCAGACGGACATCAAATAAAAGCATCAGCGACTACAATTGCTTTGTCTGGTGATATTCCAGGTCATGCTTTGTTTATTACGAATGGCGATTATCCTTATGATTGGCGTTCTGGGCAAAATGCGAATTTATGGCAAGGTGTAAATGGTGTAAATAATCCATGTCCTACAGGTTTTAGAATACCTACCGAATCTGAGTTTGAAGCTGAAAGATTAAGTTGGAATACTCAAAACTCAGCAGGAGCTTTTGCGTCGCCCCTGAAATTAACAGTTGCAGGGTTTAGATCTGGTAATAGTGCTTTGTATTATGATGATCGTTCCATAGGTCACTATTGGACAAGTACAGTAAATGGAATTAATTCCCGTGAGTTGAGTTTTAATTCAGCGTCGAGTGGTATATATGATGAAAGTAGGGAAGATGGTTCGTCTGTTCGTTGTATTAAGGATTAACATATTTGATTATTTTATGATCTGGCAATTTGAAAATGAAATAATTAGAAGAAAAAACCAAATATTTATGATTAAAACAATTAAAATACTAGTTCTCTTTCTGTTCACTATTCAAGGCTCTCTATTTATTACTCAGGCGCAAGTACCTGGTAAAATAAGTTATCAAGCTGTTATAAGAAATAGTAGTAATGCAATTATTTCCAATACCCAAATAGGGATGGAAATTAATATTCGTAAAGCTTCACCCACAGGAACGCTTGTTTATGCCGAAACAAAAACACCAACAACTAATGCTAATGGCATAGTGAGTATTGAAATAGGCAACGGAATAGGATTTGATTCCATCAATTGGGGAAGTAGTATTTATTTTATTGAAACAAAAATAGCTGTAGTTGCACCATTAACAACTTATACAATTACAAATACAAGTCAATTGTTGAGTGTGTCTTATGCTTTGCATGCAAAAACTGCAGATAGTGTTTCAGGTGTTTCAGCAGGTGCAGAGGTAAATGTAAATGCCGATTGGAACGCCACTAGCGGAGATGCTCAAATATTAAATAAACCAACAATTCTTGAAGGCACAATGCCTGGTCAAATGCAATATTGGAACGGAATTGCATGGCTTACTGTTGAACCAGGTGGAACAGGTCAGGTGCTAACCTTTGTAAATGGAGTTCCTGTGTGGGTTGGACCGGTATTAACTAATGTGGCAATTAATCCAACTACGGGTAAAATTTGGATGGATCGTAATTTAGGGGCTACGCAAGTAGCAACTAGTAGCACAGATGCTTCTTCGTATGGCGACTTATATCAATGGGGAAGAAGTTCTGATGGACATCAAGTTAGATCATCGGTAACCACAACAACATTATCAAGTGTAGATGTGCCTGGATATGCAAATTTTATTTTAACTTCAAGCGTTCCTAATGACTGGCGTTCGCCTCAAAACTCAAGTTTATGGCAAGGCGCAAATGGAATTAATAATCCATGCCCTAAAGGTTATAGAGTTCCTACCGATACTGAATTTGAAGAAGAGAGTAACACTTGGAGTGCCAAAGATGCAGCTGGTGCTTATGCTTCTTCTTTGAAATTGCCCGTAGCTGGATTTCGCAACGGTAATACAGGAGCACTTAACTATGTTAGTGTTCGTGGTTACTATTGGTCGAGTACAGTAAATGGAATTAGTTCTAATTACATGGTTGTTGATACTGGAATTTATAGTATAAACCCCAATACTCGTAACTATGGTTTTTCTGTTCGTTGTATTAAGAATTAGTTGATTTGTTAATGTGTTAATTTGTATTGATTTTGCTTGTTGAAAGTACGTAGAGTTTATAACTTTTGTGAAAGTTATTGTTTAGCTTTTTGGTTGAGATAAATATAATTAGTAGGTTTGTAGCAGAGTTAATGTCAAGAATAGTTTTTAATTTCAGAAATAAGTGTACTTGATTATATAACCGTTGTTTTGACAACTAAAAGTGCGGAGTCAGCACTATAATTTCTGACAATAATAGAATGAGAAAAATATTTGCTTTTTTAATATTGCTTTCGTTTCAAGTTATTCAATTATCAGCTCAAAACTGGATTGAACAGCTAAGCGGCACCGATAGTACATTGTACGATGTTTGCATTGTTAATCATGATACTGCTTATGCTAGTGGTGCTCATGGAATAATTTTAAAAACCACAAATGGAGGTGCTTCATGGCTTTCTCAGAATTCTGGAGTTATAGATGGTTTAGCTTGTATTACATTTCCTAGCAAAAATATTGGTTATGCATCAGGTGGTTTTGCTGGTGGTGCAAAAGCTAATTGTCGTCTTGTTAAAACTATTGATGGTGGAGTAAATTGGAACAATGTTAATGTTGCTACAGGTAAATGTGGTGGTGGTATATATTTCTTGAATGCTGATACTGGCTTCTATGCTTATGCTAATAGTTTGTATGGTAATAGTGTAATTGCTATGACAAAAGATGGAGGTTCGAGTTGGGATACAGTATATTCTGGAATAGGTTGGATTAGTTATTTTCATTTTGTTGACGATTCTTTTGGTTACGCCACTGTTAATAACGGAACAGTTCTTAAAACAACAAACGGAGGTCAAAGCTGGAGTACCTCAATTATACCTGCTAATGTATGGATGTCAGGTGTATATTTCTTAAATAAGGATATTGGTCTTGCAGGTGGTGGACCGCCAAGTGCTGCTGTTTCAATGTTTAAAACTATTGATGGTGGTGCAAACTGGACGCCAATTGCATCTTCAAATATGATTTTTAAAATTTGTTTCTCTGATAACACTAATGGATATGCACTTACTGTTGATGTAACTGGCGCAGGCGATATTATTAAAACTACAAATGTGGGCGATAGTTGGGTGCCAGAATATACGCCAAAATCAAATTTAAGAGGCATGTCTTTTTTGAATACTAATTATGGATATGCAGTTGGCGATAGTGGAGTGATTTTAAAGTATAACATTTCTAGTGATATCGAACCAGCTGTTATTCAAAATAATATTTTTGCATTATATCCAAATCCTACATCCGACATTGTTAATTTGAAAATTGACAAAATAAATATTGCAGTACTTAAATTGAATATTTATACTGTTTTTGGAACATGTCTGAAATCGGAGGCTTTTACTAAAAACCAAATTGATGTTTCTGATCTAAGCAATGGAACTTATATAATTGAGCTTTTATCTGATAAATATATCGCAAAACAAAAGCTAATAATTCAAAGATAGAATTGTATAATATTTAGCTAGGTTTTATATTAGTTTGATTGTCGAAATTGAGTGTTTTTTTTGCCTGAAATGTTTCAGGTCGAAAATACAAAGCCATATTAACTTGCTTTTTATATACAATCCAATGAAAAAAATCAACCTTATATTTATTTGTTTAGCTTTTGTTAAAATAGGTATTTCGCAAAAAGTCCCAACGGATAGTTTATACATGGGGCAAACTAAACCCGGAAACGAACCGAAAGAATTTAAACTTGATATTACACCTGGAAGTTTTGCATCTGAAAGAATTGCAATTTCAAATGATGGCTCAGAAATATACTATTCCGAAATAAAGAGCTATTATCCAGTTGTTGGTGATAAGGTGAAATGCTACAAATATGTAAACAATAAGTGGACTGGCGCTTTCGAACTCTTTGATGGCATCGGTGTAATGTTGTCAGTTACAAATGATACCATGTTTTTTGAACACAATAATAAAATGTACTATTCTGTTCGCGAAAAAGAGGGTTGGGGCAAGCCTTCCGCAATTTTCAGTTCTATTGATACCGTACATTATTTGTTGCGGACTAACAAAGGAAATTATTATGCATCAGCACGCTCAAAGTCTTCAGTAGGTTTGTCGGATTGGAGTCGAATCCAAATCAAAGGAAAAGACACCACTGCAATTAGTCTGGGTTTTCCAATAAATAGCATTGATGACGATATGGATTTCTATATTGCAAAAGACGAAAGTTATATGATTACTTGTCCTTTGGGTTCTATAGGCATTAGTTATCCTGATAAAACGGGGAAATGGTCGAATACTAGACCATTTAGCGATAAAATAAATTTTGGAATTGGTGCTTGGGGTGCATACGTTACTGCCGACCAAAAATATTTATTCTTCACTACAGGCACAAAAATGGACTATTCCGATACACATGTTTATTGGGTTCGAATAGGCAATATGATTGATAGTCTTAAAAATACAAACCTTCCTCCATACCTTAAAAACTATCCTAAACAAACAAGTGCTAAAGTAGGAAAAGAATTTACATATACCATTCCAAACGATGTTGTGTTTGACGACGATGGAGAAATTATAACATTTGAAGCACTATTAATAAGTAGCAAGCCGCTGCCAGCTTGGCTAAGCTTCAATCCGAAAACAAGAACTTTAACCGGAACGCCAATTGCAGCAGCAAATGTTGTTTTAAGAATTAATGCCTACGACGACAAAAAAGAAATGACAGCATTTAGATTTGTTATTAATGTTACGGATTAAGTTTGCGTTTTTTTGTTATTATATTTTTATCACACATTCTCTTTTTCTTGTTTATAAGCCTTTTAACATATATTAAAATATTAATTGTGTTTGAGTAATTTTGTTTACATAATTTTGATGAAAATTAGCCGCTAACCAATAAATTTTTTATGTATAAAACTATAAAAAGTATAATAGTATTTCTATTATTTGTATCTCATTTCGCTGTATTCACAGTTCAATCTCAAACACCCCAGAAGCTTAGTTATCAAGCTGTAATTCGCAATAGTAGTAGTAATTTAGTGACAAATCATTTAGTTTCTATGAGAATTAGTATATTGCGAGATGTAACACCTGTATACATCGAAATACAAAGTGTTTCCACTAATGCCAACGGATTAGCCACTGTTGAAATCGGAACAGCAATAACTCCCGAATTAGGCATTTTTGCAAATATTGATTGGTCTTATGGCACCTACTTTATTAAAACCGAAACCGACCCAACAGGAGGAACAAATTATGGAACAATAGTAACAACAAGCCAATTGCTAAGTGTTCCTTATGCATTACATGCTAAGGTGAGCGACAGCATCGCTGGCGGAATTACCGAAACAGACCCAGTTTATAGCAATAGTCAAGCTAAAAATATAACTGCCTCTGATATAACAAATTTAAGCAACTTGTCGGGTACAAATACTGGCGATCAAGATTTGAGCACATTTGCTACAATCACCGATTTAAGTAACAAAGTTGACAAGGAAACAGGTAAGGGTTTAACAAGCAACGATTATACTACTGCAGAAAAAAATAAACTATCTGGTATAGCGGAAGGAGCAGAGGTTAATGTAAATGCCGATTGGAATGCAACCAGTGGCGATTCGCTGATTTTAAATAAGCCAACTTTGGCAACTGTAGCCAGCACGGGAAATTATAGCGATTTAATTAATAAACCAGTAGGAACAAATATTGGCGATGTTCAATATTGGAACGGAACAAACTGGGCAGTGTTGCCCATAGGAGAAGCAGAACAGGTTTTAACTGTTTCGAGCTCGAATATTCCCGTATGGACTGCCATATTGCCAACTTTAACAACCACAATAGCAAGTTATGTTACTAGTACAACTGCAACAAGTGGAGGAACAATAACGAAAAATGGAGGTTCTGCTATAACCACCAGTGGCGTATGTTGGAGTACCGAGCCAAATCCAACAATAAATAAAAATAAAACCACAGAAACTGCTACATCTGGAGCATTTGTAAGTGCAATTACCAATTTGTCCTTAGGCAAAAAGTATTATGTTAGAGCTTATGCCACAAATAGTGTTGGCACTGCTTATGGCAACGAGATTTCTTTTGTTGCTGTTGCCATTGGAGATGCATATCAAGGCGGATTAGTTGCATATATATTGCAACCTAATGACCCAAGCTATGTTGCCGGCGAAACACATGGATTAGTAGTTGCAAGTGCTGATCAAAGCGCTGGAATTCGCTGGTATAATGGATCAAATGTTTCTACAGGAGCTACATCTGTTGCTTTTGGTGATGGAATGGCAAATACCAATAAAATTATATCGGTTCAAGGTGCAACAATTACTAGTTATGCTGCTGGATTGGCTCGTTCGTATACAGGAGGTGGCTATACCGATTGGTATTTGCCTTCTTATAACGAAATACAAAAGCTTTATGCAATGAAACAGTTAGGTTTTGGTGGTTTTGCTAATAGCTATTATTGGACTTCATCTGAAACTTATAGTAATTGTGCTTGGGGTTATTGGGTGTTTAGCGGAGGTTATAGTAATACCGTTAATAAAGCCGATTCATGGAATGTAAGAGCTGTTAGGGTTTTTTAAAATTGATAGTACATTGCTGAAAAACAGGTAGAAAATGATATTTATTATTTTTATGTTTGTAGTGTTGACGAAGTGTTTTTAATTACAAAAATCAGACTTAATCAATCATTTAATCCAAATTAAGGGTATTGTATGAGTAAAAATATATTATTAATGTTGTTAATTGTTTTGATTAGTATCACTTTTTCTTCATGTTATATGTACACCAAACCTGATGATGATGCAACGCAAAGACAATATGCTAATTATAGGGTAATAGAGCTGACTCTGGTAAGTAAAAGTGGGGGCTTCGCTGTTAATATTAATGCACAAAAAATTGAAAAATTAGGTGGTGTTATTGTAACACCAGAGTTTCTATATATTAAATCTTTAGATCATTATGTTGATGCTAAAGATGTTATTATTGATCATTTTTTTCAGGATTCAATTCCTGATTTTTCAAAATGCAAAAACAAAGGTTTTATTAAGTTTGATTCAAATTCACTTGAAATTAGTATTGAACGACCACAATATTCACAAAATGATAGTGTTTTTGGATATGTGCCATACGAATATAATGGTAAATATAAATTAACAACTATTCAAGATACAATTCCATCAAAGGATGAATATCAATATTATTGGTCTCATGGAGTTTCATCTGAAGAGTATTTGATGAAATTTGGCAAAAAAAATATTTTTTAGATTTTTCCTGTGATTTTTTTATTTCTCACTCCAACTAGTTTTTATTTCCCACTTAAATCAATTTAGCAACTAATTACTCAAATAATAAATCAATAATTTGATTATTATAAAAATTAAAAGTTAATTTGTATTTTATGAAAATGTAAATAATAGGGGTTCTAAAAATTAGATTTTTTTAGGCAGACTAGATTTTAAAAGCCGAAGCATATGTGGGTATGTAAGGATTTTAAAATTGACGTCTAACGACAAAAAAGCAATTTTTAGAAGTCCCGATAAATAAAATTTAATATAAAATTTGATGATATGGCAGAAAATCAAGACCTGTTAAACTGTAGCACAGAAGTTTATAATTATTATGGAGCCAAACCAGAAGGCGAAATCCTTTCGAGAGAAGAAAAAAAAGAAGCAACTCCACGCGTAGAAAAATCGCGTCAGATGTATTTCGATACTAAATCATCTGCTTCTGTTGAGTTTCCTTATTGGTACACTCGCCGTTGGGAAGAAATGGAAGGCGAAGTTCCTATTGTTAGAAGAGCTGAGGCTCTGAAATCAGGCTTCGAGCATCTTACTCCTTCGGTTTTGCCTGGCGAACTTTTAGCTATGCGTAAAGCAAATTATCTGCGTGGCTCGTATCCTATGCCTTGGATGTCGGAAGGTTTCTTTTTGTCGAAAGAAGACGACTTGTTTAAAGAAGCTCAAAATGCTGGAAAAGCAAGCGCCGATGAAGTTACTACGATGGGTCAAGGTGGCGGAAACGTTACTAAAAGTGTGGGCAGTGTGATTTCTATTGCCGGTAAATTCGGTCTTCGTAAAGAGGAAATGCCTATTCTTATTAAAGTTGCAAAAAAATGGTTCAACAAATCGGTTGATGATATTGGTCATAAATACGAACAACTTGTTCCTGGCTACGATACCAAGGAAGAAATAATGCGTGCCGTTATTTGTATGTTCGATTCGGGTTATACTTTGCCTCAGGGACGTGAAGTGATGAATTATTACTATCCTCTTCAATTTGGTATACAGGGAATTAAAAATATTTGCAAAGAAAAACAAGCTCAAGCTGCTGGTTATCCTGGCATGGATAGATTGTATTTTTACAAAGCGGTTCATACCATGCTTGAAGGTCTTCAAACTTGGATATTAAACTATGCAAAAGAAGCTAAATTTATGGCTTCGCTAGAAAAAGATGCAAATCAAAAAAACGAATATTTAGAAATAGCAGAGCGTTTAGAGTGGTTGTCGGAAAATAAACCTCGTACCTTCCACGATGCGCTTCAATTAATTTGGATTTTCCATGTAGCGGTGCTAAATGAAGATCCAATTTCGGGTTTGTCGCCCGGTAGAGTAGGTCAGGTTCTATTTCCTTATTGGAAACAAGACATGGAAAAGGGAATTCTTACTAGAGAAAGAACCATCGAATTGTTGGAATGCATGCGTATGAAATTCACTGAGTTAGATTGTTTTGCATCGATGGGTGTTGTAGGTGGTGTTTTAAGCGGAAATACGTTTAATAACTTGTGTATTGGTGGATTAGATAAAGAAGGAAACAGCGCAGCCAACGAATTGGAAATGCTTATCCTTGAGTCGGCAATGTCATGCGACGTTCCACAGCCAACATTGAGCTTGCTTTACGACGAAAAATTGCCTGAAGAGTTTTTGTTAAAAGGTGTTGAATGTACAAAAATTGGAACTGGTTATCCTGCTTGGGTAAACAACCGCGTTGCAATGGAATTTCTTATAAATAACTTCAAGAAAGAAGGAATGGCTTTGGAAGAAGCTAGAGCATGGGCTATTGGTGGATGTCTAGAAACCTCTCCTGGTAGCTGGATGCCTTTAGAAGTGAATGGCGAAACGTATTTTATTCCAGGTGGTTCGGCTCCTGCAACAAGCGTGGGTGTTCATTTTATTTCGTTACCAAAAGTGCTTGAAGCTGTTTTGTATGATGGTTTAGATAAAAGAACGGGTCGCAGAGTTTATCCTGCACACGGACTGAAATTAGAATCTTACGATGAAATTTGGACTGTTTTTAAAAACTATTTTAGCTTAACAGTTGAGGTTCTTACATTAACAAATAATATTCAGCATGATATTTGGGGAAAAGTTTCTCCATCCGTTATCAATAGCATGTTGAAACCTGATTGTTTAGAAGTTGGAAAAGACATCAGCAACAAAGGTTCACGATACAACAGAACATTTAATGTTGAGATTTGCGGCGGTGTTAATCTCGTTAATTCATTAGCTTCTATTAAGAAAAATGTATTTGAAGAAAAGAAATTTTCTCTTACTGAATTGAAAGCTGCAATTGATGCTAATTTTGGATATTTATCCGCATTAGAAACGGGTTCTTTTAGTTTAACCGAACAAGTTAAAACAAAGAATTATATGGATTGGTTGAAGATTCATAAACTTTGTTTAGATGCACCAAAATACGGTAACGACGATAAATATGTTGATAGCTTATTTAAAGAATGGCAAATTTGGTTTAGCAGCATGTGCGAAAACTACCGTTCACTTTATGATGAGCCAATGTATTCATGCCAAATATCTGTTTCTACTCATGCTCCAATGGGTGCTGTTACTTTAGCTACTGCCGATGGCAGATTGTGTGGAACTACATTTGCCGATGGTTCAGTATCAGCTTATCCCGGCTCTGATAAAAACGGCCCTTATGCATTATTCAATTCAGCAACATGTTATGATCATGCATTGTCTCAAAATTCTCAACTAAACATGAAAATTCATCCATCGGTTGTTAGAGGACGTGAAGGTTCAAGAAAGTTTTTAGAGATGATAAAAGCCTATCTTCGTAAAGGAGCTTTCCATGCACAGTTTAATGTGGTAGACTCGCGAATGCTTAAAGACGCACAAAAGAATCCAGAAAACTACAGAGGTTTAATGGTTCGTGTTGCTGGTTTTACTCAATATTGGGTTGAGCTTGGTAAGCAAATTCAAGACGAAGTAATAGCAAGAACAGAGTATGAACAAATAGGATAAAAGACATAGAATATGAAACACTACGATTGTAAATATTATTTAAATACCGATGTTTTCAAAGGTATTTGTAAAAGAGATAAAAAAGTAATAAATGCCGACGACACTTGTTGTGGTGATTTTGAAAGAGCTCAAAAATGCAAGTATTGTTCTAATTTCACTCCAACTGAAAATGAATTAGGAACATGCATGAACAAATATGAAGCGTATCCAGAAATGAATGCCATTACTTGCAATGATTTTAAGTTACGCTAATTCCGATTTAAAAGGAAGTATTTTCGATATTCAGGGTCTGTCGGTTCACGACGGACCTGGATGTCGTACTTTGGTGTTTTTAAACGGGTGCACATTAAATTGTTTTTGGTGTTCGAACCCCGAAGGAATAAACAAAAAACATTCGCTATTATATTTTGCATCAAAGTGCATAACATGCGGAAATTGTATCGAAAAATGCCCAAGCAAAGCCATAAAAGCGGATAATGAAAAAATATATATCGCTCGTCAATTATGTGTTAATTGCGAAAAACCAGATTGTGTTGAAGAATGCTATACCGAAGCATTGCGAGTTAGCGGATACGAAATTACAGTTTCTAAATTATATAATATCATTCAGCGCGACCGCCAATTTTGGGGTAGCGAAGGCGGAGTTACATTAACAGGAGGCGAACCGCTTCTTCAAATAGATTTTGCCACCGCATTTTTATCAAGATGTCATCAAGCATATATTCATACTGCTATTGAGACTTGTGGCAATATTCCATATCAGAATTTTCAAAAAGCAATGCCTTTTCTCGATTGGATTTTTTTCGATTTAAAACATTTTAATGTTGCCGAACATAAAAAAGGCACATTAGCCGATAATTCGGTGATAATTGAAAATGCAAAGCGAATATCTGCCGAATTTAAAGGTAGATTGATATTCAGACTTCCTCTAATTCCCAATTATAACGACTCGAAAGAAAATATTGATTCAATTGTTCGCTTTTTAAAAGAAAACAATAGAAATGAAATTAATATTTTGCCTTTACATCATTTAGGAAGAGAAAAATATAATGTGTTAAATCAAGAATACACAGGAATCAATTACCCAATTCCGTCGCCCGAACAATTAAAAGATATTCAGAAGGTATTTATCGAGTCAAATATTAATTGTTATATCGGAAGTGAAACTCCTTTTTAGTTTTTCAGATAGAATCCCAAACTCCTTTTTAATATCCCTAATTATAGTCTTTTGTGTTAGCACTATTGATTTATCGCACCTATTATTATATTTAGAATCAATAAAAATTAGATTATATCCTACAGAAATATAAGGATTGCAAATAGTTTTAAATCAAATATTTATGATTTATTTGAAAAAAAATCAACAAAAAACGCATTAAATTTAATTAAAGAATACTAAATTGTGTTGTCATATTGGATGATTTATGTAAATTGCAACCGTTTTTAGAGAAATCGATAAATTTTAAAGTAGTATGAAGAAACAAGATTTAATATTTATTTTAGTCGCATTGTTATTGATTTTTCCATTTGTGCCAAACTCTTTTTTGAGTGGATTTCAAACAGAATTTTTATATAATAAAGAAGGCAATTGGTGGTGGGCTGCAAGCTTTTTCAAATTTGCATTATTAGCTACTATGGGCGAAAGTATTGGCTTGAGAATAAGTGCAGGTGTGTACAACAGAAAAGGATTCGGTTTATTGCCTAGAGCTATCGTTTGGGGCTTTTTAGGAATTGGAATAAAAATGGCTTTTGTTGTTTATGCAGCAGGAACGCCAGCTCTAGTAGAAAAATACTTTGGTGTTAAGGGTGCAATCGATTCTATGAAAATGAAAGATTTTATGGAAGCCAGTGCTAATGGATTAGGTGGCGCGAGATTATTTACCGCATTTTGTATAAGTGCAATTCTTAATTTAACATTTGCACCTGTATTTATGACATATCACAAAATAACTGATACACACATTATTGACAATGGTGGTACATTAGCTGGTTTTTTTAAGTGGATAAAATTAAAAGATATCTTTCCTCGTTTAAATTGGAGTGTTCAGTGGAATTTTATTTTCAAACGTACAATTCCATTTTTTTGGATACCAGCCCATACAATAACATTTTTACTTCCAGGTGAGTATCAAATATTATTCGCCGCTGCATTAGGAATAGTGTTAGGTGTTATCATGTCGATTTCGAATTTAAAAACAACTAAATAATTATTTTATAAAACATATCATCCCCTAAATAATATGGCAATAAATTATAAAAACGACACCCCAATAAATTACGATATAGTTTCTCGTATTATTGAAGACTCTGGTTTAAAAGATTTGAGCAGAGCAACTATTCGTGAGATAGTAGGGCTTGTAAACAAGATTTCGGCTGCATCTGGCGTAAAATTTATTAGAATGGAAATGGGTGTTCCAGGTTTAAAACCATCCAATATTGGTATAAACGCTGAAATAGAAGCTTTGAAAAATGGTGTTGCTTCTGATTATCCTATGCTTGATGGTGTTCAGATTCTAAAAGATGAAACCTCTAAATTTGTTAAAATGTTTATGGACGTTGAGGTAAAGCCCGAAAGTTGTATTCCAACTGTTGGTTCTATGCAAGGCGGATATGCTTCATTTATGTTGGTAGGTGCAATTGATAAAAAGAAAGATACTTGTTTGTTCTTGGATCCAGGTTTTCCTGTTCAAAAACAGCAAATGAGCATTATTGGTAATAAATATGAGTCGTTTGATGTGTATAACTATAGAGGTGAAAAACTAAAAGAAAAACTAGAAAGCTATTTGTCTTCTGGCTCTATTAATAGTATTATTTATTCTAATCCTAATAATCCATCATGGATTTGTTTTACAGAAGAAGAGCTTCAAATAATAGGGGAGTTGGCAACAAAATACGATGTAATTGTTATTGAAGACTTAGCTTATTTTGCGATGGATTTCCGTAAAGATTTATCAAAACCTGGTCAGGCTCCATTTCAAGCAACTGTAGCAAAATATACAAATAATTATATTTTAATGATTTCTAGCTCTAAAGCATTTAGCTATGCTGGACAAAGAGTTGGAATGGTTGTTTTTTCTGACGCTTTGTATCATCGTAAATATGATGGTTTGAAGGATCGCTTTAATACAGAAGAGTTGGGTTATACGTTTGTTCAACGCTTGTTATATGCGTTATCATCTGGTACATCGCATTCAGCACAATATGCATTAGCTGCAATGCTTAAATCAGCAAATGAAGGAACGTATAATTTTGTAGAAGAAGTTAGAGAATATGGGGAAAGAGCACATAAAGCTAAAAAACTTTTTACTGATAATGGATTTGAAATAGTTTATGATAAAGATATTAATGAACCAATTGCAGATGGTTTTTATTTTACAATAGCTTATCCTGGTATTTCGAGCGGAGAGTTATTGAACGATTTAATGTATTATGGAATAGGTGCAATAGCATTAATTACCTGTGGAAGTAATAGTAGTAGCGGTTTAAGAGCATGTGTTTCCCAGATTAAAAATGATCAATTTTCAGATTTGGAATTTAGATTGAAAAAATTTAAAGAACACCATAGTTAATATTTTGTATGGGTTTTTTAGTATAATTTAAGTTTTTTAATAAATAATTTTTATATAATTTCGTTGAGTATTAACAAATAAATATTTTTTAAAATTAATAGTAATGGCAAAAGTAAAAGGAGAAATCGTTGTTAGCATTGAAAGGTGTAAAGGATGCTCAGTTTGTGTTCCTGCATGTCCTCAAGATGTTATTGCGTTGGCGAAAAACGTAAACGGTAAAGGTTATAATTATGCTGAAATGGCTAATGATAACTGCATTGGTTGTGCAAATTGCGCAATCGTTTGTCCTGATGGTGTAATCACTGTTTATAGGGCGAAAATAACGGAGTAAAAAAACTAAAATAACAAGCTAGTAATGAAAGAACAAAAATTAATGAAGGGTAACGAAGCTATCGCTGAAGCAGCTATTAGAGCAGGTGCAGATGCTTATTTTGGTTACCCGATTACTCCACAATCAGAAGTTTTGGAGTATTTAATGGCTCAAAAGCCTCATGAAAGAACCGGAATGGTTGTTTTACAAGCCGAAAGTGAAGTTGCTGCTATAAACATGGTTTATGGTGCTGCTGCTTGCGGAAGAAAAGTATTTACATCATCTTCAAGCCCTGGTATCAGTCTTAAAATGGAAGGCATATCATATATGGCTGGAGCCGAACTTCCTTGCGTTATATTAAACGTAGTGCGTGGTGGTCCTGGATTAGGAACAATTCAACCTTCTCAAGCTGATTATTTTCAAGCTGTTAAAGGTGGCGGACATGGCGATTATAAACTAATTGTTATTGCTCCTGCATCTGTGCAAGAAATGTATGATCACATGAAACTTGGTTTAGACCTTGCTTTTAAATACCGTACGCCAGTTATGGTTTTGTCTGATGGTGTTATTGGTCAGATGATGGAAAAGGTGGAAATTGATGAGCAAATTCCTCGATTAACTCCTGAGCAAATTGCTGAAAATTGTCCATGGGCAACTACAGGGAAGAAAAATGGTTCAAAAAGAAGAATTATTACTTCTTTAGAATTGGTTGCTAGTTTGCAAGAAAAATTCAATCAGAAACTGCAAAATAAATATGATATAATACAAGAAAAAGAAATAAGATGCGAAATGATAAACTGCGATGATGCTGACTATATTTTTGTAGCTTATGGATCAAGTGCTCGTATTAGTCAAAAAGCAATGGATATTGCCAGAGCTAAAGGCATAAAAGTTGGTTTGTTACGTCCTATCACATTGTTCCCTTTCCCAATACCACAAATTCAAGAATTAGCAACTAGAGTTAAAGGCTTCCTTTCAGTAGAAATGAGTGCTGGTCAAATGGTTGAAGATGTTCGTCTTGCAGTTAATGGAAAAGTAAAAGTTGAGCATTATGGACGTTTTGGTGGAGTAATTACTTCTCCAGAAGAAGTAGTAGAAGCGTTAGAACAAAAATTAATAGGAGGTTAAGCAATGGAAGATATACGTAAACCAGAAAATCTAATTTATCAAAGAAGCAAACTAATGACAGAGGAAGAGTTATCTTACTGTCCAGGTTGCGGACATGGAACAGTTCATCAATTAATAGCTAATGTTATTGAGGAAATGGGTATACAAGAGGAAACTATAGGTGTAGCTCCTGTTGGTTGTTCTGTGCTAATGTACAAATTTATTGATGTTGACGTTCAACAAGCTGCTCACGGTCGCGCACCTGCAGTTGCTACTGGTATAAAAAGAGTTATGCCCGATAAATATGTTTTTACATATCAAGGTGATGGCGATTTAGCTGCTATTGGCACCGCTGAAACTATTCATGCAATTAACCGTGGAGAAAATATCTGTATCTTTTTCGTGAATAATGGTATTTATGGTATGACGGGTGGACAAATGGCTCCAACTACTCTGCCTAATATGCCTACTTCAACATCGCCTTATGGTCGTGATGTGAAAATGATGGGTAATCCTTTAAGAATAACTGAATTAGTAGCTCAACTACCAGGTGCATATAATGTATCTCGTCATGCAGTTCATACTCCATCGGCGGTTCGTAAAGCTAAAAAAGCGATTAGAGCCGCTTTTGAAAATCAAAAATTGGATAAAGGTGTTACTTTTATTGAGTTTGTTTCAAACTGTAATTCAGGTTGGAAAATGACTCCTGTAAAATCTAACGAATGGATGGTAGAAAATATGTTCCCAGCTTATCCACTTGGCGATATTAAAGTAAATGGTGAAATTGTTAAATAATAATTAAAAAATAAAATAAAATGACTGAAGAAATAATCATCGCTGGATTTGGTGGACAAGGTGTCTTGTCGATGGGTAAAATCCTTGCGTATTCAGGCATGATGCAAAATCAAGAGGTTAGCTGGATGCCTTCGTACGGACCTGAAATGCGTGGCGGTACGGCTAATGTTACTGTAATAATTAGTGATGAAAGAATAAGTTCTCCTGTAATTAACGCGTTTGATACTGCAATTATCCTTAATCAACAATCGTTGGATAAGTTCGAATGTACTGTTAAACCTGGTGGAATTTTAATGTATGATCCTAATGGTATTACTCGTCATCCTGAACGTAAAGATATACATATCTACACTGTTGAAGCTGCGGAAGAAGCTGCAAAAATGGGATTACAAAAGGTTTTCAATATGGTGGTTTTAGGTGCTTATCTTAAAATTAAACCTATCGTGAAAATTGAAAATGTTATTCTTGGTTTGAAAAAATCATTGCCAGAAAGATATCATAAATTGATACCTGAAAACGAAAAAGCTATTACAGTTGGTATGAATGCTGTTAAGCAAATACAATCATTGTAATACTTTTTATTGTAAAAAAAGCGAGAATCTCATCATGGGATTCTCGCTTTTTTTATGCTTATCCCTAAGCATTTTATGGCGCTTATAATATGAAAGCTCTTCGTCTCCGCACATAGTGACTGCGGGCTGAGTTTTTCGACAGGCTCAAGACAGGCTGTGTCGAAGTCTACAAAGAGATTGTATAAAATACTTGCGGAATTTAGGCTTATAATGAGATTTCATTATTGCTTCAAAAAATCCACGCACTCATCGCTTTCTATAAATACATTTATCGAACTGAACTGAGGTTTTAATATTTCGCATCCGTCTCTGTCTATAAAACCCATTTTGCCATGTTTTTCTACCAAAGCCCAGCCTTTTTTATATTTGTCAAATTGTTCTATATTAGAATATTTGGGCTTGACTACTTCACAACCTGCATTGTCAATAAATCCGAATTTGCTGTTTTTCTGAACTAATGCCCAATTTTCTTGAAATTCTCCAAAAGGATATATATAATCATATTTAGGCTCTACAACAATATTCCCGTATGTGTCGATGAAGCCTTGTTTGTTGTGTCTTTCAACCAAAGACCAGTTTGTGGGATAGCTTGCTTGAATTGAACTATCCTTTTTAGTGCTGTCGGGTTTTTCTTGTGAAAAAACACTTAGACTGATTGTTAGCGTAATAATTAATAATAGAGTTTTCATAGCGTTAGTTTTCTTGTTTTAAAGAATAACGCAAAAAAGAACTTTGGTTACAATCGTGTTATTTTTTCAATTCAGTTCCACTTTTAAAAGCTGCACCAACTTGTTTACCAACTCCAAAATACTGACTTTGAATTGGCGCATAAAGCAATGGTTTAATCATTTCAATATTTGGAATTCCTTTTTCATTCAAGCAATTTTCATCGCATTTAACATCTATAATTTCACCAATAAACTGTATATGAGAGCCTATATTTACAGTTTGTATAAGTTTACATTCAATAACTAAAGGAAATTCTTTAATATAAGGTGCATTCACAAATTCCGACTTTACAGATGTTAATCCTGCTTTTTCAAATTTATTTACTTCACGACCAGATACAATTCCGCTGTAATCGGCTTCTTTTACTTGGTTTTCCGACGGAATATTTATTGTAAATGCTTGATTTAAAGTAATGTTATCATACGTCAATCTCGATTCTCTTACAGAGATAGCTATGCATGGCGGCACTGAATTGCATATTCCGCCCCAAGCCACAGCCATAATATTTGGATTGTTATCTTTGTCATAAGTTCCTACTATTAATACTGGAGCAGGATAGAGGATTGTTTTTGCGCCGATTGATTTTTTCATAACGATATAATGGAGTTTTTTTTAAAAATTAATAGCAAGGTTAATATAAATTCGAGAGATTATTAGTTAGTAGAATTCACTGATAATATAAACTTCACCGTATCCACATTATCAGCATAATCCCATAATTCAGGGGCTTGCGATTTCCCGAATGGTACCGTTTTAAATAATTGATTTTCTAATCCAACAACACATTGAATTGCTTCGGCATTTGTTGTTAAGTTGCTTTGAACTTTTTCAAGTGTTTCGTATCTTTCAAAATTATAAACCGCCACTGGACTTGAAAAAGAAGCGCTTTCAATAAATAAAGCATATTCTAAATCAAAAAACACATCCGAATTTAAAAGGAAAATAGCTTTGTGATAGGTGTAGTTGTTGTAATATTTATTGTTGTCAATCAGGTGTTTCCATGGTGTTAGTAAATCGAAAAATGTTTCAATTTTGTAGTTCTGAGGTATGTATATTTTCGAAACATTACGACAGCCCATGCCAAAGAAATCAAATAAATCGCTTCCTAATAATATAAGTTCATTTTCTGTTTCTTTGCCTGTTAAAACTGCGACTGAATTTCTGCTTTTGCGAATAATATTTGGATATTTTTTAAAGTAATATTCAAAATACTGTGCCGAATTATTGCTTCCTGTGGCAATTATAGCCTCGAAGTTTTCGAGTTTTTCTTCGGCAAATAAAATTTTATTTTCGAAATCGTTATTTAGTTCAGTAATAATTTTTGCAATTGCTGGCAAAACGTATTTGTCGTTATGCGAAAGCTTTGTTAGTATTGTGTTTCCAGTAATTAAGATACATAGGAAATCGTGGAACCCAACCAATGGGATGTTTCCAGCCATAATAACAGCAACTGTTTTTTTGTTTGTTTCTTCTATCTGATATGGATTTAGCCACTTTGAAAGTTGTTCCTTATTCAGCCATTTGGCAATGTTTTTTATTCCATAATTATATGAATCTTCGAAGAACCAGGGGTTTTCGTAACAAGTTTTTCTAATTGCTTCGTTCAATAAATCATGGAATTTTGAATATTCTGAATTTTGTTCCTTGTTATTAAGCGAGCTTAAAATGTTTCCAAGTTCTGCAAACGAATTAATTCTTTTTGATAACTGAGTCATGGAATTTTTGTATTTTTGGTTTTGAATGTGCAATAAAGTTAGATTTGTAAAGTTAAGAATAAATGACAATAGCTTTTAAATTATGATAAAACAAATAATAATTATATTTTTTTTAGCTTTTAATTCATTTTTTTTATTTGGGCAAAATGATTCAGCAATGAATTATAAAGATATTGATAATTGGTCAATTTCTTATTTGAATCCAGATTATATTGATTCAAATTTTTTGTTAGAGTCAATTATAGAAAAATATGGTTGGACGTTTAAAATAAGTGAATTCAAACTTGAAATTCCTGATTTTTATTATGATAACGATACTCTTTGTGTAATTTTGAGCAAATTCCATACTTTTGGGAATCCAACTTCAGATTCAATAATTTGTTTTGATTCGTGTTCAATTGTATTTGAAAACAATAAGAAAGAATTATTGAAATTTGGAGATATAATTTTATGCGAGTGGCATTGGAATCAAAATGAAAACAGACATATTCCAAAAGCACTTAGTACTCCTATAAGAATTGCTGATTTTGATAATGACGAATTAAATGATCTTAGGATTGAATTTATTTCTGAAGGACGAAAGAAAATTTTTTATGTTTTTCAAAAATCAAAAAAAAATCTGGTTTTTATTAAAAAGGAAATATTTAATAAAGAATAGTTATGTTGAATAAAAAGTTCGTTTTCGTTTCTTTTATTTTAATTCAAGGATTACTTGGGTTTTCGCAAATAGATTTGCCCTTTTTTAAAGAAAAAGAAGATTCTTTAATCGTGTACGGTAAGTTAATGCTAAATGCCGAAACTGATGATCAGCGAGTTGAAGCAAATCAGAAATTCAAAAGCATATTATTCGAAGCCTTAAAGAAAGAAAATTCTTTTCAGTATAATTTTGATTCTTTATTGATGATTGCTCGATTAATGCCAGAAGATAAATCTTTTCGCCTATACAATTGGCATATCAATAAATCAAATGGGACCTATTTGTATTTTGGTGTAATTCAGGTTTTTAATGAGAAAAAGAAAAAATACGATATTTATTGGCTTTCGGATAAAACGATGGATATTATGATTCCACAAGAAGAAAAATTGGGAAATGACAAGTGGTACGGTGCTCATTATTATAAAGTGATTGAGAATAAGGATGGTGGAAAAAAATACTATACGCTTTTAGGTTGGAAAGGAAATAATCAGCTAACACAAAAAAAAGTAATCGATGTATTGCTCTTTAATAGTAGTGGGAAACCAACTTTTGGAGATGCTATTTTTAAAGTGGGAAAAAAGCCTGCTAAACGGGTTGTTTTTGAGTATTCGTCAACTGTTAGCATGACGATGAAGTATCATGAAAAAACAGGATATATAGTTTATGATCATTTGTCGCCGAAAGATGATAATTTAAAAGGTCAATTTCAGTATTATGGTCCCGATTTTACCTATGATGCCTTGAAATTTAAAAATGGCAAATGGCATAAAGTAGATGATTTTGAAGCCAGAAATGATGATGTTAGATACACAAAAAAGGATTACAAAAAGGATTTAAAGCTGATAAAAGAAAAACTGGAAAATAACCAGATAACAAAAGATATGTACTTGAAGGAAGTGGAGGTTATTGAACGAAAATTAAATCGTAAACCTCAGAAGAGCTCAGAATTAAAAGGTACCGTGAAGGTGAAGCCGGTGGTGCCTGAAAAATCGGGGAAATAAATTATTTTTCTTTCGTTTTATAAAGTCTAACAATAATATAACTAAAAATTAGGGCTGTCCAAAAAGAAAACATAGCATATACTAGCGATACTTTGCCATATTGTTCGTTATGTAATAATGTTCCTGAAATTAAAAATGCCATTGTAGTATTATGAACAGCGGATTCTACTGAAATAGTAATTTGATTTTTAAATCCAAAATTAAATTTTTTAGATAGAAAAAAACCGGTTGCAAAACAGGCGATATTTAATAATAGGGCATAAGGAAGAATTTCCCATAACTCAGCCTCTGAAATTCCAGCATTAGCATGTCTTCCAAAGAATTTTAAAAAGAATACTATTCCTAAAAGCATTATTAGTACTGGTTTTGCGTATTTTGAAATTAGTTCAGCAATTTTTTCATTCCAAGCCCTAACTGAAATTCCAACCAATGCTGGTATTGCGGTTAAAACAAAGATTTCTTTAATTGTTTCAAAAAATGGCAACTGAAATTCGGCTTTAGTTCCAACAAAATAAATTAGTGCGAAATTTACGATTAATGGGATTGTGAATAAAGTAAGTATTGAGTTTGTTGTTGTTAACACTATTGAAAGAGCAGTGTTTCCTTTGAATAGATAGGTAATAAATCCAGATGTGGTTCCACCAGGGCTTGCTGCTAAAATAATTAATCCAATTTTTACATAAATTGGAATATTGAAAATTAGACAAATTGCAAAGGCAATCAATGGTAGAAAAAAAAGTTGCGATATTAAAGAAATAACTAGAGACTTAGGTTTGGCGAAAATAACAGTTATGTCTTTGAATGTGAGTGAAACTCCAATTCCAAACATTATCAAAACTAAAACGCTGGCAACTAATGTGTCGATTAGGGTCATAATATCTGCATTTTAGCTGTTATGTTATTCAAAGGTAATTTTTTTTTGTGAGAACGCAAATTTTTTTAGTTTTTGAGGTTTAAAGTAGATTTTTGTTGAAAAGTTTTAAAAATGATAAAATTCATTGATTTATGCTTTAAACTTATGATTTAGTTTAAACATTTTAGTCCTTGTTTTCTAAATTGACTGGATTTTCAAAAAATAATTAAATGAAAATTTTAAAAATACCTTTATCTTTGTTCAAGAAAAAAAGAGAAAAATAATGGCCTTAAAATGTGGAATTGTTGGATTGACTAATGTTGGGAAAACCACCATGTTCAATTGTGTATCAAATACCAAAGCAGAAGCAACTAGTTTTGCTTTTAGTACTAATAAGTCAAATATGGGCGTTGTGGAAGTTCCAGATCCTCGCCAAGATGTATTGAAGGAACTATATAGTTCTCAAACAATAATACCTGTTGCTGTAGAATTAGTTGATATACCTGGATTGGCGAAAGGTGCTAGCAAGGGCGAGGGGATAGGCAATTCGTTTTTGGCTGATATTCGCCAATCTGATGCACTTATTCATGTGCTTCGTTGTTTTGATGATATAAATTTGCCACATGTTGAAGGTTCTGTTGATCCTGTGCGTGATATTGAAATATTAGAGTTTGAGTTGCAAGTAAAAGATTTAGAGCAAGTTGAGCGTAAAATGCAACGACTTGAAAAAATGGCAAAAACGGGTGATAAAGATGCTAAAAAAGGGTTTGAAGTGTTAAGTCTATATAAAGCACATTTTGAAAATTTCCAGTCGGCCAGAACTATTGATTTAAGTGATGACGATAAAAAACATGCAAAGGAATTGTGTTTGCTTACCGAAAAACCAGTTATGTATGTTTGTAACGTAGATGAAAAATCTGCAGTTACAGGAAATGTGTATGTTGAAAAAGTGAAAGAGGCTTTGAAGGGAACTAATGCTGAAGTTCTTGTTATTGCTGGTGCTGTGGAGGCTGAAATTGCCGAATTGGATGCAGAAGACGGTTTAGTGTTTTTAAATGATTTAGGTTTAGAAGAACCTGGTGTTGATAAATTAGTTCGCGCAGCATATAAATTGTTGAATTTAAGCACTTTTTTTACATGTGGTCCAAAAGAAATTCATTCTTGGACGATTAAAAATGGGATGACTGCACCTCAAGCGGCAGGAGTAATTCATAGCGACTTAGAGCGTGGCTTTATAAGGGCAGAAGTGATAAAATATAATGATATTAAAGATTTAAAAACAGAAGCTAAATGTCGCGAGGCTGGCAAATTTAATGTTGAAGGAAAAACTTATTTGGTTCAAGATGGCGATTTGCTTAATATTAGATTTAATGTATAACCATATATCCGCAAGGAGTTTTTAGGTGTTACAATAAATATTCTTCGACTATACTCAGAGTGTCCGCAGACTGAGCGGAGTTGAAGTCTATCAAGAAAAGGAACAAGTAACATGCGGATTTAATGTGTAATACAAAATAATTAGAATTATGTCAAAGTCAATGAAAGTTATTAAACCGGGCGTAGTATTCGGTGAAGATTTAAAACTACTTTTAGAAATTGCAAAAGAAAATCATTTTGCAATTCCTGCAGTTAATGTTGTTGGTTCAAGTACTGTCAATGCGGCAATGGAAGTTGCTCATGAAGTTAATTCGCCAATTATCATTCAGTTTTCAAATGGTGGAGCATTGTTTAATGCTGGTAAATCTTTGAAAAATACAGATGAAAAAGCTGCTATTGCGGGTGCAATTTTAGGTGCTCAACATATTCATAAATTAGCTGAATTATACGAAATTCCTGTTATCATTCATACCGACCATGCTGCTAAAAAACTGTTGCCTTGGATTGATGGATTATTAGAGGCTGGCGAAAAATACTTCGAGCAATATGGTAAACCATTGTTTAGCTCACACATGCTTGATTTGTCTGAGGAGTCTCTTGTAGAAAATATTGATATTTGCAAGAAATACTTAACTCGTATGAGCAAAATAGGTATGACCTTGGAAATCGAATTAGGATTAACTGGAGGAGAAGAAGATGGTGTTGATAATTCGGGTGTTGACAATGCTAAATTATATACTCAACCTGAAGATGTGGCTTATGCTTACGAGCAATTAATGACGATTAGTCCTAATTTTACCATTGCAGCATCTTTTGGTAATGTTCATGGAGTGTACAAGCCTGGTAATGTTCAGCTTCAGCCTATTATATTAAATAATTCACAAGTATACATTAAAGAACAATTTAAAACTGCTGAAAAACCTGTGAATTTTGTATTTCATGGTGGTTCTGGTTCAAGTCATGAAGAGATTAGAGAAGCAATTTCTTATGGTGTAATAAAAATGAATATTGACACTGATACCCAATGGGCATTTTGGGATGGCGTAAAAAACTTTTACAAGAAAAACGAAGCTTACCTTCAGGCTCAAATTGGGAATCCTGATGGCGAAGATAAACCAAATAAAAAATTCTATGACCCACGTGCTTGGCTTCGCGAAGGTGAAAAATCATTAGTTAGCAGACTTAAAGTTGCTTATGAAGATTTAAATTGTGTAAATAGATATTTATAAAAAAAATAAAATTATATAGGGGCTGTCTAAAAGCCCCTTTTATTCTTTTAAGGTGTTCTAAAAGTTGAAAGTTTGAGGTTGCTAAGTTTTTGATATTTAGGAGCTTACTTGTGTAAATGGCTAAATTCAAAAACGAGTAAAACGATGAAATTTCAACTTTTAGAACACATGCTTTTTTTGTAACTTTAATAATTAGCATTTCGTATAAGCCTTCAGTGCTTTTTTTAAGCTATATTTATTGAATTTAACTAAAAAAAATCAGGTATGAAAAAGACTTTGCTAATTTTTGTTTGTTTTCTTTTTATGATTTCGGTGGCAAAATCTCAATGGACTCCATCAGGTGAAATAGAGGGTGGAAACATAAAATCAGCTGCAGTTTCTGGAAGTACCGCGTTTGTGATAACTGATGAAGGTTTGTTCTCTTCTGCAGATCAAGGAAAAAAATGGGAATCGGTTTATGTTGACGAAAAAATATTAGCAGAGGAATATGCTCAAGTAACGGCTTTAGGTAATAATGTTTTTTTAGGCACGAAAAGAGGTTTGTATCTGTCGGTTGATGCTGGAATGACTTGGCAGCTTTTTAATAATGGGATGCCTCGAAATTCTACTGTACTATGCGTTAATGCTATTGGAAGTAAAATTCTAGCTACCACTTCAGAAAGTATGTATATTAGTGAAAATTCTGCTGCGAAGTTTGAAAAAAGAAAAGGCGACCCTGCTTTAAATGCTGAGTTGCCAAATAATATATATATAAAAGATTTGATTGTAAAAGGGAATGATATTTATATAGCAACTTTTGGTCGTGGGATTTTTAAAACCCCAGATATGGGTAATACTTGGCAGGAAATGAACGAAGGTCTGACCGAAAGTAAAAACAAAAAAATTATGTCCATCGTTTTTTCGGGTTCTACATTATTAGCAGGAACAAACAGAAATGGAATTTGGATGAGTAGAAATGGAGGCTATAGTTGGCAAGACGCAAGTGAAGGTTTACCCAAAAATATTACTGTAAATAAATTGTTAGTGGTTGGTGGTGCTATTTGGGCTGCAACTACAGAAGGTATCTACGTTTCTAGAAGTGGAGGCTCTTCATGGTCTGTTTCGAGTAACGGATTTCCTGATGGTGTATCTGCTGAAGTATTAGCAACAAATGGTTCCTTGATATATGTTGGAACAGAAGGGGCTGGTGTGTTAAATTCTACAAGTGGAGGCTCTTGGAGCTACGTAAATTCAGGGTTGAAATTAACAACTCCAATTAAATGCATGGCAATGGATAATACTATTTTTATTGCTGGTACAGATGGTAGCGGATTGTTCTCATCCAAAGATGAAGGTGGAAATTGGTATCCAATGAATATTGGTTTGCCTCCTAAATTAAAAGTAAGGGATATTCATATTAAAGATAGTTTGATTTTTATTGCAACGGATAATTATGTTTATATTTCAAGTAATTCAGGAAAAGAGTGGCGAGCATCTAGGGTTGGATTCCGAGATAAATCCATAAATGATATCGAGTCAATTGGCGATAAGGTTTTTGCTTGTACCGAAAATGGTATTTATTTTTCGAAAGATTTTGGAAAAAAATGGGAAAGTGTATCAATTGGTTTGCTGAGTCAGCGTGCATTTTGTATAACTACTTTTGTAGAAAAGAAAGACACTCTTTTGTTTGCCGGAACAGCCATGGGTATTTTTGTGTCCTCTAATTTTGGGGGAAAATGGAAATCAGCAAACAATTCTTCAATGATTGGAATGGAAGTTTATACTTTGAAACGAATAGGAAAGGCATTGTACGGAGGAACAGATAAATATGGAGCAATAAAATCAACAAATAAAGGCAAAAAATGGGTAGTTGTTAATGATGGTCTTGATTATAAGGCAATTCCATATCAGTTTATAAAGTCAGGCAAAAAAACAATTGTATTAGCAACATCTAGGGGAGTTTATGTTTCTAGCAATAAAGGCGGTGAATGGAAACAAATAAATATGAATTTAGCAAATACAAAAGTTTACGCATTGACAATCAATGATGTAAATATTTTTTGTGGAAATCACATGGGAAATGTGTATTTTTACCCCGTTTTTAAGAAGTAATAAGATATGATTTCATTTGAATTTATTGTTGGAGTTGTAATTGCCTATTTGTTAGGTTCAATTCCTTCGGCTGTTATTATTGGGAAACTGTTTTATGGAATAGATGTAAGAGAACATGGAAGCAAAAATAGTGGTGCTACCAATACTTTTAGGGTTTTAGGAAAAAAACCTGGTATTATTGTTTTGCTTATTGATGTTTTTAAAGGCTATTTAGCAGTGTTTGTAGTTGGATATTTATTGAAGTCGTCATTTGCAGAAATGAGTTTGCCCGATTTTGTATGGAATTATTCTATTTTTGGAACTCAAATATTCAATTATCAATTAACTCATGAGTCGTTTTTTCCAGTTTTTCAAATATCATTAGCTGTTTCGGCAGTTATTGGACATATTTACCCTGTATTTGCTGGTTTTAGAGGAGGCAAAGGTGTTGCAACTATGCTTGGAATTCTCATTGCGCTTCAACCTATTGCGGCCATTATTTCAATAATAGTTTTTGTTATTGTATTTTACTTTTCAAGATTTGTTTCTTTAGGTTCGCTTTCTGGAGCTTTGCTATATCCATTTGTTGTGAGGTATGTAATAAATACCGATTCTATGATCTATATATATTTTTCTTTCTTTGTAGCAATTTTGGTTGTATATACTCATAGAAAAAATATTAAGCGATTGTTAAATGGCGAAGAAACAAAAATTGTTCTTAACTCTGTAAAAAAATAGTTTGCTCTGTATGGTTTGATTTATTATTTTTGTTAAAAATATAAAAAAAACAAACGAATACTGCAAAATGTTCTATATAAATAAATTCATCTGTCGTTTGTTTATATTTTCACTTCTTATAGTGTGCAACTTAAAGCTGTTTGCCGGACCTCCTCAGTACAGCTCAGCTGAATTTAAAGAAAAATTTGATATTGCATCAGAATATTTTGCTTATCAGTATTATGCCGAAGCTTTACCTATTTTCAAAACACTTCTGGCATCACAGCCAACTAATTCAAATCTAAATTTTTATGTTGGTGTTTGCATTCTTAATTCAATTAATAAACGTACTGATGCAATACCCTTTTTGGAAAAAGCAATAAAAAAAACAAGTGATGCTTATAGTGGTTCTTATAAGGAAGATTTTGCTCCCGTTTTTGCGTTTTATTACCTTGCCCAGGCGTATTCGTTAGAAATGCGTTTTGATGAGGCAAGAGTTAATTTTGAAAAATTTAAATCCTTCTTAACTACAAAAGATAAAGATGCCAAGCTTATGGCAGATGCTCTAGTTCAGATAGCTGCAACTGATAACGCAAAAGTGATTATAGCTAAGCCGCTTAAAAATGTTGTTATTGAATCTTTTCTAACTGTTAATTCAATTTTTTCGGATATAGCACCTGTTGTGAGTTTTAATGAAAATACTGTTTATTTTTCTTCTCAAAGAAAGGGAGCATTAGGTGGGGAAAAAGATAATTTAGGTCAATATTTTGCCGATATTTATTTTACTGACTTAAAACTAGGCAAATGGGTTAAACCTAAAAGACTAAGTGGAAAAATTAGTTCTACAAAAATTGATGTTATTTCAAGTATATCTCCTAATGGAAAAACAATGTATTTTCAGCGCTCAACTGAGAATGGTGCTTTTGATTTGTATTATTCAAAATTGTCGAAAAAGGGGAAGTGGCAAACTCCGCAAAAATTGAGTTCTGTGATTAATACTAAATTCAACGAGGAAAGTGTTTGCGAATCAAGTGATGGAATGAAATTGTTTTTTGTAAGCGATCGTGAAGGTGGCTATGGAGGTAAAGATATTTGGATTTCTGAAAAAGATTCAAAAGGAGAATGGGGTATTCCATATAACATGGGGCCAGTAATAAATACAAAGTACGATGAAGCTTCTCCCTTTTTATTAAATGATGGTGCTACTCTTTTTTTTAGTTCTAAAGGACATAATTCGATTGGTGGGTACGATATTTTCTATTCGACGATATCGGATGACGGCTTTTGGCTTAACCCAGAAAATATAGGGTTTCCTATTAATACTACTTCTGATGACTTATATTATAAAGAATTACCAAATGGGAAAACTGCTTATTATTCTTCATCTAAGCAAGGTGGTTGGGGTGAAATGGACGTTTTTAAAGTATTATACAAATAGTTCATTCTTTCATGCAGATTATTTTGGTAGGTTAAATCCATTTTTTTATTTTTGTAGGTTACCTATATTAAGTTTATTATATAAAAATTAACATACTTTGAAAAAGATAATTTGCCAAGTTTTTTGTGTTGTATTAATGTTACATAGTTTTTCATTATTAGCTCAAAATCAATATGAGTCGGAAGATAAAATATTAAAAGATGCTGAAAAATATTTTAAAGAAAACAATTATCCCAAAGCATTTCCTCTTTATTCTCAGATTTTAAGTTTGCATCCACGCGATTTTAATTATAATTTCAAGTTTGGAGTGTGTTTGTTATTTGCTAACGAAGACCCCGAAAGAGTTGTTTACCATCTCGATTATGCAACCAAATATGAAAAAATAGATCCACTTGCCTTTTATTATTTAGGTAGAGCTTATCATTTGAGCTATAGATTTGATGATGCTATTTCGAGTTTTGAAACTTTTAAAAAGAAGGCCTCTTCTTCACAATTAAAAACATTGGAAGTTGACATGCAAATTGCTATGTGCTACAATGCTAAGCAACTAATGACAAATGTTAACGATTTGTATGTTATTCAGAAAAAGGATGTTAATAAAGTTGGGTTTTTTAGGTCGTATGAAGCTCAGGATATAGGTGGCGTAATATTAGCTAAGGCATCTGATTTTACTACATCTGCTGATTCAAAATTGGAAAATGAAAATGCGATAATGTATGTTACTAAGAATAGAGACTATATTTATTTTTCAAGCTATGGTAAGTCGAATGAAAATGGTAAAGATATATATCGTGTTTCTAAAAAAGAAGATGGAAAATGGAATGAACCCGAAAACTTAGGAGATGCCATAAATACAAAATACGATGAGGATTTTCCATATATTTCAATTGATGGAAAGACGCTGTATTTCAGCTCAAAAGGTCATAATAGCATGGGCGGTTTTGATGTTTTTAAAACAACTTGGGATACAATAAATTTTAGGTGGACACAGCCTGTTAATCTTGATTTTGCTATTAATACGCCTTACGATGATGTATTATTTATTCCTGATACTCTCGAACGTTATGCTTTTTTCTCATCTGATAGAACAGCAACATTTGATATGACTTCAATCTATAAAGTAAGAATTGATAGAAGACCTAAAGTTGTTGAGTCGGTTGGCTTCCAACTTGCCGAAAGTATGCAAAATAAAGATGAAGAAAAACTCAATTCTGTTATTTCTGTTATAAAAGAAAAGGCTAAATTGCCTGTAAATGCCACAGAGGAAATGTTTGTACCTTACGATGTTGCAGAGGAAAAAGTGAATTACGAAACCATTGATATTAATAAAGTTTCGCAATCAAATACAATTATCGAAAATCAATACAAAAGAACATATAGTTTTGTTCCAGTAGAAGAAATACCAGAAATTGAAATTACTGAAAACTCTACTAATCAGGATATTATCAAATCAGTGAAAGTTGAAAGTTTAAAGCAGAAATTTGAACTTGATGAATTAACTTATAAGTCAAAAGCTGCAAAAGATGTAGAAAGAAATAAAAAATCATTATCAGCTAAAAAATATGAAGAATCGAACAAAAGAAGGGAAGATGCTCTTTTGATAAGTGACGAATCTTTGAAGAATTCAGAAATTGCTATTGCTGATAGTCTTTTTAAAGAAGCTGCATCGTTAAAAAAAGAAGCAGAATTTGTAGGTGTTATTGCTAGTCAGCTTGATGAAAAAAAGAACCAAAAACAAAAAGAATACGACGAATCAGTTTCTTTTGTCAAAGAAATGGAAGTGGCTCAAAATTCGAAATCTCCTGAAAAATCGAATCAAATACTTGCAAAATATAACGAAAACCTTACAAATAGACCAGAGTCTTTTGATGATGAACAATTTATCGGGCAGGTAACTCCAAATCAATTAGATTTTCAAACACAGAAAACAGAAGCTGATCAATTGTATTCAGAAGCAAATAAGTTTAAAAGCGAAGCAGAAGATTTATATGCAGATGCTGATAAACTTGAACAAGATGCTGCAGGTTCAAAGAAAAAAGACACAAAAGAAATGCTTCAAAATCAGGCGAAAAGCAGGAAAAGTGAAGCTGATGAAATAATGTTGAAGTATCAAGAGGTTAAAGCTAAAGCTGATTTTGCTCAAAACAAAGTTGACAGTGTTAAAAATGAAATTGTAATAAAGCAAGTGTTGTTTGATGAAGTGCTCGAGTCTGCTGATGATAATTATATTGCGGATAATAAGTCGAATCCAAAATTAACAGTTGCTCAAGAATTAAAATCAATAGGTGTTGATTATGACCCAAATAATAAAAAAGAAACAGCTCAAACCCAATCAACTTCTGAATCGCCAAAAGAGGATTTGAAAGTTAATTCTAGCAAATTGACCTCAGAAATTAAAAAACAAATAGATTTTAACGAAAAACAATATTTGGCTGCTTTATATATGTCGAATAAAAAAGCAGAACAAGCTAAATCATTAACAATTGAAGCTTCAAGTGCTGGTGAAACATCATCTCCAAAGCAAATTGAAGCCAAAAAGTTATTGCAAGAATCTATTGCTGCTTATGAAATCGCAAATTATTATTCTGAAAAAAATAAAGAGTTGGAAGCTGTTTATGAAGAATCAAAAGATGTTGAAAAAGAAATTAATAAACGAATAGCGGTAAATGAATTAAAATCAGCTCAGGCTTTTTATACGGCACAGGAAAAAATTGTTGAAAATAATGAAGCGCTTATTTATGACAAAACAAAAGTAAAAGACATTATTTCAAAATCTGCTGATAAAAACTTTGATTTAGCCAATAAAGGTTTTGAGTCATCAATGATTATTGAAAGCAAATTAGCGTCGTTAAATAAAGATGTTGAAGCATTAAAAACGGAATTGAATGATAGCAAAACTCCAAAAGCGAAAAAAGATGAATTGAATTTGCAAATTCAATATACCGAAGCTGAAATTGCAAAAAAACAAGATGCTCTTGCTCAGTCTAAAATTGCTTCAGAGAATTATATGACCATGTCAGATGCACTAAAAAACTATTCTGATAATTCAATAGCAAAAGAATTAGCTGATAACTCAGGTAAAATTCAAAAAAGTGATATCGGAATGACAAATGCCAATTCTTTGCAAAAAGATATCGCATCATTAAACAAAGATTTAGCCGCTGTAGAATTAGCAGTTGCAGATAATTCTAAAGTCGAAAATTCTCCTAATTCAGAGGATAAATCAACAGATGATTCAAAAGTTAAGCAACTTAATCCAGATGCTGTAAATCCAAATGATAGCGAATCTTTTATTGATAACGAAAAAACAAAAGAAACATCAACGAGTAGTGTAAATAAAAAATCTTCTAGTAACGAAACAGCAAAAACAAATTCAAAACAAAATGCAGCAGATAATAAATTGAATGAAAAATCATCTGAAAATGCTAATAATGATGCTGTGTTTGCTGATAATTCAAAAAAATCAAATGTTGAAACTAATAAAGTTGTAGCAGATAATAACTCAGAGTCTAGTGTTTCAAGTAATACCGATAATACTTCCTCTGTAGTAACTAGTGCTGAAGGTAAAGTAACTGAATCTGATAGTGAGACAAAAATAAAAATAACAACAACTAAAACCGACAACGGTAATGGCGAAAATACAGAAGTAACAGTTCAAAATGCAAATACAGAGGTTTCTCAAGTTGAACCGGCAAATAAAGAAACCACTAATAGCAATGTTTCTTCTGATACGGAAATTTCTATGGTTGAGCCTGCAAATAATTCAAATACAACTACTAATGCCAATCTGGCAAATAAAGAAGCTAGCGGAAACAATGATATGATTACAATTCAGTTGGCAGAATTTACTATTAGAGCTTCTGCAAACAAAGAAACATATACTGTTAATAGAAGAACTTTAAATGAAGTAAGGATAGATGCAAACGATAACTCAATTTATACTCTGTATAATGACGTTGAGCCTATTTTTACTGCTTCGCAGCTAGAATCAGAAGCTGATCGATATATTGTTAAAATTGACTCTAATATTGCTCTAGCTGACAAAGAAACGGATGTAGAAAAAAAACGAGCTTTAATGGCAGATGTAGCTAGTTGGGGCGATTTAGTTGTGTCGAATCAAAATAAAGCAATAGAATTGTATAAAAAAGTTCGCGCTTCTGCTCAAGTTGCTTCAGCTGATAATAAATCAAATGCTAATTCTGAAAATGTTTCAGCTGTTGAAACAAAAAGTAATACAGGTGAAATTGCGAAAATAGAAAACACTGAAAATGATTCGATTCAAAATTTAGCGATTAAAAACAGAGATATATTCTTGAAAAATAAAACTACAATTGAAGGTATAGATAAATCCTCAAAAACACCTGACGTAATATCTCTTTCAACACTTTTAATTGAAGATGCCGATGTGTATTATGAATCGGCTAAAGCAAATCGTTTAGAAGCAGAAAGTGCCGATACGGATAAAAAAATGTTAGCTTACAAACAGGCGTATGACTATGAAATAATAGCAATTAATAAGCAAAATCAGGCAATTGAAATTTTAACAGAAAACAAACCATTGGCTCAAGTGGTAGATTCGCAATTGAATAATAAAACTCAATATGATATCCCTGCTCCTCCAGTTAAAAACACTACAGATTCATCCTCTAATGTTAGTAATGTAGAGTCAGCTAATTCGGAAGTTAATACACTGTCCTCAAATAATGAAGTTGTGGCAGTGAATGCAGATTCTAAAAAAACAAATTCTGAATCTTCAGTGAAAAATTTTGATGACAATACAACGAAAAACAACGAAGTGAAAGATAATAATTCTCCGAATAATAATGCTTCTTTGCCTGTTCAAGTAAAATCTAATGTTAGTGCGCCAGTTGCAAATATAGATGAGTTGCTTGATAATAAATCTTATGAAGGAATAGTTTATAAAATCCAAGTAGCTGCTTTTAAAAATGACGTGCCTTATTCAATGTTTAATGGTTTAACTCCTGTTTCAACCGAGAAATCGTCAAATGGTTTTACCAGAGTTATGGCTGGGGTGTTTAATTCATTAGAAGATGCTAATACGTCTAAATTGCTTGCTAAACAAAAAGGGTTTGTCGATGCGTTTGTCGTTGCGTATTTAAACGGAAAAAGGATACCTGTAGCTCAGGCAAAAGAGTCGGTTGATAAAAAAGAAGCTGAAGTAGCAAAAGTTTCGAGCTCTATAAAATTTGATTCGCCTGTGGTTTATGCTAGTTCGAATGGTAATGTTGGGAAAGTTGAAGCAGTGGTTGTTTTAGATGAATCAAAAGATATTACAAAGAAAATGGGTTTGTTTTACACTGTTCAAGTTGGGGTGTTCTCTAAGCCAGTGGCTATCGAAGCTATGTTTAATATCAATAATGTGTATTATCAGAAATTGCCAAATGGTCAAATTCGTTATTATTCAGGTGTTTTCAATGATAAATTAGCTGCATCGGCTTTGAAATCTGAGATAGTAACTAAAATAAAAGATGTTTTTGTAACTGCTTATTATAATGGGGAGAGAATTAGTTTGACAAAAGCAACTGAATATGAAAAAAAATAATCTATATTTGTAAAAATAAATATTAATAGAGAAATGATTAAAGAGAAAATTAAGGCGTCTTTTAAAGAACAAGAAAATAGTGGTACTAATGATTTGTTGCTATTTAATGATGATTATAACTCATTCGATTTTGTTATTGAATCTTTAGTTGATGTTTGTGAATTTGATTCTTTGCAAGCAGAGCAATGTGCAATGATAGCGCATTACAAAGGAAAATGTCCTTTAAGGTCGGGTGGCTTTGATGAGCTGTTGCCTATGTCGAAAATTTTAACTGAAAAGGGTTTGACTGTTCAAATATCTTAAATAGAAAAAATATCAATTAATAAAATGTTTAACTAAAAAAATAGTATTATGGTTTTTATTCCTGCTTATATATTTATAGGTATAATTGTGATAATTATTCTAACAAGCTTTGTAACAGTTAATCAAGGTACAATAGCTGTTACAACGGTATTTGGTAAGTATCGTCGTATTATTATGCCTGGATTAAGTCTTCGTATACCTTTGATTGAACAAGTTTATAAACGTATTTCAATTCAAAATCGTTCAGTTGAATTAGAGTTTCAAGCGGTGTCGCAAGATCAAGCTAATGTATACTTTAAAGCGATGTTGCTTTATAGCGTTATTAATCAAACAGAAGAAACAATTAAAAACGTTGCATTTAAATTTATCGATAATGGAAATTTAATGCAAGCCCTTATCAGGACAGTTGAAGGAACAATTCGTAGTTTTGTAGCAACTAAAAAACAAGCAGAAATATTAGCTCTTAGAACAGAAATTGTAACAGAAGTAAAGGGTCATTTAGATAATATATTAGAAGCATGGGGTTATCATTTAATAGATTTACAGCTTAATGATATTACATTTGATGAAGAAATTTTGAAATCGATGGCTAAAGTTGTAGCATCGAGTAATTTAAAAGCTGCAGCCGAAAACGAAGGGCAGGCTTTATTAATTACCAAAACAAAAGCTGCAGAAGCCGAAGGTAATGCAATTAAAATTTCAGCATCGGCAGAAAAAGAAGCAGCTAAGTTAAGAGGAGAAGGAATTGCTTTGTTTAGAGAAGAAGTGGCTAAGGGTATGGCTCAAGCTGCAAAAGAAATGACTGATGCTGATTTAGATTCGTCTTTCCTTCTATTCTCAATGTGGACTGAAGCAATCAAACATTTTGCCGAACAAGGTAAAGGGAATGTTATTTTTCTTGATGGCTCAGGGGATAATATGCAAAACACAATGAAGCAAATGATGGCAATGACTAAAATTGAAAATCAGAAAAATAGTTAACAAATTAAATATTTCTTTTAAGCCACATTTTAATGTGGCTTTTTTTGTAATTTAGAATACAATTTGTATATTTGCAAACTCAAATGGCTCCTTAGCTTAATTGAATAGAGCATCTGACTACGGATCAGAAGGTTGGGGGTTTGACTCCCTCAGGAGTCACTAGGCTTCATGAACAATTCATGAAGCTTTTTGATTTTATTGAAGGTGATTCATAAATTCGCAATGGATTTTTAACATATTAACCGTAATTGCTCTTTTTACGCTCAAAGTAACTGCAGTCTGAGCAGAGTTGAAATCTATCAAGTGAATTAACAATAACTTGTTGAAATAGATATAATTATGAAAAAAACGCTCATCATTGGTGCAAGTGTCAATCCTAGCAGGTATGCTTATAAAGCAGCAAGCAAATTGGTGAATAATGGTTTTTCAATATGCTTGTTAGGTTCAAGAGTAGGAGAGTTGTGTGGCGAAAAAATACATGATACATTGTTTGAATTTAAAAATGTTCATACTGTTACTATGTATATTCGTCCTGAATTGCAAACAATATATTATAATTATATTATTTCTTTAAAGCCCGCTAGAGTAATTTTTAACCCAGGAACCGAAAATGTAGACTTTTATGAATTGCTTTTACAAAATAATATATTGGTAGAAGAACAATGTACCTTGGTAATGCTTGCTATGGGGATTTATTAAATTGTCGTATTTATAGATTTTATTATTCTTTCACACGAAAGTTCAATTTCTTCATCCGTAATTGTTAATGGTGGAGCAATTCTCATGCTAGTGGTGTTAAATAAAAACCAATCGCTTAATACATTATTCTTATAGCATTGTTTTATCACTTCAAAATTTGTTTTTTCATCTTCGAAATCGAGAGCTATTAATAATCCTTTGCTCCGTATATTCTTTATTTTAGGGTGTTTTAATAATGAAATAAACTTGTTTTTTTTCGATTCTACGGTTTCAATTAGTTTTTCTTTAATAATAACATCAATGGTAGCAGATGAAGCAGCGCAAGAAACAGGATGCCCCCCAAAAGTAGTAATATGTCCCAGAACAGGGTTGTTGTTTATACAATTCATTATTTCTTTATTGGCAATAAAAGCTCCAATTGGCATACCTCCGCCCATTCCTTTTGCTATTGTAATTATATCTGGGGTGAAATCATATTGCTCAAAAGCAAAAAAAGTTCCTGTTCTTCCAAAGCCTGTTTGAATTTCATCAACAATAATTAATGTTTTTGTTTCCTCGCACCTTGCTTTTAAAGCTTTGATATAATTCTTTTCACATTCAATAATACCAGCCTCTCCTTGTATTAATTCTATAATAACACATGCAGTTTTTGTTGTGATGGTTTCTAAGTCTTTGATATTGTTGATGTTTATTCGTTTTACGTTGTTAATGCACTTTGCATAATTATCAACATATTCTTTATTCCCAATTAAACTAATAGCTCCTAGTGTGCTGCCATGGTAAGCATTATTAAAGCAAATCACTTCTTCTCTGTTGCAGTGTTTTTTAGCAATTTTCAAAGCTCCTTCTACTGCTTCGCTTCCAGAGTTTACAAAGTAAATATTGTTTAGTGATTCTGGCAATAAAGAGCATATTTTGGAGGCTAAATCTGTTTGTGGGCTTTGAATATATTCTCCATAAACCATTAAATGTAAGTATTTGTCCACCTGTTCTTTAATGGCAGTTGTAACTTTTTCGTGTCTATGTCCAATGTTGCTTACAGAAATTCCAGAAATCAAATCAATATACTTTTCATTAGCAGAGTTGAAAATATATAAACCTTCGGCGTGAGTAGGCTCAAACATTACTGGCGATTCTGAAGTTTGAGCTATGCTGTTTTTGAAAATTTCTTTATTTGATATCATAAAAATTGTTGATTTAATTAAATTTTTAATTTGCAAAGTAACATACAAGTTGCAGATTGTTTGATATTTATACTGTGTTTTTTTTAAATAATAAAATGTTAAATATTTATTATCAGTCAAATACCTTTTTTTGTTTTGATTTAAGACTTTAAATTGGTGAATTTTTTTTCAAAAATAATCATAAAATATTGATACATTTTATGTTATTTTAATTTTTTTTTTTTATATTTGGCAGTTAATTGATAAATAATGTAATTATGACTAAAAAACTACCATTTTCAACCGTATTTATTCTAGTGCTTTTTTTGTTAATCGCATTGCCTAAACAAACTTTCTCACAGTCTAATTGGGATAAATTAGTTCCAATGGCACAAAAACATTATACTCCAGAGCAAGCCAGGGAATTGTCTGAAGTGAAAATTAAACAAATTAATTTTTTGTATGCAAAATCTTTTTATTTTGAAAGGAATGATAAATTAATTTCAAAACCTTGTAATACATCAACTGTTGATGTTGAGAAATATGATAGGTTAAGATATCAAGATAAAATTAGAAAAATTGAGATTTCAGGTTGTAATGATTTTATTGTTTTAATATCTTTAAATGATGTTAAAATTGCATTGAGTAAAATTGAGGAAAATAAAGAGTAATCGATACAAAAATTGAGCCACCAAAAAAATATTTTTTTTATGAAAAAAACTGGATTAATAATATTGTTCTCGTTGATGATTTTAAGTGTTAAATCTCAAACGGTTTATAATATGAGAACATCAGGTTCAGAGGTAAGAACCACTTGTTTAGAGACATTTAGGAGTTCTTCATATACAGGTGCAACAACTAATGGTTATGCAAATGGTGAGAGCGGAACTGTGACCTATACTTCATCAGATCCTACAAAAAAAATAAATGTTACTTTTTCTGTTTTTTATACTGAAGGAACAGCCTCATACCCGTATGATAATCTTAAAGTATATGATGGAACATCGACTTCTGGAACCTTACTTGGAACGATGTATGGAAATTTGACAGGCACATTTTTGCCGACTTTTTCATCTTCAACTGTCGGTGGTAGTTTAACTTTTGTTTTTACATCTGATGGTAGTTCAAGATACACTGGTTGGACTGCAAATGTTTTTTGCGGAGATTATACTCCTCCTGTAACTCAAGTAGCTGCTGATTATTGTGCCGATGCTACTTTTATTTGTAATTTAAATGGATATTCTGGAAATACAAGTAGTAGTTATACTATTGATCAACCAAGTAACATTTATGCTGCTTTTGGGGCAGGATCAATTGATAATAATTCATGGATAGAGTTTGTTGCAAACAATGATACTGTGTCTTTAGATATAACTGTTTCTAATTGCTCAAATGGAGATGGTGTTCAGTTTGGTATACTTTCAGGAACTAATTGTACAAATTTTACCCGTGTTTCTCCTTTAACTTACGCATCTTCCGGAATTGCACCTGGAACACAAAATTTTTTCACTACTGGTTTAATACCAGGTCAACAATATTACATTATGATTGATGGATTTAGTGGTGATGTTTGTGATTATGTGATTGTTGCAGGCGCAGGAGTCGCTGCTCCACTTATTACATCTACATCTTCAACGGTTACATGTGGAACTCCTGTTACTTTGACTGTTGGTGGTGTTTCTAATGTGACAGGTGTTACTTGGTCTTCATCGCCCACAGATCCCAATATTAATACTGGCAATTTGCATACAAATCCATTAGTTACAAGCCCTTCTGTAACTACAACATATACAGCCGTTGTATTACAGGGAAATACAGAATGTCCTGATGCTGTTAATGTTACAAAAATTCTAACTGTAAATGCTGTTACAGCTGAATTAGGTGCAAAACAAACAATTTGTAGTGGTGCAACCGTTAATCTTAATGCTGTTGGAACAGGTACTACTTGGGCTTGGTATCCAAATACTTCGAATACAACTCAAACAGCATCTGTAACTCCTTCTGTTAGTACTACATATACTGTTACTGCAACAACTGTAGCTGGATGTTCTGCTACTGACAATGTTGCAATTGATGTTAATCCTTTGCCAGTTACTAATGCCGGTATAGATACTGCTTTTTGTAAAGGATCATCTGTTGTTTTAGGTGCGTCAGGCGGTGGAACTTATACCTGGTCGCCTACAAGCGGATTAAGTTCGTCAACAAGTGCAACACCTACTGCTAACCCTGCTGCAACCACTACTTACACTGTTGTTGCGAAAAATACAACCACATTATGTACGGCGGCAGATCAAATAATTGTTAAAGTCAGAGAGTTGCCTGTCGCTTTTGCTGGTGATGATAACACAATATGTAAAAATAGTTCATTAAATTTAAATGCAACTGGTGGAACTACTTATTTGTGGACATCTCCAACCACTGGTCTTAGTGCAACAAATATTAATAATCCAATTGCTACACCTACTGCTACAATTACATATATTGTAAGTGTTACAGATGCATATAATTGTTCTAAAACAGATAATATAAAAGTTACTGTAAACCCTGTTCCTACTGCTGAAGCTGGGAATCCGTTGACTGTCTGTAGTGGTTATTCTGCTAATGTCGGAAGTGCTTCTGTTGCAGGTGTTACTTATCAATGGTCATCAACATCTTCGCCTAATGTATCTAATCCAAATATTTCTGCTACTACTGCAAACCCGACGATAACAAGTACATATACTGTTACTGCTAGTCTGTCAACAGGCTGTCTTGCAACTGATAATGTTGTTGTTACGGTTAATCCATTGCCAGTTGCTGAAGCTAATATCAATCAAACTATTAATTATGGGACTTCTACTACGTTAGCAGGCTCTGCTACTGGTGGTACTACTCCTTATGCTTCATATTCATGGTCGCCAACAAGTAGTTTGGTTAATGCCAATGTTCAAAATCCTACAACTACTAATTTAACTGTAACAACAGTTTATACGCTTACTGTTACTGATGCTAAAGGTTGTACAAGTACTGATCAAATGACAGTTGTTGTTCAAGGTTCGCCTTTAACTGTTGTAGCTACAGTAAATGACAATGTTATTTGTAAAGGAGAAACTGTGCAACTTACAGGAACCCCTGCTGGTGGTAGCGGCTCTTATCCTACTTGGACATGGAGTTCAACACCTGCTGGATTTTCTTCAAATATTCAAAACCCTACTGCAACTCCAACAATCACTACTACATATAAAGTAACTGTTAATGATGGGTATAATACGGCAACTTCATCTGTAATAGTAACTGTGAATAATTTGCCTACTGCTGAAGCTGGAGCAAATGTTTCTGTTTGTAGTGGTTCATGTGCAACTTTAACAGCAACAGGTGCTGGAACTGGTTCCTACACTTGGTCTCCAAATGCTACTTTAGCTACACCTTATGTTGCTTCTACAAGCGCTTGTCCTACTAATACTACATTGTATTTAGTTTCTATTACTGATGCAAATGGTTGTACTGCAACTGATAATGTTACTGTTACTGTTAACCCATTGCCTACTGTTGATGCTGGTTTAGATGTCACCATTTTCAATGGCACTAGTACTACATTAAATGGTACTGCTTCTGGAGGTACAGGTCCTTATACATATCATTGGTCTCCACCAACTTTTTTAAACGATCACAATCTCCAAAGCCCAACTGCAACTAATGTTACTGTTACAACTATATATACATTATCAGTAACAGATAATTCAACTGGTTGTTCTTATACCGACCAAGTTACTGTGTTTGTAAAGGGTGGTCCATTATCTTTTGATTTAACACCAAATAGTGCAATTATTTGTGCTGGTGATTGTGCTCAGTTAAATGCTACACCTTCTGGGGGTAGTGGAGTTTATTCTTATGCATGGTCAGCTAATACTTATACATTCTCTTATTCCTCTTCTGATCCTTTAGTTTGTCCTGCAGCTTCAACAACTTATACTGTAACAGTTAACGATGGATCAAATACTGTAGTAGGTAATGCTGTAGTTACTGTAAATCCACTTCCTGCTGCCAATGCTGGAAGTGATGTTACAATTTGTAATGGAGACACTACGATACTAAGTGCTACTGGCGGAGTTAGCTATCTTTGGACTCCTAATCTTTTCTTGTCTTCTGATGTAATTGCTACGCCTGATGCTTATCCAAATGCAACTCGAACTTATACTGTAAGTGTTACTGATAATAAAGGTTGTTCAAAAACGGATAACGTAATTGTAACTGTAAATTCATTGCCTGTAGCAGAAGCAGGAAACGATGCTACTATATGTAAAAATTTATCAACTATGCTTACTGCTAGTGGTGGAGATTCTTACTCTTGGTCGCCTTCAACAGGATTGAGTGCTACAAATATAGCTGGTCCAAATGCAAATCCAACATCTTCAATTACCTATACTGTAACGGTTTCTTATGCCAATACATGTAGTTCAACTGATAAGGTTGTAATTCATGTTGATGATTTGCCAACTGTTGAAGCTGGAAGTAATGTTTCAATTTGTAAAGGTTCATCTACTACTTTAAATGGAAGTGGAACTGGAAATTTCGAATGGACTCCTAATACTGCTTTAACATCAAATTCTATCGCTGATCCTATTGCTTCGCCTACATCTTCTATTGCGTATCAATTAAAAGTAACGGATGCTAATGGATGTACAGCAGTAGATAACGTATCTATTAATGTTTGGAATTTGCCCACTGTTAATGCTGGTAGCGATTTAACAATATGTAAAAAAGATACAGTACAAGTAACTGCTACAGGTGGTGTTTCTTATGTTTGGAGCCCTAATATTGCAATAAGTAATATCAATATTCCAAATCCTAATGTTTATCCTGCAATTACTAGAACATATTATGTAACTGCAACTGATGGAAATGGATGTTCAGCTGCCGATGATATAATTCTTACTGTTAATTCCTTACCACTGGCTAATGCAGGGAATGATAAAACAATTTGTTTGAATTCTCCAACAGCTCTTTTAGCTACTGGTGGTGTTGATTATGATTGGACGCCTTCTTCAGGTTTAGATCATGATAATATTGCTAATGTTAATGCGTCACCTAATAATACCACAACATATATTGTTAATGTTACTGGATCTAATGGTTGCGAATTAAAGGATACAGTTGTTGTTTTTGTAAATCCACTGCCAATAGCGAATGCAGGTGTTGATATTTCTATTTGTTTAAACTCTTCAGATACGTTAAATGGCACTGGAGGTGTAAGTTGTACCTGGAGTCCTTCTACTGGACTAAATAGCAATGTTAGTTACACTCCAATTGCAAATCCAACAGTTACAGTGTTTTATAATTTATTAGTATCAGATGCTAATGGTTGTACTGCTTCTGATCAAGTGGCTGTTAATGTGTTGAGTTTGCCTACTATATTGGCTTGTAATGATATTGCAGTTTGTAAAGGAGATACTGCACAATTATCAGCGTCTGGTGCTGTAAGCTATGATTGGCACCCTGCATTAAATCTTAATGATTCTTCAATATATAATCCTCAGGCATTTCCTCAAACAACCTCTACATATATTGTTAAAGGTAAAGATGCAAATGGATGTGAAAATACGGATAATGTTGTAGTTTCAATTTATGATTTACCTATTATAAGTGCTGGTACTGATAATGAAGTTTGTTTGCACTCAAATGTAAATTTAAGTGCATCTGGAGCTAATACTTATGTATGGTCACCAACAAGTGGTTTAATTAATGTTAATACTTCAAGCCCTACCGCTTCGCCGGCAAATACAACATTATATACAGTTACTGGAACAGACAACAATGGTTGTAAAAATAAAGATGATGTTTTAATAACAGTACTTCCTTTGCCAAATGCTAATGCGGGTGTTGATAAAACTATTTGTAAAGGTTCTTCAACTGAAATCTATGCAGATGGAGGAATATCTTATTTTTGGGATCCATCAACTGGTCTAAGCAGTGCTATTATTAGTAATCCAGCGGCAAATCCAAATGTTAATACTACTTATTATTTGTCGGTAAAAGATGCTAAAAATTGTTCTGATAAAGATACGCTTGTTATTACCGTTTTGGATTTACCTGTTACCAATGCAGGAGCTGATCAAACAATATGTAGAGGCGATACTGCTCATTTGTCGGCTAATGCAGTGGGTGCTATTGGATATTTTTGGATGCCTAATTATTTCAATGGTCAAAGTCAAAGTGTAATGCCAAATGCCACTACAACTTATGTAGTAAAAGCAACAGATGCAAATACATGTACAAATACAGATGATGTTACCGTTAATGTAACTGATTTGCCAATTGTTACTCTTGAAAGTGATATAATAAACAATCAGATTGTTACAGGACAGCTTGTTACATTTACGGCATTGCCAAACACGTATGCAAATTATGATTTCTATGTAAATGATTCATTAAAACAATCTAGTTCATCAAATATATTCCAATACAATTTATTGAAGAATGGCGATATTGTTAAAGTTGTTGCTCTTTATAATGGATGTAATAATGAAACTGGAATCGACAACATGAAAAAAATCAATGTTATTCCAATTGTAAATGCATTTACACCAAATGGAGATAATAAAAATGATGTTTTTGTAAAAGGAATCGATTTACAAGTGTTTAATAGATGGGGTCAGTTGATGTATGAAGGAAAAGAAGGATGGGATGGTTATTATAAAGGTAACTTATGCGAAGCAGGCACGTATTATTATGTGTTAACCTTCTACGATTTAAACAATGTTGCATCTACAATTAAAGGTTCACTGATGTTGATTAAAGAAGATTAATATTTTGCGGAGATAACGAATAAGAAGATTAATGAAAAATATTAAGTGTATTATGAAAAGACTTTTAATAATTATTTTTGTGCTTACATCAGTGTTTGTTAATGCACAATCAATGTTGCAGAAAGCTGATACTGCTTTCTTTAAAATGAAAGATTATAACTCAGCTATTGATTTATATCAAAAAACGATAGCGAAAGAACGTAATACTGAAGTTTTAAAATCAATTTATTTTAAAATTGGGGAGGCGTATCGTTTAGTTAATAAGTACAAAGAAGCAATAAATTGGTATGATAAAGCCATTGCATCAGGTTATTCAGAAGCTGCTATAAACAATGGATATGGTGATGTGTTAGTTATGGCTGGTGATTACACAAAAGCAAAAGGTTTTTATAAAACTTATTTAACGTCATTCCCTAATGATAAATTAGTGAAAGTTAAATTAGAGTCTTGTGATTTTGTAAATGCGCAAAAAACGAATAAGCCTTTGTATCAAATAGAAAATCAAGCATCGCTAAATTCTGAATACAGTGATTATGGTATTAATTACTTTAAGAATGAATTAGTTTTATCATCTGCACGTATGAGTGTAGGTTCTAAATACGATCCATCTTCGATTCAGGGTTTTTCTGATATTTACACTTCAAGTTTTGATACTGCTGCTAAAAAATGGACATCTCCTAGGGCAGTAGATGGTTATATAAACACCAAATACAATGAAGGAACTTTTTCATATTCAACAAAAGATAATATTGCTTATTACATGCAGTGCAATGGTGAATCTGGGAAAACAAAAAATTGCGATGTGTTTTTATCAAAATATGATGAATTGAAAAAAATGTGGTTAACACCAGAAGTTATTAGTATTAGTTCTGATAGCTTTAGCACAGGTCATCCAGCAATTTCGGAAGATGGAAATACTTTGTATTTTGTTTCTGATATGAGTGGTGGATATGGTGGTAAGGATATTTATCGCGTAAAAAAAATATCTGAAAATGTTTGGACGAAACCTGAAAATTTAGGTGAAACAATTAACACTCCTGGTAATGAAATGTTCCCTTTTATTTCCGGAGATTCAATGTTGGTTTTTGCTTCAAATGGATTAGTTGGAATGGGAAGCTTAGATATTTATTATTCAAAAATTAAGAATGGTAAATTTGAAAAACCAGTTAATTTTTTGCCTCCTTTTAATTCTACAGCTGATGATTTTGGACTTATTTTTAATAAAAAAGGACTATCTGAAGGCTTTTTCTGTAGCAATAGACAAGAGGGAAGCGTAGGTGATGATGATATTTATAAGTTTACATTAGTTCCTGTTGAACTTATGGCTTCTGGCGTTGTAGTTAATCAAAAAGGTTTGAAACCTATAAAAGGTGCAACAATTATTTTAAAAAGCGAAAGTGGTTTAGAAATGACTACTTCTACTGATAAAGATGGTAAATACTCAATTGCTGGTTTAATGTCGAATGAGAAATTTAACGTTAGAGTTGAAAAAGAAGGCTTTTTTGCAGATTCTAAGAATTTAAAAATTGGGAATGAAAAATTTTCAAAATCATTTTCTAAAGCAACAGGATTCGATTTAGATTTTGCACTACTTGAAATGACGAAAGAGGAAATTGAATTGCCTAATATTTATTACGATTTTAATAAAGCAGAATTACGTGAAGAATCGAAATTAGAATTAGAGAAATTGATTAAATTATTAAATGAATCACCTGAGTTGGCTATTGTTATTAATGCTCATACAGATGAAAAAGGCAAACCTGCTTATAACTTAGATTTATCTGCTAAACGTGCCCAATCAGTTGTTGATTTTCTTGTTTCAAAAGGTATTAGCGCACAAAGACTTTCTTCTAAAGGATGGGGTGCAACTCGTCCAGTTAAAAAGAATGCAACTACAGAAGCGGAAGATCAAATGAATAGAAGAACTACTTTCCAAGTTACAAATATTGATCAGTTTAAAACTGCCGACCAGTTAAAAGGGGTTGATTTTAGGTTGCAATTCTCTGCTTCAAAAGTATTATTAGAAGAGCCTAGTTTAGCGAAAGTGAAGAGCATACTTCCTGATTCTCCAATTAAGTTCTCGAAAGATTTAGATGGTTTCTACAGATACACCATTGGATTATATGCAACTTTTGATGAAGCATTAAATGCTCAAGATAAATTGATGAGCAAAGGTGTTGAATCATTTGTAGTTGCTTTTAGTGATGGTGAGAAAATTAGTATTAAGGATGCAAAAAAAATGACAGAAAAGAAATAATTATAGTTACAAAAATATTTTTCTATGAAAAAATTGATATTTGCAGTTGTTCTATTTGTTACATGTAATATTTTGTTAGCTCAAAATGATGTTCAGTTCAGTCATTACATGTTTAATGAAGTAACATTTAATCCGGCAGCTACTGGTAATACCGAGAGTTTTGACGTTTCGTTATTGGCTCGTCAGCAATGGGTTGGTTTCGATAATTCTCCTTCTACGCAATTTATCAATGGTCATACATTGCTAAAAAAACAAAACAGTGGAATTGGTTTTTCTGTTGTAAATGATAAACTAGGATTTGAAAACTCATTAAATTTCAAGCTAATGTACGCTTATCATATTAGATTAGCTGAAAAAAGCCATTTAGCAATTGGTGCTGGACTTGGTTTTATTAATAGATCAATTGATGGAAGCGACCTTGTATATGAAGAAATGGATGACATGTATGCCCTTAAAACAGACAAATCAGAGTTAGTTCCTGATTTTGATTTTGGTATGGAATTATCTATTAAAAAATTAAGATTTGGTATTTCATCAACACATGTTCAACAAAGTGAAGCTTCATCTTCAATTAAAGTCCCTCGTCATTTTTATGCTTATGGAAAATATACTATTGATTTAAATGAAAAAATGGCTATAGTTCCTTGCTTCCGTGTTAAATCAACTCAATATATTACTCAAGTAGATGCAAGTGCTCTTTTTCAATATAATAATTTGTTTTGGGCAGGTGTTTCTTATAGATTAAATGATGCTTATGTTGGTTTAGTTGGTTTTAATTTAACTAAACAATTGAAGTTTGGTTATTCTTATGATATGGATGCATCTGAAATAAAAAAATATAGCAGTGGATCGCACGAGATATTCTTAACTTATGCATTTAAGAGTTTCAACAAAACTCCTGTTCAAATTAAATCACCTCGATTATTTAATTAATATTTAAACTTTATATAACCAAAGACTTAAGATTATTTTCTTAAGTCTTTTTTTTATTTGAAAGAATTAATTTAAGCTGTTGATTTCCAGGTGTATGTAATTTTTCGTAGGTGTATTTTAAGTTTTTAAATTTATTTTTTTATATTTGTATTTATATATTTTATATATTTGCACATCAAAAAAACTATTATTATTAATAAAATTAAAATTTAAAAAAGAGTATGAAAAAAGTATTTGTATTATTAGTAGCTTGTGCTATGGCAATGCCATTATTAAATAGCTGCAAAAAAGGAGAAAATGACCCAGGTATTTCGTTAAAATCAAGAAAAGCAAGATTAACTGCTGAGTGGACTTTAAAAGAAGGAACTGAAACTGAAACAAGTGGTACCACTACAGTTACAACTTATACAGGGACTTCTGTTTCATATGGTTCAGGAACTGCTAGTCCATATTCTGAGACGTTAACTTATAATACTGACGGTACTTTTGAATGGAAAATGGTAAGTGGATTGAACTCAAATACTTATGAAGGAAGTTGGTTTTTTGGTTCAAAAATTAAAGAGCTAGACCTTAAAAACAAGGAGTCTGTTATTATGGTTTGTACTAAATCTACATCTGTAAGTGGTGGCGTTACTAACCAAGCAACTTATGATGGAGCTAATGCACAGATATTTACTTTTATTATTGATGAATTGAAAAGCAAAGAGTTAATTCTTAAATTAGATGGTACTACTACTTCAGGAACAGTTTCAACTACAACAGGAACAAAAACTTACGAAGCTAAATAATTTATTTAGATTAAATGAAAAGCTGCTATTTTAGCAGCTTTTTTTTTGCTTAAATTTTCATACTTTTGTAAAAATATATTTGCTATTATGAAAACCTTATTTAGTTTTATCATTGTTTTATTATTTACTTTATATTCTTATGCTCAACAAGCAAATAAAGCGAATGAGATTAGAGAATCTGTAAAAAGAGGTGATGATGTTAATTTTGCTAATGCTTTAGGCAAAACGATGCTTATGGAGGCATCAATGCTTGGTGATGAAAAATTGATAGATTTGCTATTGAAAAACAAGGCAAGTATTGATAAAGTTGATACTGCTGGCTCGTCAGCATTGTTGTTTGCGGCTGCCAGTGGCAGTATAAACTGCGTAGATTTATTGTTAAAAGCTGGAGCAAATCCTTATTTGTACGATCATAAATTAAAGACTGTTTTAGATTATGCAAAACAAAATGGCAATGCAAAACTTATTGCTAAATTAAGTGAAATTATAAAACCACTTAAATGGTATACTTTTGAAGAGGCAATAGAATTATCAAAAAAGAATCCCAAAAAGATTTTTATTGATGTATATACTGAATGGTGTGGATGGTGTAAAGTGATGGATAATAATACGTTTAGTCATCCATATATTGCAAAAATTTTAATGGATAATTATTATCCTGTGAAATTTGATGCAGAACAAAAAGCAGAACTTAAATTCAATAATAAAGTTTATATTAATCCCACTCCTGAGGTAAAAAGGTCTACACACGAATTTGCAGTTTATCTTTTAAATGGCAAGTTGGGTTATCCTACGGTTGTTGTGCTTGATGAAAAAGGGTCGATACTTCAGGCGGCACCAGGCTATAAGAAACCAAACGAAATGGAATTATTGCTAATGTACTTTGCTTCTGATAAATTCAAAGATATCGATTGGAATGTGTTTCAAAAACAATTTAAGTCGGGCTTAAATTAGTATTCAGGTGAAATGGTAAACGGGTAAACAGTGCCAAATATATTCTGGTTATTGTTTACCCGTTTACTCATAAAAAAATTATCTTTTTAATAAACGCTTATTAACATAGTTGTTTATAAAATCATCTTTGAAAGTTCTCCCAATAGGCAATTCAAGGGATTGTATGTTTACAAAGTCGTTATCAATAGACTTAATATGATCGATGTTTATAATGTATGATTTGTTTATTCTTGCAAAAATATCTGAAGGTAATTGGTTGAAAATTGTTTTTACATTCATTGCAGTCATGTGTTTTTCTTTTTCTGTACGAATGATAACATAATCTTTCAAGCCTTCAATAAAAAATATTTCTTTAAATTGAATTTTAACATATTTGCGTTCCGATTTAATAAAAATATAATCGTCAATAATTTTGTCAAATGTGTTAATTGAATTTGATTTTAATTGCAGTAATTCTTCTGCTTTATGTACTGATTTTAAAAAACGTTCAATTCTAATTGGTTTAACAAGATAGTCGGTTACATCAAATTCATAGCTTTCTAGAGCAAATTGTGGATAAGCAGTGGTTAAAATAACCATTGGAGGGTTTTTTAATGTTTTCAAAAAATCCAATCCAGTCATTTCTGGCATTTGAATGTCGAGAAACATTAAATCAACATCATTGTTCGAAATAAAATTATTTGCATGTATTGCACTGTCGAAAACTCCTACAAGGTTTAAGCTGCTTACTTCTGCAATGTTAAGTTTCATTCCTTCTCTAGCCAAAGGCTCATCATCTATAATAATACAGTTCATACTTTAAGATTTAGTGTTAATGTAACTTTAAAAATCAACCCATTGTCGTAAATAATCAGATCGTATTTGCCTGGAAATAAAAGCTCTAGTCTTCGTTTTATGTTTGCAAGTCCTAGTCCTCCGTCTGCAGATTTTGTTGGCTGAATATTATATGAGTTTTCTACCTCAAATATAATACTTTCTGAATCAATTTTCATGAAAATATTTACGTAATTTTCATTTCCACTACTATTCAATCCGTGTTTTACTGCATTTTCAACAAAAGGAATGAAAATAAAAGGCGAAATCATTTTGCCATTTGCGGTTCCTTCTATTTGAAAGTTAACATTTGCATTTGTTTTTCTTATTTTTTCGAGCTCTAGATAGTTTTTAATATATTCAATATCTGATGCTAATGTTACTTTGTCTTTTGAACATTCGTATAATTGAAATCTTAGCAAATCTGATAGTTTTAGAATAGTTTGAGCTGCACTATTTTGATCAATTCTAGTTTGTACGTAAATATTATTTAGTGTGTTAAAAAGGAAATGAGGATTGATTTGGCTTTTTAAATAGTTTAATTCTGTTTGCAAGTTAAGAGTTTCAAGTTGACGAATTCGTTGCTGATTGCTTAACCAAAGTTTAAACATTTTTAAGCCAATTGCAGTTCCTAAAAAGAAAGCTGTAATTTGAAGATTTAATATGTTCGAGGTAACTAAATCAGCAAAAGTGTAGTTTTGATAATATTCTGGATTGTAAAAAATTGAATATTCAATAATGTCGCCTAATCCAATGTCAACTAATAAAAATAAAACAGTTAATCCTATATAGGATGCAAATTTATTTTTCATTAAAAACTTTGGTAATAACCAGTAGATATTGGTGTAAATTAAAATAATATCTACGCCAAATACCGCAAATGTATTTAATAAACTTTCATCTTCGTAATTGTAAAACAATAATAAACCCGATGAATCTAAAAAATAGACTATCCAAAAAATCAAATGTTGAGCCCAACGAAATTTATTGCTGAAAAATTTTAATAATGCAGGATTATTCTCTACTGTCATATTTTCAATATTTTTTAGTTGTAAACTTAAATTACCGCAAGTTTTTTTCAACTCTTTGCAGACTTCGACTTACTTCGGCTTCGCTCAGCAACCACCGCTCAGTCTGCGGTTACTCCAATTATAGAAGCGTTTTCATTTTATGAGAGTTATAAAAAGCTTGCAGGTTTATGTATAAACAAAAATAGCAGTCTTTTTATTGCAATGTAATAAATATTATACTAAATCGTATTTGTAATGCATATTTGTTGTGCATTTCAAGCAAAAACTATTTAATATGTATTGCTAACCAAATTGTAATTGATTCAGAAAAAGTGTAAATAACTCGGTGTTTTGTATTCTTTTTAATTAGAAGCGTATCCCCAATGCTTAGGTCAATTGTAGATTTGTCATCATATTCAAGCTTTGCATTGCCTTGAACAAGCATTACCCACTCATCCCATTCTTGGTTATACCAGCCAGCGTTAGGATTGTCAGAGTTTGGCGAAATTATTCGTTCTATAACAATGTTTTCATTTTTTAATATACAATCGAATTCTTCGATTGAAATTGCTTTTTCGATTTTGAATATATTATCTTTTTCAATTTTATAGAAACTCACTGAAATCTCCTTTCCCTTGTCTGATAAGTTGAATGTTTTCAGCATCAGTGCAGTCAACAACTGTAGAAGGGACATTGCCTCCATAGCCACCATCAATAACAATGTCAACTAAATCGCAATATTTTTCGTAAATGAGTTCGGGATCTGTTGTGTATTCAAGTATGTCGTCTTCATCTATTATAGAAGTAGTAAGTATGGGGTTGCCAAGTTCCCTTACAATTTCTAATACTATCTCGTTGCTAGGAACTCTTATACCAATTGTTTTTTTGTTGTTCTGAAAAAGCTTTGGAATATTATTGTTTGCATTTAAGATGAAAGTGAAAGGCCCAGGTGTAAGCTTTTTCAATATCTTATATATCGATGTTTCAAAAGGTTTTGTGTAATCTGAAATATGGCTTAAATCGTGGCAAATAATTGAGAAATTTGATTTTTTTGATTTTACACCTTTTATTTGAGCAATGCGTTCAACGGTTTTTTGCTTAAAAATATCGCAACCCATCCCATATATTGTATCGGTTGGGTAAATAATAATTCCACCATCCTTCAAACATTCTATAATAGATTTTATTTGTTTGGGATTTGGATTTTCTTCGTAAAGTTTAATCAGCATTTTCTATTTCTTGTTGTGGTCAGCTAAAAACTTTGCTAACCCTATGTCTGTGAGTGGATGGTTGAATAATCCTAAAATAGCATCAAGTGGGCAGGTAACTACATCGGCTCCAATTTCTGCACAGTTTACAATATGCATAGAGTGTCGGACAGATGCTGCAAGTATTTGTGTTTCGTATTGATAATTATCGTAAATAGTTCGAATTTCAGAAATTAAACCAAGTCCGTCCATAGAAATGTCATCAAGGCGACCAATAAAAGGCGAAACATAAGTAGCTCCAGCTTTTGCAGCCAAAAGAGCTTGTCCGGCAGAGAAAACTAAAGTGCAATTTGTTTTGATTTGCATCTCATTTAAAGTTTTTATTGCCTTAATGCCTTCTTTTATCATTGGAACTTTAACAACAATGTTTGGATGCAATGATGCTAGTAATTCGGCTTCCCTCATCATTCCATTGAAATCGGTAGAAATAACTTCAGCACTTACGTCGCCATCAACAATTTTACATATTTCAACATAATGCTTTAGTATATTATCTTGACCTTTAATGCCTTCCTTGGCCATTAAAGATGGATTTGTAGTAACTCCATCTAAAATGCCTAAATCGCGAGCTTCAATTATTTGGCTGATTTTAGCCGTGTCGATAAAAAACTTCATTGCAAAAATTTAAAAGTTAAATGAAAAGATGTCGGAATTGACTAACTAAGCCATAGTCTAATTTTATATGATACCATGATTTTTCCCAGTCTCCGATGTATATTTTTATTGGATTATTAAAAAAATCGGTATTGATTTTTTCATCGCCAAAAGTTTTGTAAATAAGTATTTCGCCTGTTTTTATGGTTTTGTCTAGGATCGTTATAGTGAGGGTGTCTTTTTCAATTTTAAATTGAAGGTCTTGATCTGTTGAGTTCTGAGCCGAAATATTGTTCGAAAATACTAACCCTATGAAAAATAGCGATGCGAATACCAGTTTTTTCATTGTTTTTTATTTTAAAAATTAGAAATGTAAATTTACATATAAATATTGTTTTTTCTGCAAAAAACAGGGGTAGATATTTTTATTTTTTTTCAAATAAAAAAGGGTAAGCTACTTATATCGCATCGCTCAACCCTTTACCCTTGCTTCCTTCCGAATCTGGGGGAGTTCAAGGGGAGCTGATCGTATAAGGCTTACCCAAGTGCAAATATATAAATATTTATGATAATCAAAAAATAGTATCTGTTTTTTTTATCAAGGTGTGCGTTATTTTTTTTATTTTTGTGTTTTATTTGGTAGATGCAGCTTTTGTTGAAGCTGATTAATCTGGTATCTTTAATAGAGTATTATGCAAAAAAACACTACGCTGAAAAATGCAATGACTTATGGAATTTATGGCGGAATAGGTTTGATAGTGCTTTTTATTATTGTTTACTTAATTAATCCGCTAAGTGGTTCACCGTTATTTTTGTTTTTAAATATGTTTATTATTGGTATGGCCTCAATTTTAGGAGTTCAGTATTGCCGCGATAAAATAAATAACGGTTTTATTAGTTATGGTAGTTCATTGAAAAATGGGGTGTTAATAGGAGTTTTTGTAGGAGCTATATTTGGTGTTTTTAGTTTTATTTTCTATAAGTTCATCGATCCATTATTATATGAAAAGGTATTAACAATAACTAAAGAAGGATTGATGAAAAACAATCCTAAAATTACTGATGAGCAATTAAGCCTTGTTATTAAAACGGTTTCATCTCCTTTTGGAATTGTTTTAGCATCTGTAATTGATATTGCAATTAGAAGTTTTTTTATAATGTCTGTTGTTTCATTTTTTATTAAAAGAAAAAATGCTTCATTAGACCATATTTTAAATCAATAAATTATTATGGATATTTCAGTCGTAATTCCGCTATATAACGAGGAAGAGTCATTGCCAGAATTGGTTGAATGGATTGCTCGAGTGATGAAAGATAATATGTTTTCGTATGAGATAATTATGATTGACGATGGCAGTTCGGATGGTTCGTGGCGTGAAATAGAGTGTTTAAGCAAATCGTATGATAATCTTAAAGGGTTGAAGTTCAGACGGAATTATGGTAAATCAGCTGCTTTAAATGTTGGTTTCGAACATGCTCAGGGAAATGTAGTTATTACAATGGATTCTGATTTGCAAGATAGCCCGGATGAAATTCCGGCTTTATTCGAAATGATTACAAAGCAAGGTTTCGATATTGTTTCCGGATATAAAGAAAAACGTTACGATCCAATTACAAAGACATTGCCTACAAAATTATTTAATTGGGCTACTAGAAAAATGTCGGGGATTCAATTGCGTGATTTTAACTGTGGCTTGAAAGCTTATAAATTAGATGTTGTTAAGAATATTGAAGTGTATGGAGAAATGCATCGCTACATTCCAGTGATTTCTAAATGGGCTGGATTCAAAAAAATAGGAGAGAAGGTAGTTGAACATCGTGCTCGCAAATACGGGACTACAAAGTTTGGCTTAGAGCGTTTTGTGAATGGTTTTTTGGATTTAATTTCAATTTCGTTTGTAGGTAAATTTGGTAAAAAACCGATGCATTTGTTTGGTTCGCTTGGTACATTGTTATTTATGTTTGGGTTTTTTGTTGCTATATATTTGGCTTATGGAAAAATTGTGCTTGATGAATATCACATGACCGAACGCCCTTTGTTTTATTTGGGTTTATTAGCTATGGTGCTTGGAACTCAGTTGTTTTTAGCTGGATTTTTAGCAGAAATGATTGCACGAAATTCGCATGATAGGAATAAATATCATGTTGAAACGAAGATTAAGTTTTAATTGTTTTGAAATAATAACTCTTCGACTACGCTCAGAGTGACTGTTTACTGAACGCAGACTGAGCGGAGTCGAAGTCTTAAGTGGGATTAAATAAGTTTTAAGTGGGAAAAAGAATTTTAATATTAGGCACAGCTTATCCTTATCGCGGAGGACTTTCGGCTTTTAACGAGCGGATTGCGAAGGCATTTCAAGAAAATGGCGACGAGGTTGAAATTGAAACATTCACTGTTCAATATCCTTCTTTTCTTTTTCCAGGAAAAACCCAGTATTCCAACGAGCCAGCTCCTGAAAATATTAAAATAGAAAGAAGCATTAATTCTGTTAATCCAATTTCGTGGATTAAAACTGGTTTGAAGCTAAAAAAAAGAAACTATGATTTTGTTATTGTCAAGTTTTGGATTCCTTTCATGGCTCCAGCACTTGGAACAATTTGTAAAATTATAAAATCCAATAAGCACACTCAAATAATTTCGGTATTAGATAATATAATTCCACACGAGCACCGCATTGGCGATAAATTACTTTCTGGTTATTTTGTGAAAAATGTCGATGGTTTTGTTGCAATGTCGAAATCGGTGTTGGAAGATTTAAATTTGTTTGACAAAAACAAACCTCGTGTTTTTTCTCCTCATCCAGTGTATGATAATTTCGGTAGCATTGTGGATAAAGAAACAGCTCTTGAAAAATTAGGTTTAGATAAAACAAAAAAACATATACTTTTCTTTGGTTTTATTAGAGATTATAAAGGATTGGATTTGTTGATAGATGCCCTGAAAATAGTGAAAGAAGATTTGCCCGATATACGATTAGTCATTGCTGGCGAGTATTATTCGAATCGCGAAAAATATGAAAATCAAATAAAAGAAACCAACTTGGCTGATTTTATTATTCAAAAGACTGATTTTATTCCCGATTCTGAAGTAGCAACTTATTTCTGTGCCTCTGATTTTGTGGTTCAGCCCTACAAAACAGCTACGCAAAGTGGAGTTACGCAAATTGCTTATAATTTCCACAAACCAATGATTGTTACCAATGTTGGTGGTTTGGCCGAAATTGTTCCAGATGGAAATGTGGGTTATGTGGTGGATGTGAATCCAGACGCAATTGCTTCTGCAATTTTGAAACTATATAAAGAAAATAAAGTTCAGGAATTTACAGAAAATGTGATTCTTGAAAAACAAAAATATTCATGGGAATATATGCTTAAAAATATTTATTCCTTATTAAAGTAAGAAAAAATGATAGTTAGAAGTAAAGCACCTTTAAGAATTGGATTAGCTGGCGGGGGAACCGATGTTTCGCCGTATGCAGATTTATATGGTGGCTCAATTTTAAATGCCACGTTGAATATGTACGCTTATGCTACTATAGTTCCTCGTTTTAATAATAAAATAGTTTTCAAATCTATTGATAGAAATGAATCGGTAGAATATGATATGCTGCCAGAATTACCACTCGATGGAAAGCTGGATTTATTGAAAGGCGTTTATAATCGCATAGTTCGACAGTTTAACAAAAAACCAATTTCGTTTGAGTTGTACACTTATGTAGATGCTCCAGCTGGTTCGGGTTTAGGAACTTCTTCTACATTGGTTGTTGCTATTTTAGGCGCTTTTGTTGAGTGGCTTAAATTGCCATTAGGCGAATACGATATTGCTCATTTAGCTTATGAAATAGAACGTGTAGATTTGAAAATGGCGGGTGGTCGACAAGATCAATATGCTGCAACTTTTGGTGGTGTTAACTTTATGGAGTTTTATGGCGACGATAAAGTGATTGTAAATCCACTTCGAATTAAAGATGTTTATTTGAATGAATTAGCATTTAATTTGGTTTTATACTATACCGAAACCAGTCGTTTGTCTTCATCAATAATTGAAGTTCAATCTAAAAATGTAGTAGATAAAAACGAGTCATCTATACAAGCAATGCATAACTTAAAAGAGCAGGCTATTCAGATGAAAGAATCTATTTTGCGTGGCGACTTATCTAAAATAGGACAAATATTAGATTACGGTTGGCAAAACAAAAAGAAAATGGCTGGCGGAGTTACCAATCAGTTGATTGACGATATTTATACTTCGGCATTGAATGCAGGAGCAAGTGGCGGTAAGATTTCGGGTGCTGGCGGTGGCGGTTTTATGATTTTCTATTGTCCAGGTGTAACTCGTTATAGCGTAGTTGAAGCACTTTCAAAATTTGGCGGACAAACCAAACGCTATGAGTTTGTGAATGAAGGATTGCAGACTTGGTCGTTGTAGATTTATTTTTATTTTAACTGGGTATCCCCTTAGCTCATCTTAAAAAATGCCTATCTTTAGGGGAT